>NZ_BAGG01000078.1 GCF_000308695.1 Nocardia takedensis NBRC 100417 | reverse complement strand
GGCGTCGACGTCGGAGGTGGCCGGCGCGCCGTCGTCGGTGTCGCAGCAGGGTGGAGGTGAGCAGTTCGGTGGCCGGCAGGTCGGTGGTGAGCAGTCGCCGATCGTTGGGGGAGAGTCGAATTCGTTCGGGTCGCAGGACGGCGGGCAGCAAGGCAACGAAATGGGTGGTGGTCAGCAGGTCGCCCAGCAGGACGGTGTGCAGCAAGGCGGTGGCGAACAGGCCGTTCAGCAGGAGGGTGTGCAGCAGGAGGTTGCCCAGCAGGGGAGTGAGCAGCAGGACGGTGGCCTCCAGCAGGAGGGTGGGCAGCAGGAGCCCGGGCAGGAGGGGGTGGGGGAGCAGGAGGGGCAGCAACAGCAGGAAGAGGCTGGGCAGCAACAGGATCAGCAGCACGAGGGCGGTGAGCAGCACGACGGTGAGCAGCAGCCTCAGGATTCCCAAGAACAAGAGGGTGAGCAGCAGCAGTCTGCTGAGCAGCAGGAATCGGCTGAGCAGCAAGTCGAGGGCGAGCAGGAGTCGGTCGAGCAGCAAGAAGTCGGTCAGCAGGAGTCGGCCGAGCAGCACGGCGTCGGGCCGCATGAGGTCGGTGAGCAGCAGGAGGGTTCCCCGCAGCAGGACGGCGGTCTGTCGGAGGAGAGCGGGGAGCAAGAGGCCGCGCAGCAAGAGGATCAGCACGAAGGCGGCCGGCAGCCGGGTGGCGAGCAGCAGTCGCAGGATGCGCAGCAGGACGGCGGCGAACAGCAGGGCGGCGGGCACGAGGGCGAGCAGCGGCCCCGGGATGCGCAGCAGGGCGGCGGCGAACAGCAAGGCGGCCGGCAGGAGGGCGGGCAGCAGGAAGCGGATGGGGATCACCGGCCCAATGTCGTTGAGCAGCAGCCGAATGCCATTGAGGAGCGGCCGGATACTGTTGAGCAGCGGCCCGATATTGTTGAGCAGCGGCCGGATACGCCGGAGCATCCCGCGTCGCATCCCGCCTCGGCCACGCAGGTCGATCGAGAACGGCCGGTTGGTTCCGACCATTCGGTGAACGAGTCGCGGTCGCAGGAGAATCAGGCGGTCGAGAGCGGGCCCGCGCCGGTGCGGGTGGGGGAGACGAACGACCGGGGCGAGGTGTCCCCGGATGTGGCGTTCCGGCCGGACACGACGGTCGACCAGCCCGCGCCCGCGCCGAGCGTTCCCGTCGAGACACGTGTCGACGGTCGGCCGGTCGACGGCGGTCCGCTGGCGACGGCGGTGACACCCTCGGAGATCGAGACGCGGGCGGCCGAGATCTCGGGGCAGCATCGCGTCGGCGACGACGTGTCGACGCCCGCGCTTTCGGAGGAGGTCGGCGAGTCGACCACGTCCGGGATGCCCGCGCAGCCGTCGCCCGCGACGCCGTCCACGGGAGTCCAGCCGGTCAACGGCCGGCAACCTGTGCAGGCGACGCAGCAGCCGTTGGCGGGTCCGCATCAGCCGACGCCCCACCAGTCCGTGACCCCGCAGCCGTCGACAGCCCACCAATCCGTCGCCAACCAGCCCACGACCACCCAGCAACCGTCGCCCACGGTCCGCCCGGCCACCCCTGCCTCCCCGACCCTCTCGCCGTCGAGCGAGACGCCGCGCGCCGGAGCGCCCACCGCGCCGCGCGGTCCTGGCCGGGCGTTCACGCTCGACGCGGGGGTGAGCGATAACGCGGCTCCGGTCCGTCCGCGTTCGGGGGCGACGTCGCAGGAGACGACCCGGTCGGCCTCGCCGCGGAATCCGGCGATCGGGTCGGAGTCCGCGGCGAACGAATTCTCCGACGCCGATTTCCAGCTTGCCGCGATGGCGGCCGCGCCGACCGTCGCGGAGTCCGTCGCGCCTCCTGCCGAACCGACGCGGGATCCCGCCGCGAACCATGAGACGGACACCCGGACGCAGACGCCGTGGGTGCCGACCCAGCAGCAGATGAGAGTGATCACCCGCGCGCGCCGCGACCTCTACCCGGGCATCTTCGGCAGCGTCGACCAGCGCGACCTCGAGCGGATCACCGAGAGTATGACCGACGCCGACGGCACGATCATGATCTGGGCCGATCCCCGCGACACCGCGGTGTCGGGTGGGCGCGCGATCGGTGAACAGGTGAACGGTCCGGGCATGTCCTTCCCGGGCCGCAACACCAACTGCGAGATATGTGTCGAAGCGCAACTGCTGAACTTCGCCGGACAACCGACGGTCGCACCGCCGGTCATCGATTCGGTACTGCGCGATGTCAACCGTGGCGGTATCGCCCGGCACGAACGTCTGCTCGGCGCGCGGCGGATCGCGGTCGTGCGGGCGGGCCCGGATGGTGAATTGTGGTCGGGCGACGAGCAGTTGCGACGACTCGGCGACAAGATGCGCAACGATCTGGGCGAACGCTCGATGGCCAGTGTGACTGTGCAGAAAGAAGTCAAGTGGGGCGCCGAACCCGGTGCGAACGCCGACGAGGACGAGAACGTCGGGGTGATCACCAACCACGCGACATCGGTCCTCTACCCGCCTTCGGCGAAGGGGCTGGTCTGGGCCGATCCGCAGACCGAGGAGATGTCGACGGAACCGACGCGCGGCACCCGTGGGATGGCTCTGGTCACCTACATCGCGTCGACGCCGGATCTGATGCTCGCGGCCGGACAGCACGCCATCGATCTGGAAGACGCTCTGCGCGACCCGAATCCGGCTCCGGGCGGGTCGGAATTCCTGGCCTATCGGCCACCGGGCTACACCTCCGTCGAGGGCGGTCTGCCCTATGGCGCGTATGTGATGTTCGCCGGTCCGGGCCCGGGACGGACTTTCAGTCCGTACGAGGTCGGTGTCGCGGCCCTCGCGTCGTTCCTCGGTCATCCCCGCTTCGCGGTGCCGCACTGGGATCACCTCAACATCGACAACCTGCCGCCGGACCCTCGGGAAATCGAAGGCAGCGGCCGTTGGCTGATCGACAGGTGGTTCCGTAAACCGTTGGCCGAGGTCCCCGGTGACGGGCTGACGATCGGGCAACAGATCGACGCGATCCACGCGGAGGTGAAGGCAGGAAAGCCTCGCTCCGTGGCATTCGTGGCGGTCGCCAAGGCCGACGGCGTCGTCGCTCCGTACGCGGTCGTCTATCCGGAGAAACTGCTGGACAGCGATCCCGATCCGCGTCCCCTGTGGTGGGATCTGTACGGCACCGGTCTCTCCGAGACGCCGCCGACCTTCGCCGACGGCGAAGTCGATCGGATCACCTACGTCACCGGTGACGGAGAGAATCTGCGCGAGAACACCATCGACAAACTCCTGACCGCCGTCCTCCCGCCCGGCGCGCCTCCGATCTCGGAGGCCCCGCCCGGCGAGACCACCGTGGACGACGACGGCTACCGGCAGTTCACCACGGCGGAGATCGGAACCACCTGGGGTGAGCGGGATCTCGGCTACACCTACCGCAACCTCCCGGATTCGCGGCGGCGCGCGCTGGACGAGTTCGCCGCGAATCCGCAGGCCCAGCAGGGGGATCGGTCCGAAGAACTCGACGCGGCGACCGCTCAACCGCTGCCCGAACCCTTGCGCGCGACCTTCGCGCTCGCGGACCCCTCGACCGTGACCACCCTCGCGGGACAGCCGTGGGACGGCGTCGACCCGACGCGGCTGATCGGGGTGGAGCAGCGGTCGGCCGGACATCTGTCCGTCGGGTTGGGCCGCGATGCCGATACCCCGGGGCGTTTCCAGGTGGACCTGCGCCTTCCCGCGGGCAGCCAGGGCGTCTGGGTGAATTCGGGGCCGGGACGTCCGCAGGTGGTCCTGCCCCGCGACACCGTCTGGTCGATCACGGGCGCGGAGATCGTCCCGGGCACCGAGACCTGGCCGGAGGGCCCCGATTACATCCTGCACGCCGTCGCGCAACCGCCGCCGCCCGTGCTCGCGGAACTCCCGGGCGACCTGCCCGCCGAGCACGCCGCGGAATCCGTCGAGACCTCGGGGCCCGACGACCCGGACTCGCGCGGCGGCCCCGGCCGGGACGACAACCGGCACTTCGGTGAGCCGAACACCCGGACCCAGCCGCCGCCCCCGGACCAGGAGACGCAGCCGTCCGAGGGGGTGAACTCCTCGGTGCCCGGGACGACGACCAGGCCGATTCCCGAGACGGCCTCCTCCGCGACCGAACAAGTAGCGGCCCCACCTGTTTCCGAGGCGGCGGAGACGACACCGACATCGGATGACATCGCGATGCCGCCGGTCCCCGTCCCGGTGCCCGAAGCCGTGGAGACACGGCCCGTGCCGACGGACGTGGTGATACCGCCGGTTCCCGAGGTGGTGGTGACGCCTCCTGTTCCAGAAGTGGTGGTGAGTCCGCCGACGATCGAGCCCGCCGCGACGCCGCCGAGGCCCGAGGTCGTGGTGACGCCAGCGGATTCGGAATCCCCTGACACACCGGCGGATTCGGTGACCGAGCCGGATTCGATGCGCCCCGCGAGCGTCCAGGGGGCGACACCCGGTCCTGCGACCTCGAATGCCCCCGCGTCACCGAGTATCGGTACAACAGAGAACGACGGTCGACCGATCTTCCGGCCTTCGACCATGCAGATCCGGAGTATGCACGGTCCGGCCCCGGAGGCCGCGCTGCAACGGTTGCGCGACAACGTGCGCGACCGCGACGGTGGGTATCTCGCGCGGTGGAATCCGGAGACGTTCCAGCCGAACGGGATCGCCATCGCCGATCTGATCGGCGGCGAGGTCGACCCGGACGATCTGGACGACTTCGCACTCGGAACGTTGACCTTCCTGTCGGCGTTCCAGGGGGCGCCCGATATCGCCGGGCCCTCGACCCGGGCGTTCCCGCTCGGCATGCTCGGCATGAGCGGTCTGCCGCAGCAGTGGTTGGGTTCGGCGCTGATCCGGGTGCCCGCCGACCGGTACGAGTCGCTCGGTCCGGGGCAGACCGCACCGCTGTTCGAGGAGATCCGCGCCAAGGTGGCCGACCTCGGTCCGGGAGCCGTCGCCTACGTCTTGGTGCAGACGCTTCCCGATTCCGACAGCGAAGGGGACGACAGCGAAGGGGACGAATCCGACGACGAGAATTCGGGTTTCGGGGATCGGCGGGTGCTGGCGCTGGTGCATCCCGAGGGCGCTGGGCCGGTGTGGATCGACCGCTCGGCCCACGATCTGCGCGCTGATCTGGACGATCTGGCCGAACGCACCTTCTCGGTGTCCTATGCCGTGGCCACACCGGAGATGATCGAAGCGGCGGGTGAGCGCACGCGGGATATCCTCGCGATGTTGCGGGCGGCGGCGAACACCACCGTCCACCCGATCCCTCGGAACATCGGGCCGCTGGTGATGCTCGGCACGCCGGGACCGGACGCCGTGTTCGCTGCGGAGGAGGTGGTCGCGGCCTATGTGACACTGTTCTCGGGTTTCCCGCGGTTCGCCGTGCCGTTGTCGCCTGGGCTGATCGTCGACAGCGGGACCACCGTCGCCGACCTGCTCCGGCAGGGCGACCCGATGATGGCGATCGAGGACCTGCTCGGCACCACCTCGATACCGGTGTCGCTGTCGAATTCCTCGCTGTCGCAACAGCTGACGCACATGGACTCGCTGTTGCGCGGCGACGCCTACGGTGCGGGCTCGGTCGCGGTGGTGCAGGTGCCGGGCAACGCCTCGTCGGGAGGTGACCGCTGGCTCGTCGGGACGGTGCTCGCGCTGCACGGACGGAACTACACGTCCTGGTGGGAGCCGTTGGCGGTCGCGCAGGTGGACATCACGGCGCCGCTCGTTCCGGGCGGGACCGTGTTCGCCGTCATGGCTCCCGCGCAACGGATCCGCAATGTCCTCACGGGCACCTCCTTCGGGGCCGCGCACGCGTTCTTCTCCCTCGACTCGGCGAACGATATCGCCCCCGAAGCCGATACCTATTCCTTCGCCGACGACGACATGGACTTCGCGGACGACAACGTCGAGGAGGTGCCGCGCACCCCGGAGTCGGATGCCGAGTCGCGTCGGATGTGGTTGGCCCGGGTGTCCTTCCTCGACGCGCCGGTGATCGACCCGTCCCGGCCGATGCCCGCCGCGCCGTTGTCGGCCGAGGAGTTGGACGCGATCCCGCTGCTCTCGGACGATCCGATCTTCGCGGTCACCACCGCGACCGACAGTCCCCCCTTCCGGACGCTGCAACGGCAACTCCGGCGCGCCGACGGGCGCTTCGAGGTCCTGTGGGATCCGCGGAGGACCGACGCGGACGGGAACGGGCCGCTGCGCACGATCAACGACCCCGGCGTCTATCTGCCCGGGCGGGGCAACAACAGTTGGCTGGCCACCCTGGCCTTCACGCACGGCTACCTCGGCAAACCCGACGTCGCTCCCGCGCTGCGGTTCGAGTTCGGCAACGATGTGCGGCAGCGACTGGTGTCGCAGCGGTTGGGCGCCGCCGCGTGGGATCCGCTGTTCGCGGCGGGCGGCACGCCGCTGTCGATCGAGCAGCAGTTCGACACGATCCACCGGGCGGTCGCGAACGACCCGGAGCGACAGACGATCTCCTTCGTCGACATCCGCTGGCAGGCGGTGGGTGCGGACGGGCAGCCCAAACTGCACTTCCGCACGGGTGCGCGGTTGCGCAGCGAACCGCACTCGATCGCGCTGGTCTTCCCGGCGACCGCGACGACCCCGGTGTGGGCGGACGCGCAGAACGCGGTGGCCACCGCCGACATCGACGCGTTCACCACCCACGTCGACAGCGTCACCTACCGTCTGACGAATCCGAAGCGGATCGCCGCCGCCGCGGCCCATCTGCGGGATCTCACCGCCGCGTTGCGCCCGAACGGTTCGATCACCCTCGCCTACCTGCACCCGAGCGCCTACGCGACGAAGATCGCCTTCGGCGGGATCGGTCCGGGACGCACGTTCTCCCCGGTGGGCCTGGGGATCGCGGCGGCCTCGACCTTCTCCGGCAACCCGCAGTTCGAGGCCCCGATCTGGGATCCGCTGAACCGGGACGGCGCGCTGATCGATCGGACGACGCTGTACCGGTCGGGGCGTATAGCGGAATTGCAGCGGACCTTCCGCATGCTGCTGCGGCCCGCGGGTGCGCCGTGGAGTTCCCTGCAGGAACGTCTCGCGTCGATCTACGGCGAGATCGTCTCGCCGCGTTACGGTCCGGGTTCGGCGGCGCTGGCACTGCTCGACGACGGTGTCTCCGTCGCGCCGTTGCTGTTGGTCTACCCGAAGAGGGGGGCGAGCACGACGAGCCCGGTGTGGTGGGACCTGGTCAGCGGCGTCACCATGGACGCGGGCGCGCCACTGGACGAACAGACGCGCGCGCGGTTCGCCCACTACACCGACGCCCGGTATGTGATCGCCGACGCGGACACACTGCGCGAGATCTTCACTCCCGCCACCGAGCAGCGGTCCTTCGCGCTCGATCCGGCGCGCGACCCGTTCGACAACCTGCGCCGCGCCGAGCCTCCCGTGCTCCTGCACCTGCAACTCAGTCGGATCGGTGAGGCTCCGGGCGCGCGGCCCGCGCCGCACGAGATGGCGAACCTCGACCAGCTGTCCGCGAAGTACGCGCCGGGAGCGGTGAATCCGGCCCGCGCGGCGCTCCAGGATCTGATGCGGGTCGAAGGAGGCTACGCCGCCTACCGGGATCCGATCTCCTACCCACCCGACGCGGACCCCTACGGTCCGCGGATCATCGAGCTCACCGCGGCGATGTTCGGGGACGCGCGCGGCGGCGGGGTCGCCGCGCTGGCGTTCCTGAACCTGTTCCAAGGCAGCCCGGACTTCTACGCACCCGAGAGCGGGCACGTCGACCCGGCGGTGGTGGAGCGGCGACTCGGCGCGCGCCGCCACACCGATCTGACCAACGCGGACGGGACGCAGGCCACCGCGGCGGAGGTCCTCGAATTCGTCGCAGCGCAGGTGAATCGCCTGGGGCCGGGCGCGATGGCCTACGTCGGCGGCACGGTCACCGGCCCCGACGGATCGCCGGTCGACTACGTCGTGGCCGTGGCCAGGCCGACCCTCGCCGCGCCCGCCTGGCTCGACTACTCGAAAAGGCAGGTGTCCGAGCAAGTTCCGGTGCCACCCGAGGGCGTGCGTGACACCTACGTCGTGTTCACCACCGCGGCCCGGGTCCTCGCGGCGCACACCCAGCAGCGGAGTCTCGAGGACGCGCTGGTGGACTCGCGGACCCCGAACAGGTTCCTCGGTTCTCCGCATCCGGAGACCCAGCCGCGGCCGGAAGCCCCGTACCGCCGGTTGATCGCCGCCTCCGGCGCGGCGGGCGGACGGTTCGACACCTACGACGCGGCGATCGCGGGCAGGCGAACCTTCAAGGGACGACCGCAATTGCTGCTGTCGAAGATGGAACTGCCCGAGCGGTTCCACGATCCGCGCTGGATGGAACGCGGACGCGCCGAGGTGCGGCGCGCGTTCAAGGGCCCGTTGCAGAAGGTCAACGAGTCGGCGGGTTTCCTGCGGGAAGACTTCGTCCAGGTCATCGACAATTTCGACAAGTTGCCGTCGGGGTCGACCGGGTTCGTGGAGTTCACCAGTCCGCGCGGTGAACTGCACTTCGCGGTGTTGGGGGTGATCACCGGCGGACCGAATCCCGAGGCGCTGTGGTGGGACGTCGAGAGCGGCGAGGTCTACGGCATCGAGGAAATGGCGGTCAGCGGCGTCGGATTCGTCTCCTACGTGTTCGATCCCGCCGACACCTCGGACCCGGACACCTCGGACGACGACGACTTCCGCACGCGCGCGCCCGATCCCGATATCGAAGTCAACGACGCGGCCGAGGTCGACGGCGCGGCGGCGGACGTCCCGCCGCCGCGGGCGATGCCCGCGCGCCCGAATCCGATGCCGGTCCTGCCCTCGCCCCTCGCGGTCATGGCCGCCGATCAGCCGTCGGTGTTCGCCGACTCCGACGCGATGTCCGAAATCTCGGACGACTCTGACGATTCCGACCTGGCGTCGGTGTTCTCCGAGGAGTCGGACATCGCGTCCACGGCGGGTTCGGCGCTCACCGACGACGAGTTCTCCGACGACGAGGACGAACCGGTCGACAAGATGTTCCGGCCGTCACCGACCGCCGTCGACCCGCCGCCCGCGGTGACACCCGCTCTCGCACAGCCCGTCGCGCTGTCGCAGGCGGAGTTGGCTCTCGTCCCGACGCCGTCACGGGACCACTTCGCGAAGACCTACGGCAGTGTCGATCTCGCGGCGCTGGAGCGCCTGCGCGCGGATCTGCGCCTGCCGAACGGCGCGTACCGGGCCTTCGTCGATCCGGCGACCGTGCTGGGCGACGGGACGCCGCTGAGTCACGCGATCAACGGACCGCGACCGTTGGCGCCCGCCCGGCTCACCAACTGCGCGCAGGCCGTGCACGCGTTCCTGTCGACGTTCCTCGGCAAACCGGATCTCGCCGCGGGCAAGGTGGGCGGCCATCCGTTCGACACCGGCCTGGCCAACAAAGCGGTGTTGCAGCGGTGGCTCGGTTCGCGCGCGCTGCGGGTGGGCGGACGGCCCGACGGAACGACGATGCCGGTCGAACAGCGCTTCGAGGCCGTCTACGACCGGGTGAAGAACCTCGGTCCCGGTGCGTTCGCGGCGGTCGGTCTGCGCTGGCACAAGACCGATCCGACCACCGGGCAGCCGATGTTCGCCGACGGAAAGCCGCTGACCGACGGCGGTCACGTGCTGGCGATCGTCTTCCCGGCCGGGGCGCGGGGTCCGGTCTGGGTCGACCCGCAGACCGGGATGGTCGCCACCGACATCTCCTCGCTCGCGCCCGGGGTGGCCGAGGTCGAATTCACGGCCTCGACCGCGAAACTGGTCGCTGGGGCGGCTCAGCGTCGACACGACCTCGAGCAGTCCGTCGGACCCGCCGGGTCGAAGGAGGGTTTCCAGGCGCACCGCCACCCGGGACGTCCCGGTCCCACCGGTGTGACACCGGCCTCGCTCCTGGTCGTTGACGCCGGATCGGGGCATTCGCCGTTCGAGATCCTGCGGGCCGCCGTGTCGACCACGCTGGGCCTACCGCGGATCGCCGTGCCCGCCCGGGCCGAGTTCACCCCGGACGGACACGAATTCGACCTCGGTGAGGACGCGGACGGGGAACGCGCGGACCTGGTGAAACTGTTCGGCGGGCCGTCCGCCGACCTGACCGCCGTCGGCGACCCGAGCCTCATCGACGGTGAGGTGAAAGCCGCGGGCCCCGGCGGCAGGACCGCCGCGGTGCTGATCGACGGGCGGCCCTGGACGGTGACGTTCCCGCGGGAGGACGGCGTCACCGAACCGGTGTGGTGGGACGCCTCCGCCGGGCGCACCTACACCTTCGGGGAACTGCCGTTCGCGGGCACGTCGCGTGTCGAGTACGTCAGCGCCGCCTCGCAGGCCTTGCTCGACAACATGTCCAGGGAGGACGAACCCGCCGGCCCGACGGCCGACTCCGCGCCGGATCGCGATGTCTACGGACGGATTCCGCCCCGCTCGCGACCGGTCCTGCGGGAGATGATGGAGCAGTGGGTCCGCGACGGCGAGATGAACGTGTCTACCGAGGATCTCGCGGACGACGTGGGATTGGGCGGGGTCCCGATCACCGAGGAACTCCGGGCCATGGCGGCGCGACCCGCCACGCCGGTCGGGACGGACGCCGCCTCCGTCGAGGACGTGATCTACGACGACGTGCTCGATCTCGATCTGGACGACGAGCAGGCCGAGTTGTCGGAGGCGAACGAGTGGCCGCTGCCCTCCTCGGCTGCCGCACCGAGGCGCTACGCCGAGCCGGAACCGGGCCTGCGCGCGGAACTGGATGAACTGACCCGTCTGTCCACCGGTGAATTCGAGCAGATGGCGGACCCGATGGCGCAGCGTCCGCAGCGGGCGGCCTTCGAATCGCTGTGGCAGCGCATGGTTCGCTGGGAGCCGGGGCGCGAGGGCAACTTCGCCGTGGTCGTGCGCGCGTACCTGTCGACGTTCCAGGGGCGGCCCGATGTCGTGGGCGCGGTGATCGGCCCCGACGCCCACGATCGTTCCTCCACCGACCTGGGGCAGGTCGAGCAGTGGACCGGCGTGCACGGCGTGCGCCCCGACGCCGACTTCGACCCGCCGACCAGCGCGGAGGTGTTCGCGGAGGTCGAGACGGCGGTGGCCGGGCTGGGTGCGGGCGCGATCGGCTACGTCGAGATGACGGTGCCGGCGAACGTGCTCGACCCGGCGACGGATTCGACCGAACCGGTCGCCTACGCCGTCGGCCTCGTGGCGCCCGCGGGCGGCGGACCGGTGCGGTGGTTCGCGCCGGGCATGGCCGGCTTCACCTCAGTGCTCCCGCCCGCCTTGACGGCCACCGCGACCGAGCTGACCGTGGTGACCGCGCCGCGCCGCCGGATACTCGACACGGCCGAGCGACTGCGAACTATGCGCGCCGCGGTGCACGGCTCGCCGAACGCGGCGACGCGTGATCCTTCCCTGGTCCGCTCCCAGGTCGCCTTGCAGACCCCGGCGATGGGGTGGGACGCGACCACCATCCCGTACGAGGCCGCGGCGGCCGGCCTCTCGGTGCTCGGCGAGGACATCCGCATCGCGCCGCCGCTGCCGCACACACCTGACCAAGGCGTGAACTGGGACGAGGTGACGCGGTTGAATCTCGCCGCGCGCACCGAGATCGAGGAACGGCTCGGCCGACCGCTGCGCCCGCTGGTCGACGGTGTTCCGGCCGGCGACCACCCCGGACAGGTGCAGACCCGGCCCGCGCTCGAGACGATCGAGTCACAGGTGCGGCGACTGCCGGCGTTCTCCTTCGCGGTCGTCGAGGTCGGCGCGCTCGAGGACTTCCCGACCGTGCTGCTCGCGCTGCGCGCATCCGCCCTGCCGGGCGGCGTGCTCTGGTGGGACGTGGCGGAAGGGTATGCCGTCGAGTCGGCCTCCGAGGTGTCGGTGTCGGAGTCGGCGCCGGTATCGTTCGCCCTGGTCGCCGCGCACGTGCCGGAGTCCGGCACCGTCCTGCCGGAGTCGGTGGACGAACCGTCCGTGACCGTCGACCTGCCGGGCGGGCGATCGCCGTCGCTGGAGACAGCTTCGGAGTCCGCCACCGTCCTACGGGAGTCGGCGGACGATCCGTCCGTGACCGTCGACCTGCCGGGCGAGCGATCGCCCTCGGAACCGGACGGCGAGACAGTGCTCGCCGGTCCGGCGAGCCGCGACGGACCCGACCGGGCGACGGAGGTCCGCTCGACGGTTCCGGCGGCCACCACGGAACTTCCCGACGCGGACCGCTTCGGCGCTCTGCCGGGTGCGACCATCGAGGACGGTGCGTCCACGACCGACGACGAGTCGAGCGAATCCGACAGCGACAACGACCGATTCGACCGCGAATTCTACGGTTTCGGCGGCGAGTCCGACGGTGAACCCGACAGCGACGACGACGCATCCGACGGCGACGACGGCGAGTCCGACGACGACAGGGACCTCGCCACCGCCGCCGCGAATCCGCAAGCGTCCGAGAACGATCCGGCTCAGGGAACGCCTTCCCCGGAACAGGTGCACCGCGCGGCGGACCAGTACCTCGGCGGCGGATATCAAACGCTGACGCCGCAGCAGCGGGCCGGGGTTGGCACGATGGCCGCGGCGATCGCCACTTCGGGGCCGTGGCTCGAACCGGCCGCGCTGGCCGCGAATCTGGGTGTGCGGACCTGGGCGGGCGCGCTCGCGGCGATGGGCGGTCCGCACCGGGTGTTCCAGGGGCTCTCGGAGTTGCTCGGTCGGACGCCGACCGAGGTCTCCGATCTGCTCCCGCTGCTGGATCGCATCGATCTGGTCGCGGACCCGCGCGGCGCGGCGGTGGTCGCCCTCTTCGACGCCGACGACCAGGACGCGCGCTTCGAGGAGATGCGGCACGCCGATCGCTCGATCCGGGCGTCCGCGGAATATTTGGGCGGTTCGCCGACCGCCCCCGCGATGCTCGAGCGGATCGGGATCCTCGACTCGGCGGTGACGCGACCGCTCGCGGCAGGCGTGCGGGTGACCGGATGGGATGTCGATCCGGCCGCGTTGCGCACCGACGACGGCCGCCCGGTGAACGATCCCACCGGCCCGGCGGTGGGCAGCGTCTACACCTCCTCGACCTTCCTGTTCACGTCGCTGACCGGCGGGAACACGGTGGGCGACAGCGATATCCGACTGAATCTGACCGCTCCCGCCGGGACTTCCGGGCTATGGTTGGGGACGGCCGCCGGTCTCGCGGACAACGGCGCGCTGGTGCTGCCGCGCGGCTCGCGGCTGCGGATCACGGGGGTGACCGCGCGGCCCGGCGGCGGTCTCGACGTCGCGGCCGAGGTGCTGGCGGAGGCGCGGCCGCCGCGTCTGGAACTCGCCTCGGACATCCCCGTGGGCGCGCTCGACACGCTCACGGCGACCGATCAACTCGCGCCCGCGGTGACGGGACACACGGCGTTGTTCGGATTGTCGCCGGAGCGGAAAGCGCGGCTGGGGCGTCCGTCCGGTCTGCTTCCCGAGGCGTTCGGCAGTGTCTCCGAGGGGGATCGGCGGGCGCTGGTCGAGAAGCTGGCCGGTCGGCAGTTGCGCATGCTGTGGTCGACCGCGGCGATCCCGCCGCTGCTGGGCGTGATGAACCGCGCCTTCCGGAGTTCGCCCGCGAATCCCAACTGCTTCCAGGGTTCGCTGTCGTTGCTGTCCACCGGGGTGGACGTCCCGGACGTGCCGGGTCTGGCCGTCGGCGACTTCCCGAAGACGGCCTTCTTCGACATGAGTTCGGTCCCCGAACGGTATCTGGGGTCCAAAGTCGTGATGCCGCGATACTTCAGCGGCGGCGCGGCGCGCCCGATCGCGCGCCAGATCGCCGACCTCGAGCGGCAGATGCTGAAACTGGGTCGCGGACACTTCGCCTACGTGCGGGTGTTCTGGCAGGCCGTGGACGACAAGACCAACCAGAAGATCTTCGACAACGGCGTTGCGCGGCTCATCGGTTCGCACGCACTCACCGTCGGCGTCCCCGTCCTGGGGCCGAAACGGCTGGAGTGGACCGACCTGCAGATGGAATACACCGGGCCGACCCCGCCGAGAAACGTGCTCCGGCGCGGGGCGCGCATCGACTTCATTCCCTCCACCGCGCAGCTCATCAGCGACTCCGACGACCACCGGACCCGGTTGGAGAATTCGGTGCGGCTGCCGGACGGGTCGTTCGCGGTGGCGCGACATCCCGAGCTCTCGGTGGACGGAGCGGAGCCGTGGGGCGCGCTGACGATCATGGGCGAGCAGGGCGAGATCGACGTGCTCGAAGGGGCCGCCGCGTTCGCCACGACCGCCTCGGGCAGACCCAACTACGCTGTGCCCGCGCGAGCTTCGCAGCGCGGCGAAGCGGTCTTCCTCGACCCGGCCGAGCACAACCGCCTCCGCTTCCGCAAGGATCTCCAGTTCCTGTTCGGCATGGACTTCCGACAGCGCTCCGGCAAGCAGGGCAAAGCGCCGGGATCGACGCTCGACAGAATGGAACGCTGGATCGAGGAGCTGCCCGAGCGGGACGGCATCGCGTTGGTCCTGGTGGACGGCGAGCGCGCGTACGTCGGCACGGCGCCGACGGATGGGGACGGCTCGAAGACGCTGTGGTGGAGCGTCACCGAGCGTCGACTGGTGCCGCGCGAGGCCATGGACGGTGGACGCGTCTACGAGACGTTGGCTTCGACGGCCGCGGTCATCCGGAACAACGTCGACGAGAAGAACGTGGGCTCGCTGGCGCTGATGCGGCCCGCGGACCGGCGCGGGCCGAGCGCGTCCGGCGTCGCGGAACCGGCCCCTGGCGCGAACCCGCCCGCGGAGTCGGCGGCGGAGGAATTCGAGTCGTTCGACTCTCCCGACCAGGCCCAGCGCTTCGGTGACACCCGCCTGGGCGACGGCTACCGGACGCTGTCGCCGGATCAGCGTGCGGCCGCCGACAAGATGGTCACGGCACTGACGGAACGGGGACCGTGGGCCGAACCCGCCAGGGCCTTCACGAGCGTCGGGGTCGAGAACTGGGCCGAGGACATGGTCGAATTCGGCCGCGACCACCGCGCGTTCACCACGCTGACCGATCTGATCGGCAAGGTTCCCCTGGATGTGGAAGACCTGACGCCGCTGCTGGATCGCGCCGACCTGGTCGGCGACGAACGCGGCGCGGCGGTGGCGACGGTGTTCGCCGCGAGTGATCAGAACCGGCGGTTCGCGGCACTCCAGCGGGCCGATCGCACGATCCGCCGGATGGCGGACTACTTGAACGGCGAGCTGACCGCGCGGGCGTTCCTCGACCGGATCGCGGAACTGGACGCGGCGGTGTCCCAGCCGCTTCCGGTCACCGTGACGGTGACGGGCTGGGACGTCGACCCGTCGACGATGCTCACCGAGAGCGAGAACGCCCTCGACGACGGTCCGGGGCCGTCGGTCGGCGAGGTCTACACCGCGCGGAGTTTCGTGTTCACGTCGTTGACGAACACCGATCCGGGCACCCGGAGTGAGGTACTGCTGAACCTGCGGGTGCCCGCGGGCGCGTCGGCGCTGTGGTTGGGAACCGCCGCCGGGATGGCGGAGGACGGCACGCTGGTGCTGCCGCGCGGTACCCGGTTGCGGATCACGGGGGTGACCTCGCGACCGGGCCTCGGCCCCGAGATCGAGGCCGAGGTACTGACACAACTCCGGCCGCCGCGCCTGGAACTCACCTCCGACGTTCCAGACGGCCCGCTGGACCGCCTCCGTCCCGGTGCGTCCGCGCCCGAGCCGCCCGCCGCCTCGAGGCGGGCGGCGCTGTTCGCGTTGTCCGCCGAACAGAAGGCCCGGCTGCGTCGGCCGACCCAGCTGCTACCCGGCGTGTACAGCAGCGCCGACGAGGCCGATCGCCGCGCGCTGACCGCCGAACTGGGCGATCGCCAGTTGCGGACGCTGTGGTCGACCGACGCGGTCCCGCGACTGCTGCACGTGATGAACAGTTCCTTCCGCAAGGCGCACCGGAACCCGAACTGCTTCCAGGGCTCGATGTCGTTGATCTCGACCGGGGTGAACGTTCCCGATATCGCCGGTCTGGCCGTCGGCGACCTCCCGGCGAGTGTGTTCTTCGGCATGTCGGCGGTCACCCAGCAGTATCTGGGATCGAAAACCGTATTCCCGCAGTATGTTTCCGGCGGCGTGTGGCGACCGATCGCGGACCAGATCGCCGACCTCGAACGGCAGATGCTCCGCTTGGGGCGCGGCCACTTCGCCTACGTCCGGGTGGCCTGGCAGGCGCGGGACCCGCAGACCGGCCGCAAGATCTTCGACGGCGACGCCCCGCGCCCCGACGGTTCGCACGCCATGATCGTCAACGTCCCGATCCTCGGTCCGAAACGACTCGAGTGGACCGATCTGCAGAGCGAGTACACCGGCCCCGACGCTCCGCCCTACGTGCTGAAGAACGCCTATTTCGTCAATTTCGTGCCGTCGTCGGCGCCGCGGATGACCGCCTCGAACGAGCATCGGCTCGAGTTGGCGGAGTCGCTGCTGCTGCCGGACGGCTCGTTCGCGATCCTGCGGCACCCTGAGACCTCGGTGGACGGGCGAGGACCGTGGGGGCGGATGACCGTCATGGGCGACGAGGGTGATCTCGACGTGCTCGAGGCCGCCGCCGCGTTCACCACGACGGCCGCGGGCCGACCCGATTACGTGCTGCGGCAGAGCCCCGACAACGTCACCGAAGGACCTTTCGCCGATAGCAGGGCCGAGTACTACGCCGACCACCGCGCGGGCCTGGAGAAGCTCTACGGCAGGAAGTTCCGCGAATTCGCGGGCAAGGGCGCCGCCGCCAACCGCGCCATGGTGCGCACTTTCGACACGCGCATCGCCACCGATCCCGGCGGCAAGTTGCTCGCCCTCGTCGTGGTGGACGGCGCCTACGCCTACGTCGGATTCCGTCCGGAGGGCGCGAGCCGGACCGTCTGGTGGGGCGTCGGCGAGCGCGAGACCGTGCCGCGCGCCACCCTCGAAGGCGGCCGCGACTACGAGATCCTGCTCACCACGGTCGCGACCGTCCAGCAGAATGTGGACGCCACGGGCGACGGATCGTTGCGGCGACTCCAGGGCGGCGCGACACAAGCGGAGGCCGGGTTCTCACCGAGCGCGCCTCCGTCCCCGCAGCCGCCTTCGCCCGCCCTCCCCGAGCCACTGTCTACCCCGGCTGAGCCGTTGTTCGCCCTGCCCGAGCCGCCGCCGCGCCCGCGGTCGCCGCAGATGCCGTACGCCGGGGCTCCGCCGGCCGAGGGCGAGCATTCCGACGACAGCGCCGGCGAACCGCCCGCCCGAGAGCCCGGGACCGCGAACGAGTCGGACGACGGCGCCAAGCGCAAGCGGGAGGATTCGACGGAGTTCGAGGGCGCACCGTCTGCGAAACGCGCGCGCCCCGCCGTCCCGGGCGAGGCGGACCCGGACGATTCCGAACTGGACGACTTCCTCACCTCCTCCGACGAATCGGAGTCCGAGGAAGACGGCGCGGCCGCGGAGGAAGAGTCCGAGACGGCCGCCGTGGACGCCGAGGGCTACCGTGTGTTCGCCTCCGCCGAGGCGGGACAGCGATACGGCGAGAGCCGTCTCGCGGCGACGGTGCACGGTCTGTCCGCCGACGCGCAGGAGGTCTTGGACCGGTTCGCCGAGGACCACGGTCCGATCGACGAGACGGTGCGGGTGCTCGAGCCGACGGCGGGGCCGCGCTTCGAGCGGTGGCGCAGATTCGCCGAAGCCTACGCGCTGTTGACCACGGCGAACGCGGGTGTCGGGCCGACGAGCGAAGCGGAACTGCGGCAGATCGGCTCGGGGCCCGCGACGCCCGGCGCGCACACGGTCGCGACCCACGTGCTGGGGCAGCCGCAACCGATGTTCGTCCTGAACGCGATGCGCGAGGGCTCCCGTCGCTGGAACGAATTGCGACGGTGGCTCGCCGCGCCGGTGACCGCACCGCTGCTGTGGCAGCGGGTGGCCGAGATCGACGCCGCCGTGGATCAGCCGCTGCCGGAGCCGTTGCGGACGGTCGCGGCGCTGCCGGGGCTGACCGGGTTGACCGCTGTCGACGGTGCGCCGTTGGGGGATCGGGACCCGGCACTGCTGGTGGGAGTGGTCCAGCACGAGCGCGGCTATCTGAGAATGACACTGGGGGACACGCCGACCTCGGGGCCCGCGGAAGTGTTGTTGCAGTTGGCCGTTCCCGCGGGTTCCCGCGGTGTGTGGGTCGGCGGCGGCGAGATCGTCCTTCCCCGCGACAGCCGGATGCGGATCGTCGAGGTGGTGCGGGCTCCGGCGAATTCGCCGGGGCAGGGCGCGAAACCCGTTGTCATCCTGCGCGCGACACTCGAACCCGCGCAGCAAGTCTCCTCCACCGAGGCTCCCGCTCCGACCGTGCCTGCGCCCGCGCGGCCGACTCCGGCGCGCCTGACCCCGCAGCAGTTGAGCATCATCCAGGTGCCCTCACGGGACCTGTTCGCCACACCCAGCTACGGCAGCGTCGACACCTCGATCTTCCAGCGGATGCGCGACCACATTCGCGCCAATTGGGTGAAACCGTTCTGGGATCCGCGGCGGCACGGCGGTTTGGTGAACGCGATCAATCATCCGGGTCCACGCTTCCCGGGCCGAAACGTCAACTGCCAGTGGGCGTCGATGTCCCTGTTGTCCTCGCTCCTCGGCAACACCGATATCGCCGGACCGAGAATCGGCCCGCACCTGGTCGATTACGGCGCCGCGAACACCCCGCAGGCCGAGCGCTGGCTCGGCTCCCGACGGGTCGCCCCCGAACGGCGGCCCGACGGGTTCTTCCCGTCCGCCGACGAGCAGTTCCAGTCGGTCCAGGACCTCGTGCGACGCCTCGGTCCCGGCTATCTCGGCCACGTCGGCATCTCCTGGCAGGAATACGATCCCCTCGACCCGCAGCGCAAGCTGTACGAGGCCGACGACCGGACACCGAAATTCGCGAGCGCGCACGCGATCACGATCCACGTGCCGGAAGGGGCGACCGAACCGGTGTGGACCGACCCGCAGACAGGCTGGTCGGGACACGACTACCGCGACTACCCCGGATACCGACACGCCGCGCTGGTGGCCGTCACGGCCTCCACAGCGTCGCGGGTGTTCGAGGCCGCACAGCACCGGAGGAACTTCGAGGGTCTCCTGAAAGCGCGCGGTGGGGGCTTCCGATGGTTGTGGCACCCGCGGGAACGGGTCGCGGGCGGTGTGTCGTTGGGTGAGCTGACGGCGCTGGGCGGCGCGGCCTCGGCCGGGAAGATCAATCCGCTGGATTCGGCGGCGGCGATGGTGTCGTCCTTGGCGGGGACGCCGAGATACGCGGTACCGCGCCGGGACGAGGACGTGATCCCCGACAAGGGACCGCTGATCCGCCACAGCGGCGACTACTTCACCGGGAACAGTTGGCTGAAGTCCTTGTTCGGCGGGCAGTCGCCGGTCGCGTTCCAGCCCGGGAAACCGCTCGCGGACAAGGTGAGCGAGCTCCACGACCAGGTCGCCGCGCGCAGCGGCGAGGTGGCGGTGGTGTACCTGGGCCGGACCCGACCGTATGTGGTGTGGGTGCCCGAGGGCGAGGCGAGGCCGGTCTGGTGGGACGCGGCGGCGCTGAAGGTCGTCGATCACCGGACCTTGACGGCCGACACCGCCGACGTGGACGTGCATCGTGCCACCGTGACCGACCTCATGGACCGCCTGACCATGACGGACGCGAAAAGTGATCCGAACCCCGCCGCCCCGACACCACGGACACCCGCGCAACCCGCCGCCACCCAGGCCGACGGTCCCGCGCCGTCGGCGACGCCCGCGGTCGAGACCGCCGACGCCGATCCGGCGGCACCGGACTCGGGCGTACTCCCACCCGAGCGGGCCGAACGCCTGCCGTTGCCGTCGCGGTTGGTGGCCCCCGGCGTCTTCGGCAGTGTGAGCGAAACCTTGCGTCACGAATTCGGCCGGTTGGCGCAACGGTTGCGGGCGGGGACGAACTGGGACCCGCGCGACTTCCCGGAACTGTTGGCGCGGATCAACACCGCCCGCGGCCGACACGGCGGCGCCTCCAACTGTCAGATGACCACGTTGGCCTACCTCTCCACCCAGCTCGGCAGACCGGAACTGGCCGGTCCGCAGGTCGGTCCACTCCCGGCGGATCCCGGCGCGAAGGGCAACCGCTTCGCCGAGGGGTATCTGGGGTCGCACACGATCGAGGTGGAATTCCGCGACGATCGGACCAGACGTTCGGCCGCCGAACAGATCGCGGCGATCGAGGACAAGATGACGGATCTGCCGGTCGGCTCGGTGGCCTATGTCGGGATCGACTGGCACAAGCGGGATTCCGAGACCAAACGCAAGCTGTACGCCCACGGCGCTCCGGTGATCGCGGGCGCGCACGCCGTCGCGATCTCGGTGCACGCCGATCCGACAGCGCCCAAGGGCCGGGTGGCGGTCTGGGTGGACGCGCAGGCGCCCTGGGCGTGGACCGAGCATTCGGCCGGGTGGGTCGACAAGATCGCGCGGCTGCGGTTCACGCCCGCGACACCGGCCCAGGCCCGAAAGGTTCTCGGCGCGCCGCGTTCCGCGACCGCCGACGAGCACCCCGGCCGGGACGGTGCGGGCGAGGCGGTCGCACCCGAACCCGTTGTGGTCCCGGCCGAGCTCGACGAGGCTGCGAGCCCGCTCTCGAAGGCGCTGTACGACGAGCGCGGCGGGTATGTGGTGTTCGGCGATCCGTCGCAGCCCACCGCGCGCTCCGAGGGGCGGCGGCTCGGGGCCATGGTGGTCGATGCCACGGGACCGCAGGTCCATCCCCTGCACGGGGGGATCGCGGGCATCCGGACCTTCCTGGGCGCGCCGACCGTCGCCGACCCGGCGTCCGCGTTCATCGCCGCGGGCGCGGCGACCTATTCGCCGTCTCGACTGCGCACCGAGGGCCGCGAGATAGTGACCGCGTTGTTCGGACAGGAGCCGACCGCGATCGATCCCGCGGGCCGCACGCCGCTCGAACAGCTCGAATCCATCGAGACCGACCTGGGTTCCGCGCGGTTCGACCACGGCGGCGCGGCCTTCGTCCTGCTGCGCCACCCCGATGCCGACACGTCGGACTTCAAACTGCTGGCGGTGGTGCGCCCGCCCGGCGGAGACCGACCGATCTGGTGGGACGTCCAGTCCGGCGGCGCCTTCCACCTCGACGCACTGTCCTCGGTCCACGATTTCGCCATCGAATACGCCGTCGCGGACGCCGCCACGCTGGCCCGCGGCTTCCTGACCGAGCGGGAGGCCCGCCGCCTGTTCGCGGTCCTGCCCGGCGTGCACTCGGGACCGCCCGTGTTCCGGCTGATGCGGACCGGGCGCGGTCGGCCGATGCGGGTGTGGCCGGAAGAATGGGAGCGCCTGCGCGAGTACCACGCGCCCGACCCGCTGACCGAGGACATCCTGCCCGAGGGAGCAGTTCCGGTCTCCGCCGACGACGAGGTCGCTCGGACGCACCCGCTACGGGGGCGGCGAACCTTAGCCCGGCCCACGGGCGGCAACGACGATACGATGCCGACGCCATGACGAGGAGAGTCAGATGACCGGACAGTGGGACACGCGCGAAGCGGTGCGCGACTATGTCGCGACCGTCTTCGACACCGAACGAGAATTCGCGATCTACGAGACCAGGTACGGCTGGGTGTGCCGCCTGGTGCTCACCGAGGAGGAAGCCGCCTCCGACATGGGGATGGGGCTGGGCAACCATGTCGTGGACCGCCGCACCGGCGTCGTCACCGCGCACACCAGTCTGCATCCGCTCACCATCGGCGAGATGTACGACGAGGCCGTGGAGGCGGGCGGCCCGACTCCGGGATACCAGGTCTATCCGCCGACCTGGGATATCCAGGTGGAACGTGCCCGGGAGACGTCCGCCGAGATCGAATACGGCGTGCGGGCGCGGTCGCTGACCACGCCGCCCGCCGAGGAACCCGGCGAATACCGCGTCATCATCGACAAGACCGACAACGTCTACCGGACCGAACCCGAGACCAGTCATGTGGCCTGCGCGTACGCGGTGCAGTGGGCGGAGGCGATCGGTCGTCCGTCCGGTACGTGGCCCGAGAGCGCGAGCTTCCAGGTGTGATCCGTCCCCGGTGAATCCTGCTGCCCGGCAGCGGAAGGGTTATGGTGGCAGGACATACCCGGTACCTCCCGGTCGGTGTCGCCCGTCGTGCCGGCGCGAAACCGTGTGACTCGGAATCGAGGAAGCCATGACGGACAGAATCGAAATCGATCCGGAGGGCCTCGCGAACGCGGCGGACGTCACCGAGATCCTCGAGGACGGCGTGCGCGGCGTCGGCGCCAGGCTGCGGGGCAAGCTGGAAGCGCTCGAGACGGCCGACGGCCTGCCCTGGGGTGACGACAAGATGGGCGACCAGTTCGTCGCCAACTACAAACCGGCCCGCGACAACCTGCTCGGGGGAATGGACGGCATCGCCGAGATGCTGGGCCAGTTCGTCACGGCCATGCGCGACGCGGTCACCGAATTGGAGGTCACCGACGTGAACGCCTCCTACGGCTTCGGCGGCTACGAGACGCCGGTCGCGCCGAACGTCATCCCCGGGCGTCCGCCCAGGCAGCCACAGCCTCCGGCGGAGGAGGGCGAATAGTCCTCCGGTGGAGGATGTTTCGACAGCTGTCGCCGAAAGCGCTACGGCCCGGCCGCGTTGCGCGTCCCGATGGACATGACCCCGCAGGCTCGAGTTTCCTCACAGGACACCGCCCGTACAACGGGACGCGATCCAATGGTGTGCCGAACGTCTCGCGAGAGGAAGCGATGGCAAGGCCGATGGAGACCGCCGAAACCCTGCCGCTATGAGCCTGTACCTGCCCGAGGGACTGCGCTGGCTGGGGTGGGTGGCGGGCGCGGCCTGGCCCGACGGCGACGAGGACAAGGCGTGGGAGGTCTCCAGGGCGTGGGAGGCCGCCGGTAAGGCGCTCGCGGCCCTGCTGCCGGATCTGGACGAGGCGAAACTCGCGACGATGGCGGCCTATCTCGTCGGCGACGCCGCCGTGGAGATGGGGCAGCGTTTCGACGAACTGCGCACCGGCGATGCGTCGTTGGAGACGCTGGCCCAGTACATGCAGACGATCTCGGACGCGGCCTTCGACATGGGCACCGAACTCCAGGCCACCAAGATCACCATCATCGTCACGCTGTGCTGGCTGGCCCTGGAGATCGCGTGGGCGTGGCTGTTCCCGCCCACCGCCCCCATCGTGGAGTTCCAGGCGATCCTCACCACTCGCTCGATCCTCAAGACGATGCAGGAGATCGTCCAGAACACGATCAAGAACATCGCCGCCCGGCTCGGCGCGCCGCTTACCCGGCCCGCGGGCATTCCGAAGTCGTTCTGGGGCAACCTGTTCAAGGAAGGCAAACTCGTCGCCCCCTCGGCCAAGGGCTGGGGTGTCTACGGCGCGCGCGCCCTCGAAGCCGTCGCCATCGCCGGCGGCATCAACGCGTCCGTGCAGGTCGGTCAGATCGCCGACGGCAAGCGCCGCAGCTTCAACGGCAAGGAATTCGGGTTCTCCATCCTCGGCGGCGTCGCGGGCGCGCTGCCGGCCCGCGAACTCGGGCGCGCGCTCGGCAAGGGCAGCACCAAGATCGGCGACAAGATCGGCGCCAAGACCGGATGGAATCTCGACAATCGCGCCTACAACGGCTTTCGCGGTGCGGCGGTCGGCTCGATCGCCGACGGATTCGGCGCCGTCACGGGCAATCTGGCCGTGGGTGTGGCCAATGTGGCCTCCGGAGGCAACTTCTCGGATTCGTTCTTGTCCGCCGAGGGCTGGGTCGGCGGTTTCGTCCAAGGCGGTCTGGTCGGCGGTGTGCGCGGCGCCTCGGCCTTCAACGGCTACATCCCGAAGATCGGCGAGGGCATCACGCCCTCGCAGTTCCGCCGCGACAATCCCCGCGCCTGGGCGTGGTGGTTCACCAAGGATCACGGCAAGGGCTTCTTCGAGCAGAAGACCGCGCCGACGACCGCCGTCACCGACGGGGCGGTCACCGCCGACGGCGGTGGTCCGCCGAATCAGAACGGCGGCGGTCCGCAGCCGATCCCGCTCGTTCCGCTCGGCGCGCCCGGCGCGGCGGTCCAGAACGGGCCCCCGCCCCCGGTGGTCGCGGCCGGGAACAACGGCGCGCTCCCCGACGGCCAGGCCCCGCCGCCGCCCCCGCAGCAGGCGGCGCAGGTCGACCACGGCGCACCGCCGCCGCCGCAACCGGTGGTGACCCAGGGCGGCACGGATTCCGACGCGGGCAGCGTGTCGAACAGCGGCGTCGGCCACGGGGATACGAACACCGTCACACAGAACGCCGCGAATCATCAAGCATCGCAATGGGATTCGAATAATCAGGCCCAATTCACCGGTGGGATATCCGGCGACACCACGATCTCGGGCGGGCCGCATTTCTCGCCGGAGAGTCCGGGACACGGCGACGGCGGTTCCCTGTACACCCTAGACAGCCCGACCTTCACGCCGGGCGGGCCGAGCTTCACCCCCGGTGGTCCGAATTTCGTGCAAGGGGGGCCGAACTTCGTCCAGGGGGGACCGAATCTCGTCCAAGGCGGTCCGAACCTCACCCAGGGCGGTCCGTCCTTCACCCAGAACGCTCCGCATGTCGGCGGCGTGCAGTCCTCGTCGCAGTCCGCGCCGGTGCACTCCACGACGCAGGACCAGTTCGGCGGTGAGAGTCAACAGCACCGGCCCGTGTCGGGGGAGAGCAACACGCCCGTCCGCGCCCGTCCGCATCACCTGCCGAAGTTGATCACCTCGCTCGGGTCCCTGTCGGATTCGAGCGCCGCGTCCACCCCCACGCCCGCGCACGTGCCGACGCCCGGTCCCGACGTGTCGCCGCTGTCGAGCAGCACCGACTTCCGGCCCGGCGCGGGACAACTCGGCACTCCGAACATCTCACCGCTGTCCTCGCCCGGCGAGGGCGGCTTCGGCGGCAACGACCCCCACTCGCCGCTCGGCAACCGCACCTTCTTCGACGATTCGTCGTCCTTCGGTGACGAGTCGCCGGTGGTGGGCCGCGACGATCCGTTCCGGTTGGTGCCCGATCCGCACGCGCCGAGGGTGTCGGACGGTGACTCGCTGTTCGGTGACGAATCGCCGGTGCTCGGACACAACGATCCGGTGCGGGTGGTCCCGGGACCGTACGATCCGCCGCCCCGCGTATCGGACGGTGACTCACTGTACGGCGACGAGTCGCCGGTCCTCGGACACAACGATCCGAGGCGAATCGTGCCCGGTCCGCACGACGGCGTCGACGCCCCGCTGACCACAACGGGCGCGCCGACAGCCCCCGTCGGCGGCCCGTCCACCGTGCAACCGAACCGACCCGACCTCGACACGACCCAGACCACCAACCGGCCCGCGCCGCCGATGCCGACGCGTCCGGCCCCCGTGCCGCCACCCCCGATGCCGACGCGCCCCGCGCCGGAACCGCCGCCGCTGATGCCGACGCGCCCCGCGCCCGTGCCGCCGCCGCTGGAACACGTGTCGACCGGCACCGAGAGCTTGCACTCGAACTCCTCGACCACCAGCCTGGACGTGTCCGGCACCGACATCGTGCACGCCACCGGAACGCAGGGCATCCTGGCCGCCGAGACCGAATACAACCCCTTCGCGGGCGACGGAAAGGACCTGCGCGGCAAGGCCCGTCCGCAGCGCTGGCCGAACATGCCGCAGATGCCGCCGGAATACCATCCGCCGGAGGCTCCGGACGGCTCGTGGCTGCCGGGTCAGGACGACCCCGCGCAGCCGCCCGGCGAACCCGGCATTGCACCGGGCGAGGATCCCCGGCAACCGGCCGACCCGGGACAGCCCGGCGGGTCGGAGCAGCCGCAACAGCAACCGCAGGAACCGCAGCAACCGCAGCAGGACGACCCGAACGTGCCGGGCCAACCGGGTCAGCCCGGTCAACCGGGGCAACCCGGTCAGCCGGGTCGGCCGGGTGCACCGGGGCAGCCGCCGATCCCGCCGACGCCCCCGACCCCGCCGACCGCGCCCACCCCGCCGACCACGCAGGACGACGTGGACCAGCCCTTCACGCTCAACGGATAGGCGCGCCGCCGACGTCGCGACCGCATCCCTTCACGCACCACCGCAAGTCGTCAACCATGCCCGGCAGGACCGGGCCGACCGGAGCGAGGACACCCGATGGCCGACAGAGTCGAAGTAGATCCCGAAGCGCTGGAGCAGGCGGCGGGGCTGGTGGAAACCCTCGGCGGCAACGTGCGCGCCGTCGTGACCGAACTGCGCGGCAAACTCGAGGCGCTCGAGACCGGGGACAACCAGCCCTGGGGCAACGACAAGATGGGCACCAAATTCCGCGACGGCAAAGCGAACGACGGGTACGGGGCCTCCCGGGAGAATCTGGTGACCGGCACCGACGGCATGGCCGATGTCCTCGGCGAGTTCGGGACCGGCATGCGCGAAGCGGTGGCCATGCTGCGCGAGATGGACGCGAGCGCCTCGACCACGTTCTGATCGGTCCGGCGATAACCACGCGTTCGCGGCGATCGGCGCGAATCGGTCGCGTTCCCGCGCGGGTCGGATTGCCGGATCGTGATCTTGTTGACGATCATGGTCGTGTGTGGCTATCCGACGGTGTGATCTCGCTGCGTCCGATCGCGGTGGCCGACGCGCCCGCGTACTGCGCCGTCGAGCCCGCCGCCACTGTCGACTGGCTGCACGGGGGTGAGCTGAGCCTGCCCGGCGTCACGGGTCACTTCGAGATGTGCGCCGCCGCGTGGCGCGACGGCGGCCCGCAGCGCGTGTTCGCGGTGACGACGCAGGTCGAGGAGGATCTGCTCGGCGTCCTCGGCGTGCACACCGGTCAGCCATTCCTTTCGGCTGGTCAGGCGAGTGTCGCCTACGACCTGACCCCGGCCTGGCGGCGTCCGACTTCGGCGACCAGGGCCGTGGTGCTCGGCTGTCGATTCCTGGCGCGCACGAGTCTGGCCGAGGAGGCCGTGCTGCGGGTCGACCCGGGCGACGCGGCGGCGGTGATGGTGGCGCGCCGGGCCGGATTCCACTACTTCCGCAGCAGCGACACCGAGCACGAGGGCCGACTCGACTGGTATTACCAGGCCGTCTAGTTCGGCGCTGCCGGAATTCAGGCGCCCTTGCGGGCGGCCGACTTCTTGGCGGGGGCCTTCTTGGCGGCGCTCTTGGTGGCGGTCTTCTTCGCGGCCGTCGACTTGGCGGCGCTCTTGGTCGCCTTCGCGGGCGCGGCCTTCTTCGCCGCGGTCTTCTTCGTCGCCCCGCCGGAACCGCGGCGTCCGCTCGCTTCGAGGCTGCGTTGCAGCGCGGCGACCAGGTCGACCACTTCGGCGTCCATCTCGGCGGGTTCGGCCTTCTCCTGGCTGACCACCTTGCCCGTGCCGCCGGCGATCGCCTCGTCCAGCACCCGTTTGAGTTCGATCTGGTACTCGTCGGTGTAGTGGTCGGGATCGAAATCGTCGGACATGGATTCGACCAGGGTCTCGGCCATTTTCAGTTCCTGGGGCCGCGGTTCGGAGATGTCGTCGAGCGATTCGAAGTCGACCGCGCGCACCTCGTCCGGCCACAGCAGCGTCTGGAGCACCAGCACCCCGTCGCGGACCCGCATGGCGGCCAGTCTGGTCTTCTGGCGCAGGGTGAAATGCACCAGCGCGGTCCGGTCGATGCGTTCCAGGGTGGCGGCCAGCAGCACGTACGCCTTGGGCGTATTCGAGTCCGGTTCCAGGTAATAGCTCTTGTCGAACAGGATCGGGTCGATCTGCTCGGAGGGCACGAATTGCAGCACCGGAATCTCGTGCTTCTCCGCGGCCGGGAGTTTCGCGAAATCCTCGTCGGTGAGCACGACCTTCTCGCCCTCGGGGGATTCGTAGGCTTTGTCGATATCGGCGTACTGCACGGATTTACCGCAGACCGTGCACACCCGGTCGTATTTGATCCGGCCGCCGTCGGCGGCGTGCACCTGGTGGAACCGGATATCGTGGTCCTCGGTGGCGGTGTAGACCTTCACCGGGACGTTGACCAGCCCGAACGCGATCGAGCCCTTCCAGATAGCCCGCATGCGCTCCATCATGGCCGAACCGTCCGGAATCCGCGAGCACTGCCGCGTCACGGCGGTGTCGGCACAGTTTTTCCGGGATGTCGGCGCACGAATTGGGCGGGTGGTGACGGAATTGCCCGGGAGCGCGCGAATTCTCCCGACGCCGTCACATCCCGAGCGAGGCCCGCACTACGTGGGTCCGAAGTCGCGGCGGCAATCCGGTGAACATCGCCGTCATCGCGGCGGCGGTGCCGCGCGGGTCGGCGCGACCGTCCAGATAGGCGCGCTGCCGGTCCGGGGCGAGGGCGAAGAAACCCTCGAAGAACGCGGGGACCTCGGCGGGGGAGAGCGCCAACAGTGCTCGCAGACCCGCCGCGCGCAGGGCCGCGACAGCGCGCAGCCTCGCGATCGGGAGCGAGCGCCCTTCGGCGATCGCGTCGGCCGCCGACAACGACGCCGCCACGCTGTAACCGGTGGCCGGATGGGTGAATCCGCCCGCCGCCCCGAATCTGCGCGCGCCGACACGACCGCCCTCGACCGGGAAGCGCACCCGTTCCACCGCTTCCGCGCCGGTGACCGCGATGCCGCGCGCCCGGAGTCGGTGCAGCAACCGTCTCCGCAGTTCGGCGAGGTCGAGCGCCGGACGGCCCGCCAGACAGGTCTCCTCGAGCAGCATCGAGCCCGCACCCGTCGGTACCGCGTACAGGAACGACGGCGCGGCGGCCGGGTCGGCCCCGTTGTCGGCGCGCCAGTCCATGAAGCACGGTTCGACCTCGGCGGCCTGTACCGGGCCGACGACGAGGCCGTAGGCGGTCTGTTCGGCGCGGGCGGGGGAGCGGGTCAGACCCCGCGCGTCGAGTACCAGATCGCCGGTCAGCATCCGGCCCGACGCGCAGGTCACCGTGTGCCGGTCGAGGGCGGTCGCGCGATCGGCGACCACCCGCGCGCCGTCGATGTCGAGCGAGAGCCGCAGACGCTCGACATCGAGGACCACGTACCTGCGGTCGATCTCGTGCCTGCGCAACGCCACCACCACCGGACGCTCGACCGCGGCGGCGACGACCCCGGCGTCCAGCCAGTCGGGCAGCGTGTCCGCCCAGGCGGCGTAGGTCGCGACCCAGTGCCGGTGCGGCGCGGGATCGACCAGCGTCACCGACCGCCCGCGCACCAGACAGCGGTGGGCCAGCGCCCGTCCTGCCGGACCGCCCCCGCAGATCACCACGTCGGTGTGCACGCACGCATTGTGCCCGGTCGCCCGGGGAACCGATGCTCTCCGGGCATCGCCGTGCCTGCCGGATCGCGGGGGCACGCGCGATGTCCGCCCTCGAGAAGCCTTCGTCGTGGCTGTCCCGCGGACGGCGAAGGGGCGCCCGCCGTGCACGGCGAACGCCCCTTCGAGCGCGGGATGCGTCTCAGATGCCGCCGGTGGAGGCCAGGCCGCCGTCGACGCGGACCGTCTCGCCGGTGATCCACTTGGCCTCGTCGGAGACCAGGAATCCGACCAGGCCGGCCACGTCCTCGGGCGCGCCGAGGCGGCCCATCGGGTACGCGGCGACGGCCTTGGCCTCGTCGTCGGAGTAGAGCGCGTCGGCGAACTTGGTCTTGACCACGCCGGGCGCGACCGCGTTGACGCGGATGTTCGGGCCCAACTGCCAGGCCAGTTCGTCGGTGAGGCGGATCAGGGCCGCCTTGGAGGCCCCGTACGCGCCGATCACCTTGGTGGAGCGGATGCCGGTGACGCTGGCGACGTTGACGACCACACCGCCGTGCTCGCGCATCCACGCGCGGTAGGCGGCCTGGATGTAGCCGAGCGCGCCGACGACGTTGATGTCGAAGATCTTGCGCACGGCGTCGAGGTCGGCCTCCATCAGCGGGCCGTAGACCGGGTTGATGCCGGTGTTGTTGATCAGGATGTCGAGCGACCCGAATTCGGCCACCGCCCGCTCCACCGCCGCGACCCGGCTCTCGGCGTCGCCGGAGTTGCCCGCGAGCGCGATGACCTGTCCCTTGTGGCCGAGCGCGCGCAGTTCCTCGGCGGCCTGCTCGAGCGGTTCGGGTTTGCGCGCGGTGATCAGCACGTTCGCGCCGCGCCGCAGCAGTTCGGCCGCGATGGCCTTGCCGATTCCCCGGCTCGCGCCACTGACCAGGGCGCTTCGGCCCAGCAGATCATCGGTACTCATGTGACGGCACGTTACTTCAGTTCACCGGGTCGAGCCAATGGCCCTCCGGAGTGTTCTACCCCACCGAGTCACGCCCCGTCGCGCCGCCCCGATCCGACGCCTCGCGGGACATCGCGGCGAGCGCTGCCCTCCGGCGCGACCGCGAGGTGATCGACGCGATGAGCGGACCGGGCCGACCGACCTGGTGCGCGCGACATCGCCGTGGTTGCGCCGATGCCCGCCTGTGACCCCCGCCCGCCGGCTAGGATCACGCCGAGCACGCGCGACGGGACGCGCGGCCGGAACGCTGGGCGGTGCGGGTGGTGGCGATGCGCGGAGTGCGATGGCGGCGGCTCGCGGCGGTGGTGTGCGGGGTCGGGATACTGGCCGGGTCCGCGGTGAGCGCGACCGCCGAACCCGAGCGGCCCACGGTGTGGCTGTGCGCGCCGGGACAGACCGACGACCCGTGCGCGGCGAGCGCCGCGACCACCGTGCGCGAAGCGGGGCAGCCCGATCGGATCGTGGACACCGCCGTCCCCGCCGACCCGGGAGTGGACTGCTTCTACGTCTATCCGACCGTCTCGCTGCAACCCGGGCCCAACGCCGACTACAGCGTCACGCCGGAACTGCGCGCGGTGGCGCAGATGCAGGCGGCCCGGTTCTCCGAGGTGTGCCGCGTGTACGCGCCGGTCTACCGGCAGCGGACCCTGGTCGCGCTGTCCACCGAACGCAACCGCACCGCCGAGCAGAGCGCCGACACCGCCCGTATCGCCTACGCCGACGTGCTGCGGGCCTGGCGGGAGTTCACGGCGGGCCGCGACCCGAAGCGTCCCGTGGTGCTGATCGGTCACTCCCAGGGCACCCGCATGCTGCGGCAGTTGCTGCGCGAGGAGATCGAACCCGATCCGGTGCGGCGGGCCGCGATCCTGTCGGCGATCCTGCTCGGCGGCAACGTGGTGGTGCCGAAGAACGCCGACGTCGGCGGTGATTTCCGGTACCTGCCGCTGTGCCGTTCCGAACGGCAGACCGGATGCGTGGTGGCCTTCCAGACCTTCGACGCCACCCCGCCCGCGGATTCCCGCTTCGGCCGCAATCCCTCGACGCCGGAGGCGGCCCCGCGCCCGTACGGTCCCGACTACGAAGTGGCCTGCACCAACCCGGCCTCGTGGGAACGCGACGAGGCCGCCACCGCCGCGACCGTCGTGCGCGCGAATCCGGTGCCGAGTCCGCTGGGGTTGGGCATCGCGCTGGGCGACGGTCCGGGCGGCGTGCTCGCGTCCACGCCGTGGCTCGTGCCCGCCGCGACCTATTCGCTGCGCTGCGTGCACGCCGACGGCGCGTCGGTGCTGATGGCCACGCCGAATCCGGGCAGCCCGGATCTGCCGGAGATCCCGGACGCGGGCTGGGGCCTGCACATCGCCGACGTCGAGATCGCGCTCGGCGACCTGGTGCGTCTGGTCGCGGCGCAGACCGCGGCCCGACCGGTCGGCTGAGGGCCCCGGCGGGATATCCGGAGTTACCGGCGTCACAGGGGCGACGGCGGGATGTGTGGGGTGCTCGCGCGGGCGGGTAAAATCGGTGGTTCTCGTGCGCAGCGCGTCGCACAATCGAACAGCTATCGTCCAGCACCGCCGTTTTCGTGAGGAGTTCGTCTGTGATCACCGCGACCGACCTGGAGGTCCGGGCCGGCGTCCGCACCCTGTTGTCGGCCCCCGGATCGGCGCTGCGGGTGCAGGCGGGCGACCGGATCGGACTGGTCGGGCGCAACGGCGCGGGCAAGACGACCACGCTGCGCGTGCTGGCGGGCGAAGGCGAGCCCTACGCGGGCCGGATCGTGCGCTCCACCGACATCGGCTACCTCCCGCAGGATCCGCGCGAGGGCGATCTGGACGTGCTCGGCCGCGACCGGGTGCTCTCGGCGCGGGGCCTGGACAGCCTGATCCGCGAGATGGAGAAGCAGCAGGCGCTGATGGCCGAGGTGGCCGACGAGCGCGAGCGCGAGAAGGCGATCCGCAAGTACGGCAGGCTCGAGGAGCGCTTCTCCGCGCTGGGCGGCTACGTCGCCGAGAGCGAGGCCGCGCGGATCTGCCACAGCCTGGGCCTGCCGGACCGCGTGCTCGGCCAGGCGCTGCGCACGCTCTCGGGCGGTCAGCGTCGCCGAATCGAGTTGGCGCGCATCCTGTTCTCGGCCTCCGACGGCAGCGGCGGGCGCTCGGATCGCATCCTGCTGCTCGACGAGCCCACCAACCACCTCGACGCCGACTCGATCACCTGGCTGCGCGGCTTCCTGCAGAACCACGACGGCGGCCTGATCGTCATCAGCCACGATGTCGAACTGCTCGAGGCCGTGGTGAACAAGGTGTGGTTCCTCGACGCGGTGCGCGGCGAGGCCGACCTCTACAACATGGGCTGGAAGAAGTACCTCGACGCCAGGGCCACCGACGAGCAGCGCCGCGTGCGTGAACGCGCCAACGCCGAGAAGAAGGCGAGCGCGTTGAAGGCCCAGGCCGCCAAACTCGGCGCGAAGGCCACCAAAGCCACTGCGGCGCAGAACATGGCCAAGCGCGCGGACCGTCTGCTCGCCGAACTCGACGACGTGCGCGTGGCCGACAAGGTCGCCCGGATCAAGTTCCCCGAGCCCGCGCCCTGCGGCAAGACGCCGCTGATGGCCGAGAACCTGACCAAGCTCTACGGGTCGCTGGAGATCTTCACCGGTGTGAACCTGGCGATCGACCGCGGCAGTCGCGTGGTCATCCTGGGTCTCAACGGCGCGGGCAAGACCACCTTGCTGCGTCTGCTGGCCGGGGTGGAGCAGCCCACCGCGGGCGGTCTGGTGGCCGGTCACGGGCTGAAGGTGGGCTATTTCGCCCAGGAGCACGACACCCTCGACGACAACGCGACGGTGTGGGAGAACATCCGGCACGCCGCGCCCGACGCGGGCGAACAGGAACTGCGCGGTCTGCTCGGCGCGTTCATGTTCTCCGGCCCGCAACTGGAACAGCCCGCGGGCACGCTGTCCGGCGGTGAGAAGACGCGTCTGGCGTTGGCGGGTTTGGTGTCCTCGGCGGCGAACGTGCTGCTGCTGGACGAGCCGACCAACAACCTGGATCCGATTTCGCGCGAACAGGTTCTCGACGCCCTGCGCACCTACGCGGGCGCGGTGGTGCTGGTGACCCACGATCCCGGCGCGGCGGAGGCCCTCTCGCCCGAGCGCGTCATTTTACTTCCCGACGGCACCGAGGATCACTGGTCCGCCGAATATCTGGAACTTATTCAGCTCGCGTGATTCTCATCACAAGGACCCGTTGATCACGGCCCCTCGAGTGCTTAGCCTGGAATGACGCGCTGCTCGGCGACTCGGAGGAAGCCATGAGCGACAGGCCCACACAGAACAAGGCCACTTTGGGGAAGGGCACCCGCGTCACGGGCAAGACACGTGACCGGCTGCAATCCCAGTTGAAGAAGCAATACGAAGCGGGGGCGAGCATTCGCTCCCTGGCCCGTGCCACGGGGCGCTCGTACGGTTTCATCCACAATGTGCTGGTGGAATCGCATGTGCAACTGCGCAGCCGGGGTGGGGCGAATCGCCGCAAGACCCAGTAGCCGCGAAAGGTGCGCGGTGCGCCGGGATTTCCCGGCGCGGATTCGAATCCGATGGCCTACCAGCCGGTTTCGGTAGGTGCGGTCAGCGGTCGACGACGCTGCCATCCCCGTGGGCGAGCAGGTTGCCGAGGCTGCGGAACAACGGCAGTCCGGTCGCGAGTTCCAGGTGGGCGAAGCGGCCCTGCGGGTCGACCGCGAGGAAGTAGTACTCGCCGTCGCGGCCCAGACGCAGGGTCGCGACGCCGAAGCTGAGTCCGAGTGCGCCCATGAGCGTGGTCATGGACTTGCTCACCGAGGCGGGTAACTGCTCGGGAGCACACGCCGAGGCGTTGCCGTGCCGGTGCTCGAAGCCGACCACTCCGCGTGTTGCCGCGCGGTCGGTGACGCGCACGGTCCATTCGGTGCCGTCCACCCACACCACCGCCAGGTCGTGATCGGCGTCGACGTAGTCCTGCAGGATGGTCGGGGCGGCTCGGATGTCGGCCAGCGCGGCGAACTCGGCGCGCCGCAGGATCCGGGCCGAGGCGGTGCCTTCGCGCGCGCTGCCGGTGCGTTTGCGCACCACCGCGCCGGGGCGGGACTCGGCGAACGAGCGCGCCTCGTCGGGGTCGTTGGTGACCAAGGTCTCGGGCACCAGGAAACCGGCGCGCTGGGCGGTCTCGAGTTGGACGATCTTGCGGGCGGCGGTCCGGTCGGCGCCCGGATCGTTGACCCAGGCGGCCGGAATGGACCACAACATGCCCTCGAGGAATCCGTCGCTCTCGGACTGCTGCGGGGCTTCGGGGCGGGGGTGGTCGGGAACCCGGCACGGGTGCGGGCGGCGCCACCAGACCGAACGCACCGTGTCCAGTCCGGTGACGTGCGACAGGGCCCGCGCGGTTCCCGACCGGTGTAGTCGGAAGCTGCCGGACTCGCGCGGGAAGTCGCGCAGGTCGAACAGGATCGGCTCGATGCCGTGGTGCAGTCGCAACGTCGCCGCCATCGCGGTCGCGTGCAGGTCGTCGGCTTCGGAGACGATCAGTACCGAGTTCCGCGCGGCCATGCGCCGATCCGTTCAGCGAAGCCCGATGTCGGCCAACGTCGTTGTCCGACAACGGGCGGAGACGTGACGACTGGGCGCGTCGGCCATGGGGTGCACTCCGATCTGCTCGTGATTAGCCAGAATCGCCGAGCGTGGGTGCGATCATAACGCGCAGCATGGTCCGATCGTCCCGGATCGAAAGATTTCCCGCCGCTGACGGTGCGTCTACCGGGGGTGGATGCGCTGGTGCCGAAAGATTTTCGGCACGCCTGCAGCCCCGCGACAGCAAACGCCAGGCAATTGCCGGTGGTGTGCGGGCCGGGATGAGGGCGGCTCAGAGGCCGATCAGTTCGGGGCGGTCGGCGAGCGCGCGCAGCCGCTCGTCCGGATTCAGGATCAACTTGCGCGCGTTGAGATCCATGACGCCGCCGGTGACCAGGATCTCGGCGGCGGTCGTGCCGTCGAGTTTGCGGATCAGCTGGCGGATGTGGAAGATCTTGCCGCCCTCCCACTCGAAGTCGGTGTCGATGATGACCTCGTCGCCCACGCGCAGTTCGCGGCGGTACTTGATGTTCGTCTCCAGCACCACGGGCCCGATCGCCTCGGCGATCAGCTTGTCGCCCGCCACGCCGGCCTCGCGCAGCAGTTCCCACCGCGCGTGCTCGCCGTATTGCAGGTAGACCGCTTGGTTGACGTGGCCCAAGGTGTCGAGTTCATAGCCGCGCACCTGCAAGGTGACTGTGAAGGTCATGTTCGGGCCAACGGTCCGGTCCCGGTGCGATGTTCCCGTTGGAGGCGATAGCTGCGTCACAAACGGACGAGGTCCGGTCAGCTCCGGTGCGCGCCGCGGTCGGCCCACCAACGCGGTGCGTCGACGAAATGGTTGTCGAAGGTGTCCTGGGCGGCGTCGAGTTCGGCCGGGTCGGCCTCGCCGCGGCCCAGGCGGTCGAGCAGGCGGAAGTACTCGAAGCGCTCGACGCCTGGCATCAGCGCGATCAGCACGCGCGCGCCGCTGTCGGGGGTGGCGCCGAAGGCGTGGTGCATGTACCGGGGGACGACGACCGAGCCGCCCGTGGCGACGGTGAGGATGCGATCGCCCGCCAGCAGTCGCAGTTCGCCCTCGGCGATGTAGAACAGCTCGTCGGAACGGGTGTGGTAGTGCGGGAGCGCGCCGTCCGCGCCGCGGGCGAGTTCGACCTCGACGGTGCTGACCGACCCCTCGGTCCGGTCGGCGTCGATGTGCAGGCGGATGCGGGCCTGGTCGGACCCGAGGACCTCGGCTTCGTGCGCGAGTCGGACCGAGGCCGGACGGGTCGGTACGGCGTTCATGACTGCTCCCGATGATTCGACGGTTCATTATTCGATGCTTGATAATTCGCCACCGAACTATATACCGGCGAATAGACTCCGTCCATGGCTTCGGAGACAGCGGCGACCGGCGGCCCCGACGGGGCGGCGATGAACGGCCCCGATCGTGCGGTGACAGGCGGCCCTGATCGGGCGGTGACAGGCGGCCCCGATCGGGCGGTGACAGGCGGCCCCGATCGGGCGGGGACGACCAGACCCGACCGGGTCGACGCGATCATCGACCAGTGGCGCGGGCAACGCCCCGATCTCGACCTCGAGGCGATGGCGATCATCGGTCGTCTCGGCAGGTTGATGCTGGTCGCCCGGCGCGAAGTGGACGCGGTCTTCCTCGCGCGCGGGCTGCAACGCGGCGAATTCGACGTGCTGGCGGCGTTGCGGCGGGCGGGCGCGCCGTTCGAGGCGAGCCCGTCGGCGCTCGCGGACGGGCTGATGCTCTCGCGCGCGGGCATGACCGGCCGACTGGACCGCCTCGAAGCCGCCGGGTTGGTGCGCCGCGCGGCCGACGCGGGGGATCGGCGGGCGATCCGGGTCGCGCTCACCGACGCGGGGCGCGCGTTGATCGATGACCTGGTGAGCGAGCACACCGCCAACGAGGCGAGACTGCTGGCGGTGCTCGACCCCGCCGACCGTGCGGCACTGGACCGCATCACGCGCACGCTGCTGACGAGCCTGGACCCGGAAGAGACGGCCGGACACTGAGAAACGGCGGGACACGCCAGGTTGCCACCCTCGCCGTCGGGGCCGGCTCATCGACGCGCATTCCCTTGCGCCGCAACGGGAATCGACAAGCTCCGCCGCGGGTTCACTCCTTGCGGCGCACCGACGCCTCGACCAGATCCAGGACGGCCGAGAGGTTCTCGTTGGTGTGCCCGGAGGCGATACGCGCGATCAGGCCGTCCAGCACCAGGTCCAGATAGCCCAGCAGCACGTCGGTGGGGACGTCGTCGCGCAGCGCGCCCGCCGCCTTGCGCCGCTCCAACCGGGCCAGGGTGGCGGCGGTCAACTCGGCCGAACGCTGGGTCCAGCCCGCGCGGAATTCCGGATCGGTGCGCAGTCGCCGCGCGATCTCCAGACGTGTTCCGAGCCAGTTGAACTGCTCGGGATGGGTGAGCATGTCGCGCATCACCTGCACGATGCCCTGATTGGCCGCGACGTCGGCCATCCGCTCGGCGTCCTCCTGGGCCAGCGCCAGGAACAGCGCGTCCTTGTCGCGGAAGTGGTGGAAGATGGCCCCGCGCGAGAGTCCGATGGCCTCCTCGAGCCTGCGCACGGTCGCTCCGTCGTAACCGAATTCGGCGAAGCAGGCGCGCGCGCCGTCGAGAATCTGGCTGCGCCGAGCGGCGAGATGATCTTCACTGACCTTGGGCAATGCGGACTCCTCGAGGGAAAGTGCGAGGTCCGCGCACCGCGTTGGACGCGGTGCGCGGACCCACCAGGCGACGAGCTCGGATCATCCCCGCTGCCGCGGGGACCGGTGTGCCGTCCGGGTCAGCCCCGGATCATGTTCCGCAGCACGTACTGCAGGATGCCGCCGTTGCGGTAGTAGTCGGCCTCACCGGGGGTGTCGATGCGCACCACGGCGTCGAAGCTGACCTTCTCGCCGTTCTCCTTGGTCGCGGTGACCTTCAGGGTCTTCGGCGTGACGCCCTCATTCAGCTTGGTGATGCCCTCGATGTCGAAGGTCTCGGTGCCGTCCAGCTTCAGCGACGCGGCCGATTCGCCCGCCGGGAACTGCAGCGGGATGACGCCCATGCCGATCAGGTTCGAGCGGTGGATGCGCTCGAAGGATTCGGTGATGACCGCCTTGACGCCGAGCAGGCGGGTGCCCTTGGCCGCCCAGTCGCGGGAGGAGCCCGAGCCGTATTCCTTGCCGCCCAGCACGACCAGCGGGATGCCCGCGGCCTGGTAGTTCTGCGAGGCGTCGTAGATGAAGGCCTGCGGGCCGCCCTCCTGGGTGAAGTCACGGGTGTATCCGCCCGAGACGTCGTCGAGCAACTGGTTGCGCAGACGGATGTTGGCGAAGGTGCCGCGGATCATCACCTCGTGGTTGCCGCGCCGCGACCCCAGCGAGTTGTAGTCCTTGCGTTCCACGCCGTGCGAGTCCAGGTACTGCGCGGCGGGGGTGCCGGGCTTGATCGGACCGGCCGGGCTGATGTGGTCGGTGGTGACCGAATCGCCCAGCAGGGCCAGCACCCGCGCGCCGGTGATGTCGGCGACCGGAGCCGGCTCCATCTCCATGCCGTCGAAGTACGGGGCCTTGCGCACGTAGGTCGAGTTCTCGTCCCACGCGAAGGTGTCGCCCTCGGGGGTGTTCAGGCCCTGCCAGCGCTCGTCGCCCTCGAAGACGGTGGCGTAGGAGTCGGTGAACATGTCCCGGCTGATCGCCGACTTGATGGTGTCGTCGATCTCCTGCGGCGAGGGCCAGATGTCCTTCAGGAACACGTCGTTGCCGTCGGTGTCCTTGCCCAGGGCGTCGGCTTCGAAGTCGAAGTCCATGGTGCCCGCGAGCGCGTAGGCGATGACCAGCGGCGGGGAGGCCAGGTAGTTCATCTTCACGTCGGGGGAGATGCGACCCTCGAAGTTGCGGTTGCCCGAGAGCACCGCGGTGACCGACAGGTCGTTGTCGTTGATCGCCTTGGAGATCTCCTCCGGCAGCGGCCCGGTGTTGCCGATGCAGGTGGTGCAGCCGTAACCGCCGACGAAGAAGCCGAGCTTCTCCAGGTACGGCCACAGGCCGGCCTTCTCGTAGTAGTCGGAGACGACCTGCGAGCCCGGCGCCATGTTGGTCTTGACCCACGGCTTGGAGGACAGGCCCTTCTCGACCGCGTTGCGCGCCAGCAGGGCCGCGCCGAGCATGACCGACGGGTTGGAGGTGTTGGTGCAGGAGGTGATGCCCGCGACCACGACCGCGCCGTGATCCAGGACGAAGTCACCGCGCTCGGGATCGGAGACCTTGACCGGCTTGGTCGGACGTCCGACGCTGCCGTTGGCGGCCGAGGGGAGCACCGCGTCGTCGTCGGCGAAGGACAGCACGGCCGGGTCCGAGGCCGGGAAGGACTCCTCGATGGCCTCGTCCAGGTGCGTGTGCGGGGTGTCCGCGGCGGGGCCGGACTCCGCGTCGTTGGTGTAGTTGTGGATGTCCTTGCGGAACGCGGTCTTGCTGTCCGACAGCAGGATCCGGTCCTGCGGACGCTTGGGGCCCGCGATGGAGGGCACCACGGTGCTCAGGTCGAGCTCCAGGTACTCCGAGTAGGCGGGCTCGTTGTCGGCGTCGTGCCACAGGCCCTGCTCCTTGGCGTAGGCCTCGACGAGCGCGAGCTGCTCGTCGCTGCGGCCGGTCAGGCGCAGGTAGTTGATGGTCTCGGCGTCGATCGGGAAGATCGCGGCGGTGGAGCCGAATTCGGGGCTCATGTTGCCCAGGGTGGCGCGGTTGGCCAGCGGGACCTCGGCCACGCCCTTGCCGTAGAACTCGACGAATTTGCCGACCACGCCGTGCTTGCGCAGCATGTCGGTGACGGTCAGCACCACGTCGGTGGCGGTCACGCCGGGGTTGATCTCACCGGTCAGCTTGAAGCCGACCACGCGCGGGATCAGCATGGAGACGGGCTGGCCCAGCATGGCCGCCTCGGCCTCGATGCCGCCGACGCCCCAGCCCAGCACGCCCAGGCCGTTGACCATGGTGGTGTGCGAGTCGGTGCCGACGCAGGTGTCGGGGTAGGCCTGCCCGTTGCGCACCATGACGGTGGGGGCGAGGTATTCGATGTTGACCTGGTGCACGATGCCGACGCCCGGGGGGACGACCTTGAAGTCGTCGAAGGCGCCCTGGCCCCAGCGCAGGAACTGGTAGCGCTCGCCGTTGCGCTCGTATTCGAGGTCGACGTTGCGCTCGAGGGCGTCGGCGCGGCCGAAGACGTCGAGGATGACCGAGTGGTCGATGACCATGTCGGCGGGGGAGAGCGGGTTGACCTTGTTCGGGTCACCGCCCAGGGTGGTCACGGCCTCGCGCATGGTGGCGAGGTCGACGATGCAGGGCACGCCGGTGAAGTCCTGCATGATCACGCGCGCCGGCGTGAACTGGATCTCGGTGTCGGGCTCGGCGGCGGGGTCCCAGCTCGCGATCGCGCGGATGTGGTCGGCGGTGATGTTCGCGCCGTCCTCGGTGCGGAGCAGGTTCTCCGCGAGCACCTTCAACGCGTAGGGGAGTTTCTCGGTGCCCGGCACGGCCGAGAGACGGAAGATCTCGTAGGAGTTGCTTCCGACCTCGAGGGTGCCCTTGGCGCCGAAAGTATCGATACTTTTCGTCACGTCAGCTCCACTCGTCTGTGAGGTAGCCGTTGGCGGGGCTGTGCCGACGGCTGTTGGTGCCGAGCGACCCGACTGGGGGGCCGCAGGCTGTCGTCCTTGGAGGGGTCTCCGGCGTCCTGGGAGCCGGTTCCTCGCGCCACAACTCTAACAGTACGCTTGTCCTAAGAAGTGTGCGGGGGCCGGTCGGTGTGCCGGGATCCGCCGCCGCGAGGTCGGGTCGCGTACTGTGCTCTCGAGCGATCGCGGCCCCCGGAGCGGGCTCCGGCGGCGCGCTCTCACCACGTAGTGTCGGATACCCGTCGCCTCGCACCCCGATGCGGCTCGACAGACCGGATGGAAGATGGCCCCCTTGCCCACCGTGCAGCACCTGTCGGTTTTCCCTCCCCGGGCGGCGGAGCTGCCGCCCGGCATCACCGACAGCGGTCTGCGGACGATCCTGCTCGACGTGGCCGACAATCAGGTCGCCACGCCCAGGGGCAAGGATCAGGCGGGGCTCGAGGCCGTCGTCGCGGACGCGCGATCGCAGGGGATCCCGCTCAGCATCGTGGTGATTCCCGGCAATCCCGGTCACGACTCCAATCTTAGGGACTTGGCCACCGAGGTCGGCAAGCAGGAGCACGGCACCGTGGTCGTACTCAGCGACGACTGGGTCGGCACCTACAGCGATTCCATCAGCCGGGTCACCCTGGAGTGGGCCGAGGACGCCGCCAAGAGCAAGCAGGGCGATTCCGTCGAGGCCGCGAGCGTGTTCGTCGGCAGGCTCGAGGAGCCGGAGTCGGTCTCGTGGACCGCGATCACCGGGGTGCTGATCGCCGGCACCGTGCTCGCGGTCGGAGGACTCTACTGGGTCAAGGCCCGCCGCGCCCGCGCCGAGCTGTCGGCGTCCGTGCCCGACGAGCGAGTTGGGGCATCCGAATAACGGTCGGTATTTTTCCCCTCCGTTTCACATAACGCTCGGTCTGTAATGGCCGGGCGTTCCCCTTTCTCCATCTGGCTAATTTGCAGCAATTGGCAAATTACCCGGATGTAGTTCTGTTGCCAGAGTTTCTTCGGGGGTCGATGTGTCGTACCGTTCGAGTAGTTACCGATGGTGAATTTGTATTGACCAGGGCTTCTGGTGGACCGATGGGCTGCATGGTTCGGCTGGGGCTCGTGAGGCTCTGCTGAATTCGGGTTACCCGGAGGTGCGATGCGTACGTTCGCCGACGGCTTTCGACGTCGACTACCGATCGCCATGGGTTTGCTGACAGTGGTGACGGTCGTGCTGTCGGCGGGCCAGGTGGGGGGCGTACCGCCCGCCCCGCCCAACCCCAGTGACGGCCAGATCGCCCAGGCGGGTGATCGAGTGCAAGCCCAGGTCGGCGCGGTCGGCGCCTTGATCAATCAGGTCGCCTCGGTCGACCAGCAGGTCCGCGAACTCGACGACGCCGCGGCGCTGCGCCGCGAAGAGGTCAATAAGGCGCTGGTCGACCTGCAGAACGCCCGCGACGCCGCCGACGCGGCCGCCGCCGCGGTCGAGCGCAGCGCCCGCGAACTGGACGAGGCGGGCGCGCAACTGACCAGGGCGCGACAGGAATTCGACGAATTCGCCACCGGCGCCTACACCCGCCCGACCTCGGGGTCGATGGTCACCTATCTGACCGCGACCGGTCCCGGCGGCGCGATCGACCGCTCCCAGATCCTCGGCCTCGTCTCGAGGAATCAACAGCAGGCGATGGACGGACTGCGCCGCGCGCAAATCGAACAGGGCAACAAGAACTCCGGCGCCCGCCAGGCCAAGGCCGCCGCCGACGCGGCGACCGCGCGCGCCGAGGACGCGAAATCCGGAGCCGAGGCCGCCGTCGCGGCGGTCCAGGCCGAACTCGCCGCGCAGAACGCCCGCCGCGCGGGTCTGCTCGAGGAAAGGGCCGCGGCCCAAGGGCGGCTCGACGCGGCGCGCTCGGACGTGGCCGGTCTACAGAGCCAGCGCGAGGCGTATCTGTCCTGGGACCAACAGCGTCGGGCCGAGGAGGCCGCGTTGCAGGCCGCCGCGCGCGCCGCGGCCGCCCGCGCCGCCGCCGACGCCGCCGCGGCCGCCCGCGCCGCCGAACTGGGCGCGGAGAAACGGCCGCACGCCGACCTGGAGAACGCCGCGCCGCCGCGCCGCGGCACGGTGCCGCGACCGTCGCCGACCCTGCCCTCCCCGACCGGGTCGACCGCCGTGGAGACCGTCGTGGACCGGGCCATGTCCCAACTCGGCGTCGTCTACGCCTGGGGCGGCGGCGACGAGAACGGCCCGACCCTCGGCATCCGCGACGGCGGCGTGGCCGACAGCCACGGCGATTTCAACAAGACCGGCTTCGACTGCTCGGGTCTGATGGTCTACGCCTTCGCGGGCATCGGCGTCTCCCTGCCGCACTACAGCGGCTACCAGTACAACGCGGGCACCCGGGTGCCGGTGGACGAGAAGGAACGCGGCGACATGCTGTTCTGGGGCCCCAACGGCAGTCAGCACGTGGCCCTCTACCTCGGCGACGGCACCATGGTCGAAGCGCCGCAGTCCGGTGACGTGGTCAAGGTGTCGCCGGTCCGCGAGGCGGGCATCATGCCCTTCGCCGTGCGCGTCGTCGACTGAACGGCCCGCGCGGCTGAGAATCCGCCGAGTGCGCGCTGGGAACCGCGTTCGAAACCCCGGAGAATTCCACAGATCCCGGAGCCGGTTGCGGCACGTGCGGCGAATACCTGGAATAGTTGGCACGGCACGCACAGGACCGAGTTGAAAGCGGGGATGTCAGTGACTTCGACGGATGGTGTGAGCGGGGCGAACCCGGCGAAGGATGCGCCGGAGCCCGCGTCCACCCTCGAGCGTGACGTCCAGACGCTGGAGAAGGCGATCTACGAGGTCAAACGGGTGATCGTCGGCCAGGACAGGCTGGTCGAACGGCTGCTCGTCGGAGTTCTCGCGCGCGGCCACGTGCTGCTCGAAGGCGTGCCCGGCATCGCCAAGACCCTCGCGGTGGAGACGTTCGCGAAAGTGGTCGGCGGCAGCTTCTCCCGCGTCCAGTTCACCCCCGACCTGGTGCCCACCGACCTCATCGGCACCCGGATCTACCGGCAGGGCCGCGAACAGTTCGACACCGAACTCGGTCCGGTCGTGGCCAACTTCGTCCTGGCCGACGAGATCAACCGCGCGCCCGCCAAGGTGCAGTCCGCCCTGCTCGAGGTGATGGCCGAACGCCACGTCTCCATCGGCGGCAAGACCTACCCGATGCCCGATCCGTTCCTGGTGATGGCCACCCAGAACCCGATCGAGAGCGAGGGCGTCTACCCGCTGCCCGAGGCCCAGCGCGACCGCTTCCTGTTCAAGGTCGTCGTGGACTACCCCTCGGTGGAGGAGGAGCGCGAGATCATCTACCGGATGGGCGTCACCCCGCCGGAGGCCAAGCCGATCCTCGAACCCGCCGAACTGATCCGCCTGCAGAAGGTCGCGGCGGGCACCTTCGTCCATCACGCGCTGGTCGACTACGTGGTCCGGGTGATCGCGGCGACGCGCAAGCCGCTCGATTTCGGGATGCCCGACGTCGCGAGCTGGATCTCCTACGGCGCCTCCCCGCGCGCCAGCCTCGGCATCATCGCCGCCGCCCGCGCGGTCGCGCTGATCCGCGGCCGCGACTACGTGGTCCCGCAGGACGTGGTCGAGGTGATCCCCGACGTGCTGCGCCACCGCCTGGTGCTGTCCTACGACGCGCTCGCCGACGAGATCTCGCCCGAGGACGTCGTCAAGCGCGTGTTGCAGACCGTCGGCCTGCCGCAGGTCGCCCCGCAGGCGGTGGCCCCGAACGGCGCCGGGCCCGCCCCGCAGATCCCGCAGCCGCCCGCCCCGCAGCAAGCCGTGCCGCAGCCGCCCGTCGGCCAGATGGCGCCCGCCGCCGGTCCGAACCTGTCCAAGTGACGGCCGCACCGGATCCCGCTGCCCGCGAGCCGATGTCCCCGCACGCCCCGCCGTCGTTCCGCTCCGGTGAACTCACCGATCCCCGGCTCGCGGCGGCGCTGCGCACCCTCGAGCTCACCGTGCGCCGCCGTCTCGACGGCGTCCTGCACGGCGACCACCTCGGCCTGATCCCCGGCCCGGGTTCGGAACCGGGGGAGGCACGCGCCTACCAACCCGGTGACGACGTGCGTCAGATGGACTGGTCGGTCACCGCGCGCACCACCCATCCGCACGTGCGGCAGATGATCGCCGACCGCGAACTCGAGACCTGGATGGTCGTGGACCTGTCGGCCAGTCTGGATTTCGGCACCGCGGCCTGTCAGAAACGCGATCTCGCCATCGCGGCCGCGGCGGCGATCACCCACCTGACCAGCGGCGGCGGCAACCGGATCGGCGCGGTCGTCGCCACCGGTGAACAGCTGACCCGCATCCCGGCGCGCAGCGGACGGGTGCACGCCCAGTCGCTGCTGCGCGGCATCGCGACCACCCCGCACGCCCGCGACGGCGTGCGCGGCGACCTGCGCGCGGGCATCGAATCGCTGCGCCGCCCGCAGCGCAAACGCGGTCTGGCCGTGATCATCAGCGATTTCCTCGGCGAGATCGATTGGCAGCGTTCGCTGCGCGCCATCTCCGCGCGCCACGACCTGCTGGCCGTGGAGGTGCTCGATCCCCGTGATCTGGAGCTGCCCGACGTGGGCGATGTGGTGCTGCACGACCCGGAAACGGGGCGGACCAGGGAATTCAGCGTGACGCCGACGCTGCGGGCCGATTTCGCCGCGGCCGCGCGCCGCCATCGCGGCCAGGTCGAACAGGCGCTGCGCAGTTGCGGCGCGCCCGTGCTGACCTTGCAGACCGACCGGGACTGGATCGCGGACGTGGTCCGGTTCGTCTCCACCCGGCGCCACGCGTTCGGCGCCCCGAGCGGACAGGCCCCGCGCCAGTGAGTATTTCGCATTTCACCGCGCTGATCTGGCTCGCGTTCCTCCTCGTCGTCGCCGCCCTCGCCTTGGGCTACGTGCTGGTCCAGCGGGGCAGGCACAAGCACATGCTGCGCTTCAGCAACATGGAACTGCTGGAGAAGGTCGCGCCCACCCGGCCCAGCCCGATGCGGCACGTGCCCATCGCGCTGATGCTGGTCGGCCTGGTGCTGTTGACCATCGCCGCGGCCGGGCCCACCTCGGTGCAGAAGGTGCCGCGCAACCGGGCCACGGTCATGCTGGTCATGGACGTCTCGCTGTCGATGGAGGCCACCGACGTCGCGCCCAGCCGCATCCAGGTCGCCAAGAAGGCGGGCAAGGAATTCGTCGACGGGTTGCCCACCGGGCTCAACATCGGCTTCGTGACCTTCGCGGGCACCGCCTCGGTGATGGTATCGCCCACCACCAACCACGAATCGGTGAAGGCCGCGATCGACAACGTCAAACTGGCCGAGCGCACCGCCACCGGCGAGGGCATCCTCACCGCGTTGCAGGCCATCGAGACGCTGGCCTCGGTGCTCGGCGGCGGGCAGGAACCGCCGCCCGCGCGCATCGTGCTCATGTCGGACGGCAAGCAGACCGTGCCCTCCTTCGACGACGTCGACAATCCGCGCCACGAATTCGTCGCGGCCCGCCTGGCCAAGACCAAGAACGTGCCGATCTCGACCATCTCCTTCGGCACCTCGTGGGGGTCGGTGGAGATCCCGCGCGAGGACGGGTCCTCGGAGAAGGTGCCGGTCGCCGTGGACGACGACGCCATGCGCGAACTCGCCAGACTCAGCGGCGGCGATTTCTACACCGCAGCCTCGGCCGCCGAGCTGACCAAGGTCTACGACACCCTCGAGGAACAGATCGGATTCGAGCTGACCAGGGGTGACGCGAGTCGTCCGTGGTTGCTGCTCGGCATGCTCCTGATCGCCGCGGGCATCGTCACCGGCCTGCTCTACCGCCAGCGCCTGCCGTGATCCGAGGCCCCGTTTCGAGAGGTCGCACGTGCGGTGGGGTCGTGGTAAATCACAAACGTACGACCGGGTAGGTTGATCGCCATGTCCAACATCACATCTCGGTCGGTCCTGGTCACCGGCGGTAATCGCGGTATCGGACTCGCGGTCGCGCAGCGTCTGCTCGCCGACGGCCACAAGGTGGCCGTCACCCATCGCGGGTCGGGTGCGCCCGAGGGCATGCTCGGCGTGAAATGCGATGTCACCGACACCGACTCGGTGGAGCAGGCGTTCGCCGAGGTGGAACAGAAGCAGGGGCCCGTGGAGGTCCTGGTGGCGAATGCGGGCATCGTCGACAACACCCTGCTCATGCGGATGAGCGAGGATCAGTTCACCCGGGTCATCGACGCCAACCTGACCGGCGCCTGGCGCTGCGCCAAGCGCGCCAACCGCGCCATGCTGCGCGCGAAGTACGGCCGCATCATCTTCCTCGGCTCGGTGGTCGGCCTCAAGGGCGGTCCGGGCCAGGTCAACTACGCGGCCTCCAAGTCCGGCCTGATCGGCATGGCCCGGTCGATCACCATGGAGATCGGCTCGCGCAACATCACCGCCAACGTCGTCGCGCCCGGTTTCATCGAGACCGACATGACGCGCGAGGAGGTCAGCGAGGAGATGCGCGAACTGGTCCTCAAGTACGGCATCCCCGCCCAGCGGATGGGCAAGCCGGAAGAGGTCGCGGGCGCGATCAGCTTCCTGGCCTCCGACGACGCCGCCTACATCAGCGGCGCGGTCATCCCCGTCGACGGCGGCATGGGCATGGGGCACTGACGCGGTCCGCGTCCGATCCCGACCGACGCGGTCCGCGTCCACCCCGACACACCGACACAGGAGAACCACAGACACATGGGCGGATTGCTCGAGGGCAAGACCATCCTGATCACCGGCATCATCACCGATGCCTCGATCGCCTTCCACGCCGCCGCGGTGGCGCAGGAGCAGGGTGCGCGCGTCATCATCACCGGCTTCGACCGGCTGCGGCTGATCGATCGGATCGCGCAGCGGCTGCCCAAAGAGGTGCCGCCCGCCATCGAACTCGACGCCACCAACGAAGAGCACCTCGGCTCGCTGGCGGATCGGCTGCGCGAGGTCGCGCCCGAGGGCATCGACGGCGTGCTGCACTCGATCGCCTTCGCCCCGCGCACCCTGATGGGCCCCGAGGCCAAGCCGTTCCTGGAAGGGCCCGGCCCCGACGCCGCGCGCGCGTTCGAGATCTCGGCGTGGAGCTACGCGTCGCTGGCGCGCGCCGTGCTCCCCGTCATGAACGAGGGCGGCTCGATCGTCGGCATGGATTTCGATCCGCGCACCTCGATGCCGTACTACAACTGGATGGGTGTGGCCAAGGCCGCGCTGGAGTCGGTCAACCGCTACGTCGCGCGGGAGGTGGGCCAGGCCAAGCGGATTCGCTCCAACCTGGTCGCCGCGGGCCCGATCAAGACGTTGGCCGCCAAGGCCATCGCGGGCACCGCCACCGACGACGCCGCCAAGATGAACCAGCTCAACACCTACTGGGACGGCGCGGCCCCGATCGGCTGGAACGTCGACGACCCGACGGTGGTCGCCAAGTCCATCTGCGCGCTGCTCTCGGACTGGCTGCCGGGCACCACCGGCTCGATCATCTACGTCGACGGCGGCGCCAGCCACAACACGTGGCTGCCGGAGGATATGCCGACGGCCTGATGAGCTACGACGCCCCCGTGAAATACGACGCCCTGCTCGTCCTGTCCTTCGGCGGCCCGGAAGGCCCCGAGGAGGTCATGCCGTTCCTGGAGAACGTCACCAGGGGGCGGGGAGTGCCGCGCGAACGCCTAGAGGAGGTCGCGCGGCACTATTTGCACTTCGGCGGGGTCTCGCCGATCAACGCGCTCAACCTCGACATCATCGAGGCGGTGCGCGCGGAACTGGCGGGCGCGGGCACGGACCTGCCGGTGTATTTCGGCAACCGGAACTGGCATCCGATGGTGGAGGACACCGTCGCGCGGATGGCCGCCGACGGTGTCGGTTCGGCGCTGGTGTTCCCCACCTCCGCGTGGGGCGGCTATTCGGGCTGCCTGCAATACCACGAGGACATCGCCAGGGCGCGGGCCGCGTTCGGTCCCGGTGCGCCCGAGCTGGTCAAACTGCGCCAGTACTTCGACCATCCGCTGCTGATCGAGGCGTTCGCGGACGCGATCCGCGCCGCGCTGGCCCGACTTCCGCACCAGCGCCGGGCGGGTGCGCGGTTGGTGTTCACCGCGCATTCCATCCCGGAGTCCGCCGATCTAGCGGCGGGCCCGCCCGAGGACGGCGGCAGGCTCTACAGCCGCCAAGTGGCCGAAGCGGCCCGATTGTGCGCGGCGGCGGTCGGTTTCGCCGACCACGACCTGGTGTGGCAGTCGCGGTCGGGTCCGCCGCGGATCCCGTGGCTGGCCCCCGACATCGTCGATCACCTCGAGGACCTGTCGGCGAAAGGCGTCGACGCGGTCGTGGTGTGTCCGGTCGGCTTCGTCTCCGACCACCTCGAGGTCATCTGGGATCTGGACAACGAGGCCGAGGAGAAGGCGGGCGAACTCGGGATGGCCTTCGCGCGCGCCGCCACCCCGGGCACCGATCCCCGCTTCGCGCGCCTTGTCGTCGAATTGATCGGCGAACACGTGGCGGGCGTGCAGCCGCGACGTCTCGGTTCGGTCCCCGGCTACGGATGCACTCCCGACGGTGCCCCTTGTGCCGTCGGCTGCTGCGCGGTCCGTCGTCCCGCCGGAACGAGCCGCCC
>NZ_BAGG01000079.1 GCF_000308695.1 Nocardia takedensis NBRC 100417 | reverse complement strand
GATCGCGTCGGTGTCGACCAGCAGCTGGTCGGGTCCGATCCGCGGATCCGGCAGGTCGGTGGGGACGAGGACCTCGGGGCCGCCGTGTTCGGTCACCTGGATGGCTCGCATGGGTCCAGTTCTACACCGGGGGCTGCCGCGCGCGGTCTACCCGCCGGTAGACTCTGCGGAATGAGCGTTGAAGCT
>NZ_BAGG01000080.1 GCF_000308695.1 Nocardia takedensis NBRC 100417 | reverse complement strand
GGCGCGTTGAGGAAAAAACGGGCGGGGGCGGTGTGCGAGCAGGTCGAGGGCACCCATAGACTGAGCCCATGCGGATGTTCCTGGATATCCTCCTGATCATCACCAGCCTGCTGCTGGTGCTGCTGGTGCTGCTGCACCGCGCCAAGGGCGGAGGCCTGTCCAGCCTTTTCGGCGGCGGCGTGCAGTCGAGCCTTTCGGGTTCCACCGTCGTGGAGAAGAACCTCGACCGCGTG
>NZ_BAGG01000081.1 GCF_000308695.1 Nocardia takedensis NBRC 100417 | reverse complement strand
CACCGAACCGGCGCTCGCGCACCTGGTGCGGATCGCGGGCGGCGACGCGCGCCGCGCCCTCACCGCGCTCGAGGCGTCGGCGGAATCCTCGCTGGACGGAACCGTCGACGTCGACCTGGTCGAGGCGAGCGTGGACAAGGCCGCGGTCCGCTACGACCGCGCGGGCGACCAGCACTACGACGTGGTCAGCGCGTTCATCAAATCCATCCGCGGCTCGGACGTCGACGCGGCCCTGCACTATCTGGCGCGGATGCTCAGCGCGGGGGAGGACCCGCGATTCGTGGCCCGCAGGTTGGTCATCTCGGCCAGTGAGGACATCGGCATGGCCGACCCGAGCGCGTTGCAGACCGCCGTCGCCGCCGCGCAGGTGGTCCAGCTCATCGGCATGCCCGAGGCGCAGCTCACCCTCACCCACGCCACCATCCACCTGGCCACCGCGCCGAAGTCCGGCGCGGTGCCCGCCGCGCTGGGCGCGGCGATGGCCGACATCGGCGCGGGCAAGGCCGGACTCGTGCCCCCGCACCTGCGCGACGGTCACTACGCGGGCGCGGCCGCGCTCGGCAACGCCCAGGGCTACCGGTATCCGCACGACGACCCCGACGGCGTACTGGCCCAGCAGTATCCGCCCGACGAACTGGTCGGCGCCGACTACTACACCCCGACCGACCACGGCTACGAACGCGAGATCGGCCCCCGCGTCGCGAAGTTGCGCCGCATCGTGCGCGGCGGCTGACTCCGCCCGGGTCCGCCGCGCGCCGTCCGGCCACCGGGCGATGGAAAATGGGGTGCGCGCGAACGGTAGGCTGGATATCCGTGCAGACCCACGAGATCCGACGGCGATTCCTGGACCATTTCGTCCGTGCCGGCCACACCGAGGTCCCCAGTGCCTCGCTGATCCTGGCCGACCCCAACCTGCTGTTCGTCAACGCGGGCATGGTGCAGTTCGTCCCGTTCTTCCTCGGTCAGCAGACCCCGCCGTACGCGACGGCGACCAGCGTGCAGAAATGCGTGCGCACCCTCGACATCGAGAACGTCGGCATCACCACCCGCCACAACACCTTCTTCCAGATGGCGGGCAACTTCTCCTTCGGCGACTACTTCAAGCGCGAGGCCATCGCGCTGGCCTGGTCGCTGCTGACCGACAGCGTCGAGGACGGCGGCTACGGCTTCGATCCCGAGCGCCTGTGGGTCACCGTCTACCTCGACGACGACGAGGCCGAGCGGTTGTGGCTCGAGATCGGCGTGCCGCCCGAGCGCATCCAGCGCCGCGGCATGGCCGACAACTACTGGTCCATGGGTATTCCCGGCCCCTGCGGCCCCTGCTCGGAGATCTACTTCGACCGCGGCCCCGAATTCGGCCTCGAGGGCGGCCCCGAAGCCGACGAGGACCGCTACATCGAGATCTGGAATCTCGTGTTCATGCAGAACGAGCGCGGCAAGGGCACCGGCAAGGACGATTTCGAGATCCTCGGCCCGCTGCCGAAGAAGAACATCGACACCGGCATGGGCGTCGAGCGCGTGGCGTTCCTGCTGCAAGGCGTGGAGAACGTCTACGAGACCGATCTGCTGCGTCCGATCATCGACAAGGCCGAGGAGCTGACCGGTCGCTCCTACGGGGTCGAGCACGCCGACGACGTGCGCTTCCGCGTCATCGCCGACCACGCCCGCACCGCCGCCATGCTCATCGCCGACGGCGTCAACCCCGGCAACGACGGTCGCGGCTACGTGCTGCGCCGCCTGCTGCGGCGCATCGTGCGCTCGGCTCGCCTGCTGGGCGCGGAGAAGCCGGTGATGGCCGAGTTCATGAAGGTCGTCAGCGAACTGATGGCGCCGTCCTATCCGGAACTGGCCACCGATTTCGGTCGCATCGAGACGGTCGCGGTCGGCGAGGAGACGGCCTTCCTCAAGACGCTGACCACCGGGTCGGTGCTGTTCGACAACACCGCCTCGGCCGTGAAGGCCGAGGGCGGGGCCACCATCGCGGGCTCCGACGCGTTCACCCTGCACGACACCTACGGCTTCCCGATCGACCTCACCCTGGAGATGGCCGCCGAGGCCGGTCTCTCGGTGGACGAGGAGGGCTTCCGGTCGCTGATGGCCGAGCAGCGCGCGCGGGCCAAGGAGGACGCGCGCTCGCGCAAGCAGGGGCACGCCGACCTCACCGTCTACAAGGAACTCGTCGACCGCGGGGCCACCGAGTTCACCGGCTTCGACGAACTCACCTCCGAGGCCAGAGTGCTCGCGCTCATCGCCGACGGCGTGCGCGTGCCGGTGGCGAGCCAGGGCCAAGACGTCGAGGTCATCCTGGACCGCAGCCCGCTCTACGCCGAATCCGGCGGTCAGATCGCCGACCGCGGGTCGATCACCGCCGCCGGGCTCAAACTGCGCGTCAACGACGTGCAGAAGATCGCCAAGAAGCTGTGGGTGCACAAGTCCACCGTGGAGCAGGGGCAGATCACCGAGGGCGACACCGTGCTGGCCCAGGCCGATCCGGCGTGGCGCAGCGGTGCCACCCAGGGCCATTCGGGCACCCATATGGTGCACGCCGCGCTGCGTCAGGTCCTCGGCCCCAACGCCGTGCAGGCCGGTTCGCTCAACAAGCCCGGCTACCTGCGCTTCGACTTCAACTGGCAGGGCCAACTCTCCGACCAGCAGAAGGCCGATATCGAGGCCGTGTCCAACGACGCGGTCGGCGCGAACTTCCCGGTCAACACCTTCGTCACCGATCTGCCCAAGGCCAAGCAGATGGGCGCGCTGGCGCTGTTCGGCGAGAACTACGGCGACGAGGTCCGCGTGGTCGAGATCGGCGGCCCCTTCTCGATGGAACTGTGCGGCGGCACGCACGTGCAGCACTCCTCGCAGATCGGCCCGATCACCCTGCTCGGCGAATCCTCGGTCGGCTCCGGCATCCGGCGCGTCGAGGCGTTCGTCGGCCTGGACTCCTACCGCTACCTGGCCAAGGAGCGCGCGCTGCTGGCAGGCGTCGCCAGTTCGCTCAAGGTGCCCAGCGACGAGGTGCCCGCGCGGGTCGAGCAGTTGGTGGAACGGCTCAAGGTCGCCGAGAAGGAACTCGAGCGCACCAAGATGGCCGCCGTGCTGTCCTCGGCCGCGTCCTTCGTGGAGCGGGCCGAGCGGATCGGCGGCCTGCTGCTGGTCGCCGTCGCCGCCCCGGAAGGCGTGCAGGCGGGTGATCTGCGCACCCTGGCCACCGACATCCGCGGTCGCTTCGGCGCCGATCCGGCGGTGGTGGTCCTGCTCGGCAACGCCGACGGCAAGGTCCCGTTCGTGGTCACCGTCAACAAGGCCGCCCAGGACCTCGGTGTGAAAGCCGGTGACCTCGTCGCGAGCTTCGGGCCCAGTATCGCGGGCCGCGGCGGCGGCAAACCGGAGATGGCCCAGGGCGCGGGCACCGACCCCTCGGGCATCGCGGCCGGACTGGCCGCGGTGCGCGCGCGGGTGGCCGAACTCGCCGGCTGATGGCGGGCCCGGACATCCCGGAACGGGCCGCGGCGGACCGACCGGACGCCGCGACCGATCCCGGTCGCGGCAGGCGGGTCGCCGTCGACGTCGGCAGCGTGCGGATCGGGGTCGCCTCCAGCGACCCCGACGGCATCCTGGCCACGCCGGTGGAGACGGTCGCGCGCGCCGCCAAGACGCGCGGCGACGCCCCCTCCGCGGATATCGAGAGAATTGCCGAAATTGTGCGGGACTACGAGGCCGTCGAGGTGATCGTCGGCCTACCGCGGACACTACGCGGGGAGAAAGGGACCGCCGCCGACCTCGCCCTGGCATTCGCCGAACGTTTGCGGAATCGCATCGATCCCGTGCCGGTCCGGCTTTCCGACGAACGTTTGACTACCGTGTCAGCTGCACGTGCATTGCGGGACAGCGGAGTTCGCGCGCGTGGCCGACGGCAGGTGATCGATCAGGCGGCGGCCGTGTCGATCCTGCAAGGATGGTTGGACGAACGGAGTGCGGTGTTGAAGTCGGTCGAGGAGGCGTCGGTGCGTGACGCGTCGTTCGGAGACGATGCATGACGGATCGGTGGCAACGGGCCGAGCAACGATACCGAGAGCGCGAAGGCGACCGGCGCTATCGGCGTGACGAGCGGGCCTGGGCCGAACACGAAGCCCGCGCCAGACACAGGAGGGCCGCACCGGACGACGAAGACGACTGGGACGACTACGACGACGAGACGACGGTCATCCCGCGCTACACCGACGAGGACCAGTACTACGCCGAGGACCCCGGCGAGTACGACGACGATCCGGACTACGACGAAGACCCGGAACCCCCGCCCCCGCGCGCGCGGACCCGTCCGCGCAGGCCCGATCCCGACGCCGAACCGGCCCGCGCCCCCCAGCGCGCGCGCCCGCAGCGCACCGGGCCGCGCCGCGAAGCCGCCAAGACCGGCTCCGGGCGCGCGGGCGAACGACGCAGGCGCTCGCGGGCGGCCGAACGCAAAGCCGAGGAACGCAAGAAGCGCAGGCGCACGGTCTGGCTGATCAGCGCCGTGGTGGTGCTGTTGCTGATCGGCGGCGTCGGCTACGGGGCCAAGAAGTTCATCGACTCGATGGCCGGGCCGGAGGACTACGCGGGGCCCGCGGGCCCGCTGGTGGTCGTCCAGGTCCACCCCGGCGACACCGCCCGCCAGATCGCCTCGACCATGGTCGAGAAAGACGTGGTCAAGAGCAGCGGGGCCTTCTACGAGGCGGCCGTGCGCAACACCAACATGAGTTCTGTGCAGCCCGGCTACTACGCGCTGCCCAGCAAATCGCCCGCCGACGAGGCGGTGTCGGCCCTGCTCGGCAAGGGGTCGCGGGTCGGCAACCTGGTGGTCTCGGAGGGGCGGTTGCTCCACGATCAGCACGACGTCAACACCGGGGCCCGCAAGGAAGGCATCTACACCAAGATCGCCGCCGCGAGTTGCGTCGGCACCGGTCCCGAACAGAAATGCGTGAGCGCCGAACAACTCGCCGCCGCGGGCGCGGGCTCGGACCTGTCCGCGCTGGGCGTGCCGAAGTGGGCCGAATCGGAGGTGCTGGCCGCCCCCGACCGCAAACGCCAACTCGAGGGACTGATCGCCGCGGGCACCTGGGATTTCGATCCCAGCGGCACCCCGCAGCAGATCCTCAAACAGCTCATCAGCGCCAGCGCGGCGGGCTACGAATCCACCGGCCTGTTGCAGTCCGGCGCGTCCACCGGGCTCTCGCCCTACGAGACCCTCGTCGCGGCCTCCCTGGTCGAACGCGAAGCGCTGCCCCAGGACATGGGCAAGGTCGCGCGAGTCATCGTCAACCGACTCGAGGTCGGCCAGCAATTGCAGTTCGACTCCACGGTGAACTACGCCCTCGACACCACCGAGGTCGCCACCACCGACGCCGACCGTTCCACCCGCACGCCGTGGAACACCTACGCCATGACCGGACTGCCCGCCAACCCGATCGCCGCGCCCTCGCTGAACGCGCTGCGGGCCATGGAGAATCCGGAGCCCGGGCCGTGGCTGTACTTCGTGACCATCGACATGAAGGGCACCACCTTGTTCACCCAGAGCTACTCCGAGCACCTGCGCAACATCGACAAAGCCCACGAGAGCGGAATCCTGGACAGTGGGCGGTGAGCCGGTGAGCGCCGACGCCCAGGTCCGCAAAGCGGCGGTCCTCGGCAAGCCGATCGCGCATTCGCGGTCGCCGTACCTGCACCTGGCGGCCTATCGCGCACTCGGCCTGCCCTGGACCTACGAGCGCATCGAGTGCGACGCCGCCGCGCTGCCCGCCTTGGTCGACGGCCTCGGCCCCGAATGGGTCGGGCTCTCGGTCACCATGCCGGGCAAGGAGGCCGCGCTGGCCCACGCCGGGGAACGCACCGAACGCGCGGTCCTGGTCGGGTCGGCCAACACCCTGGTCCGCACCGCCGACGGGTGGCGCGCCGACTGCACCGACGTGGACGGCGTGCTCGGCGCGCTGCGCGAAGGCGGGGTCGGCACGCTCGAACGGGCCGTCGTCCTCGGGGCGGGCGGTACGGCGCGGCCCGCGCTGCTCGCGCTGTCCGAACTCGGCGCGCGCGAGGTCACCGTGCTGGCCCGCGACGCGGGACGCGCCAGCGGCGCCCGCGAACTGGCCGAACGTCTCGGCCTGCGCGTGACGGTCGCCGGCTTCGACCGCGCGACGGTCCACGAGGTCTGCGCGGCGTCGGGCGCGGTCGTGAGCACCATCCCGTCCGAGGCCGCGGCGGTCGTCGCGGAGTCGGTGGCCGCCGCGCCGGTGGTGCTCGACGCCATCTACAACCCGTGGCCCACCCCGCTCGCGGTCGCCGTCGCCCGCGCCGGACACACCGTGGTCGGCGGTCTGCGGATGCTGCTCCACCAGGCATACGGGCAGGTCGAACAATTCACCGGTCGCCCCGCGCCGCGCGCGGCGATGGAACAGGCGCTGGACGAGTCCACCGCCACCCGACCTTTCTGATACCGGTTCCAATTCTGTCGCGAGGAACCGGGAGTTAAGGTGGTTGCCATGATCTCTTGGGTACTACGAGCCGTCGTGCTCGGCGCGCTCGTCGTCGGCCTACGCACGGCCCTCGGCTTCGCGATGGTGTACTGGCCGACGCAGGGCGCGTGGATGCGCCTGCTGTGCCTGGCCACCCTGCTCGTCGTCATCGTCGCGTGGGGCATGTTCGACGGCCGCCACGACCGCGTCGCCCACCCCGACCCGGAACACGGCCGCGACCTCACCGTCCTGTGGCTCAAAGCCGCCGTCGTCGGCGGTGTCGGCAGCGGGATCGCCGCCTGGATCCTGGACTACCTGCCCCGTTTCGACCTCGGCGACAACGGACTGCTGTTCGAGGTGACCGCGGGCGCGTCGTTCATCGTCCTGCTGATCTTCATCCCGGCCCTCATCGGCGTCGGCATCGGTCGACTGCTCGCTGGACGCTCCGCCGAGGGCAAGACCGCGCGTCCGCCGCGCAACCTGCCGGTCGCGGTCTGAGCCGCTATCGCGAACCCGCCCGGGCGAACGCGCGGCGTCGAGTCACGTGACTTTCCTCGTCCGACCTCGGTCTGGTCGGGCGAGGAGACACCACGGCGGGAACCGCGACTCCGTCTCACGACCGTGCGGGGCGTGCCTCACGGCACGCCCCGCACTTCGTCGTTCCGGTGGGGTGACTACAGCAGGACCGCGCCGCCCCTCGGGCTCTCCTCCCGGGCGATCGCCGAATACGCCGCCGCGAGCAGGCTCGGATCGGGGCCTTCGAGCCGTTCCGGCTTGGCGAGACCGTCCAGGACCACGAAACGCAGCACACCCGAGCGGGTCTTCTTGTCGGTCTGCATCGCGTCCAGCAGTTGGGGGAGCGCGTCCGCGTCATAGGTGGTCGGCAGGCCGACGCTCGCCAGGATCGCCCGGTGACGGTCGGCGGTCGCGTCGTCCAGGCGACCCGCGAGCCTGCCCAGTTCCGCCGCGAACACCAGACCCACCGACACCGCCGCGCCGTGCCGCCAGCGGTAGCGCTCGCGCCGCTCGATGGCGTGCCCGAGGGTATGCCCGTAGTTCAGGATCTCGCGCAGGCTCGATTCCTTGAGATCCGCGGCGACCACATCGGCCTTCACCTGGATCGCGCGCCGGATCAACTCCGGCAGCACCTCGCCCGTCGGATCCAGGGCGGCCTCGGGATCGGCCTCCACCAGATCCAGGATCACCGGATCGGCGATGAAACCCGCCTTGATGATCTCGGCCATGCCCGCGACGATCTCGTTGCGCGGCACGGTCTCCAACGTCGCCAGATCCACCAGCACCGCCGTCGGCTCGTGGAAACTGCCGACCAGGTTCTTGCCCGCCTCGGTGTTGATCCCGGTCTTGCCGCCCACGGCCGCGTCGACCATGGCCAGCAGCGTGGTCGGCACATGCACGATCGCGACCCCGCGCATCCAGGTGGCCGCGACGAACCCGGCCAGATCGGTGGCCGCGCCGCCGCCGAGGCTGACCACCACGTCGTTGCGGGTCAGCCCGATCCGGCCGAGCACCTCCCAGCAGAAACCGGCGACCGCGAGATCCTTGCCCGCCTCGGCGTCCGGGATCTCCACCCGGTGCGCGTCGAGACCCTTGTCCACCAACGCCTTGCGCACCACCTCGGCCGTTTCGGCCAGCGGCGGCTGATGGAAGATCGCGACCGTGCGAACCCCCTTGGTCGCACCCGTCACCGACTCGACGAGCTCCCCGAGGAGCCCCCGACCGATGATCACCGGATACGGGTCGGCGGTCGCCACCTGGATACGGCTCGGCTCTGTCACGAATTCTCCGATTCTCTCGATGCGATCCGACGCACTCTCGTCACGATCCGACCCGGAACGGCCACTCGGCGCCCGACGGTCACGACCGTCGCTCCGAATCGGTGAGCGTCTGCGCGGCCCTGGCCCGCGCCCGCCGCGCCCGTTGCCTACGCGCCCGCCCACCCGACGAACGCCGCCCCCCGGACTGCTCCTCGGCCGACTCCCCGCCTTCGCCCCGCGCTTGTTCCGCTGCGGAATCCGCGACGCTCGCCCGCGCGGACCGAGGCTCCGAGACGCGCTCGGTCGATTCTCCGACCTCGCCCCGCGTTTCCTCTGACACGGATTTCGCGTCGCCTACCCGCGCGGGCCGAGGCTCCGAGGTGCGTTCGGTCGATTCTCCGACCTCGCCCCGCGTTTCCTCTGACACGAATTTCGCGCCGCCTGGCCGCGCGGACCGAGGCTTCGAGATGCACTCGGCCGCAGCGGTGTTCGCGCCCGACGCCGTCGCGAGTGCGACGCTGCCCGATCTGTCGGCATTCGACATCGTTGCGGCCGAGACGGCTTCGATCGAAGCGGAGTCAGCCGGGGTCGCTTGCCACCCGGCAGAGGCCGATGCGCTCGGAATCGCGGCCGGGGACGTGCCGCCCGCTGTCGGCGCGGCGGCGTGACCGCGCTCGGACTCGCGCTGGCGAGTCGTGGTCGCGATGTCCGGAGTGGCCGGTGCGCCCGCGGGGCGTCGGACTCGGCGCGAGCGGGAGCGCGATGTCGGATCTGGGTCGCCCCCTTCGGGGCGAACCGCGGGCTCGGTTGGTTTCGAGCGGGCGGATGTGAGTGTGTCGGACGGCGTTTCGGGGATGTCACGGGTGGTCGCAGGCGGCGTCGGGTCCGTCGCAGATGCCGCCGTCACGGATGCCGCCGTCACGGATGGCGGTGTCACGGATGCCGCTGTCGCGGATGCGGCCGATACGGATGCCGCTGTCGCTGAGGGCGTTGTCGCGTGTGCCGCCGGCGCAGAAGTTGCGCTCGTGGACGGTGCTGTCGTGGACAGGGCTCTCGCGGATGGTGCTGTTGTGGGCGAAGGGGTCGCGGAGGAGGCGGTGGAGCGGCGGCGGGGTCGGCGGCTCCCGGTGCGCTTCTTGGCGGGTGCGGGGGAATCGCTCTGTGGCACTGCGGTGTTCGCGTCCGGGCCGGTTTCCGGGGTGGGGCTGTTCGGCGTCCGGGCGACTTGTTCCGAGGTCGCGGAGGAGGGGCCGCTCTCGGCCGGGGAGGGGGTGTCGGAACCGTCGGGGTCGGCGCCTCGGCGGCGGGCCGCCGCTCGTGCCCGGGCGCGGCGGCGCGCGCGGGAACGCCTGCCGCTCTGCGGGGCGGCGGTCTCGTCGACGGCTTCCGGTTCGACCTCGGCGGTCGGGACGACCGACTCCATGCCGAGTCGACCCAGGATCATGCGGACCACGCGGCCGGGGCTGCGACCGTCGGTGCGCACGCGCACGGTGGCCACCTCGCGGTAGAGCGGGCGGCGCAGACGCATCAGTTCGCGGTACTTCGCGCCCGGGTCGGCCCCGTTGAGCAGCGGGCGCTGGGTGCTGGCACCGGTGCGGCGCAGCCCTTCGGCGACGCTGATCTCCAGGTACACCACGGTACGACCGCGCAGCAGTGAGCGGGTGCTCTCGGACAGGACCGCGCCGCCGCCGAGGGAGACCACGCCGCGTTCGGCGAGGATCGCCCGCCGCACGACCCGCTCCTCGATCCGGCGGAATTCGGGTTCGCCGTCCTCGGCGAAGATCTCGGGGATGGTGCGGCCGGTCTCGTCCTCGATTCCGGCGTCGGTGTCGTACAGGTCGACGCCCAGTTCCCTGGCGAGTTTGCGTCCGATCGTCGACTTCCCGGCCCCCGGCGGTCCGACCAGCACCACGCGGGGGGCACGCGGGTCGGTCTGCACGATCATCGCGACCGACTGTCCGCCGGAACGTGTGGACGGGTGCCGATGCGCTTGACGTAGCTGTGGACGTTGTCGACCGTCTCGGTCAGCGAATCGCCGCCGAACTTCTCCAGCGCGGCCTGCGCCACCACGAGCGCGACCATCGCCTCGGCGACGACGCCCGCCGCGGGCACCGCGCACACATCGGAGCGCTGGTGGATGGCCACGGCCTCTTCGCCGGTGGTCATGTCGACCGTGGACAGGGCGCGTGGCACGGTGGAGATCGGCTTCATCGCGGCGCGCACGCGCAGCGGTTCGCCGTTGGTCATCCCGCCCTCGAGCCCGCCCGCGCGGTTGGTGGACCGCAGCACGCCGTCGGGGCCGGGCCGCATCTCGTCGTGGGCTTGGCTGCCGCGCCGCCGCGCCGTCTCGAACCCGTCGCCGACCTCGACGCCCTTGATCGCCTGGATGCCCATGAGCGCGGCCGCCAGTCGCGAATCCAGGCGCTCGGCACCGCTGACGAACGACCCGAGGCCGACCGGCAGACCTTCCACGACCACCTCGACCACGCCGCCGAGGGTGTCGCCGTCCTTCTTGGCGGCCTCGATCTCGGCGATCATCGCCGCCTCGGCGTCGGCGTCGAACGCGCGCACCGGACTCTCGTCCACGGCGGCCAGATCGGCGGCGGTGGGAATGACGCCGGTGGTGTTCGCGGCCCCGCCGATCGAGACGACGTGCGAGACCACCTCGACACCGAGGGCTTGGCGCAGGAAATTGCGCGCGATCGTGCCCGCCGCGACCCGCGCCGCCGTCTCCCGGGCACTGGCCCGTTCGAGGACGTTGCGCGCGTCGTCGAAGTCGTACTTCAACATGCCGGAGTAGTCGGCGTGACCGGGGCGCGGCCTGGTCAGAGGGGCGTTGCGGGCGAGATCTGCCAGTTCGGCCGCGTCGACCGGATCAGCGGACATGACGGTGGTCCACTTGGGCCATTCGGAGTTGGCGATCTCGATGGCGACCGGGCCGCCCATGGTGCGGCCGTGGCGCACGCCGCCGACCATCGTGACCTTGTCGGCCTCGAATTTCATCCGGGCGCCGCGGCCGTATCCGAGCCGCCTGCGGGCCAAATTCGCGGAGATATCCTCGGACGTCACCTCGACGCCCGCGACCATCCCCTCGAGAATGGCGACGAGGGCGGGTCCGTGGGATTCTCCAGCAGTTATCCAGCGCAGCACGGGTCCATCCTTCCATGTCGGTGCTCTTTCCAGTGCATCCGGTCGACCGTGATCGGGGGCACGCCACGCGGTAGCCCACCCCTCGGTTCATCGCGCGAGTCGCGCTCGGGCGCAACGCGCGGCTCAGGGCGGTATCGCGAGGACGGCGAGCAGCGTCGCCAGACACATCGACGGCCCGTGCGGCACCTGTCGCTCGGCGCGTCGGGCCGTGAGCAGCGCGATTCCCGCGGCGGCCGTGAGCAGCGGGGCGGCCAGCGCCGCCGCGACCCAGGCGCGCGCCCCGTCCATCGCGGCGACCGCGCCGAGACCGAAGGCGAGTTTGACATCGCCCGCACCGAGGGCCGCCGGGACGGCGAGGTGCACGAGCAGATAGCTCAGGCACAGCAGCGCGCCGCCCACCGCCGCGACGCGTAGCCGCCCGGTGTGCGCGGCGTGCAGCAGGACGACCAGCGCGCCGATTCCGGTGAGCGCGTTGGGCAGTCGGCGGACCCGCAGGTCGAACCAGCACAGCGCGGCACACCAGGTGAGCAGCAGGGCGATCGCCACGGGAGTCATGCGATCCAGCCTCGCCGAGCGCCGCGGCCGCCGCCGGTCCGAACGGGAATTTGTGGAGTAATCAATCACCTGTGGACAACCGATGTTCCACCCCAACGTTTTCCGCTCGCCGCCACGCGCGCCGACCAGCCCATCGGCGGCGCGGCGCGGTCGGCGGCCGCGGTCCCGCGCTCGCGACACCGGCACGGTGACGGGGCGGTAGCTTGGAACCCATGTCTGCTGAGGATGCGAGCCGTGGACCCGACTACGCGGCACGGCGGGGCGCGCTGCGCAGTCTGCTGGTGCAGAACGAGGTCGACGCGCTGCTGGTCACCGATCTGGTGAATATCCGCTATCTGACCGGCTTCACCGGTTCCAACGCGGCCTTGCTCGTGTACTCCTGGGACAGGTTCGGGGCCGAGGAGCGCACCGTCATCGGCACCGACGGTCGCTACCGCGCGCAGGTCGCCGCGCAGGTCCCCGATGTGCGGGCCGAGATCGCGCGGGCGCCGGGCAGGCGGGTCACCGAACTGGCGGGGGAGTGGAAGCTCGGCCGCGTCGGCTTCGAGAGCCACAGCGTCACCGTCGATCAGCACCGGGGTTTCGTCGAGCAGCGCACGGGCCTCGAGTTCGTCGGCGCGCCCGGTCTGGTCGAACAACTGCGGGCGGTCAAGGACTCGTACGAGGTCGAACAGTTGCGGCGGGCCTGCGCGGCCGGTGACGCCGGGTTGGCGAGTCTGCTCGAGCGCGGCGGGCTGCGTCCCGGGCGCACCGAACGTCAGGTCGCGCGCGACTTGGAATGGGCGATGTACGAGCACGGGGCCGAGGCCATCTCCTTCGAGACGATCGTCGCGGCGGGCGCGAATTCGGCGGTGCCGCACCATCGGCCCACCGACGCCGTCCTGGCGACGGGCGATTTCGTGAAGCTCGATTTCGGCGCGGTCGTGGGCGGCTACCACTCCGATATGACCCGGACCTACGTCCTGGGCGCGGTCGCGGATTGGCAGCGCGATGTCTACGAGGTGGTGGCGCGGGCGCAGCGCGCGGGTTGCGCGGCGCTGGCCCCCGGTGTGAAGGCCGCCGACGTGGACGCGGCCTCGCGCGCGGTCATCGAGGACGCCGGACACGGCGAGTTGTTCGTGCACGGACTCGGTCACGGTGTCGGATTGCAGATCCACGAAGCGCCCGGAATCGCCAGAACGGCTACCGGTACACTCCTGTCTGGTGTGGCGGTGACCGTCGAACCAGGTGTGTACTTTCCCGGCCGCGGCGGTGTCAGGATCGAGGACACGCTCGTGGTCCGCGAGGGGGGCCCTGAACTGCTCACCCGCACCGGCAAAGACTTGACCGTCGTCGACTGACGCCGGTTGCCCGAAGACGAACGAAGCAATACGAAACAGGAGATCCGAGGACAGTGGCGGACACCAGCGACTTCAAGAACGGCCTCGTGCTGAAGATCGACGGTCAGCTCCAGCAGATCATCGAATTCCAGCACGTCAAGCCGGGTAAGGGCCCCGCCTTCGTGCGGACCAAGCTGAAGAACGTCGTGTCCGGCAAGGTCGTCGACAAGACCTTCAACGCGGGTGTCAAGGTGGAGACGGCCACGGTCGACCGTCGGGACATGACCTACCTGTACCACGACGGCAGCGACTACATCTTCATGGACGGCGAGACCTTCGACCAGATCTCGATCGCCGAGCCGACCATCGGCGGCGGCGCCCGCTTCCTGCTGGAGAACATGGCCGTCCAGGTGGCCGTGCACGAGGGCGCTCCGCTGTTCGTCGAGCTCCCGGTCTCGATCGAACTGGTGGTCCAGCACACCGACATCGGCCTGCAGGGCGATCGCTCCACCGGTGGCACCAAGCCCGCCACCCTGGAGACGGGCGCGGAGGTCCAGGTGCCGCTGTTCATCAACACCGGTGACAAGTTGCGCATCGATTCGCGCGACGGCAGTTACCTCGGCCGGGTCAACGCCTGACGGTGGCGGAACAGCCTGCGGACAAGAAGTCCACGTTCAAGAAGCTCGGCGCGCGGCACAAGGCGCGTCGTCGGGCGGTCGATCTGCTCTTCGAGGCGGAGGCCAGGGATGTCGATGTCGCCGACCTGCTCGGTGAGCGGGTGGAGTTGGCGACGCGCGATCAGGCGGTTGCCCCGGTGCACGCCTACACCCACACGCTGGTCGAGGGCGTAGCCGACGATCTGGATCGCGTGGACGGCACGATCGAGTCCTACCTTCAGGACTGGGCGCTTTCGCGGCTGCCCGCCGTGGATCGCGCGATTCTGCGGATCGCGGTGTGGGAATTGTTCCACGCCACCGACGTCCCCCCGGTGGTGGCGGTGGACGAGGCCGTGGAGTTGGCCAAGGAGTTGTCCACCGACGATTCGCCGTCCTTCGTCAACGGTGTGCTCGGGCAGGTGGTGCTGGTCGCGCCGCAGGTGCGCGCCGCGGCCGCCGCCACCCGCGCTCCCCGCCAGGAGAACCAGGAATGACCAGGAAGTACCTGGTCATGGTGATGCGGACGCCGCAGTTCGACGAGGCCGTGATCGAACCGCATCGCCGTTTCCTCGCGGATCTGCTCGAACGCGGTCAGCTGTGCGAGAGCGGTCGGTTCACCGATGGCACCGGGGGCGCCTACGTGGTGTTCGCCGACAGTCTGGCCGCCGCGGAGGAAATTGTCTTCCAAGACCCCGTGCATACCACCGGATCGTCGGAGCTGACGGTTCACGAGTGGGAGATCACCGTCTCCGGTTGACCCCTCGCGGGACTCCCGCCGGTGGGTGTACGGAATCCGGCGGGAGCCCCACGGGACCCCGCGCACCGCGTGGACGCGGTGGCTGTGCCGCGTGGGCACCCTTGAATCCTGGTTCCTGAACCGCACTCGAGGTAAAGGGTGTGTCGCGTCACAACGTGAGAGATGACTAGAGTTGTTCTCGCACAGCATCACGTGAGGAGAACGGGATATGACGACCAACGAGGTCGAGTCGGCCACCGCGGAACTGGCCGCGTTGCAGTCCTCGGGGTGCACGCCCGAGCAGGCATGGGCGCTGTTCGACAGCCTGCCCGCCGCACCCGTGGCCGAGATCGTGACCGGCCGCTGGAAGGGGTCGGAGATCGAGACCGGCCATCCGTTCGACGGGGTGCTGGGCGCTTCGGGATGGTGGGGCAAGCAGTTCGACTCCGCCGATTTCGTGCATCCGCTGCTGTTTTCCGACGGGACCGGCAAGATCTTCGCCGTCGACCCTCGTCGTGTGCCGCTGTCGCTGACCGACAAGATTCCGCTGCCCGGTGTGCGCGCGGTCCGCAGATCGCTGCGTGTCGTCGGCCCCGCGCTGCGCACCAAGCGTCCGACGGCGCGGTTGCGCTCGATCGAGCATCGCGGCGTGGTGACCGCCGCGATGGTCTACGACCACCTGCCGATCATCGATCACTTCCGTCGGGTCGACGCCGACACCCTGTTCGGCGTGATGGACATGCGCGGTCTGCGCGAGCCGTACTTCTTCGTCCTGCGTCGCTGAGCGCGTCGGCTCAGCCGAACAGCAGCAGCGCGGTCACCGCGGCGGTCGTCGCCGTGACCGCGACGACGCATCCGGTGGTCACGAAGCGCCCCATCGGCACCCGGACGCCGTGGGTGCGGCAGAACTCCAGGCACAGCAGGGTGGCCAGGGAGGCCCACGGGGTGACGACCGGGCCGACGTTCGTCCCGATCAGCAAGGCGAGCAGGTGGTCGCGGTCGCCGGTCGGGATCACCGCTTCGCCCGCCGTGTAGACCGGCAGGTTGTTCGCCACGTTGGACAGTGTGGCCCCGGCCGCGGCGGCGCGATAGGTCCCGGCCGCGCCGTCGTCCGCGCCGATGAGCGCGTGCATGAGGTCGCCGAGGCCGTGTCGACTCAGCGTCGGCACCACCAGGAACAGCCCGACCACGAACACCAGCAGCCGCCACGGGATCAGCGCGAACCGCAGCGCCGAGCGGTCGAGCAGCGCGAAGGCCAGCACCGCGACGGCGGCGGCCAGGACGGCCGCGATCTCGACGCGGTCCCCGAACAGCGGGATCGCGGCGACGAACAGCAGGCACGCCGCGGCGGTGACGCGGAACAGCGCGCGCTGCCGGGCGTCTCTGGCCGGTGCGCCGTCCGGGATGTCGTAGCGATCCGACCCGCGCTCGCCGCGCCGCCAGTAGAACAGCCACAGGCACGCGGCCGTGGCCGCCATCGAGGCCAGTTGCGGCGCCCACATCGTCGCGGCGAATTCGCGGGTGCTCAGCGCGACCCGATCGGCGGCGAGCAAATTGGTCAGGTTCGACACCGGCAGCAGCAGGCTGGCCGTATTCGCCAGCCACAGGGTCGTCATGGCCAGGGGCAGCGGCGCGATGCGCGCCGGTCCGGCCAGGGCCAGCAGGACCGGGGTGAGCAGTACCGCGGTGGTGTCGAGGTTCAGCAGGGCCGTGGTCGCCGAGGCGAACAGGACGCACAGCGCGAACAGCGCCGGGTAGTTGCCCCGGGCGAGCACGGCGAGTCGGCGGGCCAGCGCGTCGAACACCCCGGCCCGGTTGGTGAGTTCGGCGAGCACGATGACGGCGGCGAGGAAGACCAGCAGGGGGCCGATCCGGCGCATGTTCTCGGCGGCCTCGGCGCGCGGCAGCAGACCGGTCGCCACGCACAGCACTCCGGCGACGAGCAGTGCCGCCCGCACGATGTCCAGCACCGGAATCCGCCGCCGCGCGCCCTCGGGTTCGGCGGCGGAGCGGAGCGGTTCGGGCACCAGGGGATGATCCCAACCCGAGCGGCGGGCCGTGCGCGCGGGGCGAACGGCCCGGTCTTGCGGTGGTTCGCCGCCTGGGGCGTCGGCCTTCGGCAGCCGCGGAGGTGCGGACCGCCCACGCCGCATGTCCGCGAGTTCCGCCCGCGGGCCGTGGTGTCGGTCTTCGGCGGCTGCGGAGGTACGGCCCGCCCGCCGCTCAGGCTGTCTCGGGGCCGAGGATGGCCTCGAACCGTTCGTCGGCACGGGCGAGTTGTTCGAGGATGTGCTGTTTGACGTGTTCGGCCAGCGGGGTGTCCGCCCGGGTGACCAATTCGCGGTAGACGTCGGTGAGCGGACGGTATTTGCGGGCGAGGTAGCTCATCGCCGAACCGGTGGCGTAGAGGATGCCGACGCCGTTGTCGGTGAAGTCGGACAGTTTGACCACCCGCGCCCAGGGGGAGCGGTCGAGGTTGTGCGCGATGTGTTCGCGGTATTGCTCGTGCTTGTCGCGCGCCGGGTCGCGGAGAGGGTTGGTGACGTCGGCGACCAGGTCGGCGACCCGCGTGCCGAACCGGTCGGCCAGTGCGGCCAGCGCGCCGGAGCGCGGATCGGCGGCGTCGGGGTCCGCGAGGTCCTTCGGATGGTCCTCGACGGCGTCGTGCAGCAGTCCGGCCACCACCAGGTCGCTGTCGCGGACCTCGTAGTGGCTGATGATCCGGATCGCCACGCGCAGCAGGTGGTTGAGGTAGGGCTCGCGGCCGTACCGATCCTCGCGGTGCAGGTCGGCGGCGAGTTCCAGTGCCTCGGTGACTCGTTCGGTGTCGGGGAGATCGGCGATCTCCAGCAGTAGTCGTTCGCGCAGTCCGGTTTCGCCGTAGACCTCGCTGATGGTGTGCAGCGGCATCACGGCAAGAACCCCCGCCCCTGGATCGCTCATAGGCGTCAATCTATCCGTGCTCGGTGTCGATCGCGTGGCGGGCTAGCGCACCCCGCGCGGACGGAACTGGATGCTGATGCGCGGCCCGGCGGGCCTGCGGGTCTTGGGGACCGCGTGTTCCCAGCTGCGCTGGCAGGAGCCGCCCATGACCAGCAGGTCACCGTGGCCGACGGTGTAGCGCACGCTCGTGCCGCCGCCGCGCGGGCGCAGCAGCAGTGCGCGGGGCGCGCCCACCGACACGATGGCGACCATGGTGTCGTGGGTCGCGCCGCGGCCGATGGTGTCGCCGTGCCAGGCGACGCTGTCGCGGCCGTCGCGGTAGTAGCACAGGCCCGCGGTGCGGAACGGTTCGCCGAGTTCGTCGCGGTAGTGCGCGCCGAGCGCGTCGCGGGCGCGGGCGAGACAAGGGTCGGGGAGTTCGTCGTCCTCACCGTAGAAGGCGAGCAGGCGGGGGACGTCCACGACGCGGTCGTACATGGGGCGGCGTTCGGCCTGCCACGGCACGCGGGCGGCGAGGTCGGCGAAGAGTTGGTCGGTTCCGCCGAGCCAGGCGGGGCGCAGGTCGACCCAGGCGCCGTCGCCGAGTTCGGTGCGGCGGGTCGGGGTGAGCGAGCCGATCTCGACGTCGCCGAAGCCGTCGAGCAGCGACCCTTGCAGCGGAGTCGACATGCGGGCGACTTTACACTGTATCGAACATATGTGCTAGCACTCGTCCGTGTCGAGGATGCCCAGGGCGATCCGGGTCGCGGCGGCGTGGGACTCCGCGTCGCTCAAACGCAGATCGCCCATCATCGCCAGACTCCAGCTCAGCGCCAGCAGGGCTTGGCGCGCGCGGAAGACCGCGAGCGGCGCGTGCTCGGGCGCGGTCATCAGGTCCGCGAGGGTGCGGAACTGGTAGCGCAGACCGTCGCCGACGCCGAGATGGCGGAAGGCGGGCTGGTTCTCGTGCCAGAAACGCACCATGTCGCGCCCGAGCCCGTGCAGGAGATCGCCGTAGCGCAGCAGGATCGCGCGGGCGCGCTCGGGCCCCGGCTCGGTCTCGCCCGCCCACGCGACGAGGTCGTCCACGCCGCGGCGCAGGTCTTGCGACAGGCTCGCGACGATGTCCTCTTTGGTGCGGAAGTGGTAGTACAGCGCCGCTTTGGTGACCCCGAGGCGTTCGGCGATCTCGCGCAGCGAGGTCTTGTCGTAGCCCTGTTCGGAGAACAACTCCATCGCGACGGCGCGAATTCGTTCCCGCGTATCGCTGCGACGTCCATCCATGGGTCCTCCGTTGTGGCTCGGCGGTCGAAGCCTAGCGCCCGCCGACCGGCGCGAGCGCGCCCGCGCGTGGCCGGGCTCACACCCGGCTGTACCTGGTGAAACCTGTCCGTCGAGCGCTGTTAGGCTGCAAGCCGTAAGACATCCTTTAACGGACCGTCCGGTGAGGCGGGGAAGGAGGTCGGCATGGCTGTGCCCGGAGATCGGGCTGCCAGGTCCGGCGGTGCCGAGGGTTCGCAACGGCACACCCCCGAATGGGTGGCCGCGGGCCGCGAACTGCTGTCGCCCTCGGATGTGGGGCGCACCGTCGCCCGCATCGCGCACCAGATCATCGAGAAGACCGCGCTGGACTCCGGTGCGGCCCCGCGCGTGGTGCTGATCGGAATCCCCACCCGCGGTACCACGCTCGCGGCGCGGCTGACCGAGAAGATCGAGGAGTTCTCCGGCGTGCGTCCCGCGCTCGGCTCCCTCGACATCACCCTCTACCGCGACGATCTGCGCAGTCGCCCGCACCGTCCCCTGGAACGCACCTCGGTCCCCGACGGCGGGATAGATGACGCGCTCGTCGTACTGGTCGACGACGTGCTGTTCTCCGGTCGCACCGTGCGCTCGGCCCTGGACGCACTGCGCGATCTGGGCCGCCCGCGCGCGGTCCAACTCGCGGTGCTCATCGACCGCGGCCACCGCGAACTGCCCATCCGCGCCGATTTCGTCGGCAAGAACGTGCCCACCTCGCGGTCGGAGGACATCTCGGTGCTGCTCACCGAGCACGACGGCCGCGACGGCGTCTACCTGCACCAGGAGGAGGCGCAGTGAGGCATCTGCTGACGGTCGCCGATCTGGACCGCGCCGCGGCGAACGAACTGCTCGACGAGGCCGAACGGTTCGAGCAGGCGCTGCTGGGCCGCGAGGTGCACAAGTTGCCGACGCTGCGCGGCCGCACCGTGATGACGGTCTTCTACGAGAACTCCACCCGCACGCGGGTCTCCTTCGAGGTCGCGGGCAAGTGGATGAGCGCCGACGTGATCAACGTCAGCGCGAGCAGTTCCTCGGTCTCCAAGGGCGAATCGCTGCGCGACACCGCGCTGACCTTGCACGCGGCGGGCGCCGACGCGCTGATCGTGCGGCATCCGGCCTCGGGCGCGGCCCATCAGATCGCCCGCTGGATGGACGCGTGGGCGCTGGCCGAGGGCGTCTCGGCCCCGGCGGTGATCAACGCGGGCGACGGTACGCACGAACATCCCACCCAGGCCCTGCTCGACGCGCTGACCCTGCGTCAGAAACTCGGTGACGTGGCGGGTAAGCGGGTCGTGATCGTCGGCGACATCCTGCACAGCCGGGTGGCGCGCTCGAATGTCTTCCTGCTGAGCACACTCGGTGCGGAGGTCGTCCTGGTCGCGCCGCGCACGCTGCTCCCGGTCGGTGTGCAGGCGTGGCCCGCGCGGATCTCGCACAGCCTGGACGCCGAACTGGCCGGCGCCGACGCGGTGCTGATGCTGCGGGTGCAGGCCGAGCGCATGAACGGCGGATTCTTCCCCTCGGCGCGCGAGTACGCGGTGAACTACGGATTGTCCGAGCGCAGGCTCGCGCTGCTCGAGGAGCACGCGGTGGTGCTGCACCCGGGGCCGATGCTGCGCGGTATGGAAATCGCCTCGGCGGTGGCGGATTCGCCGCGCGCGGCGATCCTGCGCCAGGTCACCAACGGCGTGCACCTGCGGATGGCGGTGCTGTTCCGGCTGCTGGTCGGGACGCAGGAGGCGGTCCTCGCGTGAACGGCGACAACGGATTACAGCGATACGCGGGAGGTGCGGCATGGCCGAACTGGTGATCAGGGGCGCGCGGCCGTACGGCGAGGGCGAGCCGGTCGAGGTGCTGATCCGCGACGGGATCATCGCCGAGATCGCGGCGCGGGTCACCGCGGGATCGGACGCGGAGATCATCGACGCGCGCGGGCAGATCCTGCTTCCCGGCTTCGTCGATCTGCACACCCACCTGCGCGAGCCGGGCCGCGAGGACACCGAGACCATCGAATCCGGTTCCGCGGCGGCGGCGTTGGGCGGCTACACCGCGGTCTTCGCGATGGCCAACACCAACCCGGTGGCGGATTCGGTGGTGGTCACCGATCACGTCTGGCAGCGGGGTCAGCAGGTCGGCCTGGTCGACGTGTACCCGGTCGGCGCGGTGACGGTCGGGCTCGAGGGCAAGCAGTTGGCCGAGATGGGCACGATGGCCGCAGGCATCGGCGCGGTGCGCATGTTCTCCGACGACGGCCACTGCGTGTACGACCCGCTGATCATGCGGCGCGCGCTCGAGTACGCGAATTCGCTGGGCGTCCTGATCGCCCAGCACGCCGAGGAGCCCAGGCTGACCAAGGGCGCTGTCGCCCACGAGGGGCCGACCGCCGCCCGGCTGGGTCTGGCGGGCTGGCCCCGCGCGGCCGAGGAGTCCATCGTCGCGCGTGACGCGCTGCTGGCCCGCGACGCGGGCGCTCGCGTGCACATCTGCCACGCCTCCACCGCGGGCACGGTCGAATTGCTGCGCTGGGCCAAGGCCCAGGGCATCGCGATCACCGCCGAGGTCACCCCGCACCACCTGCTGCTCGACGATTCCCGGCTGGAGACCTACGACGCGGTCAACAAGGTGAATCCGCCGCTGCGCGAGAGTTCCGACGCGGCGGCGCTGCGGCAGGCGTTGGCCGACGGCGTGCTCGACTGCGTCGCCACCGATCACGCCCCGCATGCCGAACAGGACAAGTGCTGCGAGTTCTCCGCCGCGCGCCCCGGCATGCTCGGGCTGGAGACCGCGCTGGCGATCGTGGCGGCGACGATGGTCGAGCCCGGTCTGCTGGACTGGCGCGGCGTGGCCAGGGTGATGAGCGAGCGTCCGGCCGAGATCGTCGGTCTCGACGAACACGGCCGTCCGGTCGAGGTCGGTGAGCCGGCGAATCTGACGCTGGTCGACCCCGCGGCCTCCTGGACGGTGCGCGCCGCCGAGCTGGCCAGCATCTCGAACAACACCCCGTTCGAGAACATGACGTTCCCCGCTCGGGTGACGACGACACTGCTGCGCGGTCGGGTGACCGCGCGCGATGGCAAACCGGTGGGAGGTCCGTAGTGGAGAGAACCCTGTGGGTCGTCGGGTTGTTGATCCTGTTCGTGCTCGCCGTGTGGTTGATGTGGCGCGGCTGGCAGAACCGGGCCGCGCGGCAGGCCGAGCGCATCGGTGAACTGCCCACGGTGCCCGCCGATCTCGGCGCGCAGGTGCTCGAGCCGACGACGGGCGTGTACCTGGGCAGCACGATCGCGCCGAGTTGGCAGGATCGGATCGCGGTCGGCGACCTGGGTTTCCGGGCGACCGCGGAACTGACCCGCTTCGAGCGCGGCATCCTGCTCGAACGCGACGGCGCGACGGTGATCTGGATTCCGGAGGAGTCGATCACCGCGGTGCGCACCGAGCGCGGGCACGCGGGCAAGGTGATGACCGAAGGCGGTGTGCTGGTGATTCGCTGGAAGCTGCCGACCGGAACCGAGATAGACACCGGTTTCCGAGGCGACGACAAGACGGTGTACCCGGCGTGGGCCAGGGCGATGACGGGAGATGAGCAGACATGAGCGAGACGGGCGTGACCGACGCCGCGGCCCTGGTGTTGGAGGACGGACGGATCTTTCGCGGCACCGCCTACGGCGCGGTGGGCCAGACCCTCGGTGAGGCGGTGTTCTGCACCGCGATGACCGGTTACCAGGAGACGCTGACCGATCCGAGTTACCACCGGCAGATCGTGGTGGCCGCGGCCCCGCAGATCGGCAACACCGGGTGGAACGACGAGGACGACGAGTCCGGCCGCATCTGGGTGGCCGGGTACGTGGTGCGCGACCCGGCGCGGCGCGCCTCGAACTGGCGGGCCACCACCACGCTGCCCGAGGCGATGCGCGATCAGGACGTCGTCGGCATCGCGGGCGTGGACACCCGCGCGCTGGTGCGGCATCTGCGCACCAGGGGTTCGATGAAGGCGGGCATCTTCTCCGGCGCCGCCCTCGCCGAACCGGACGAGTTGGTGGGCCGGGTCACCGGGCAGCGGTCCATGCTGGGCGCGGATCTGGCCGAGGAGGTCAGCACCGACGCGCTCTACACGATCGAGCCGACCGGCGAACACCGCTTCACCGTCGTCGCGGTCGATCTCGGCATCAAGACCAACACCCCGCGGATGTTCGCCGAGCGCGGCATGCGCGTGCACGTGGTGCCCTCGACCACCTCGATCGACCAGATCCTGGAACTGGCCCCGAACGGGGTGTTCCTGTCCAACGGCCCCGGCGACCCGGCCACCCAGGACGGCGCGGTCGCGCTGACCCGCGGCGTGCTCGAACGCGGCATCCCGCTGTTCGGCATCTGCTTCGGCAACCAGATCCTCGGCCGCGCGCTGGGCCGTGGCACCTACAAGATGAAGTTCGGCCACCGCGGCATCAACATCCCGGTGGTCGAGCACGGGACCGGCCGCATCTCGATCACCGCGCAGAACCACGGGTTCGCGCTGGAGGGCGAGCGCGGCGAACGGTTCGACACCCCGTTCGGCCCCGCCGAGATCAGTCACGTGTGCGCCAACGACGACACCGTCGAGGGTGTGCGCCTGGTCGACGGCCGCGCGTTCTCCGTGCAGTACCACCCGGAGGCCGCCGCCGGACCTCACGACGCCGCCTATCTCTTCGACCGTTTCGCCGGTCTCATGGAAGGAGCCTGATGCCTCGCCGCGAGGATCTGTCGCACATCCTGGTGATCGGTTCCGGACCGATCGTCATCGGCCAGGCCTGCGAATTCGACTACTCCGGCACCCAGGCGTGCCGGGTGCTGCGCGCGGAGGGGCTGCGGGTCTCGCTGGTCAACTCCAACCCGGCCACGATCATGACCGACCCGGAGTTCGCCGATTCCACCTACGTGGAGCCGATCACCCCGGAATTCGTCGAGAAGGTCATCGAGAAGGAGCGTCCCGACGCGATCCTGGCGACCCTCGGCGGCCAGACCGCGCTCAACACCGCGGTCGCCCTGCACGAACGCGGGGTGCTGCAGAAGTACAACGTCGAGTTGATCGGCGCGGACTTCGAGGCCATCCAGCGCGGTGAGGACCGGCAGAAGTTCAAGGACATCGTCGCCAAGGTCGGCGGCGAGAGCGCGCGCTCCAAGGTCTGCTACACCATGGACGAGGTCCGTGAGACCGTCGCCGAACTGGGCTTTCCCGTCGTGGTGCGCCCCTCGTTCACCATGGGCGGACTCGGCTCCGGCATGGCCTACGACCACGAGGACCTCGACCGCATCGCCGGCGGCGGCCTGGCCGCCTCGCCCACCGCGAACGTGCTCATCGAGGAATCCATCCTCGGATGGAAGGAATACGAGCTCGAGCTGATGCGCGACGGCCGCGACAACGTCGTGGTGGTGTGCTCGATCGAGAACGTCGACCCGATGGGCGTGCACACCGGCGATTCGATGACGGTCGCGCCCGCGATGACCCTCACCGACCGCGAATACCAGAAATTGCGCGATCTGGGCATCGCGATCCTGCGCGAGGTCGGCGTGGACACCGGCGGCTGCAACATCCAGTTCGCGGTGGACCCGGCCGACGGTCGCCTGATCGTCATCGAGATGAACCCGCGGGTGTCGCGCTCCTCGGCGCTGGCCTCCAAGGCGACCGGGTTCCCGATCGCCAAGATCGCCGCCAAACTGGCGATCGGCTACACCCTCGACGAGATCGTCAACGACATCACCGGCGAGACCCCGGCCTGCTTCGAGCCGACCCTGGACTACGTCGTGGTCAAGGCCCCGCGCTTCGCGTTCGAGAAGTTCCCCGGCGCGGACCCGACGCTGACCACCACCATGAAGTCGGTCGGCGAGGCGATGTCGCTGGGCCGCAACTTCTCCGAGGCGCTCGGCAAGGTGCTGCGTTCGCTCGAGACCAAGGCCACCGGTTTCTGGACCCAGGACGACGGTCGCTGGGCTCCGGTGAACGACGATGTCAGCGGCGCGATCGAGGCCGTCCTCGAGGATCTGCGCACGCCCACCGAAGGACGTATCTACCAGGTGGAGCGCGCGCTGCGCCTGGGCGCGAGTATCGAGGTCGTCGCGAAGGCGTCCGGGGTCGACCCGTGGTTCGTCGCCGAGATCGCCGGACTGGTGGAGTTGCGCGGGGAGATCCTCGACGCGCCCGTGCTGGACGAGCCGCTGCTGCGCCGGGCCAAGCACTACGGCCTGTCCGATCGTCAGCTCGCGGCGTTGCGCCCGGAACTGGCGGGCGAGACGGGCGTGCGCGCGCTGCGGCACCGGCTCGGGGTGCGTCCGGTCTTCAAGACCGTCGACACCTGCGCCGCCGAATTCGAGGCCAAGACGCCGTACCACTACTCGGCCTACGAACTCGATCCGGCCGCCGAATCCGAGGTCGCCCCGCAGCGTGAACGCGACAAGGTGATCATCCTGGGTTCGGGGCCGAACCGGATCGGCCAGGGCATCGAATTCGACTACTCGTGCGTGCACGCGGCGCAGACGCTGTCGCAGGCCGGCTACGAGACGGTCATGGTGAACTGCAACCCGGAGACCGTCTCCACCGACTACGACACCGCCGACCGCCTCTACTTCGAGCCGCTGACCTTCGAGGACGTCCTCGAGGTCTTCCACGCCGAATCGGAGTCGGGCACGGTCGCGGGCGTCATCGTGCAACTCGGCGGCCAGACGCCGCTGGGGCTGGCGCAGCGGCTGACCGACGCGGGCGTGCCGGTGGTCGGCACCAGCGCGGCCGCCATCGACCTGGCCGAGGACCGCGGCGAATTCGGTGAGGTGCTGGTCGCCGCCGGGCTGCCCGCGCCCAAGTACGGCACCGCCACCACCGTGGCCCAGGCCAAGAAGATCGCCGCCGGGATCGGGTATCCGGTGCTGGTGCGACCGTCCTACGTGCTCGGCGGGCGCGGCATGGAGATCGTCTACGACGAGAAGTCCCTGGAGGGCTACATCTCCCGCGCCACCGAACTCACCCCCGACCGGCCGGTGCTGGTCGACCGTTTCCTCGAGGACGCCATCGAGATCGACGTCGACGCCCTGTGCGACGGCGAGGAGGTCTACCTCGGCGGCGTCATGGAGCACATCGAGGAAGCGGGCATCCACTCCGGCGACTCCGCGTGCGCGCTGCCGCCGATCACGTTGGGGCGCAGTGACATCGAGGCGGTGCGGCGCTCGACGGTGGCGCTGGCCAAGGGGATCGGCGTCAAGGGTCTGCTCAATGTGCAGTACGCCCTCAAGGACGACGTGCTCTACGTGCTCGAGGCCAACCCGCGCGCCAGTCGCACGGTGCCGTTCGTGTCCAAGGCCACCGCGGTGCCGCTGGCCAAGGCGGCGGCGCGGATCACCATGGGCGCCACCATCGCCGAACTGCGCAAGGAGGGCATGCTGCCCGCCGAGGGCGACGGCGGTCACGTCCCGCTGGACGCGCCCGTCGCGGTGAAGGAAGCGGTGCTGCCCTTCCACCGGTTCCGTCGCGCCGACGGCACCGGGGTCGACTCGCTGCTGTCGCCGGAGATGAAGTCCACCGGCGAGGTCATGGGCATCGACGCCGATTTCGGCACCGCCTTCGCCAAGAGTCAGGCCGCGGCCTACGGGTCGCTGCCCACCGAGGGCACGGTGTTCGTCTCGATCGCCAACCGCGACAAGCGGGCCATGGTGTTCCCGGTCAAGCGCCTGCACGATCTGGGCTTCCGCATCCTGGCCACCGAGGGCACCGCGGAGATGCTGCGCCGCAACGGCATTCCGTGCGAGCAGGTCCGCAAGCACTCCGAGCCCGACACCGAGGGGTCCGACGCGCCGACCATCGTGGAGCAGATCCGCGACGGCGAGGTCGACATGGTGTTCAACACCCCGTACGGCAATTCCGGTCCGCGCGTGGACGGCTACGAGATCCGCACCGCCGCGGTCGGGGTGAACATCCCCTGCATCACCACGGTGCAGGGCGCGGCGGCGGCCGTGCAGGGCATCGAGGCGAGCATCAACGGCGGCATCGGCGTGCGCTCGCTGCAGGAACTGCATTCGGTGCTGCGTGGCTGATCCCACGGCCACCGACCCCACGACCGACATCGCGCGGACGACCCACGAGGAGGCGGGTTCGATGAAGGGCTTCGGCGCCCGATTACGGCACGCGACCGCGCGGTTCGGCCCGGTGTGCGTCGGCATCGACCCGCATCCGCAACTGCTGACCGCGTGGGGTCTGAGTGTGGACGCCGACGGTGTCGAGGCGTTCGCCGAGATCTGCGTGGAGGCGTTCGACGGCACGGTGGCGCTGGTGAAACCGCAGGTGGCGTTCTTCGAGCCCTACGGCGCGGCCGGTATCGCCGTACTCGAGCGCACCATCTCGGTGCTGCGCGCCTCGGGCACCTTGGTGCTGGCCGACGCCAAGCGCGGCGACATCGGTTCCACCATGGACGCCTACGCCCGTGCCTGGCTCGGCAACGGTCCGCTGGGGTCGGACGCGGTCACCGTCTCGCCGTACCTGGGCTTCGGGTCGTTGGCTCCGGCGCTGGAGTTGGCCCGCGCCGAGCATCGCGGGGTCTTCGTGCTGGCCGCGACTTCCAATCCGGAGGGCGGCCAGGTGCAGCGGGTGGTCGCGGCCGACGGTCGCACCGTCGCGCAGTCGATGGTGGACGAGGCGGCGCGGCGGAACGCGGGCGAGGAGTTCGGGTCGGTGGGCGTGGTGGTCGGCGCGACGCTGGCCGAGGCCCCCGATCTGTCCGAACTCGGCGGCCCGATCCTGATGCCCGGCGTCGGCGCGCAGGGCGGCGGCCCCGACAGCGTGCGCGCGCTGGTGCCCGAGCACGTGCTGTCGGCGGCGGTGCCCGCGGTCTCGCGCGAGGTGCTGCGCGAAGGTCCGTCGGTGCCCGCGCTGCGCGCCAGGCTCGCCGCCTTCCAGGAGGAGTTCGCTTTCCTGCGGCGGTGACGGCGGATCGGGGACGACCTGTCGACGGGCGGTGACGATGCGTCACCGCCCGTTGCATTGACGGTGCGCGACGGTGGCCGATCGCGGGTCCCGTGCGCCGTTCTGCGCGGTTTTTCCGGTCGGTCCGGCCCCGGAGTGTGGGTGCGTCCGGTGTGGCTCTCAGCGGCCCGTTCAGGGCGTTCGCGACGGCCGCGCCCGCCCGCGAGGGGGACATGTGTTCGATCCGACACGCGGGAGTTCGCATCGACACGCGGAAAATTCCAGAAAGTTCCTGGTAGGGCGCGTGTGTGCTCCGCGACGCGCCCGGCGGCATCGCCGCTATCGCCCCGCTACCGCTCGCGGATCGCGAAAACCTCCTGGTGGCAGCACCTTTCACGGGAACACCGAGGTGAGCGCGACGGGGAGTCGGTCACCGCGCGCATCCGGGCGCGCGCATCCTTACGGCATCCGGAATCATGCGCTGACCTGGGGGGTGGGTTCGCAATTGGCGGACCACGTGGGTACGGTCGCTGAGACTGTCGGGTTATTCGATGGTTGTTGATATGCAATGAACGATGAGACGGAGGAACCGTGGCCCTTCCCCAGCTGACTGACGAGCAGCGCGCCGCTGCTCTGGAGAAGGCGGCGGCAGCTCGCCGCGCTCGGGCGGAGCTCAAGGAGCGTTTGAAGCGCGGCGGCACCGACCTGAAGAGCGTCCTGAAGGACGCCGAGACCGACGAGATCCTCGGCAAGATGAAGGTCTCCGCGCTGCTCGAGGCCCTGCCGAAGGTGGGCAAGGTCAAGGCTGCCGAGATCATGACCGAACTGGAGATCGCCCCGACCCGCAGACTGCGCGGACTCGGCGATCGGCAGCGCAAGGCGCTGTTGGCCCGGTTCGACTTCGACGCCTGATCACGAGGGTGGTCGAACACACGCGGAAGGGTCGACTGGTAGTACTGGTCGGCCCCTCGGCCGTGGGCAAGTCCACGGTCGTGCGGTGCGTGCGGGAATACCTGCCCGAACTGGTCTTCAGTGTGTCCGCGACAACCCGGGCCCCCCGGCCCGGGGAGGTCGACGGACTGGACTACCGGTTCGTCTCCCGGGACGAGTTCGACGCCATGATCGAGGCGGGCGAACTGCTCGAGTGGGCGGAGATCCACGGCGGACTCCAGCGGTCCGGCACCCCGGCGAGCCCGGTGCGCGACGCACTGGCCCTGGGCAAGAACGTTCTGGTCGAAGTCGACCTCGAAGGCGCGCGCTCGGTGCGCCGCGCCCTCCCCGAAGCCATCCTGGTCTTCCTCGCCCCGCCCAGCTGGGACGAGCTGGTCACGCGTCTGACCTCGCGCGGCACCGAATCGCCGGAGGTGATCGCCCGGCGGCTGGAGACGGCGCGGGTCGAGCTCGCGGCCTGTGACGAGTTCGACATCGTGATCGTGAACGACGAGGTGACCAGCGCCTGTGAGCAGTTGGTATCGTTGTTCGTTAGCACAAATTCGCGATGAGCACCGCGCTGCGCCGTCCCGAGCGCGTGCACCTTCTTCCGACGACAACGCAGGAGCCTGCCCCGTGAGCGATACCAAGACCGTGCCCGCGTACGACACCCCGGTCGGCCTGACCAACCCCCCCATCGACGAACTGCTCGAGCGGACCTCGTCGAAGTACGCGCTGGTCATCTACGCGGCCAAGCGGGCACGGCAGATCAACGACTACTACAACCAGCTCGGCGACGGCATCCTCGAATACGTCGGCCCGCTGGTCGAGCCCGGCCTGCAGGAGAAGCCGCTGTCGGTGGCGATGCGCGAGATCCACTCCGATCTGCTCGAGCATTCCGAAGGCGAATAAGAGCTCTGTCGTCCTTCCTCGCTCGCGCGGGGATCAGCCACCCGGAGGGGTTGTGACCACACGGATCGTCGTCGGCGTAGGCGGAGGAATCGCCGCCTACAAGGCATGCGCACTAGTCCGGCGCTTCACCGAGACCGGACACGACGTCCGGGTGATCCCCACCGAGTCGGCCCTGCGTTTCATCGGTAAGGCCACCTTCGAGGCGCTGTCGGGCAATCCGGTGCACACCGATGTGTTCACCGATGTGCCCGAGGTGCCGCACGTGCGTCTGGGCCAGGAGGCCGACCTCGTCGTCATCGCCCCGGCCACCGCCGACCTGATGGCGCGCGCCGCGCACGGCCGCGCCGACGACCTGCTCACCGCCACCCTGCTGACGGCGCGATGTCCCGTGCTGTTCGCGCCCGCGATGCACACCGAGATGTGGGAGCATCCGGCCACCGTCGCCAATGTCGAGACGCTGCGCGCGCACGGCGCGATCGTGATGGAGCCCGCCTCGGGCAGGCTCACCGGCGCCGACACCGGGCCGGGGCGGCTGCCCGAACCCGAGGAGATCTTCGGGTTGGCGATGCTGTTGCAGGAACGCACCGACGCCATTCCGCGCGATCTGGTCGGCCGCCGCGTGGTCATCACCGCGGGCGGCACCAGGGAGCCGTTGGATCCGGTGCGCTTCCTCGGCAACCGCAGTTCCGGCAAGCAGGGTTACGCCCTGGCGCGGGTGGCCGCCCAGCGCGGCGCCCAGGTCACGCTGATCGCGGGCAACACGATCGAGATGGCCGCGCCCGCCGCCGTCGAACTGGTGCACGTCACCACCGCCGAACAGCTCAAGACCGCCGTGGACAAGCACGCGGTCGGCGCGGACGCGGTGATCATGGCCGCGGCGGTCGCGGATTTCCGGCCCACCAACGTGGCGGCGGCCAAGATCAAAAAGGGCGCGAACGAACCCGACGTCATCGCGTTGACCAAGACCGACGACATCCTGGCCGGTCTGGTGCAGTCGCGTCGCGACGGTCAGTTGCCCGGTACGGCCATCGTCGGCTTCGCCGCCGAGACCGGTGACGAGCACGGCGACGTGCTGACCCACGCGCGGTCCAAACTGGCGCGCAAGGGCTGCGATCTGCTGGTCGTCAACGCGGTCGGCGAGGGCAAGGCGTTCGAGGTCGACACCAACGACGGCTGGCTGCTCGGGGCCGACGGCACCGAACAGGCGCTGGACCACGGGTCCAAGGCGCTGCTGGCGAGCCGGGTGCTCGACGCGCTCGGGCCGCTGCTGCGCCGTTGAGCGTTCACCATCGAATAGTGTTGCCGCACCGGGGGTTCACTCCCGGTCGCGGAGGTCGGGCACGGTGTCCGGATCGTGACGCCACGCTGTCTGGGACGGCATGGACGCGACAACAACCTGCCGGCCGTCGCGACCCTGACCAACGCGTCGGTGGTTTGCAATAGTCTGGGATGAGACCGCACGGGGGTCGGCTCGGTGCACTACCGTCGCGGTCCCGAGAAATACGAGAAACCCGTTGAGGGAGAGGGAACAACTGTGGGTACGACTGGCAGCCGCCTATTCACCAGTGAGTCCGTGACCGAAGGTCATCCGGACAAGATCTGTGACGCCATCAGCGATTCCATCCTCGACGCGTTGCTGTCGGAGGATCCCCGTAGCCGGGTCGCGGTGGAGACGCTCGTGACCACCGGTCAGGTCCATGTCGCGGGCGAGGTCACCACCTCCGCCTACGCCGACATCCCGCGCATCGTCCGGGAGAAGGTCCTCGAGATCGGATACGACTCCTCGGCAAAGGGTTTCGACGGCAACTCCTGCGGCGTCAACATCGCCATCGGGGCCCAGTCGCCCGATATCGCCCAGGGCGTGGACACCTCGCACGAAGCCCGCGTGGGCGGCGAGGACGACGCCATCGCCAAGCAGGGCGCGGGCGACCAGGGCCTGATGTTCGGCTACGCCACCACCGACACCCCCGAACTCATGCCGCTGCCCATCGCGTTGGCGCACCGGCTCTCGCGCAGGCTCACCGAGGTACGCAAGTCCGGCGTGCTGCCCTACCTGCGTCCCGACGGCAAGACCCAGGTCACCATCGAATACGAAGGCGACCGCGCGGTGCGGCTGGACACCGTCGTCATCTCCACCCAGCACGCCGCCGACATCGACCTGGACAATCTGCTCGCGCCCGACATCCGCGAGAAGGTCCTGGAGTCGGTGCTGGCCGATCTGGATCTGCCCACCCTGGACACCGCCGACGTCCGGTTGCTGGTCAACCCGACCGGCAAGTTCGTCCTGGGCGGCCCGATGGGCGACGCCGGCCTGACCGGCCGCAAGATCATCGTCGACACCTACGGCGGCTTCGCCCGCCACGGCGGCGGCGCGTTCTCCGGCAAGGACCCGTCGAAGGTCGACCGCTCGGCCGCCTACGCCATGCGCTGGGTCGCCAAGAACGTCGTCGCGGCCGGTCTGGCCGAACGCGTCGAGGTCCAGGTGGCCTACGCCATCGGCAAGGCGGCGCCGGTCGGTCTGTTCGTCGAGACCTTCGGCACCGAGAAGGTCGATCCGACGCGCATCTCCTCGGCCATCACCGAGGTGTTCGACCTGCGTCCCGGCGCGATCATCCGCGACCTGGACCTGCTGCGCCCGATCTACGGCCCGACCGCCGCGTACGGCCACTTCGGCCGCACCGACATCGACCTGCCCTGGGAGCACACCGACCGCGCCGACAAGCTGCGCGCGGCCGTCGGCCTCTAGGCCGCCCGTGCGTTTCCGGGTTGCGGCCGCGTGACTCGGCCCCAGCGCACAGCGCCGACGACAACAGCGGGACACCCCATCGCGCGGGTGCTCCCGCTGTTGTCGCCCGCGCACCTGGACCGCGACTTCGACTACGTGGTCCCGCCGGAACTCGACGACATCGCCCGCCCCGGGGTGCGGGTGCGCGTCCGCTTCGCCGGCCGCCTGGTCGACGGCTACCTGCTCGAACGTCTCGAACACACCGAGCACACCGGCAAGATGGTGAACCTCGAACGCGTGGTCTCGGCCGAACGCGTGCTCACCCCCGAAATTCTCACCCTGGCCACCGCCGTCGCCCACCGCTACGCGGGCACCCGCGCCGACGTGCTGCGCCTGGCGATCCCGCCGCGCCACGCCCGCACCGAGAACGGCGTCAAGCCCTCGAAATCCCCTCGCGGTGACGCGGATTCCGAAGAACCCGCCGCGGACGCGGGCGAGAAACCGCCGGGAGACGGCGAGTCGGTTGCCGACGTCGAGGGGGCGGGTACCGATGAAGGCACGGTGACCGCCGAAGGCTCGCCGGCGGCGATGGTCTCGCGCGTCGACGCTCCGGGTGGCGCGGAACCGCCCACGGCCGCCGAGTCGGAAGCAGGCGGAGTGGATGCCGAGCCCTCGGCTGCGTCGTCACGCGTCGCCGACGCCGAACCATCCCGTGTCACGGACAGATCGGACTATGCCGACCGATCAGCCGAGCCCGGGACTACTTCGGAAGTCGCGGGGTCGGCGGTGGTCACGCAGGCGGGGTCGGCGGGCGAGATGTCGCACACCGGGAAGGCCCGATCGGCCGAACCTCTGCAGCCGACGGCAAACCAGGGTGGTCGGGCCACCGATTTCGCGGGTTCGGCCCCGGGCGCGGGAGATGCGCGGGGGGAGGAGGACGCGGATTCGGCCGGTGCGAGGGGCCGAGGTTCGGTGCGGGAGAGCGGTGTCGGGGGAGTCGCGGAGGGGGGATCGGGCGAGGCGGAGGGGTTCGAATCAGCGTGCGCTGAAATATCGGCGGTGCGGCGGGGTGACGGGGAGATCGCCCCGGGGGCAGCGGGCGGGGAGGTACGTGCACCGTCTCGGACAGTTAGGGCGATGCGGGCCGTGCCGGAGGTCGGGCCGCCGTCGGAAGGGGCCTTCGATCCGCGTCCGTGGGAGCGGTATACGCACGGCGGGGCGTTTCTGACGGCCCTCGGGGAGGGCAAGGGGGTGCGCGCCGCGTGGCAGGCGCTGCCGGGGGAGGACTGGGCGCGGCGGTTGGCCGAACTCGCGGCGGCGGTGGTCGCGACGGGGCGCAGCGCGATCCTGTTGGTGCCCGATCAACGTGACCTGGATCGGGTGCTCGCCGAATGCGTTCGGCTGGTGGGGGATTCGGCGGTCGGGCTGGCGGCCGGGCTCGGGCCGGCCGCGCGGTACCGGCGGTGGCTGGCGGTGTTGCGCGGCAGCGCGCGGGTGGTGGTCGGCACGCGCGCGGCGGTGTTCGCCCCGGCGGTCGACCTCGGTCTGATCGTGATCTGGGACGACGGGGACGACACCTACGCCGAACCCCGCGCGCCGTACCCGCACGCCCGCGAGGTGGCGATGATGCGCGCGCACGAGGGCGGCACGGCGTTCGTCGCGGCCGGATTCGCCAGGACGGCGGAGATCCAGGCGGTCGTGGAATCGGGGTGGGCGCACGATCTGGTCGCCGACCGCCACCAGGTCCGGCACAGTTCGCCGCGCATCAGCGCGCCCGGCGACTCCGACATCGCCCTGGAGCGCGACCCGATCGCCAAGGCCATCCGCATCCCCGGTGTCGCCTTCGCCGCCGCGCGGGCCGCGCTGAAAGAAGGCGCGCCGGTGCTGGTGCAGGTGCCGCGGCGCGGTTACGTGCCCGCCCTGGCGTGCGCGAAATGCCGGACGCCCGCGCGCTGCCGCCGGTGCAACGGTCCGCTGACGCTGCCGGAAAGCCGTTCTCGGCAGGACGATCCGCAGGCGGCCCGCAGTCCGGCCTGCCGGTGGTGCGGGATCACCGAGGCCGCGTTCCGCTGCCCGACCTGCGCGTCGCGCGCCTTGCGCGCGGTGGTGATCGGCGCGGCCCGCACCGCCGAGGAATTGGGCCGCGCCTTCCCGGGAGTTCCGGTGCGCGGTTCCAGCGGTGGGGCGCTGTTGGATTCGGTGGAGCCGGGGCCGCAGGTGGTGGTCGCGACGGTCGGCGCGGAACCGACGGTGCGCGGCGGCTACGGCGTGGCCCTGCTGCTCGACAGTTGGGCGCTGCTCGGCCGCGCCGATCTGCGCGCCGCCGAGGACGCGCTGCGCCGCTGGTTCGGCGCGGCCACGCTGGTCCGCGCGCACGGGCAGGTCATCGTGATGGCCGAACCGTCGATCCCGACGGTCCAGGCGCTGCTGCGCTGGGATCCGGTCGGCCACGCGCGCGCCGAACTCGAGGCCCGCGCTGAGGTCGGGTTCCCGCCCGCCGTGCGCATGGCCGCGATCGACGGCGCGACCGAGGCGATCGACGACCTGCTGACCCTCGCCGACCTGCCCGCGAACGCGCAGGTCCTGGGCCCGGTCCCGCTGCCGCCGTTCGCCCGCAAACCCTTCACCGGCGATTCGCCCGCCGAGGTCGAACGCATGATCCTGCGCGTCGACCGCCGCCACGGCGCCGCCTTGGCCCGCGCTCTCACCACCGCCCAGGCCCTGCGCAGCACCCAACGCTCCGACGCCCCGGTCCGCGTGCAGATAGACCCCGCCGACATCGGCTGATCCGCCGCCTCGCCGACTTCGGTCGGTCTGCTGTCTCGCCGACTTCGGCCGCTTCGCCGTCCCGCCGTGAGGTGGCCGTGCCCCGGGTTCGTGCTTGCCGTCACTCGGGAATTTCCGGCGGTTCCTTGCGTTGGATGTATTGTCGATATATCGTCGATACTGTGAGAAGAACACAACAGCCTCAGGAGGCAGTCATGGAGAACATCGAGAATCGAGATTTCGGGCGACGTGGTCGCAGGCGTCACCCGGGCGGCGTCGAATTCGGTCCGGAGCAGCGCCTGCACCGTCGCGGTGGACGGCACGGGTTCGGTCCCGAGTTCGGACCGGGTTTCGGCCCGGGGCCGCATTTCGGGCGCGGTCGGGGTCGCGGAGGTCGCGGCAGGCGCGGTGACGTGCGTGCGGCGGTCCTGCTGCTGCTGGCCGAAGGGCCGATGCACGGCTACGAGCTGATCCAGCGCATTCGCGAACGGACCGAGGACATCTGGCGTCCCAGCCCCGGTTCGATCTACCCCGCGCTGGCCCAACTCGAGGACGAGGGCCTGGTCATCATCGACAAGGTCGCCGGTCGCAAGACGGCGGAACTGACCGAGGCGGGCCAGACCTACGTCACCGAGCACAAGGACGAATTGGGTGATCCCTGGACCGATGTCACCAACGACGTCGGCGCCCAGGCGGTCGATCTGCGTGGACTCGTCGGACAGTTGATGGGTGCGGTCGGGCAGGTCGCCGCGGCCGGAACCCCGGAGCAGGCGACCAAAGCCGCCGAGGTGCTGACCGAGGCGCGGCGCGCGCTGTACCGCATTCTGGCCGACGACCCCGCCGAGCCCACCGAGAAGTAACGGTCGCGGAACATTCTGTCGCCGAAACACTCTTTCGGCGTACGGATTTCAGGTCCCTCGGGAGACCATGATGACATGCGACAAACAGTGGGGATCGGGCGCAGTGACATTTCACGATGGAGGCGGGTGATGCTGGTCTGCGTGCTGGCCGGAGCCGGGTTGCTCGGTTCCGGCGCAACGGCGGCGCGGGCCGATGTCGACCTCGACGCTTCACCCGCCTACCACTCGGCCGAGATCCCGCGCGAATACGCTCCGCCGCAGGCGGATCACCTCGCCGCGGCCTTCTATCAACGGGCGCATCCGAACGTCGTCCCCGCCGGGGTCAACGATTTCGGCTGCGTGCCCGACCAGGCGCATCCGCGGCCGGTGGTGCTGGCGCACGGCACCGATTCCACCGCCTACTCCGACTGGTCGGCCATCGGTCCGAGTCTGGTCGAGGCCGGAATGTGCGTGTTCGCACTGAATTACGGGGGCGCGCCCGGCGCGCAGAGTTACGGCACCGAGGATCTGCGCGTCAGCGCCCGCCAACTCGGCGAATTCGTCGACCTGGTGCTCGCGGAGACGGGGGCCGCGCAGGTCGACCTGGTCGGGTTCTCCCAGGGGGCCAACGTCACTCGGTACTACGTCAACAAGTTGGGGGGTGCGCCGAATGTGGGGACCTGGGTCGGGTTGGCCTCGCCCAGCTACGGCGGCGTCATGTACGGACTCGTGCCGGTGGCGCAGGCGATTCCGGGGGCGCTGGAGGTCTTCGCGCGGGTGACCTCGCCCGCCGCGGTCCAGCAGGCCGCCGGTTCGCCGGTGATGGTCGATCTCAACGCGGGTGGGGACACGGTGCCCGGTCCGCGATACGTGACCGTCGGCAGTCGGGTGGACGAGATGATCCAGCCGTTCGCCAATATCGCGCTGCGCGGCCCGGGGGCGGACAACATCGCGATCCAGGACCTGTGCCCGGCGAATCTGACCGGCCACTTCCACATGGTCTACGACCCGTTCGTGCGGGGGCTGCTGCTACGCGCGCTCGATCCCGCCGCCCCCGCGCCCGCCTGCGTCCCGGTCCCCCTCGGCACCGGCATTCCGCAGGTGGTCATCGCGGGCAATTCCTGATCCGGTCGGCTCGGCCCCGCCGAGCCGCACGACCGCGATCGCGCGGCAACCGCACCCACGGGGGCGACGACGGGTCGGCGCGGCTCACTAGAATGGGACGATCCCGTCCTGGACCGCCCGTCCCGAGACCCGTCGAACGCTTCTGGGAGCTGCCGTGACCATTCAGCCCGTTCGCCTATTCGGCGATCCGATCCTGCGTGCCCGTGCGGAGGAGGTCACCGAATTCGATCGTGAGCTGCGTCAACTGGTCACCGACCTCACCGACACGATGTACGACGACGGCGGCGTCGGCATGGCGGCGCCGCAGATCGGGGTCGGGCTGCGGGTCTTCGTCTACGACACCCACGACGCCAAAGGGCACCTGATCAACCCCACCTACACGGTGGTCGGCGACGAGGAGCAGGTCGGCCCGGAGGGCTGCCTGTCGATCCCGGGCGTGCGCTACGACACCCGCCGTGCCCTGCGGGTGCGCGCCTCGGGTTTCGACGTGACGGGCGCGCCGGTGGAATTCGCGGCCGAAGGGCTGCTGGCCCGCTGCGTGCAGCACGAGACCGATCACCTCGACGGCGTGCTGTTCCTGGACCGCCTCGACCCGGCCTCGCGCAAGGAGGCGATGCGCACGATCCGCGAATCGGACTGGTTCACCGCGGGCGTCACCGTGCGCGGTTCGCGGTCGCTGAGCGCGGGGCAGCCCGGACCGTTCGGTCAGGTGCGCTGATGCGGATCGTCTTCGCCGGAACCCCCGAACCCGCGGTGCCCTCGCTGCGCCGCCTGCTCGACTCCGAGCGCCACCAGGTCCTCGCCGTGGTGACCAGGCCGGACGCGGTCGCCGGTCGTGGTAGGAAGGTCACCCGGTCGCCGGTCGGTCAGCTCGCCGACGAGCACGGCATCCCGGTGCTCACGCCGCGCAAGCCCGGCGATCCCGAGTTCGTGGCGCGTCTGACGGAGTTGGCTCCCGACTGCTGCCCGGTCGTCGCCTACGGCGCGCTGCTGCCCGAACGGGTGCTCGACATCCCGCGCTTCGGCTGGATCAACCTGCACTTCTCGCTGCTGCCCGCGTGGCGCGGCGCGGCCCCGGTGCAGGCCGCCATCGACGCGGGCGACGAGATCACCGGCGCGTCCACCTTCCGCATCGAAGCCGGTCTGGACACCGGCCCGGTCTTCGGTGTGGTGACCGAGAAGATCGCCGTCACCGATACGGCGGGCACCCTGCTGTCCCGGTTGGCCGACACCGGCGCGCGCCTGCTGGAGACCACCCTCGACGGGGTGGAAGACGGCACCTTGCAAGCGGTTCCGCAGCCCACCGACGGTGTGTCCTACGCGCCGAAGGTGGATCAGGAGGACGGGCACATCCGCTGGGATCAACCCGCGCTGGCCATCGCCCGCCGGGTGCGCGCGGTCACGCCCGCGCCCGGCGCGTGGACCGAGGTGAACGGCGTGCGCCTCAAGGTCGGCCCGGTGGAGATGGTCGAGGAGGAACTGCCGCTCAAGACGATCGAGGTGCGCAAGTCCGGCGTCTTCGTCGGTACGGCCACCACCGCGGTCCGCCTGGATCAGGTACAGCCCCAGGGCAAACGGATGATGGGCGCGCTGGACTGGGCGCGCGGCGCGCGACTGGCACCGGGCGCGGTGGTCGAGTGACCGGGCGCGAGCAGGGTTCCGGGGGCGGATCGGCGCGCGGTCGGCGCACCGACGGTTCGCCCCGGCCGGACCGCCGCACCGACGAGTCGGACCGGCGTACCGGTCGGCCCGCCCGGCCGGACGGGCGCGACGGCCGTTCCGCCGAGGCACGGCCGCGCAGGGCGAACGGCGCTGCCGCGCAGAATGACTCGCGCGGCGGATCGGCCCCGCGCGGCAAGGAGGAACGGTCCGGCGGGGAACGTCGTGACTCGACCGGCGGATCCCGTCCCGACCAGGTGCGGAGGGACGCGGCGTCCGGTGCGCGAGGTTCGCGGGCCGACGGTCGTGGCGCACGCGGCGGCGCGGGTGACGGCAAGCGTGCTCCGACGGGCGGACGCCGTGGGGCCGAGAGTGGTTCGCGGCGTGGCGGTGCGGATTCCGCAGCGAGCGGGCAGCGCTCGAAGTCGCCCGGGCGTCCGCGTGCGGGGACCGGCGATCCGGTCCGCACGGCGGCCCGTGACGTGCTGCGGGCGGTCCGCGAACGCGACGCCTACGCGAATTTGGTGCTGCCCGCGCTGTTGCGTGAGCGCGGGATCAAGGACCGCGACGCCGCGCTGGCGACCGAACTCGCCTACGGGGCCTGCCGGTCGCTGGGCATGTTGGACGCGGTGATCGCCGAGGGCGCGGGGCGTCCGGTGTCGGAGATCGACGGCCCGCTGTTGGACGTGCTGCGCCTCGGCGTCTACCAGTTGCTGCGCACCCGGATCGGGGCGCACGCGGCCGTGGACACCTCGGTGGAGTTGGCGCGCGCCGAATTCGGTCAGGGCCGTGCGGGTTTCGTCAACGCCGTACTGCGGCGGGCGGGGGAGCGCTCGGCCGAGGAGTGGGTGGCGGCGTTGGCTCCGCGAGATCCGGTGGGGCGGCTGGCCTTCGAGTACGCGCATCCGGTGTGGATCGCGCAGGCGTTCGCGGACGCGCTCGGCGCTCGCGCGGGCGAGCTCGCGGATCTGCTGGCGGCCGACGACGCGCGTCCGGCCGTGCACCTGGTGGCTCGCCCGGGCGCGATCTCCGCCGAGGAGTTGGCCCTGGTCACCGGGGGTGAACCGGGGAAGTGGTCGCCGTACGCGGTCTATCTGGACGGCGGTGATCCAGGTCGGCTGGAGGCGGTCCGCGAAGGATTGGCGGGCGTCCAGGACGAGGGCAGCCAACTGGTCGCCCGCGCGCTGACCCGCGCCGAACTCGACGGCCCCGACACCGGCCGTTGGCTGGATCTGTGCGCGGGACCGGGCGGCAAGGCCGCGCTGCTCGGCGCGCTCGCCGATATCGACGGACACCGCGTGGACGCGGTGGAACCCGCCGAACATCGCGCGGACCTGGTCCGCAAGAGCACCGCCGACCTTCCCGTCGACGTGCACGTGGTCGACGGTCGCCGCAGCGGGCTCACTCCCGGCTACGACCGCGTCCTGGTCGACGCCCCGTGCACCGGGCTCGGCGCGCTGCGTCGCCGCCCGGAGGCGCGGTGGCGGCGCACCCCGGGCGACGTGGCCGAGTTGGTGGTGCTGCAACGCGAGTTGCTGGCCGCGGCCTGGGAACTGCTGCGACCGGGCGGTGTGGTCGTCTACTCGACGTGCTCACCGCACCTGTCCGAGACCGTGGCGGTGGTGGCCGACCTGGTCCGCCGCACCGGCGCGATCCAACTCGACACCCGCGACTGCCTTCCCGGCGTTCCCGACCTGGGCGACGGTCCGGCGGCGCAACTGTGGCCGCACCGCCACGGCACCGACGCCATGTTCCTCGCCGCCCTGCGCAAACCCGTCTGACCCGCGCGCCCGCCGGCGGCCGATGATGGCCGCGAGCGCGCGCCGCGGGAAACCCGCCTGACCCGTGCCGGCCGCCGGGCACGAACCCGGGTCTGTCGGCAGAGGATGGCTGCCCGGGTATGGCACGTTGCGGGGTTCCGAATGTCCAAGACCGGGCGGGCCGGACGCGGCAGACTCGGCGCGTGGCGTCGAACCGGCAGCGGGTGATCGCGTCGGCGACTTCAGTCGCGCTGGGACAGTTCGCGCAACCGGGCCAGCGTCTTGGCCAGGATTCGCGAGACGTGCATCTGCGAGATGCCCATCTGCTGGGCGATCTGGGTCTGGGTCATGGACTCGAAGAACCGCATGGTCAGGATGCGGCGTTCGCGTTCGGGCAGCCCGGCCAGCAGCGGGCGGATCGCCACGTACTCCTCCACCCGGTCGAATTGGGATTCCTCCTCGCCGAGGGTGTCCAGCAGCGAGGCCTCGGTGTCGCGGCCGAGGGAGGCGGCGTCGATCGAACTGGGCTGGTAGGCGTTGCCCGCGATGACGGCCTGGGTGACCTCGTCGGGGTCGACGTCGAGTTCGGCGGCGATCTCCTTGGCGGTGGGCGAGCGGCCCAGCGTCTGGGAGAGGGTGTCGATGGCGGCGCCGATGCGCAGGTGGGTCTCCTTGACCCGGCGCGGCACCCGCATCGCCCACGTGTTGTCGCGGAAATAGCGTCTGACCTCGCCCATGATGGTCGGCACCGCGAAGGACAGGAAGTTCGAGCCGCGGGCGACGTCGAAGCGATCCACCGCGTGCACCAAGCCGACCCGGGCGACCTGGGTGAGATCGTCGAAGGGTTCCCCGCGCCCGCTGAACTTGCGGGCGATGTGGTCGGCGAGCGGGATGCAGCGGCTGATCAACTCCGCGCGGATCGCGGTGTGCTGCGCGGTGCCCGCCTCGGTGGCGGCGAGTTGGGCGAAGATGCCGGCGAGATCGTCGTAACCGCCCGCGACCGAACCGACTTCCTGCACGGTGTCGGCGTCCTCGGCCGAGTCCGCGTCGTCGGGTTCGGGCTCGGCGGGGTTGTGCTTGTCCGGATTCTCGGTGTCGATCGTGTCGGGGGCCGACGCGGCGCGAGTCCGGTCGATGTCCTGCTCCGCCACTACGCCTTCCCCCGGACCCGACGGAACTCGACCGTCGTCGGATATCCGGAAGCCGCCGAGTCGTACGGGTGCTGGGTCGCTTCGACCGAATCGGTGAGGGTGCGCAGCACGTGCCAGCCGAAGCTGCGCTGATCGGGTAGCCCCTCGGTGGCGGCGATCCCGCCGACGTGCACGAGCAGTTCGGATTCACCGATGGTGAACCGGCACAGCAGGCTGCTCTCGGGTAGCGCGATGGCGATCAGCGTCGAGCACACCTCATCGACGGCGAGGCGGATGTCGGCCACCTCGTCGAGGGTGAAATCGCTCAGTAGGACGAGAGTTTCGGCGAGCCCGCGCACGATGGGCAGCTGTGTGACCGACGCGGCCACCCGAATCTCCACGGGGGTGCTGTAGATCCCCTGTTCCGCCGAAATGTTGATCACCCTGTGAAGGCTACCCATTCCGGCGTCGGGCAATCAGCGTCCGGGGGGTGTGCCGCGCCCCGGTCGCCGGTCGCGGGGGGTTCGCCGATCGGTACACTGCCGCGTCGTGACGTTCACCCGCCCGGCCGTGCCGATGATCGCCCCGTCCATCCTGTCCGCGGATTTCGCGAATCTCGCCGAGGAGGCCCGCGCGGTGGCGGGGTCGGACTGGTTGCACGTCGATGTGATGGACGCGCATTTCGTCCCCAACCTCACCCTCGGCCTTCCGGTGGTGCAGAGCTTGGTCAAGGCGACCGACATCCCGCTGGACTGCCATTTGATGATCGAGGACCCGGCGCGCTGGGCCCCGCCCTACGCCGAGGCGGGCGCGCACAACGTGACCTTCCACGCCGAGGCGAGCGACGACCCGATCGCGGTGGCGCGCGATATTCGCGCGGCGGGCGCCAAGGCGGGGCTGTCGGTCAAGCCCGGTACCCCGATCGAGCCGTACCTGGAGATCCTGCGCGAATTCGACACCCTGCTGGTGATGAGCGTCGAGCCGGGTTTCGGCGGCCAGTCGTTCATCCCGGAGGTGCTGGCGAAGGCGCGGGTGGTGCGCAACCTGGTCGACGCGGGTGAGCTGCGGCTGATCGTGGAGATCGACGGCGGGATCAACGCCGACACCATCGAGCAGGCCGCCGAGGCCGGGATCGACTGTTTCGTGGCGGGCTCGGCGGTCTACAACACCGCCGATCCGGGGGCGGCGGTGCGGTCGCTGCGCAGTATCGCCACCTCGCACCGCGGCTGAGTCGCCTGCGCGGCTCCCTGGCCGTACCGTGGATCGCCGTGTCGCACGTCTGTGACGCCGCACATGTTTTCCCCGAACTCCCGTCGTTACGCTGGCGCGGGAGACCGACCGGCGAGTAAGCAGGGAATAGCGATCCGGGATCCGACTGTTCGGTAACGGTAGGTACACAGGCGACAGGAGTGTCAGGGATGTTCACAGGCATCGTCGAAGAACTGGGCGAGATCGTCGCCGTCGAACGGTTGGCCGACGCCGCCCGCCTGACGATCCGCGGCAAGCTCGTGACCTCCGATGCCGGACACGGCGATTCGATCGCCGTCAACGGCGTCTGCCTGACCGTGGTCGACGTGCTCGACGACGGTTTCACCGTCGACGTCATGCAGGAGACGCTGAACCGGTCGAGCATCGGCGGCCTCGGCGAGGGCTCGGCGGTGAACCTGGAGCGCGCCGCGGCGCTGAACAGTCGGCTGGGCGGGCACCTGGTGCAGGGCCACGTCGACGGCACCGGCGCCGTCCTGTCGCGCACGCCGTCGGAGAACTGGGAGGTCGTGCGCATCTCGCTGCCCGAGTCGCTGGCCCGCTACGTGGTGGAGAAGGGGTCGATCACCGTCGACGGCATCTCGCTGACGGTGTCCGGGCTCGGCCGCGAAGCCGGGGCCGAGGGCGACTGGTTCGAGGTGTCGCTGATCCCGACCACGCTGTCGCTGACCAACCTGGGGTCCGCGGGCGTCGGCACGAAGGTCAATCTCGAAGTGGACGTGATCGCCAAGTACGTGGAGCGGCTGCAGCAGCGCGGGTGAACACCCGCGCGGGTGGGTCGCCGGGGGCGCACCACCCAGGCATTACTGTAGTGAGGCACCTATTTCGAGATGGAGCACAGCAGACGTGACCAGGTTCGACACCATCGAGCGCGCAGTCGCCGATATCGCCGCGGGTAAAGCGGTCGTCGTCGTCGACGACGAGGACCGCGAGAACGAGGGCGACCTCATCTTCGCGGCGGAGAAGGCCACCCCCGAACTGGTGGCGTTCATGATCCGCTACACCTCGGGCTACATCTGCGTTCCGCTCATGGGTGACGACTGCGACCGGCTGGGCCTGCCGCCGATGTTCGCCACGAACCAGGACAAGCACGGTACCGCCTACACCGTCTCGGTGGACGCGCGCGAGGGCATCACCACCGGCATCTCCGGCGCGGACCGCGCCACCACGATGCGCCTGCTGGCCGATCCCGACGCCAAGGCCGACGATCTGACCCGCCCCGGCCACGTGGTGCCGCTGCGCGCCAAGGACGGCGGGGTGCTGCGCAGGCCCGGGCACACCGAGGCCGCGGTCGACCTGGCCAGGATGGCCGGGCTGCGGCCCGCCGGGGTGATCTGCGAGATCGTCAGTCAGAAGGACGAGGGCTACATGGCCCGCACCGAGGAACTGCGCGTCTTCGCCGACGACCACGACATCGCGCTGATCTCGATCGCCGACATGATCGCGTGGCGGCGCAGGCACGAGAAGCAGGTCGTCAGGGTCGCCGAGGCGCGCATCCCGACGGCGCACGGCGAGTTCATGGCCGTGGGCTACCAGAGCATCTACGACGAGGTCGAGCACGTCGCGTTGGTGCGCGGCGACATCACCGACGGCGAGGACGTGCTGGTCCGGGTGCATTCGGAGTGCCTGACCGGCGACGTGTTCGGTTCGCTGCGCTGTGACTGCGGCCCGCAACTGGACGCGGCGCTGGAGATGGTGGCCCAAGAGGGCCGCGGCGTGGTGCTCTACATGCGTGGGCACGAGGGCCGCGGCATCGGCCTCATGCACAAACTCCAGGCGTATCAGCTCCAGGATTCCGGGCACGACACCGTCGACGCCAACCTCGAGCTGGGTCTGCCCGCCGACGCCCGCGACTACGGCACCGGCGCGCAGATCCTGGTCGACCTGGGGCTGCGGTCGATGCGGTTGCTGACCAACAATCCGGCCAAGCGGGTCGGCCTGGACGGTTACGGCCTGAAGATCACCGAGCGGGTGCCCATGCCGCTGCGCGCCAACGCCGAGAACCTGCGGTATCTGCGGACCAAGCGGGACCGGATGGGCCACGACCTGATCGGCCTGGACGAGTTCGACCTGGGCGAGACGGCCCAGTGACGGCGACCGGCGGCACGGAACGAGAGAGCGGACAGCGATGAGCGGCACCGGCGTACCCAGTTTCGAGTTGGCGGATGCCAAGGACCTGAAATTGGGCATCGTCGCCTCGCGGTGGCACACCACGATCTGCGACACGCTGGTGGCCAACGCCGAGCGCGTCGCGAAGCAGGCCGGCCTCACCGAGGTCACCGTGGTGCGTTGCGCCGGGGCGATGGAGTTGCCGGTGGTCGCGCAGGAATTGGCCCGCACCCATGACGCCGTGGTCGCGCTGGGTGTGGTGATCCGCGGCGGCACACCGCATTTCGAGTACGTCTGCGACGCGGTGACCGCCGGGTTGACCCGGGTGTCGCTGGACGCGGCCACGCCCGTGGCCAACGGCGTGCTCACCACCGACACCGAGAAGCAGGCGCTCGATCGCGCGGGTCTGCCGGGTTCGGCCGAGGACAAGGGCGAGCAGGCGTGCGCCGCCGCCCTCGACGCCGCGCTCACCCTGCGCGCGCTGCGGCAGCGCTGATGCCCGACGCACGGATCTGGCGCAGGGGCGCCCCGGAGTCCGCGGCCGCCGCGGAGTGGGAGATGCGGGTGCGTCCGCGGCGCGCGGTGCGCACGGCGTGGATCGTGGCGGTGCTGCTGATCGTCGTGTTCGCGATCGGCGGCATCTGGCTCAAGTCGGGCTCGACCGGGGTGAAGTTCCGTTTCATCGACCAGGTGGCGATGGTCGGGATCGGCGTGCTGCTCGCGGGCTGCGTGCTGATGCTGACCCGGCCGCGGGTGCGCGCGGGCGCGGCGGGCGTGTCGGTGCGCAACGTCCTGGGTGACAGTGATTTCGCGTGGCAGCACATCCGCGGCGTCAGTTTTCCCGAGCGCAAATCGTGGGCGCGGCTGGAACTGGTGAACGACGACTACGTGCCGATGCTGGCGATCCGGTCCAACGACGGCGAGCACGCGGCGCGGGCGATGGAACGACTACGCGAGCTGGGGGCGAAGTACGCCGAGCCGAATCCGCAGGGGGAGAACGACTCCGGCCGGTGACGCGCGTCGCGGGCCCGGATATCCTCGCGGAATGACTCCGGCCGCCGACCTGCTCGCCGCCGCCTTCGCCGACGATCCGCTGATGATGTGTCTGATCTGGCCCGATCCGCGGCGGCGGCGCTTAACGCGTCCACCCCACGCACCGGGACCGGCGGCGTCGAGGGGTTTCCGCCGCCGGTCCCGGCGCGACGTCTCAGCCGCTGTCGCCGAGGACGAGCCCTTCGCGGCGGGGATCGGCGCCGCCGATCCAGCCGGGGCCGTCGCGTCGGATCGCGCTGAGACCACTGGTCTGCGGCGCGACCGAGACCTGATGGCCCAGTTCGCGCAACCGCCGCACCAGCGGGTCGTTGTCACCGTTTCCGGTGGCGTCGATGAGGGGGTGTTCGCCGCCGACTCCGGTGGCCGCGGAGTTGGCCGATCCGAAGGAGACCGCCGAGACGGCCTGCTGTGGGTCCAGTCCCCAGTCCAGCATGTTGACCAAGGTCTTGACGACGAACTGGATGATGACCGCGCCGCCGGGCGAACCGGTGACCGCGGTGAGTTCGCCGCGCGCGCCGTCGGGTCCGCGCTCGAAGACCAAGGTCGGGGCCATCGAACTGCGCGGGCGTTTGCCGGGTTGCAGTCGGTTGGCGACCGCGACCCCGTCGGAGCCCACCGGATCGGCGGCGAAGTCGGTGAGCTGGTTGTTGAGCACGAATCCGTCGACCATGTGGAACGACCCGAAGGCGGATTCGACGGTGGTGGTCATGGCGGCGGCGTTGCCGTAGCGGTCCACGACGGAGATGTGGCTGGTGCCGTGTTCGGGCGGTTGCGGGCCGAGGCCGAGCGGGACCGGGCCGAGGTCGCCGGGCTGGGCGGTCCCCATGCTGCGGCCCCGATCGATGAGCGCGGCGCGCTGCTTCAGATAGGTCGGATCGACCAGGGCCTGGGGCGAATTGCCGGGCAGCGGCACGAATTCGGGATCGGCCACGTACTTGTTGCGGTCGGCGTAGGCGAGTCGCTCGGCCTCGGCGATCAGGTGCACGGCCTCGGCGCGCGGGACGCCACCGTCGGCGTCGACACGTTCGGGACCGAGGGCGGCCAGGTCGAAGTTCTCCAGGATGCCGAGGGTGGCGGCGACGGTGGTGCCGCCCGAGGACGGCGCGGGCATCCCGCAGATCTCCCGACCGCGGTAGCCCGTGCACAGGGCGGTGCGTTCCACGGCTTTGTACGCCGCGAGGTCGGTGGTGCTCAGCTGACCCGGTGTGCGTCCGCCCGCGGTGGACCCGACCGCGGCGACGATGTCCTGGGCGATCTCGCCGGTGTAGAACGCCTGCGCGCCGTCGGAGGCGATGGCTCCCAACGTCTTCGACAGCGCCGGGTTGGTCAGCATCGTGTCGGCGGCCTTCGGGCTGCCGTCCGGATTCAGGAAGTAGGCGCGCGCCGTCTCGTCGCGGCCGAGTTCGGCGGCCGATTCGGCGATCTGGCCCGCCAGGCGCGCGCTGATGGGGAAGCCGCGATCGGCCAGGCCGATGGCGGGGTCGAACAGCTCGCGCCATCCGAGCCGGCCGTGGGCGGCGTGGGCCTGTTCGAGCATCCGCAGCACGCCGGGCACGCCGATCGAGCGGCCGCTGGCGCGGGCGCTCGGGGTGGGTTCGACGCGCTCGGTGTCGCTGATCCAGCGCAGGTAGTTCTCGGTGGCCGCGGCGGGGGCGGTCTCGCGGCCGTCGTAGGCGGCGACGGTGCGTTTCGCCGCGTCGTAGTACACCAAGAACGCGCCGCCGCCGATGCCCGAAGCCTGCGGTTCGACCAGGCCGAGGACCATCTGCGCGGCGACGAGCGCGTCGGCAGCGGTGCCGCCGTCGCGCAGGACCTCGCAGGCCGCTTTGGTGGAGATCGGGTTGGCGGTGGAGACGGCGAAGGTGGCGGTGCGCACGGGAGTCATGCCGGTGCGGTAGCCCGAGGCGATCTCGGGATCGGTGGCGAGATTCGTGGTCGTGTTCGCACCGCGCGGCGCGGCGGTGATCGGGGTGCCGTTGGGGGTGGCCACGCAATCGATCGCGGCCGGATCGTCCTCGATGGAGCAGCCCGCCAGTGTTCCGGCGACGAGCAGCGTGGCCGCCAGAGCCCCGATCCAGGCGTGTCGCGCTCGGTTCATCTCGGAACTGTAACCCCGGATGGCCGGTGAGGCAGCGCTTTCCGTGGGCATCGGCCGAACCGCGTGGTCGGGCGCGAACTGCGGACAAGCAGCGAACCGACCGGTAAAATTGTGATGCGGATCACATGAGGTGGAACTGCCTGTTCGCTGACGAGAACTGCATTACCGTTCGCTGGCAGACGTCCGATGAGGGACGAAGGCCCGACCCTGGGGGTTGCGATGACAGTCGTCGACACGTTCACCTACGAGCGGGCGGCCGCCCTGCCCGCCGCTGTCCGCGAAGCACGGGAGGCGGCCTTCGGTCTGGCCGCCTTCGGCATCGCCTATCCCGTCGTCCTCGGCGTCACCATCGGCGGCGGCGCGGCGGGCACGGGCGCCCTGCAATTCGCGCCCGGCGTGCTGCTGGGGATCGTGGCACTCGGCTTCGGCAGCGGCGACGCCCTGCTGCGCCGCCTCGCCCTGATCCTGGCCGCCGTGCAGATCGTGCTTGGTCTGCGAGTCGCGGGCGAGGTCGATCTCGGAGTGATCCCGGTGCTGACGGTGTTCTACGCGTGGATCGTCTCCGGCGCGGTGGTCCACCTGCTGCGGCGACCGCAGGCGAAAGAGTGGTTCGGCGTGAGCTGAACGCGCCGCCGACCGCGCCACCGGCGGACCTGTCGGGGGCCGTCGATACGCTGGTCGGGTGGCAGATCCAGCGACCTACCGGCCCGCCCCGGGCACGATTCCCGTCGAACCCGGCGTCTACAAATTCCGGGACGCGCACGGGCGGGTCATCTATGTCGGCAAGGCCAAGAGTCTGCGGTCGCGTCTGAATTCCTATTTCGCCGACGTGGTCTCGCTGCACCCGCGCACCAAGCAGATGGTCACCACCGCCGCCGCGGTCGAATGGACGGTCGTCTCCACCGAGGTGGAGGCGTTGCAGCTGGAATACAACTGGATCAAGGAATTCGATCCGCGCTTCAATGTCCGCTACCGCGACGACAAGTCCTACCCGGTGCTCGCGGTCACGCTGAACGAGGAATATCCGCGGTTGTTCGTCTATCGCGGCGCGCGCAAGAAAGGGGTCCGCTATTTCGGTCCCTACGCGCACGCGTGGGCGATCCGCGAGACCTTGGACCTGCTGCTGCGGGTCTTCCCCGCGCGCACCTGCTCGAACGGGGTCTTCAAGCGGCACAGCCAGATCGGGCGGCCGTGCCTGCTCGGCTACATCGACAAGTGCGCCGCGCCGTGCGTCGGCCGGGTCAGCGCCGCCGAACACCGCCGCATCGTCGAGGATTTCTGCGACTTCCTGGCGGGGCGGACCGACCGGATGGTGCGTGAACTCGAGCGCCGGATGCACGAGGCCGCCGAGGATCTCGACTTCGAGAACGCCGCGCGACTGCGCGACGACGTCCAGGCCCTGCGGCGCGCGCTGGAGAAGCAGGCGGTGGTGCTGGGCACCGGCACCGACGCCGACGTGATCGCCTTCGCCACCGACGAATTGGAGGCGGCGGTGCAGATCTTCCACGTCCGCGACGGGCGTGTGCGCGGCCAGCGCGGCTGGGTGGTCGACAAGGCGGGCGACGCGCTCGACGCCGCCGAGGCCGGCGGCGTCACCGCCGCGTTGGTCGAACAGTTCCTCACCCAGTTCTACGGTGAGCAGGCCGCCTACGCCGACCAGAGCCCCGGCGAGCAACCCGCCGCGCTGGTGCCGCGCGAGGTGCTGGTGCCCGAACTGCCCGCCGACGTCGAACAACTCCAGCAGTGGCTCGGCGAATTGCGCGGTTCGGCCGTCACGCTGCGGGTTCCGCAGCGCGGTGACAAGAAGGCGCTCGCCGAGACGGTGCAGCGCAACGCCCAGGAAGCCCTCGCCCAACACAAACTCAAGCGCGCGGGCGACCTCACCTCGCGCTCGGCCGCGCTCCAGGACATCCAGGACGCACTCGAACTCGATTCCGCGCCACTGCGGATCGAATGCGTCGACATCAGCCACGTGCAGGGCACCGACGTGGTGGCCTCGCTGGTCGTGTTCGAGGACGGCCTGCCCCGCAAATCCGAGTACCGCCACTACGCGATCAAGGAGGCCGCGGGCGAGGGCCGCTCCGACGACGTGGGCAGCATCGCCGAGGTCACCCGCAGACGCTTCGCGCGGTTGCGCCGCGAACGCGACGAGGCCGAGCGCGAGGAACTCGACGGCGCGCAGGCCCCCGAGAGCGCGCCGGGGCCGGGGGAGACGGCGGATCTGGTCAGCAGGCCCGGCATCGACCCGAACACCGGGCGACCGCGTCGGTTCGTCTATCCGCCGAACCTCTACGTGGTCGACGGCGGCGCGCCCCAGGTCGCCGCGGCCGCCGAGGTCCTCGACGAACTCGGCATCACCGACGTCGCCGTCGTCGGTCTGGCGAAAAGGCTCGAGGAGGTGTGGGTTCCGGGCGAACCCGATCCGGTCATCATGCCGCGCAACAGCGAAGCGCTGTTCCTGTTGCAGCGGGTGCGCGACGAGGCGCACCGATTCGCCATCGCCTTCCACCGCAGCAAACGCTCGCGCCGGATGACGGCCTCGGCGCTGGATTCGGTGCGCGGACTCGGCGCGGCGCGCCGGACCGCGCTGGTCACCCATTTCGGCTCGGTCGCCAAGTTGAAGGAGGCCACCGTGGAACAGATCGTGGAGGTACCGGGCATCGGCGTGGCAACCGCCAAGGCGGTGCTCGCGGCCCTGCGCGAGGAATAGGCCCCGTATCGGTGCACCCCGCGTCGTGCCATCGCGTACGTTGTGTGTCTGCGCCCGATACCGAAACCCGGTGCGAGATGATCGAAAGGCACCCCACACAGATCCGGTAGGACATGACACGCGTCGAATCGAACAGTAGTGCGGGCATCCGGCCCGCGGCGGGCAGTGGAATCCAGGTCGAGGTAGTCATCGTCACCGGGCTCTCCGGTGCGGGTCGCGGCACCGCCGCGCGCGTGCTGGAGGACCTCGGGTGGTACGTCACCGACAATCTGCCGCCGGAACTCTTCGGCCGCATGGTCGAACTCGGTGTCTCGGCCGAGCCGCCCATCACCCGCCTCGCGCTGGTGATGGATGTGCGCAGCCGATTCTTCACCGACGACCTCACGGTGGTGATCGAGCAGTTGCGCGCCCTCGGGGTGCGCACCAGGGTGTTGTTCCTGGAAGCCTCCGACGACGTGCTGATCCGGCGGTTCGGATTCGCGCGACGGCGGCATCCGTTGCAGAGCGAGAGCGCCGACGGCACGCTCTCGGCGGGCATCGCGGCCGAGCGGGTGCGCCTGTCGCCGGTCAAGACGGCCGCCGATCTGGTGATCGATACCACCGAACTGTCGATCCACCAGTTGCACCGCAGGATGGAGGAGGCCTACGGCGGCGGCGCACCGGCCGCGCTCCAGGTGACGGTGCAGTCCTTCGGCTTCAAGTACGGGGTTCCGCTGGACGCCGACATGGTGTTGGATGTGCGTTTTCTACCCAATCCGCATTGGATTCCCGAGCTCAGGGAACATACCGGACAGGAGAGCGTGGTCAGCGAGTACGTGCTGTCGCGTCCCGGCGCGGCGGACTATCTGAAGACCTGCCACCACCTGGTCGACCTGACGACGACGGGTTACCGCCAAGAGGGGAAGCGATACATGACGGTGGCAGTGGGCTGCACCGGAGGCAAACACCGCAGCGTGGCGATCGCCGAGGCGCTGGGTGAGGCGATGAGCGCCGAATCCGACGGCGCCGCCGACGTCGTCCGCGTGGTCCACCGGGACCTGGGGCGCGAGTGACGGGGCGCGAGGCCGACCCCGCGATCGTGGCGCTCGGCGGCGGACACGGCCTGTACGCGACGCTGTCGGCGGTGCGACTGCTCACGGCGAAGATCACCGCGGTGGTGACGGTGGCCGACGACGGCGGCTCCTCGGGGCGGCTGCGCTCGGAACTGGGCGTGCTACCGCCGGGCGACCTACGCATGGCGCTGGCCGCCTTGGCCGAGGATACGGAGGGCGTGTGGGCGCGCACGGTGCAGCACCGGTTCGGCGGAACCGGTGCGCTGGCAGGACATTCGGTCGGTAACCTGATCGTCGCCGGCCTCACCGAGGTGCTCGGCGATCCGGTCGCCGCGCTGGACGAGGTCGCGAAGATGTTGCGTATCACCGGCCGCGTGCTACCGATGTCACCGATCGCGTTGGACATCGAGGCCGATGTTTCTGGCCTCGAAGCCGATCCCCGGGTGAGCCGCTGCATTCGCGGACAGGTTGCTGTGGCGACGACGCCGGGGAAGGTGCGCCGGGTCCGGCTGATCCCCTCGGATCCGCCCGCGAGTCCGCAGGCCACCTCGGCGATCGAACACGCCGACGTGGTGGTTCTCGGCCCGGGATCGTGGTTCACCAGTGTGATACCGCACGTTCTCGTACCGGAACTACGCGACGCGCTGGTGTACACGCGTGCCAGAAAAGTCCTGGTCCTGAACCTGGCGGCGGAACCGGGGGAGACGGCCGGTTTCAGCGCCGAGCGGCATCTGCATGTATTGTCCCAGCACGCACCGGAATTCGTGGTCGATGAAGTTCTGGTCGACGCGGGCTCGGTTCCGGAGGGCCGGGAACGCGAACATGTGGCCAGGGCTGCCGAACAGTTGCGGGCACGAGTAACCTTCTCCGAAGTCGCCGAAGCGGGAACGGACCGGCATCACCCCGGAAAGCTTGCCGCCGCACTGGATCAGCTGATCCGGCAACCTCGGCCGCAAATGGCAGGGCTTCGAGTCGAAGGACGGCACATGGGCGCGGATGTGCGGTCCGGGTTGGGTGGAAAGGAGCGCGTCTCGTGGCGATGACAGCCGAAGTGAAAGACGAGCTGAGCAGGCTCGCGGTATCGCAGGTGAGTTCCCGCAAGGCGGAGTTGTCCGCCCTGCTGCGGTTCGCGGGCGGCCTGCACATCGTCGGCGGACGAGTGATCGTCGAAGCCGAGGTGGACATGGGCTCCATCGCGCGTCGCCTACGCCGGGAGATCTTCGAGCTGTACGGCTACGGGTCCGACGTGCACGTCCTCGGTGCCGGCGGGTTGCGGAAGACTTCGCGCTACGTCGTGCGCGTGTCCAAGGAGGGCGAGGCGCTGGCCCGCCAGACCGGACTGCTCGACGTGCGGGGGCGTCCGGTGCGCGGTCTGCCCGCCCAGGTGGTCGGCGGCAGCATCTCCGATGCCGAAGCCGCTTGGCGCGGTGCGTTTCTCGCGCACGGCTCGCTGACCGAACCGGGCCGGTCCTCGGCGCTCGAGGTCAGCTGCCCGGGCCCGGAGGCGGCGCTGGCGTTGGTGGGTGCGGCCCGGCGGCTCGGCATCACGGCCAAGGCCCGCGAGGTGCGCGGCACCGACCGGGTCGTGGTCCGCGACGGCGAGGCCATCGGCGCGCTGCTGACCAGGATGGGCGCCCAGGACACCAGGCTCACCTGGGAGGAGCGCCGGATGCGCCGCGAGGTGCGGGCCACGGCGAACCGACTGGCGAACTTCGACGACGCGAACCTGCGGCGCTCGGCGCGCGCGGCGGTGGCCGCGGCGGCGCGCGTGGAACGCGCGTTGGAGATCCTCGCCGAAGACGTGCCCGATCATCTGGCGGCGGCGGGCCGGTTGCGCGTACAGCACCGGCAGGCGTCCCTGGAGGAATTGGGTCAGCTCGCCGAACCGCCGATGACCAAGGACGCGGTCGCGGGCCGGATCCGTCGCCTGCTGTCGATGGCCGATCGGCGGGCCAAGGATCTCGGGATTCCCGACACCGAATCCGCGGTCACCGCGGAACTGCTCGACGACGCCTAGGCGCGACGTACGGGACACGGCCGGCTCCACGGAGCCGGCCGTGTCCGTTTCGTCCGGGATCGTTCCCGGTGTCGCGCGCCGGTGAACTCGCCGTTCGCGGGGCGGCGGGCGCACGTCTTAGGTGCTCACGAATGCCAGGTGCATGTCGGAGAGGTTCCCGGCGGGCATTAGGGTGAGGGGGGCATCGGAATGAATCCGCTTGAAAGCTGAGGAGCGATAACGTGACTGTCCGGGTAGGCATCAACGGCTTCGGTCGTATCGGACGTAACTTCTTCCGGGCGGTGGAGGCGCAGAAGGCGCTGGGCACCACCGACATCGAGATCGTCGCGGTCAACGACCTCACCGACAACGCGACCCTGGCCACGCTGCTGAAGTACGACTCGATCCTGGGCAGGCTGCCGCAGGACGTGTCGCTCGACGGTGACGACACGATCGTCGTCGGCGACCAGCGGATCAAGGCGCTGGCCATCAAGGAGGGCCCCTCGGCCCTGCCGTGGGGCGATCTGGGCGTCGACGTGGTCGTCGAGTCGACCGGCATCTTCACCGACGCCACCAAGGCCAAGGGCCACCTGGCCGCGGGCGCGAAGAAGGTCATCATCTCCGCGCCTGCCAAGGGCGAGGACCTGACCGTGGTGCTCGGCGTCAACGACGACAAGTACGACGGCAGCCAGAACATCATCTCCAACGCGTCGTGCACCACCAACTGCCTCGGCCCGCTGGCCAAGGTGCTCAACGACTCGTTCGGCATCGAGCGCGGTCTGATGACCACGATCCACGCCTACACCCAGGACCAGAACCTGCAGGACGGCCCGCACAGCGACCTGCGTCGCGCGCGCGCCGCGGCCCTGAACATCGTGCCCACCGGCACCGGCGCGGCCAAGGCGATCGGCCTGGTGCTGCCCGAGCTCAACGGCAAGCTCGACGGCTACGCGCTGCGCGTGCCGATCCCCACGGGTTCGGTCACCGACCTCACCGTGACGCTGACCAAGTCGGCCACCCTCGACGAGATCAACGCCGCCTACAAGGCCGCCGCCGAGGGTCCGCTCGAGGGCATCCTGAAGTACAACGTGGACCCGATCGTGTCCAGCGACATCGTCACCGATCCGCACTCCTCGATCTACGACGCGCCGCTGACCAAGGTCATCGACGATCAGGTGAAGGTCGTGTCCTGGTACGACAACGAGTGGGGCTACTCCAACCGCCTCGCCGATCTCATCGGCCTCGTCGGCAAGTCGCTCTGACGCATGGCGATCAGGACACTCCAGGATCTGCTGGCCGAGGGTGTCGAAGGTCGGGGCGTACTGGTGCGCTCCGACCTGAACGTCCCTCTGGACGAGGACGGGCAGATCACCGATCCGGGCCGGATCATCGCCTCGGTGCCGACGCTGAAGGCGCTGGTCGAGGCGGGTGCGAAGGTGGTCGTGACCGCGCATCTGGGCAGGCCCAAGGGCGAGCCCGATCCGAAGTACTCCCTCGCGCCGGTGGCGGCGAAGCTGGCCGATCTGCTCGGCCGCAACGTGCAGTTGGCGGGCGACGTGGTCGGCTACGACGCGCTGTCGCGCTCGGAGGGCCTCACCGACGGTGACGTGCTGCTGCTGGAGAACGTGCGCTTCGACGCGCGCGAGACCAGCAAGGACGCGGGCGAGCGCGGCAAGCTGGCCGCGGCGCTGGTCGAACTGGTCGGCGAGGACGGCGCGTTCGTCTCCGACGGGTTCGGCGTCGTGCACCGCGAACAGGCTTCGGTCTACGACGTGGCCAAGTTGCTGCCGCACTACGCGGGCACGCTGGTCGCCGCCGAGGTCGAGGTGCTGGCGAAGCTGACCGAGGATCCCCGGCGGCCCTACGCGGTCGTGCTCGGCGGTTCCAAGGTGTCGGACAAGCTGGCCGTCATCGAGGCGCTGGCCCCCAAGGTCGACACCCTGGTGATCGGCGGCGGCATGTGCTTCACCTTCTTGGCCGCACAGGGTCTGCCGGTGGGCTCCTCGCTGTTGCAGCAGGAGATGATCGACACCTGCAAGGGCCTGCTCGATCGCTACGCCGATGTCATCCACCTGCCGCGCGACATCGTGGTGGCCGAGAAGTTCGCCGCCGACGCGGAGTCGAAGGTGGTGCACGCCAACGAGATCCCCGAGGACTGGATGGGCCTGGACATCGGCCCGGAGTCGGTGGACCGGTTCGCGGCGCTGCTGACCGAGGCGAAGACGGTGTTCTGGAACGGCCCGATGGGCGTGTTCGAGTTCGAGAAGTTCGCCGCGGGCACCCGCGGGGTGGCCGAGGCGATCGTGACCGCGACCGGCAAGGGCGCGTTCACCGTGGTCGGCGGCGGCGATTCGGCCGCGGCCGTGCGCAGCCTCGGACTTCCCGAGGACGGTTTCTCGCACATCTCGACCGGCGGCGGCGCGTCGCTGGAATACCTCGAGGGCAAGCAACTCCCGGGCATCAGCGTGCTCGCCGACGAAGCCGCGGAGGGCTGAGCGATGGCACGGACACCGCTGATCGCGGGCAACTGGAAGATGAACCTCAATCACCTCGAGGCCATCGCCCTGGTCCAGAAGATCGCCTTCGCGCTGCCGGAGAAGTACTTCGCGAAGGTCGACGTGACGGTCATCCCGCCGTTCACCGACCTCCGCAGCGTGCAGACCCTGGTCGAAGGCGACAAACTGCTGATCACCTATGGCGCGCAGGATGTCTCGACCCACGAGTCGGGCGCCTACACCGGTGAGATCAGCGCGGCCATGCTGGCCAAGCTGGGCTGCTCGTTCGTGGTGGTCGGCCACTCCGAGCGTCGGCAGTACCACGGCGAGGACGACGCGACGGTGCTGGCCAAGGCCAAGCAGGCGTTGAAGCACGCGATCACCCCGATCGTGTGCATCGGCGAGGGCCTGGACATCCGCGAGGCGGGCACGCACGTCGCGTACAACCTCGAGCAGTTGCGCGGTTCGCTGAAAGGGCTCTCGGCCGAGGAGATCTCGAAGGTCGTCATCGCCTACGAGCCCGTGTGGGCGATCGGCACCGGCAAGGTCGCGAGCGCGGCGGACGCCCAGGAGGTCTGCGGGGCGATCCGCGGCGAACTGGCGAAGCTGGCCTCCGCGGAAGTCGCGGCCGGGGTGCGGGTGCTCTACGGCGGTTCGGTGAACGCCAAGAACGTCGGCGAACTGGTCGGGCAGACCGATGTCGACGGCGCGCTGGTCGGCGGGGCCTCGCTCAAGGGCGACGAATTCGCCACGCTCTCGGCGATCGCCGCGGGCGGGCCGCTGCCCTGATCGGGGAACCGGTGCCGCAGCCCTGATCGGGCGATGGTGCCGCCGCTCGCTCAGGCGAATGGTGACCGCCGCCCGGATCGGGCGACAACAGCGTGCGAAGGCCCGCGGATCGTAGGATCCGCGGGCCTTCGCCGTCTCCGGGAACGCTGTCGTTCGGGGAACGAAACTAGGCGGCGCGCAAGGTGAGTCCGCTGCCGTTGGCGTTGCGCAGGACGAGGGTGTCACCCTCCAGGGTGGCGGTGGCCGTGCCGTCGAGGGTGCGCAGGACGGCGTTCTCGACCTCCATGACCTCGGGCGCGCAGGCCATCCGGGTCGTGGCGACCCGGAAGGTGATCGGCGATCCGGACGGGTCGACCTCGGCCCCGCCGGTGATGCGGTTGCACCCCGTCGTGCCGGTGACCGCGCCGTCCTCGGCGATGGTCAGGGTGGGGCGCGCGTCGGTGAGGGCTTGGGAGGTGGTGAAGGCGTCGGCGGTGCTGTAGCCGGTGACGACCCACTCGGTGCCCTTCAGCGGTTTCTTCGCCTCGCCGGCGTTCTTGTCGGACAGAGTGACGGTGCGGTCGGCGGTGCGCAGCGTCAGCGTGCTGCCGTCCAGCCGCCAGGCCGGGGAGGCGCTGAGCAGGCCCTCGACCCACCCGTCCGCGTCGCCCTGCGGCGGCGGGCAGCTCATCAGGGTGGCCGAGAGCTGACCGGTGCGCAGGACGCCGTCGTCGAAGGTCACGGAGCCGGCGAAGGTGTTGCAGCCCGCGTTGGCGCTGAGTTGGTCGGCGGCGAAGACGAGGGTCAGCTGTCCGTCCCCGGGGATGGGGTCGCCTTCGACCGAGGTGGAGACGTAGGAGTGGCCCATGGGCGTGTCGGACGCCGGGGGTGCGGTGGTGGTGGGGGCGGCGGTCGTCGATTGCGTCGGGGTGGGGGTGGTGCTGGGTTCCGCGGTGGATTCGGTGTCGGAGCAGCCCGCGACGAGCGCGGACGCCAGGAGCAGCGGTGCGAGACGTGCCAGCAGTGCCGTCATGGGTGCGATGGTACTCACGCCCCGGATGGTCGGACCCGTGGTGACCGGGGATTATGCTCGATCGAGTGACCACAGCCGACGCGACGACCCCGTTGTCGACCTGGACGCCGTTGCGCTCGCCGATCTATCGGGCCCTGTGGATCGCGCAACTGGTCTCCAACATGGGGACCTGGATGCAGACCGTCGGCGCGCAGTGGATCCTGGTGGACGAACCGAACGCGGCGACGCTGGTATCGCTGGTCCAGACGGCGATCACCCTGCCGGTGATGTTGCTGTCGATTCCGTCGGGGGTGCTCGCGGATCTGGTGGACCGGCGCAGGCTGCTGCTCTCGGCGCAGACGACGATGGCCGTGCTGGCCACGGTCCTGGCGGTGTTCACGGCGACCGGCAACACCACCCCGGCGGTGCTGTTGACGCTGCTGTTCCTGCTGGGCTGCGGTCAAGCGCTGACCGCGCCCGCCTGGCAGGCCATCCAGCCGGAATTGGTCCCGCGCGCGCAGATCCCCTCGGCCGCCGCGCTGGGCTCGATGAACATCAACATCGGCCGGGCCGTGGGCCCCGCGCTGGCGGGCGTGCTGGTGTCGCTGTCGGGTCCGACGCTGGTGTTCGCGCTGAACGCGGTGTCCTTCGGCGGCATCGTCGCGGTGCTGCTGTTCTGGAAGCGCCCGCCCACCGACCGGGTCCTGCCCAGTGAGCGACCGTTGGCGGCGTTGCAGGCGGGCACCCGGTTCATCCGCGCCGCGCCCGCGATCCGGCGGGTGCTGCTGCGTTCGATCCTGTTCATCGCACCGGCCAGCGCGCTGTGGGCGCTGCTGCCGGTGATCGCCCGCGACCGGTTGAACCTGTCGTCCTCCGGTTACGGCGTCATGCTCGGCGCGCTCGGCGTCGGCGCGGTCCTGGGCGCGCTGCTGCTGGCGCGCATCCGCACGGTCCTGACGCCCACCCAGCGTCTGACCGCCGCCGCGGTCCTGTTCGGGGCGGCCAGTGCGGGCGCGGTGCTGCTGCGCTCGCTGCCGGTGGTGCTGGTGCTGCTGGTCGGCGCGGGCCTGGCCTGGCTGTTGGCGATGTCGACGATGAACTCGACCATGCAGTTGCTGCTGCCCGCGTGGGTGCGGGCGCGCGGGCTGTCGGTGTACATGCTGGTGTTCATGGGCGGTCAGGCCGTCGGCTCGTTGGTGTGGGGTCTGGTGGCGGGCGCGGTGGGCACGGTCTCGGCGCTGCTGATCGCCGCCGGACTGCTGGCCGTGTGCGCGGTGAGCACGATCTGGCTGCCGATCCGGCACAACGCCGAGGAACTGGACCTCACCCCGTCGGCGTTCTGGCCGGAACCGCAGTTGGTGGTCGAACCCGATCCCTTGGACGGTCCGGTGCTGGTGCTGCGGACCTACGACGTGCCCGCCGAGCACACCGAGGACTTCTTGGCGGCGATGGTCTTCGTCGGCCGTTCCCGCCAGCGGACCGGGGCGATGGAGTGGCGGCTCTACCGCGACGTCGGCAGTCACGACCGCTATGTGGAGGCGTTCGTGGTGCGGTCCTGGGCCGAGCACATGCACCAGCACCAGGTGCGCCTGACCGCGCAGGACCGGTTGCGCGAGCAGGACGTGTCCCGATTCACCACCGGCGAGGACCGGGTGACCCACCTGGTCGCCGTGCAGCCGGGCCGACCCGCGGGCCGACCGGCGCGTTGAGGAAAAAACGGGCGGGGGCGGTGTGCGAGCAGGTCGAGGGCACCCATAGACTGAGCCCATGCGGATGTTCCTGGATATCCTCCTGATCATCACCAGCCTGCTGCTGGTGCTGCTGGTGCTGCTGCACCGCGCCAAGGGCGGAGGCCTGTCCAGCCTTTTCGGCGGCGGCGTGCAGTCGAGCCTTTCGGGTTCCACCGTCGTGGAGAAGAACCTCGACCGCGTGACGGTCTTCACGGGTGTGGTGTGGCTCATCGCCATTCTCGGAATCGGCCTGGAGATCAAGTTCTCCTGATTACCGGCAACCGGTCGGCCACCTGAAGGGTCTCGGCCGTTACCGGCAGATTCATTCCCGGTTACTCGGCGGCATTACGGTGGCGAGCACGGGAAGGAGTCGGTATGGAGCTCCGGCATATTGTTTCGTTCCTCGCACTCGCGGAGGAATTGCATTTCGGTCGCGCGGCGCAGCGACTACATCTCACCCAGCCCAGTCTGAGTGCGCAACTCCAGAAACTGGAGCGCTCGTTGGATGTGCAACTGGTGTCGCGCAATTCGCACGAAGTGCGGTTGACGGCGGCGGGACGGGAATTCGAGGGGCAGGCCCGGCTGATCGTGGCCCAGATGGACCGCGCCGCCGAAGTCGCCAAAGCCGCGGCGGCGGGCCGTTCCGGCTCGCTGAGCGTCGGCTACAACCTGCCCGCCAGCAGACATGTGCTGCCCGAGGCGCTGACCAGGATGGCCGACGAGCACCCGGACGTGGTGATCTCGATGTGGGAGAAGCGCACCGGGCCGCAGTTGGCGGCCCTGCGTGCGGGGACCTTGGACATCGCGCTGGTCTACGGGCATCCGACCACCGCCGAGTTCCGGCACCGCCGCCTGTTGAACCGTATCCCGCTGGTCGCGGTGGTGGGGCGCTCGCACCGGTGGGCGGGCCGTTCGGGGGTGCGGTTCGCGGAACTGGCCGAACAGCGCTGCGTGCTGTTCGCCCGCGAGCAGTGTCCGGCCATGTACGACTCGATCTTCCGCGCCGCCGCCGACAATCGGATCAGCCTGGACGTGGCGCAGACCGCCGATGATCCCGGCGCGACGATGCACATGGTGTCGGTGCGTCCTTTCGTCGGGTTCGCCTCGCTGCCGCGGGCGCAGTCGATGCAGATGGGCGGTCCGGACAGCGCCGCGGTGGCGGTGAAACTGCTCGACCCGGTGCCGACGCTGGACCTGTTCGCGGTGTGGCGGGCCGAGGAGCCCAATCCCGCGGTGGAGTTGTTCCTCGACTGCGTCGCCGCGGTGCGCGACGACGCGGCCGAGGAGCGCGCGGTCCCGGTGTGATCACTTCAGGCCGGAGCGGACGAACGCGTTGACCACGTGCCGCTGCAGCAGCAGGTAGAGCACCAGCACGGGCAGGCAGGCCAGACCGGCCAATGCCATCATCGGACCCCAGTCGTCGCCTTCGGTGCCCATGAAGCTGCGTAGTCCCAGTTGCAGGACGCCGTTGGAGCGGCGCATCACCACAGCGGGCCAGAAGTACTCGTTCCAGGCGTTGATGAACAGCAGGATCGCCAGCGCGGCCAGTGCGGGCCGCAGGTTCGGCACCACCACCGTCCACAGGATCGACCACGACGAACGGCCGTCGATCTTGGCGGCGGCGACCAGTTCCTTCGGGAAGGCGGCCATGTGCTGGCGCAGCAGCAGCACGCCCAGCGCCGAGCACAGTGTCGGCAGGACGGTGCCGATCAGGGTGTCGATCAGGCCGAGTTGGTTGAGCAGCACGTAGTTCGGCAGCATCGTCACCTGGAAGGGCACCAGCCAGATCCCGACGAAGGCCAGGTAGAGCAGGCGCTGCAACGGGAAGGTGTACATCACGAAGGCGTAGGAGGCGAACAGCGCGATGAGCAACTGGGCGATCGCGGCGAACGAGGCCACCGCGAAGGTGTTCAGGATCAAGCCGGTGACGTCGACCTTGTGCGCGGCGTCGGTGTAGTTGTCCACCGACATCGGCCAGGGGAACGGCGAGAGGGACATGACGTCGCCGGGCCTGCGCAGCGAGGTGGCGAACAGCCAGTAGATCGGGAACACGCACACCAGCGCGGTCACCGCGAGCAGCGCGTGACTGGCCAGGCCGCGCAATCGCTCAATCATCATGGAAGGACAACCTTTCCGACAGCCACACCAGTGCGCCCGCGAGGATGCCGAATCCGACGAACAGCAGGACTCCGGCGGCGGCGCTGAGGCCGGCGTCGAAGCTGTGGAAGGCGTAGTCCCACAGCAGGTAGTAGATGTTCGTGGTGGCCTGCGCGGGCCCGCCCTGGGTCATCGAGTCGATGAGCGGGAAGGTCAGGGTGGGGGTGAGCAGGACCGTGGTCAGCACCAGGAACAGCAGGGTGGGCGAGAGCAGCGGCATGGTGATCCAGCGCCGGATCTGGCCGGGGGAGGCGCCGTCGACGCGGGCCGCCTCGTCGTAGTCGGGGCTGATGCCCGCCAGTCCGGCCCACACCACCAGCACCGCGAAGCCGAGCAACTGCCAGCCGGTGATGACGATGATGACGCCTTGGGCGGTGTCGACGTCGTAGACCCAGTTGCGGTCCGAGCCGAGCAGTCGGCCGACCACGCCGCCGCCGGGATGCAGCAGCCAGCGCCAGACCGCGGCCGCCGCGACGCCCGCGACGAGGAAGGGCGTGAAGATGAACGCCTGGTAGATCGTGCGGGCGCGGGGGCTGACCCGACGGCCGGCCAGCGCCAGCGCGACCGGCAGCACGACGGTGAACGGGAGCAGGCCCAGGATCAGCACGGCGGTGCGTGACAGGGAATCCCAGAACGCGGGAAGTTCCAGCAGCCGTTCGAAGTTCGCGGTGCCCACCGGTTTCATCGGCTGGCTCGGCAGCAGATTCCACGAATAGGTGGAGAGTTCGAAGGCTTGGACCAGCGGGCGGTAGGTCCAGATGACCAACATCGCCAGCGCGGGCGCGAGATACAGGTAGGGGACCAGTCCGCGCAGTCCGCGGCGCAGCAGCGACCGCCGTCGGGCGGAGGCGGGCCGCGCCGCGGGCAACGGGCGGTCCCCGTCCGCCGCCGGTTCGACCTCGAGGTCTACCGGCGCGGACGGGTACGCGAGGACGAACATCGGATCACCGCTGCTCGGCGAGTGCCGCGAGCTGGTCGAGGACCTCTTGCTCGGGGCGGTCGTAGACCTGCGTGGCGGTGGTCAGCTCGACGGCCGAGGCGACCATGGACTCGCCGAGCACGTCGACGCGGGTGAAGCCGAACCCGGCCCAGCCGCGGTGCCGTCCGACCGGAGCGAAGGTGTCGATCCGGTAGGACAGCGCGGGGCCGAGCCAGATGGGCACGCCCGCCAGGGACGCCGCCCCGGTCAGATGGTTGTGCCCGCAGATGATCAGCCCGACATCGGTGCCGCGAATCACCTCGGCCAGTTCCCGCGGCTGTTCCAGACGCAGGAAGTCCGGGCCGGGCAGCGGCGACGGCGCGGGCGGGTGGTGCAGCACCAGCAGGGTGCCGCGCGGCGCGGGTGTGCGCAGCTGCTCGGCCAGCCAGGTGAGCTGTTCGGGCAGCAGCCGCCCGTGGTGGTGATTCGGGATGGTGCTGTCCAGGGCGACGATGCGCAGTCCGGCGACCTCGACGACGCTGTCGTGGGTGGTCGTCGGATCGACCTCGCGGTCGAGCAGTTCCGCGCCGAACGCCACGCGTTCGTCGTGGTTGCCCATGACGTAGACCAGGCGTGCGCCGAGCGTCGCGGCAACGGGTTCGACCGCCTCCCGTAACCGTTGATAGGCCCGGGGAGCGCCGTTGTCGGCCAGGTCGCCGGACAGCACGATCGCGTCGACGCGCCGTCCGGCATCGGTGAGTCTGTCCAGGACGCGGAGCAGGTTGGCGTGGGTGTCGACCACGCCGTGCACCAGCTCCCCTTCGGCCCGTAGGTGGGTGTCGGTCAGTTGGATGACCGTGACCGGGGCCGTGTGGTCCTCGACGGTCGACCCGTTGCCGCGCGCGCTCATGCGGCCGGGAGGAGTTTGCGGCCCTGATCCTGCGCGGCGGTCAGGGTGGACTTGGGGTCCTTGCCCTGGAAGACGACCGCTTCGACGGCGTCCATCATGCCGTCGCGGATCTGCAGGTAGTTGGTGCCGGGCATGGAGATCCAGGGTTCCATGTTCGCCAGCTGGGCGACGTTCGGCTCGAGCAGCGGGTTCTTGCGCGACCACTCCTGCAGGCCGTTCGGGTCGGTCAGCAGACCGGTGCGCAGCGGCAGGTAGCCGATGCCCTGGGAGATCTTGACGTAGGCCGCCTCACTGGTGAGGAACTTGATCAGCTCCCACGACGCGCGCTGCTTGGCCGGGTCGTTGGAAAGGATGTAGAGCGAGGCGCCGGAGTTGGTCGGCACCGCGGGCTTGTTGCCGAAGGTCGGCATCGGGGCCGAACGCAGGTCCCACTTGCCTTCGGCGCCCTTGACGAAGGTGCCCTGGATGGCGCTGGTCTCGAGGATCATGCCGACCTCGCCGCGACCGAACGCCTCGTAGCCCTGCTTCTGCTGCAACGCGGGCATGCTGCCGCTGGTCACCAGGTCCTGGGCCATCTTGGTCACCTCGACCACGGCCGGGTCGGCGTAGGTGAGGGTAGTGCGGTCCTCGGAGATGACGCGTCCGCCGTTGGAGCGGACCATCGACTGGAAGCACCAGTCCTTGGCGGTCTTGGTCAGGCAGTCGATGTAGACGCCGCCCTTACCGGTCTTGGCGGTGATCGCCGCGGCCGCCTCGGAGACCTGCTGCCAGGTCTTGGGCGGGTTGGCGGGGTCCAGGCCGGCCTCGGTGAACAGCGAGGCGTTGAAGTACAGGACCGGGGTGGAGAACACGAACGGCACGCCGTAGGTGGCGCCGTTCCAGTCGGCCAGGGTGCGGGCCTTGGGGGCGAAGGCGTGCTGGGCGCCGTCGAAGTTCTTCTGCACCGCGTCCTTGCCGACGAGCGCGTCCAGCGACTTGGCCTGCAACTGGTTGATGGTGAAGTCCAGGTCGCTGAAGCCGAGCTGGGCGACGTCGGGCGGGGTGCCCGCGACCATCTGGTTCTGGATGCTGGAGATGGTGTCGGTGGCCGGGTTCGGGCTGTTGCCCTGCGGCTTCTGCGCCGTCACCGTGATGTTGGGGTGCTTGGCCTGGAATTCGGTGATGAGGGCGTTGAAGGTGTCGGTCCACGCGCCCGCGAGGCCGTAGTTGTAGGACTCGAAGACGATCGAGACCTTCTGGTCGGCCCCGAGTTCGGGGATGGTCGCGGTCGGCGCCGCGGAGTCGTTGCTGGTACTGCCGAGTCCGCCACAGGCGCTGGCCGCGAGTGCGGTGCTCAGCGCGAGGCAGATGGCGGCCAGTGTGCGTTTCACGGGTGTTGCTCCTGATTGTGATGTGCTACCGGGGGTGACTTCAGGCGACCGGGAGTTCGGTGCGCGCTGGTAACGGGTCCGGTTCGTCGGCCTGCCATGTCAGGCGGAGTCCGGATTCGGCGTGGAACAGGTGGATGTCGGCCGGGTCGAGGTCCAGGGCGACGGTCTGCCCGACGGCGACCGCGGCGGGGCGGGGGATGCGCGCGGACACCTGCGCGGCGCCGACGGTGACGTGCACGACCTCCTCGGCGCCCAGGTTCTCGACCATCGTCACCGGTCCGCGCAGCACGCCCGCGCCGCTGCTCAGGCGCAGGCGCTCGGGCCGTACGCCGAAGGTGACGGCGGTGTCGTCGGCGGTGTCGGCGATGCCCAGCGGGGCGTCCAGGCCGTCGGCGATCGCGTACAACCGGCCGTCGCGGGCGGTGACGGTCGCGGGCAGCAGGTTCATCGGCGGTGCGCCGAGGAACGCGGCGACGAAGGTCGAGCGCGGGTGATCGTAGAGTTCGGTCGGCGCGCCGACCTGCTCGACGTGTCCGTCGTTGAGCAGGGCGATGCGGGTCGCCATCGTCATCGCCTCGACCTGGTCGTGGGTGACGTAGAGGAAGGTCGAGCCGAGCCTGCGGTGCAGCGCGATCAGTTCCGCGCGGGTCGCGCTGCGTAGGCGGGCGTCCAGATTCGACAGCGGCTCGTCCATGAGGAACGCACCGGGATCGCGAACCATGGCGCGCGCCAACGCGACTCGCTGCCGCTGGCCGCCCGAGAGTGCGGCGGGTTTGCGTTCGAGCAGCGGCGTCAGCGCCAGCGTGCCCGCGACCTCGGCGACCCGCTCGGCGATCTTCGCGCGCGGCGCCCGCCGCGACTTGAGCGGGAAGCCGATGTTGCGTGCCACGCTCAGGTGGGGGTAGAGCGCGTAGCTCTGGAACACCATCGCCAGATCACGCTGCTGCGGTGCGACGTCGGTGATGTCGCGGCCGTCGAGCAGGATCCGGCCGGAGGTGGGCGATTCGAGTCCGGCGATCATGCGCAGCAGGGTGGATTTCCCGCAGCCGCTGGGGCCGAGCAGCACCATGAATTCGCCGTCGGCGATGTCGAGGTCGACGTCGCGTACGGCGTCGGTGCCGCCGAAACGCTTGCACACCGCTTCGATCTGCAACCGGGCCACCCGGGATCTCCTTCACTCGGTCCGCCTTCGTGACATCGGCCAGTCTCGGACGGCCCGGTCCGCGCGCGTGTGTGCGATAGGCAACGCCGATCGCGCGAATCGAGGCGGTCTCGCGGGCGCGCGCGAGGTCGTGGAATCGGTGACTGTGTTGTCGCTCTATGCACCCGGGTTCGCCCGGAATTCCAGAGATGAGGAAACAACCAGATGAAGGTCAAGCTGACCGCGACCGCCGCGTTACTGATCGCGGCACTGGGCGTCGCCGCCGGTGGCGCGCACGCCGCTCCGGAGCCCGAGGGCGTCGGATTCACCGCCTCGGCCGACGATCGGTCGACCGTGATCACCACCGACGCGGGCTCGATGTCCGTCGAGGACAACATCTTCAAGATCAAGGCCGCGAACGGCACCGTCGTGGCGGGTACCGAGCTGGCGTTTCGCCTCGACGAGTTCGAGTTCCCGATCGCGGCGCAGATCTCCGATCGCACCGCCACTCTGACCCCGCAGCTCGATCCGGCCAAGGCCGTCTACAAGCCGGTCGCGCTGCCCTACGAGGATCAGGCGCCGTGGAAGACCGAGTACGAGCGTGAGCAGGCTGCCTGGAGCCGCCTGACCAGCACCATCAGCATGGGCGCCACCATCGGCACCCTGATCGGTGGCCTCGGTGGCGGCGCGCTCGGCTGCGTCTTCGGCGGTATCGCCGGCGCCGGCATCGCCTCCTCGACGATCGCGGGTCTGTTCGGTCCGTTCATCCCGGCCGCCGCGCTGGGCTGCCTCGGCGGCATCGTCGCCGTGGGCGCGATCGGCACCATCGTCGGTCAGATCTTCGTGACGGCTCCGGTCGCGATCGCGGCCGCGATCCAGTACTTCACCACGATCAACCAGCCCGCTCCGAAGCCCGCGCCCGCCAAGTGAGCGTGAGCTGAGATCTCGGGGGCGGTTCGCCGGGAAGTGGCCCATCCGGGTCGCCGACACGCAAACGGCGGATCGTCCCCGAATCCGGTTCCTCGCGGAACCGGGGCACGGGCGCGGCGGTCCCTCGGAAGGGACGCCGTAGAGCTCATCGTGTGAGTGCGGGATCGCCGCGCCTCGTGCCCGCCCGATCCTGTCATCCCCCCGGCCGCACGTCTGCCGGGCGCGGGAAAATCAGCCCCCCGTCATCCGGGGTTCAGGCGCTCGACAGAACGGTGAACAGGACTTTTCCAGCCCGTCGTCCGCGCCGCGGACTCGCGCGGGGGTCCGACCACGCCCGTACAGTGCTGAATGCACCGGGGCGAGGGGATCAGGGTGCTCGGGAAAGCTCCTCGCCCCGGTGTAGTTCCAGCCGTCGGTGACCGACACGGGAGTGTCGCCCACCGGTGGTTCCGATTCGGGCGGAACATGGTCGAGTGTACAAACCGCTCGGTCTGCGTGGGGTGTTTGCCCGAAGTATGCGGGAAATCTCTCCTCGATTCCGTTGCGGTGTCTGATTTGTCCGTTCATGGGAATCGGCTGAGAATCGTGTCGTCCGGGCACCCCGCCGGGACCGGCATCGTTGACATCGGTAGGACGGCCGCACGGCCACCATCGAAGGAGAAGAGCATGAGCCTCATCGGGACGGTGCTCGGCTACGCCCTGACGCTGTTCATCGTCATCCTGATCGCCCGCATGATCCTGGACTGGGTGGTGCTGCTGGGGCGGACCACCAACCCCTGGGTGCTGCGCGCCCGCGACCTGACGCAACGGGTCACCGAACCGGTCATCGCGCCGGTGCGCAAACTGCTGCCGCCGATGCGCGCGGGCGGCGTCGCGATCGACCTGGCCTTCACCATCGTGTTCATCCTGGCGCTGGTGCTGCGCTCGATCGCCTTCAGCCTCTGAGTCCGCGGGCGGTCACGATCGGGCCGGGACGCCCTTGGCCGCCAGCGGTTCGCCCACGATCAGTTCCGCGCCCGCGATGAGCTCGCCCAGGACCGGCGTGGCCGCGGCCATCGCGGCGCTGTCGCGATGCGCGGCGAAGGCGTCGTCGTCGGCGTAGATCTCCGAGACCCAGAACAGTTCCGGATCGTCCTTGGAGCGGTTGAGCACGTAGAGCAGCGTGCCGGGTTCCGCGGCGACCTGGGCGAAGACCGGGGCGAACGCGGCCACCAACTCCTCGGCCCGGCCCGGCTTGGCTTTGACCCGGGAGACCAAGGCGACCTGTGGCATTCACGCGCTCCTTCGGAAGATGCTGACGGGACAACGGTTTCGCGAGTCCGCACCGTCGCGCCGCGGTGGTGGGCGGGCGCGCGATCCGGCATCGGCCGAGCACAGACTAGCACCGGGTCCGGGAGCGGCCCCCGCCCGTGAGCGCGGTCGTAACATCCGCGAAGGCAACAGCTTTCAGATGGAATCAGCTCTGCCGCGGCACCCGTCCGTCGACGTCGGTGAATCCGTAGTGATCGGCCAGATCGGCCACCCGCCAAGCCGTTCCGGTGCGTTCGCGGCGCGCGGGATCGGTGGCCAGTGCGACCACGGCGCGGCCGGGGAAGCGCGGACTCTCCGCGGCCTCGAGATCGTAGGTGCCCTCACCGGGCAGGGTGACCAGGCGGCGGCCCTCGGCGTCGGCCGGAACCATCTGCAACAGTTCGGTGTTCACGATGCCGGGCCACAGCGACACCACCGTCACCGCGCTGTCGGTGAGGTCGTGGGCCAGGTCGGCGGTCAGTCGGTCCAGGGCGGTCTTGGCGACGCCGTAGACCGCGTTGTGCATGTAGCGCCGCGCGCCGGGGGAGGAGATGTTGACGATCAGCCCGTGGGATTCGATCAGCAGGGGCGCGGCGAACACCGCGGCGGCGTAGTGCGAGCGGACGCCGACGTCGAAGGTCTCGTCCCAGGCCGTCGGCGGCACCTCCCAGAAGGGTTTGCCGAGCCATCGCGCGGCGGCGGGCGCGTTGTAGACGTTGTTGACCAGGACGTCGAGGCGGCCGTATTCGTCGCGGACCCGCTCGAAGAGGCGCTGCACGGCGTCGTCGTCGCGGTGGTCGCACACGAAGGGGATGCCGACCCCGCCCGCGGCGTCGATCTCGGCGGCGGTGCCGTGCACGGTGCCGGGCAGTCGTCCCGGTGTCGCGGTCCGGCCGGTCACGAATACCGTCGCCCCCGCGGCGCCCAATTCCAGGGCGATGCCTTTTCCGATCCCGCGACTCGCGCCGGTCACGACGGCGACGCTGCCGCCAAGTTCCTGAGGTATTCCGCTCACGACTTCGGGACATTACCGTGAAATAGGAACACGTTCTAAGTTTTGGCCGTTCCGGACCCCGGCGACGGCAGTGCGGAGGTAATGGTGGAACCAGGGACAGCGGCGCGGACCTCGGAGCGGTTCGTGCGGACCGACGGGGCGCGGATGCACGTGGTCGAGCAGGGCGACGGGTACCCCGTGGTGTTCTGCCACGGCTTCCCGCACACCTGGTACATGTGGCACCGCCAACTGCCCGCCGTCGCGGCCGCCGGCTACCGGGCCATCGCCCCCGACCTGCGCGGATACGGTCGCACGGAGACCGTCGACGGACCGGACGCCTACACCAACGCCGCCGTCGTCGGCGATCTGCTGGCCCTGCTCGACGATATCGGCGCCGAGCGCGCGATATTCGTCGGCCTGGATTTCGGGGCGCAATTGGTGTGGGAGTCGGCATTGCGCGCGCCCGAACGCGTCGGCGGGGTGATCGTCCTGAACAATCCCTTCCAGCCGCGCCCGCCGCGCGCCCCGTCGCAGTTGTGGGCCAACGCGGCGCGACGACACTTCCTGCACCTGGACTATTTCCAGCGGCCCGGCGTCGCCGACCGCGAACTCGCGGCCCGTCCGCGCGAATTCCTCGCCCGGGTGTATTACGCGCTCAGCGGCGACTACCACTATCTCGACACCTGGCAGCACCCCGCCGAAGGAACCGGCTACCTCGACGTGCTGCCCGAAGCCCCCGCCCTGCCCTGGGCGTGGCTGTCGGAGGCCGACCTCGACGTCCTGACCGCCGAGTTCACCCGGACCGGATTCACCGGCGGCCTGAACTGGTACCGCGCGCTGGACCGTAACTGGGAACTCACCGCCGACTACGCCGACGCGAAGGTGACCGTGCCCGCCTACTTCCTCTACGGCGAACGCGACACCGATATGGAGGGTTTCAGCGGGCGCGACCCGTTGGGCATCCTGCGCGCCCACCTCACCGATCTGCGCGGAGTCACCGAACTCGCGGGCGCGGGTCACCTGCTGCAACTCGAGCGCACCGCGGAGGTCAACGCGCTCCTGCTCGACCACCTGCGCGATCTGGCGCCCGTAGGGGACTAGCGGTACTCGCCCGCCAGTTCCGGATAGTCGGCCCAGCGCGGCAATTCGCGCCTGTCGAGGTACGCCTCGAGCCGATCCAGCAGATACTGCCAGCGCGGGCCGAGGGTCTCGGCCTGCTCCGGCGACAGGTGCCTGCGCACCAACTCGACGGTCGTCACGACCCCGACCTGGTTCATCCGCATCTCCACCAGCGAACCGTCCACGTGGGCCACCAGTTCGCCCGGCGCGGCGCAGTGCGCGACCCGGACCGCCAACGGACCGACCACCGGCCCGTCGAGCAGGTCGAGCAGCAGGGTGCCGCCGGTGTCGGTCACCGTGCCCAGCCACCGCGCCAACTCGCCGCGCCGGGTGCAGGCCGACCAGACCTCGCGGATCGGACGGCGGAACGAGCGCTGATAGCGCAGCAGTACGGCCTCGACGGGGCGGTCGTGTTCGGGGCGAATCTCGCCGAGGGTCGATATCGTGCTCACGGCCGTATCCTTCCGCTGCTGGTCAGGAGTCCTCTCCCACTGTATTTCCGCGGGCGGCGCGACCGAATCCGAATCGCCGCAACAGTGTGGGCCGCGCCTCGCCGCGCTCGCGCTCGGCCACCAGGTCACGCGCGGCCCGCTCGATCGCGGTCTCGTCGAGCAGGACGTGGGCGGCGGCGGGTCCGAGCGGGACGAAGCTGTCCGCGCTGGTTACCCGGGCGATCCGGCCGGTGAACCCGGCGTCGACCAGCGCAGCCACCACAGAATCGGACACCGCGCCGCCGCGCCTGGTCTCGTCCGCGATCAGCACCCGACCGGTGGCGCGCGCGTGGTCGAGCAGATCCCGCGTCGGCAGCGGGTTCAACCAGCGCAGATCCAGTACCCGGACGCCGATCCCGTCGCGCGCGAGTCGCCCGGCCGCCCGTAGGCTCATCGGGACGCCGTTGCCGAAGCTCACCACCGTCAAGTCGCCGCCCGCGCCGTGCACGCCCGCTCGGCCGACCGGGATGTGCGGACCGTCGGCGGCCGCGAGCCACGCGCCGTCCCCGGGGTGCAGATCGCGCGTGTGATACAACGCGATCGGCTCCACGAACACGCAGACCCGCCCGTCCACGCGAGCCGCCGAGACGCAGGTCCGCAGCATGGCCGCGGCGTCGTCGGCGCGCGACGGCACGGCCACGATCACCCCCGGGATGTCGCGCAGCGCCGCCAGCGAGTTGTCGTTGTGGAAATGTCCGCCGAACCCCTTCTGGTAGCCGAGCCCCGCGACCCTGACCACCATCGGGTTGCGGAATCGCCCCGCCGAGAAGAAACCGAGTGTCGCCGCCTCACCGCGGATCTGGTCCAAGGCGTTGTGCGTATAGGCCAGATACTGGATCTCGGGAATCGGGACGAAACCGGCCAGGCCCGCCCCCAGCGCCGTGCCGAGCACGCTCTGCTCGTCCAGCAGGGTGTCGAAGACCCGCCGCGCCCCGAACCGCGCACGCAGCCCCTTGGTGACCCCGTACACCCCGCCCTTGCGACCCACGTCCTCCCCGAAGACCAGCACATCCCGGTCGCGCTCGAGCAGGTCGGCCAGGGTCCGGTTGATCGCCTGCGCCATCGTGACGGGCGCGCCCATCGCCGCATCGCGCGGCGATCCACCGGGGCGACCCGCCTCGGACTCCCGGCGGCCTCCCGACGCCTCGGCCCGTCCCGGTGCCGACTGTTCCTCGCCGCCGCCGACGTGTGTCTCGACCTGCGCGGGTTCAACGGGAGCGGTGGGTGTCGAGTGAGGACGCAGGACATCGGCGCGCACGCGGTCGGGGGATGTGGGGGCCAGCGGTTCGATGACGGCGGCGGCGGAGGCGAGGGGCGGTTGCTCCAGGACGTCCGCGGCCGTTTCGCGGACCCGTTCGGCGATCGCGTCGTAGCGCCGGATGACCTCCTCTGCGGTGGCGACCCCGGCGGTGACCAGCAGTTTCGCGGTGGCCAACACGGGGTCGCGGGTGAGGTCGGCGGTGATCTCGGCGGGGGAGCGGTAGGCCGACTCCACGTCCGAACCCGCGTGGCCCAGCAGCCGGACCGTGCGCAGGCGCAGAAAGGTCGGGGTCCGGTGGGTGCGCGCGAACTCGGCGGCGGCCGCGCAGGTGGTCAGCGCGTCGACCGGATCGCAGCCGTCGGCGTCGAAGTAGCGCAGGCCCGGACGGGTGCCGTAGGCGGACTCGATCCAGCCCGCCGGGGTGGGCACGCTGATCCCGAGACCGTTGTCCTCGCAGACGAACAGCAGCGGCACCGGCACGCCCTGATAGGCGGTATGCAGGGCGGCGTTGATCGCGCCGACGGCCGTGGAGTGGTTGGCCGAGGCGTCGCCGAAGGTGCACAGCACCACCGAATCCGCGGGCCACCCGCTCGCCAGACCCAGTCGCGCCGCGCGGCCCAGCGCGAAGGCCAGACCGAGCGCGCGCGGCAGATGCGAGGCGATGGTGGAGGTCTGCGGGACGATGTGCGCCGCGACGCTGCCGAAGACCTTGTGTCTGCCGCCCGAGATCGGATCGGCCGCCGCCGCGACCACTCCCAGCAGCACGTCGCGGATCGGGTCCGCCCCGACCCGCGCGGCCCGGTGCGCGAACAGCGCGCCCGAACGGTAGTGCAGCAGTGCGGGATCGGTCACCCGCAGCGCCGCCGCCAGCGCGGCGTTGCCCTCGTGCCCGGAGGACCCGATGCTGTAGTACCCGCGCCCGGACCGGCCCAGTTCCCGCGCCGTCAAGTCCAGGTGCCTGCTGATCGCCTGCGCCTCGAACAACTCCAGCAGCGCAGGGCCGGACACACCGGGCGCGACCTCCGATTCCAATGCGCGGGGCGGGAATCCGGCCAGCGCGGCGATCTCGGTACGCCAACGGCGGTCCAGGTCGACGCCGCGATCATCGGGCGCGGACCGACCCCCGTCGGTGCTCACTTCGACATCCCGCGTTCCTGACAACGGCTACTTCCCTCTCGGAGACGATGATCCGGGCGGCGGTCGAATCGCGACTTCGGCCGCTTCGCGCCCGCGAGCATGGCGGTAGGCCCCAACGCGGCCGAGGACCGGCCAGGGTCCCAGGGTTCCCGGCTGCCCGCGTTGTGCCGGCGTCGGGTCGGGGGCCGGTGTCGGGTGGGGCCGACACCGGAGAACACCGTGCGGCCCTTCGGGTCAGGACTCCCCGGCGGCCGCGCGATCGAGCAGCCACGTGGTCGATTCCGTCCCCAGCGCACCGGCGGCCGGGATGTCCACCGGATCGGCCCCGGCCCGCGCGGCGGCGACCGCCTCGGCCTTGGCGGCCCCGCCCACCACCAGCACCACGTGGCGGCTGCGGCGAATCGCGGGCAGCGTCAACGTGACACGCACCGGCGGCGGTTTCGGCGAATCGGTGACCGCGACGACCAACGCGTGCTCCTCGCGCACCGCGTCGGTGTCGGGGAACAGCGAATTCACGTGCCCCTCACCGCCCATGCCGAGCAGGTGCAGGTCGAAGGCCCCGTGCTCGGCCAGATACGCGTGCACGGCGGCCGAGTACTGGCCCGCCGCCTCGATCGGGTCCGGATACTCGCTGTCGGAGGCCGCGACCGGACGCACCCGGGCGTGGTCGACCGGCACGTGGTCCAGTAGCGCCTCGCGGGCCTGCAACTCGTTGCGTTCGGCGTCGTCACCGGGCACGAAACGTTCGTCACCCCAGAACACGTCGAGCGCGGACCAGTCGATCCCGCCCGGATTCGCGCGCACCCGCTCCAACAAGCCGATCCCGGTGCCGCCGCCGGTCAACACGACCGAGGCCGAACCGCGCGCGGCCTGCGCGGCCACCACGACCTCCACGAAACGTGCCGCCGCCGCCGCGACCAGCGCCTCGGTGTCGGCGTGCACCTCGACGGCGCTCGTTCCGGTCTCACTCATAGGTCACCCTCTCGATTCCGGCGAGCGCCTCGGCGTAGATCTCGTCGGCGTCGAGCCGACGCAGTTCCTCGGCCAGGCAGTCGCGGGTCTCCCGGCGCGCCAACGCGATCCGCTGCTCCGGGTCACCGGTGCGGGTCAACGTCGCCGTCCGGCCGGTCTGCGGACGCGCGATCGCGATCGACACCGACGGGCGGTGCAACTCCACCGACAGCGCCCCGGAACGCCTGCGCACCGGGCAGTCCAGGCGCGCGGCCAGCCAGCCGGCGAGCATGTCCAGCGCCGGTTCGTTGCGCAACCCCGACACCGTCACCGAATCCACCGCCTCGTAGGGCGGTTCGTCCATCGCCGCGGCAAGCAGCGCCCGCCAGTAGGTGATCCGGCTCCACGCCAGATCGGTGTCGCCCGGCGCGTACGCGCCGCGCCGCTTCTTGATCGTGGCCTGCGGATCGGCCGCGAAGGTGGCGTCGGTGATGCGCCGGGTGGCCAACTTGCCCACCGAATCCTTCGACGGATGCTCCGGCGCGCCGCGCGGCCACCACGCCACCACCGGGGTGTCCGGCAGCAGGAACGGGATGACCACGCTGCTCTCGTGATTGATCAACTCACCCTGCAAGCGCAGCACGATGACCTCGGCCGCGCCCGCGTCGCCGCCGACGCGGATCTGGGCGTCGAGTCGGTTGGCCGCCTCGCGGTCGCCGCGCGCCAACACGACCACCCGGCACGGGTGTTCGCGGCTGGCGTCGTTGGCGGCGTCGATGGCGTCCTCGGCCTCGGAGCTGTCCAGCGTGCACACCACCAGGGTCAGCACCCGGCCCATGGTGATGACGCCGTTGCTCTCGCGCAGTTGCAGCAGTCGTTTGGTGACCGCGCCGGTCGTGGTGTCGGGCATGTCGACGATCACGGCCGCCGCCATTCCCTGCCGGTGCGCTCGAGCATCTCGTCGGCCGAGTCCGGGCCCCAGGTGCCCGCTTCGTAGGATTGCGGTCTGCCGCCCTCGGCCCAGTGCGCGAGCACGGGATCCAGGATGCTCCAGGACAATTCGACCTCCGCGTTCACCGGGAACAGCGACGGCTCGCCCAGCAGCATGTCCAGGATGAGTCGTTCATAGGCCTCCGGGGAGGATTCGGTGAACGATTCGCCGTAGCTGAAGTCCATGTTGACATCGCGCACCTCCATGCTCGAGCCCGGCACCTTCGAGCCGAAGCGCATGGTGATGCCCTCATCCGGCTGCACCCGGATGACCAGGGCGTTCTCGCCCAACTCCTCGGTCATTGTCTGGTCGAAGGGCAGGTGCGGCGCGCGTTTGAACACCACCGCGATCTCGGTCACCCTGCGGCCCAACCGCTTTCCGGTGCGCAGGTAGAACGGCACGCCAGCCCAGCGCCGGGTGTCGACCTCCAGCGTGATCGCGGCGTAGGTCTCGGTGGTGGACTGCGGGTCGAAACCCTCCTCGTCCAGCAACCCGACCACGTGTTCGGCGCCCTGCCACCCCTCGGCGTACTGACCGCGGGCGGTCGTCTCGTCCAGCGGTTCCACGAGTTTGGTGGCCGAGAGGACCTTGATCTTCTCGGTCTGCAACTGCTTGGGCTGGAAGCTGATCGGCTCCTCCATGGCCGTGAGGGCCAGCAGTTGCAACAGGTGGTTCTGGATGACGTCGCGCGCCGCGCCGATCCCGTCGTAGTAGCCCGCGCGCCCGCCCAGGCCGATGTCCTCGGCCATGGTGATCTGCACGTGGTCGACGTAGTTGGCGTTCCAGATCGGGTCGAACAACTGGTTGGCGAAGCGCAGCGCCAGGATGTTCTGCACCGTCTCCTTGCCGAGATAGTGATCGATGCGGAAGACGGTCTCCTCCGGGAATACCCGGTTGACCAGCGCGTTGAGTTCGACCGCGCTCTCCAGGTCGTGGCCGAACGGCTTCTCGATGACCACCCGTCGCCACGGGGTGTGGCCCAGGGCGTCGGTGGTCTCCGGTTGCGCCAGTTTGTGTTCGGAGAGCTGATCGAGCACCACCGGGAACATGTCCGGCGGAATCGACAGGTAGAAGGCGTGATTACCGCCGGTGCCGCGCTCCTTGTCCAGTGCGGCCAGGGTGTCGGAGAGCCTGTCGAAGGCGGCGTCGTCGTCGAAACTGCCCTGGACGAAACGGATGCCCTCGGCCAGGTGATCCCACACCTCTTGGCGGAAAGGCGTGCGGGCGTGGGCTTTGACCGCGTCCAGCACGACCTTCGCGAAATCCTCGTCGGCGTAGTCGCGCCGAGCGAAGCCGACCAGGCCGAAACCGGGAGGCAACAGCCCCCGGTTGGCCAGGTCGTAGATGGCAGGCATCAGTTTCTTGCGGGAGAGATCTCCGGTCACGCCGAAAATCACCATGCCGCAGGGGCCGGCGATGCGCGGGACGCGCTTGTCCCGCTGGTCGCGCAGCGGGTTCTTCGAGAACTCGGCTGTGCCCGCCATCGGTCAGCGGCTTCCGCCGGCCGCGCCCAATTCCTCGGCGGTCGCCGACAGCAGTTCGTCCCACGACTTCTCGAACTTCTCCACGCCCTCGCGCTCGAGCACCGCGAAGACGTCGGTCAGGTCGATGCCCGCCGCGGCCAGGTCATCGAAGACCCGCTGCGATTCGGCCGCGGTGCCGCTGAGGGTGTCGCCGTGCACCTCGCCGTGATCGGCGACGGCTTCCAGCGTCTTCTCCGGCAGCGTGTTGACCGTGTTCTTCGCGACCAGTTCGGTCACGTAGAGGGTGTCGGGGTAGTCCGGGTTCTTGACGCCGGTCGAAGCCCACAGCGGCCGTTGCCGATTCGCGCCCGAGGAGGCGAGATTGTCGTAGGTCGAGGTGTGCGAGCCGCCGTCGAAGACGTCCTGGTACTCGGCGTAGGCGAGCCGGGCGTTGGCCACGCCCGCCTTGCCGCGCAGCGCCAGCGCCTCCGGGGTGCCGATGGCCTCGAGCCGCTTGTCGATCTCGGTGTCCACCCGGGACACGAAGAACGAGGCGACCGAATGGATCTTCGCCGGGTCGTGGCCCGCGATCTTGGCCTTGCGGATGCCGTCGAGGTAGGCGCCCATGACCGAGCGGTAGCGCGGCACCGAGAAGATCAGCGTCACGTTCACGCTGATGCCCTCGGCCAGCACCGCCGTGATGGCGGGGACGCCCGCCTCGGTGGCGGGGATCTTGATGAACAGGTTGGGCCGGTCGACGATCTTCCACAGCTCGACGGCCTGGGCGACGGTCTTGTCGGCGTCGAAGGCCAACCGCGGGTCGACCTCGATGGAGACCCGGCCGTCCACGCCGCCGGTGGCCTCGAAGACCGGGGCGAGCACGTCGCAGGCGGCCCGGACGTCGTCGGTGGTGATGGTGCGCACGGCCGCGTCGGCGTCGGCGCCTTGCGCGGCGAGTTCGCGGACCTGCGCGTCGTAGGCGTGCCCCTGGCTCAGCGCACCCTGGAAGATCGTCGGATTGGTGGTGACGCCGACGACCCCGCGGGTCTCGACGAGTTCGGCGAGATTGCCGGACTGGATGCGGTCGCGCGACAGGTCGTCGAGCCAGACCGACACGCCCGCCGCCGAGAGGGCGGCGATGGCGGGGTTCTGTGTCATGGGCGGTTATCCCTTCACGTTTTCGAGCGTGCGCTGCGCGGCCGCGACAACGGCGTCCGCGGTGATCCCGAACTCGCGGAACAGGGTCTTGAAATCGGCCGAGGCGCCGAAATGCTCGATCGACACGATCTCGCCCGCGTCGCCGGCGAAGCGGTACCACGGCATCCCGATACCGGCTTCGACGGTGACCCTGGCGCGCACCGTCGGGGGCAGCACCTCGTCCCGGTAAGCCTTGTCCTGCGCGTCGAACCACTCGACACACGGCATCGAGACCACGCGGGTTCCGATGCCCTGCTCCTCCAGCGTAGTGCGGGCGGCGACCGCGAGTTGGAGCTCGGAGCCGGTGGCGATCAGGATCACCTGCGGGGTGGGGGTGGAGGACTCGGCCAGCACGTAGCCGCCGCGCTTGACGCCCTCGTAGCTGGTGCCCTCGAAGATCGGCAGGTCCTGGCGGGTCAGCGCCAGCGCGGACGGGCCGTCCTGGTGCGGGCCGTCGGCCGGGACGAAATGCGAGACGCGCTCGCTGGAATCGCGTTCCAGGATGGTGCGCCAGGCGTAGGTGGTCTCGTTGGCGTCGCCGGGCCGCACGACGTTCAGGCCCGGGATGGCGCGCAGCGCGGCCAGGTGCTCGATCGGCTGGTGGGTGGGGCCGTCCTCGCCCAGGCCGATGGAGTCGTGGGTCCAGACGTAGATCGCGGGCACCCGCATGAGCGCGGCGAGGCGAACGGCCGGGCGCATGTAGTCGGAGAACACCAGGAAGGTGCCGCCGTACGGGCGGGTCGGGCCGTGCAGGGCGATGCCGTTGAGGATCGAGCCCATCGCGTGCTCGCGCACACCGAAGTGCAGGGTGCGGCCGTACGGGTTGGCCTTCCACATCCCGGTGGAGATCTCCTCCGGGCCGAAGCTGGGCACGTCCGGCATGGTGGTGTTGTTGGATTCGGCGAGGTCGGCCGAACCGCCCCACAGTTCCGGCAGCACCGGCGCGAGCGCGGCGAGCACCTTGCCGCTGGCCTTGCGGGTGGCCATACCCTTCGGATCCGCCTCGTGGACGGGCAGATTCGCCGTCCAGCCCTGCGGCAGGTCACGGGCGAACAACCGATCGAACAGGGCCTTGTTGGCCGGATTGGCCGCCGCCCACGCGTCGAAGCCCTCCTGCCACTCCCGGTGGGCCCGCTGCCCGCGCTCGACCGCCTTGCGGGTGTGCGCGATGACCTCGTCGGCGACCTCGAAGGTGCGCTCCGGATCGAAGCCGAGGATCTTCTTGGTGGCGGCGACCTCGTCCACGCCTAGCGCCGCGCCGTGCGCACCGCCGGTGTTCATCTTGGTGGGTGCCGGGAAGCCGATGATGGTGCGCAGCACGATCAGCGAGGGCTTGCCCGTCTCGGCCTTGGCCGCGGCCAGCGCGGACTCGATCGCGACCACGTCCTCACCGCCCTGCACGACCTGCACGTGCCAGTCGTAGGCGCGGTAGCGCGCGGCCACGTCCTCGGTGAAGGCGATGGTGGTGTCGTCCTCGATGGAGATCTTGTTGTCGTCGTAGATCACCACGAGATTGCCCAGTTGCTGGGTGCCCGCCAGCGAGGACGCCTCGGCGGTGACGCCCTCCTCCATGTCGCCGTCGGAGGCGATGACGTAGACGAAGTGGTCGAACGGGCTCGCGCCCGGCGCGGCGTCGGGGTCGAACAGCCCGCGCTCGCGGCGCGCGGCCATCGCCATGCCGACCGCGGAGGCCAGACCCTGGCCCAGCGGGCCGGTGGTGATCTCGACGCCGTCGGTGTGGCGGTATTCCGGGTGACCCGGGGTCAGCGAACCCCACTTGCGCAGTGTCTCCAGATCCCGCAGTTCCAGGCCGAAGCCGGCCAGGTAGAGCTGGATGTACTGGGTGATGCTGGAATGTCCGCAGGACAGCACGAAGCGGTCGCGGCCGACCCAGTGCGGGTCGCTCGGGTCGTGGCGCATCGTGCGCTGGTAGAGGCTGTAGGCCAGCGGTGCCAGACTCATCGCGGTGCCGGGGTGGCCGTTGCCGGCGTTCTGCACCGCGTCGGCGGCGAGGACGCGGACGGTGTCGACGGCCTTGGTGTCGAGCTCCGTCCAATCGTTCGGAAGGTTCGGCTGGGTGAGGGCGCGGATGTCGTCTGTGACTGACACGACCGAGGTTCTCCTGACATTGGTTTCGTCGGCGGCGGGACTGCGGCGGCTGCGCGATGCGTGCCGGATGTCTCCACCACCCTAGATGTGCCCGCTGAGCGGCAGGGCGGTAACCCTCGCTACCGCGCCCGTGTCGCGCGCGACGGCGGTACGGGAGCGTCCCGAGTGTCCGTTTCGTGGCCGTCCGGTGACCGGTTTCCGGGGTTTCGGGCGGCGGGCGGGCAGGGGCGAGGGGCGGAGCGCCATCGGCGAGGGTCTACCATCGCCTGTAGTAGTAGCCGCGCCGGGCTGTGCTGTGCACCGGATCGGAGGCCGAGACAGCGGCCGAGCGTGCTGCTCGTTCCATTGCCCGGATGCGAGGCACAGCGTGCGAGGAGAGACAGTGCGGATCGGTCGACAGCCGGGTGGCGATGGCGCGCACGGCGGCTCCTCCGCCACGGCGATCGCCGAGCGGTTCCAGGGCGACGGGGTTGGCTCGCGACTGCTGCGCAGGGTGCTGGCCTATATCGCGTTGACCAAGCCGCGGGTCATCGAACTGCTGTTGGTCGCCACGATCCCCACCATGCTGCTGGCCGATCGCGGCACCGTCGACATCCGGCTCATCCTGGCCACGCTGTTCGGCGGCTGGATGGGCGCGGCGAGCGCGAACACCCTCAACTGCGTCGCCGACGCCGATATCGACAAGGTCATGAAGCGCACCGCCAAGCGGCCGCTGGCCCGCGACGCGGTGCCCACCCGCAACGCCGCGGTCTTCGGGATCGCGTTGGGGCTGGGCTCTTTCGCGTGGCTGTGGTGGCAGGCGAATCTGCTCAGCGGCGTGCTCGTGGTCGCGACGATCCTGTTCTACGTCTTCGTCTACACCCTCGGGCTCAAGCGCCGCACCTCGCAGAACGTGGTGTGGGGCGGCGCGGCCGGGTGCATGCCGGCCCTGGTCGGCTGGTCGGCGGTGACCGGCACGATCGGCTGGCCCGCCCTCGCCCTGTTCGGCGTGATCTTCTTCTGGACGCCGCCGCACACCTGGGCGCTGGCGATGCGCTACAAGGAGGACTACCGCGCGGCGGGCGTGCCGATGCTGCCGGTGGTCGCCACCGAGCAGACCGTCACCAAGCAGATCGTGATCTACACCTGGCTGACGGTGCTGGCCACGCTCGCTCTCGCGCCCGCCACGGGTGTCGTCTACACGGCCGTCGCGCTGGTCGCGGGCGCGTGGTTCCTGCTGATGGCCCATCAGCTCTACGCCGGGGTGCGCCGCGGCGAATCGGTCAAGCCGCTGCGGCTGTTCCTGCAATCCAACAACTACCTGGCCGTGGTGTTCTGCGGCCTGGCGGTGGATTCGGTGCTGGGCTGGCAGACCATCGGCGACTTCCTGAGCTGACGGCCCGCCCGCCCGGCTACGTCCGCGCGGTCTCCGGGATCAGCACCAGCGCGCCGGTGGTGGCGCGGGCCTCCAGGTCGCGGTGCGCCCGGGCCGCCTCGGCCAGCGGATAACTCGCCCCGATCCGGACGTGCAGCGCGCCTTCGGCGACCGAGTTCAGGATCGCCTCGGCCCGGCCCAGCAGCTCGGCCCGATCGCGGGTGTAGTGGCCCAGCGTCGGTCTGGTGACGAACAGCGATCCCAGCCCGTTGAGCCGTTGCAGGTCGAACGGCGGCACCGGCCCGCTGGACGCGCCGAACAGCGCCAGGGTGCCCCGGACGCGCAGCGCGGCCAGACTCGCCTCGAAGGTGGCCTGCCCGACGCCGTCGTAGACCGCGGCCACGCCTACGCCGTCGGTCAGTTCGCGGACCCGCTCGGCCAGATCGTCGCCGTAGCGCAGCACTTCGGCCGCGCCCGCCGCGCGCGAGAGGGTCTCCTTCTCGTCGGTGGACACGGTCGTGACGACCCGGACCTCGCGCGCGGCGGCCAGTTGGGTCAGCAACAGCCCCACCCCGCCCGCACCGGCGTGCACCAGGATCGTCTCGCCGGGTTCGGGGCGGTACGCCGATTCGATGAGGTAGTGCGCGGTCATGCCTTGCAACAGCGCCGAGGCGGCGACGGGGGAGGGGACCGCGTCGGGCACCGCGACCGCCACGGCCGCGTCGACGGCGACCCGCTCGGCGTAGCTGCCGGGCGCGTCGGCCCACGCGACCCGCTGTCCGACCGCGAATTCGGTCACATTCGCGCCGACCTCGGCGACCACCCCGGAGCCTTCCGAGCCCGGAATGATCGGCAGCGGGCCCGGATATCGGCCGATGCGCCGGTAGACGTCGATGTAGTTGATCCCGATCGCGTCGGTGTCGACCAGCAGCTGGTCGGGTCCGATCCGCGGATCCGGCAGGTCGGTGGGGACGAGGACCTCGGGGCCGCCGTGTTCGGTCACCTGGATGGCTCGCATGGGTCCAGTTCTACACCGGGGGCTGCCGCGCGCGGTCTACCCGCCGGTAGACTCTGCGGAATGAGCGTTGAAGCTGCTGCCCCCGCCGAATCCGCCCCCGAGGTCCGGGTTTCGGCGTCCGTGGTCGATTCGGTCAAGGGATTCGTCGCCGAGCACGGCGGTTCGGCGACGGCGGTCCTGCAACCGGTCGGTCGGCTGGGCGTGCGGGTCACCCTGGTCGGCGGTGACGGGATCCTCGGCGATCGGATGGTCGGCGATCTGGCCGCCGCGAAGAAGCTGGTCGAGATGGTCGACGGGCTCACCGAGGCCGACGAGTGGGATCGCGAGCTGACCTCGGTGGTCACCCCGCGTAAGGGACACTGGGCGCGGATGGCCGGCTGGGTGGCCGGTCAGAAGCGGTTCCCGAAGGCCCGCAACGAACGCTGAACGCGCGCGGCCTCAGCCGCGTCCGTCGACGGGGTCGAGCAGTTCGCCGATCCCCCAGTGCAACACGCGTGCCGCCACGCCCAGGTAGGCCGCGATCGCGAGCACGATCAGCGCCGTGCCGTGATCGGCGGCCAGGCCGGGGATCCGGTCGGATTGGCTGACGCCCGCCAGCAGCATGATCGCGCCCAGCAGCACGGCCAATGAGGCCAAGGGCGCCATATCGGGGCGGGGTGGGCGGTTGGTCATCGGACGGCCTTCCTGCTGACACGTGATCGCGGCCCGTCCGCCGTGATCATTCGGTTGATCGCTCGATGTCGCCGTTCTGTTATCGGTGACACGTCTTGTTCCTTCTCGTCCGCGACGTGACGGGTAACACTGCGCCCAGATAGTTGCTTACTGCAAGCAATCAGAATATAGTTGCATTCTGCAAGTAAGTAATCTCGCGTGGGGAGTGATCCATGGCGGTGTCGCCCGATACGGCGCAGAGCCTCGTCAAGGAGCTCTACCTGATGGGAAGGGCGATGCGGGTCCTGCTGCTGCATCCCGAGGAGGGCGAACTGCTTCCCGGGGGCGTCGGGGTCCTCGGAACCCTCGAGGGCAAGGGTCCGTGCAGGCAGGGCGATCTCGCGCTCGACCTGTGCATCAGCCCGTCGGCGCTGAGCCGCCACGTCGCCGAACTGGTCGCGGCGGGCTACATCAGCCGCCAGGCCGACCCCGGTGACGGACGCGCCAGCCTCATCCACATCACCGACGAAGGCAGGGAACTGCTGCGCCGCGTCCGGGTCTCCCGGCCGGGGTTGCAGACCGCCCTGGCCGACTGGGACGACGACGCGGCCGAAGACGCCTGCGCCGCCATGGAGCGCCTGCGCACCGCGCTCACCGCCCACGCACACCATTCCGCGTCGCCGCAGCGCGCCGACGTGTCACAGAGACAGGAACAAGATGTCTAGTCCGGTCGAGGCGGTGACACCGCGTGATCCCTTCGCGATGACCCACCGCGAAATCCTCGAGGCGATGACGGGCTTGCTCGCCGCGTTGTTCACGGCGCTGCTGAGCACCACGATCGTCTCGACCGCCCTGCCCACCATCATCGGTGACCTGCGCGGATCGCAGACCGCCTACGCCTGGGTGATCACCACGGCACTGCTGGCCAACGCCGCCTCCACGCCGATCTGGGGCAAATTCGCCGACCTGTTCAACAAGAAGGTGCTGGTCCAGTCGGCCATCGTCATCTTCGTCGTCGGCTCGATCATCGCGGGCTTCGCCCACAACGTGCCGCTGCTGCTGGTGGCGCGCGTCATCCAGGGCATCGGCATGGGCGGGCTGACCGCGCTGGTGGTCGCGATCATCGGCTCGATCGTGTCCCCGCGCGAACGCGGCCGCTACTCCGGCTACATGGGCGCGGTCATGGCGGTGTCGATGTCGGGCGGCCCGATCCTGGGCGGCGTGATCGTCGACAGCCCGCTGGGCTGGCGCTGGTGCTTCTTCGTCTGCGTCCCGCTCGCGGTGATCGCCCTGGGCCTGTTGCAGCGCACCCTGCGCCTGCCCACCGAGCGCAAGACCGGCGTGTCCATCGACTGGTTCGGCGCGGCGCTGCTGACCGCGGGCGTGTCGGTCCTGCTGATCTGGGTGTCCTTCGCGGGCAAGGCGGGCTACTACGACTGGATCTCGCGGGAATCGGCGCTCTACGTCGGCGCGGGCGTGCTGTTGCTGCTGGCGACGCTGTGGGTGGAGACCCGGGTGAAGTCACCCATCATCCCCCTCCCGATCGTCACCGAACGCACCACCGGCCTGGCGATCATCGCCTCCATCGCCGTCGGCGTCGGCATGTTCGGCGCGACCACCTTCCTCGGCCAGTACTTCCAGACCGCGCGCGGCTACTCGCCGACCGCGGCGGGCGTGCTGACCATCCCGCTGGTCGCGGGCATGCTCCTGGGCTCGGTCGGCTCCGGTCAGCTCATCACCCGCTTCGGCAAGTGGAAGCGCTTCGTGGTCTCGGGCGGCGCGCTGCTGGTCGTCGGCTTCGGCCTGCTGTCCACCATCGATCACGCCACCAACCTGTGGCTGGTCGGCTGCTACATCGCCGTCGTGGGCCTGGGCGTCGGCATGATGATGCAGAACCTGGTGCTGGCCGTGCAGAACACCGTCAGCGTGCACAACATCGGCGCGGCCTCGAGCAGCGTCGCGTTCTTCCGCACCTTCGGCGGCGCGATCGGCGTCTCCGTGCTGGGATCGGTGCTGGCGACCCGGGTCGGCGAACTGTCGGCCGAGGGCCTGTCCAAGCTCGGCATCCCGGCCGGTTCGGCGGGCGGGGGCAGCCTCGACCTGAGCGCGCTGCCCGCCCCGGTGCTCGAAGTGGTGCGCGCCTCCTACGGTGACGCGACCGGCCGCATCTTCCTCATCGCGGCGGGCGCGACGGTGATCGCCCTGATCGCGACCCTGCTGCTGCCGAACAACCCGCTGCGCCGCACCATCGACATCGATCCCGCGCTGGACCCGATGCGCGCGGACGCCGCGGTCGACCCCTCCGATCTGGAGACCGCCCGCGCGGTGCTCGGCCGCGAGAAGGTCGACTCGGGTTCGGTCCGCTGAGTCCGACGAGAAAGAAGCTGCCCGCCGCGAATTCCGCGGCGGGCAGCTTTTTCGTCGGTGCCGCTCAGGCGGCCGAGGTGGCGGTGGGCAGATGCGCGGCCACCTGTTCGCGGGTGCGCAGCGACGCCCACAGGGCCGCCGTGGCGGCCGTGCAGGCGGCCGCGCCCGCGACGTGGCAGATCACCAGCACGGCGGGCACGTCGGTGAAGTACTGGACGATGCCGATCAGGCCCTGCGCGCAGACGATGCCGATCAGCGTGAACAGGCGGGTGCGCACGGCCGGGCCGACACCGACGGCGAACAGGCCGAAGCCCAGGCCGATCAGCAGCGCCAGGTAGCCGACCAGCAATTGCGAGTGCAGGTGCACCAGCGTGACGATCTCGACCTCGAGGCGGGCCACCGGGCGGTCGATGCTCTTGTCGCCCGCGTGCGGTCCGGCCCCGGTGACCAGGGTGCCCGCGATCAGGGTGGCGGCCAACGCGACGCCGCTGAGCCCGGTGAGCCACCGCAGCGGCGCGGGGGCCTGCACGGCCTCGATGCCGTCGTCGGGTTCGCCGATCTTCGCGTAGAGCACCGTGGCCAGCCAGACCATGACCATCGACACCAGCAGGTGGATGGCGACCGTCCACCACAGCAACCCGGTCAGCACGGTGATGCCGCCGATCACGGCCTGGGCGACGGTGCCGCCCGGCATGAGCCAGGCGTAGATCCGCACCTCGCGGCGACGGCGCGCGCGCAGCACGGCGAGCACGATCAGACCGGCGAACAGGCTGACGACGAAGGTCAGCATCCGGTTGCCGAACTCCACGGCCTGGTGCACCACCGCGACCTCGGAGACGCCGACCGGGGTGAAGCTGCCCGGGAAGCACTGCGGCCAGGTGGGGCAGCCCAGACCCGAGGCCGTGACGCGCACGACCGATCCGGTGACGGTGATGCCCGCCTGGCTCAGGATCACCGCGAACGCGATCCAGCGCTGCACCCGGAGCGAGGGCAGCGGGAGTCGATCGACCAGTCCCAGGAAGGCTCGATACAGCACCCGACGATGGTAGCCCGCGCGTATCGGCCCACCGCACCCGGTCTACTACGAGACGTCGTTGAATTCGGGGCGGCTCAGTGGAAGCGGAACCAGCGACCCGCCAGCACACCGCTCACCGCGCCCCACACCGCCAGCACGACGACGCCGAACCAGTCGATGCTGCCGAGCATCGCGTCCTCGAGGGTGACCGCGAGCGCGCCCGAAGGGATCAACCGGGCCAGCACGTCCACCGCCGTCGGCAGATCGTCGGCGGCGAAGACCACGCTCGCGATCCCCAGCATGACGAACCAGAGGATGTTGGCCAGCGCCAGCACCACCTCGGCCTTGAGCGTGCCGCCCAGCAGCAGGCCCATCGCCGCGAAGGTGCCCGTGCCCAGGGCGATGATCAGCGCGCCGAGTCCGAGCCCGCCCAGATCCGGCCGCCACCCCAGCGCGACGCCGATCGCGCCCAGCAGCACCGCCTGCAACACCACCACGATCGCCACCGCGGCGCTCTTGCCCGCGATCACGCCCCAGCGCGGCAGTGCGGTCGCGCCCAATCGCTTCAACGCGCCGTAGCGGCGGTCGAACCCGACGGCGATCGCCTGGCCGGTGAACGCGGTCGACATGATCGCCACCATCATCACCGCGGGCACGATCTTGTCGACGCGGGTGTCGCCCAGATCGCCGAAGGGCAGCAGGGTCAGTCCGACCAGCAGCGTGATCGGGATGAACATCGTCAGCAGCAACTGTTCGCCGTTGCGCAGCAACAGGATCAGCTCGAGGCGGGTCTGCGCCAGCAGCATCGCCGCGCGCGGGGCCCGGCGCGGCTCGGGCGCGAAGGTGCCCGGCTCGAACCGGTTGGCGAGGGGCTCGACGTGGGTCATCCGCGCAGGTCCCGTCCGGTGAGTTCCAAGAAGACGTCCTCCAGGCGACGCTGATCGATGCGGATGTCGGTGGCCAGCACGTTCAGTCGCGCGCACCACGCGGTGACCGTGGCCAGCACCTGCGGGTCGATCTCGCCCTCGACCAGGTAGGCCCCCGGCGTGGTCTCGCGCGGCGCGAACCCCTCGGGCAACGCCGAGCGCAGCAACTCCAGATCCAATTTCGGCGGGGCGCTGAAGCGGAGTTGGCCCGCCGCGCCGTGCGCGGTGACCTCGGCCGGACTGCCCGCCGCCACGATCCGGCCGTGATCGATGATGACCAGTTGGTCGGCCAGTTGTTCGGCCTCGTCCATCAGGTGGGTGGTCAGCACGACGGTCACCCCGTCGCGGCGCAGCGCGTCGATGAGTTCCCACACGATCAACCGCGCCTGCGCGTCGAGTCCGGCCGTCGGCTCGTCGAGGAAGACGATCTCGGGCCGCCCGACCAGCGCGCAGGCCAGCGCGAGCCGCTGCTGCTGACCGCCCGAGAGCCTGCGGTAGGGGGTGCGGCGGGTGTCGGCCAGGCCGAGGGTGCGCAGCAGCCATTCCGGATCGAGGGGATCGGCCGAGTAGGCGGCCACCAGTTCCAGCATCTCGCCTGCGCGCGCGCCCGGATACGCGCCGCCGCCCTGCAACATGACCCCGATGCGCGGACGCAGGCGCTCGGTGTCGGCGATCGGGTCCAGACCCAGCACGCGCACCGACCCGGCGTCGGGCGTGACGAACCCCTCGCACATCTCGACGGTGGTCGTCTTGCCCGCGCCGTTGGGGCCCAGCAGGGCCAGCACCTGCGCCCGTTCGACGTCGAAGGACAGGCCGTCGACCGCGGTGGTCTCGCCGTAACGCTTGACGACGCCGTCGACACGTACGGCGGGTCCGGGGGCTGCGGTCACGGTGTCACACGGTATGCGGTCGACCGATGTGACCTGGAAGACACCCCTGTCCGCTCACGTCCCGGACGGCCCGGAACGCGGTGCCGCGCCGGACGCCCCGGCCGTCGCGGACGGTTCGGCGCGGGTGTCGGCTCGCGGACCCGACGCGGCCGGCGGCGTCACCTGCGCAGACTCGTGGGTTTCGGATTTCGCTACCCGGGGCGGTGCGTCGGTCTCCTCCGCCGGACGTTGCAACCGCCACGGCAGCGACCGGCGGGTGGCCAGGATCATCAGCAGGCAGGTGACGATGGTGATCGCCGCCGCGTAGACCAGCACGAACGGCGTGATGTCGCTGCCCGAGGGCATCAGCAGGACGCTGACCACCGCGGAGGCCACCGTGGCGGGGACGCGGAAGGCGGGACGGTTGGCCCACGCGGCCAGCGGCACGATGCCCCACAGCAGATACCAGGGCTGCACGACGGGGAAGAGCAGCACGACCGCGCCGAAGGCGACGCCGAGCGCGCCGACCGGGTGCAGCCGTCCGTTCCAGGTGGCGATCAGCAGTCGCACGACGACCAGGGTCGCGGCCGCGGCGGCGATGGGACGGGTGATGCTCAGCAGCGCGGTGGTGTGATCGCCCAGACCCAGCAGTACGCCGCCGAAGCCGGTGACCACGCCCAGCGCCGTCGGCAGCGACATCCACGAGCGCACCGTGCTGGCGCCGTTGAGGGTGTCGATCCAGCCGAATCCCAGTCCGCTGCCCAGGCAGACCGCCAGCATCACCGTCCCCGTGACGGTCCCCAGCAGCAGCGCGGCGGTGAAGGTGGCCCGCCATCGGCCGCCCCAGCGTCGGCTCAACGCCATCCAGACGAAGGCCAGCGCGAGCATCGACGGGATCTTGATCATCGCCGAGAGCGCGAGCACCGTCGCACCCCCGAGGAACAGGCCGAGGGTGCGCCCGCGCAAGGGGCCGACCCGCGCCAGCGCGGCCAGGCAGAATTCCAGGCCGACCAGCATCAGGCCGATCATCATCGCCTCGTTGTGCACGCCCGAGACCAGGTGGAAGATGACCAGCGGGTTCGCCGCGCCCAGCCACAGGGCGGCGACGGGCGAGACCCGGCAGCGCTGGGCCAACCGGGGCAGGGCCCACACGATGCAGGCGATGCCGACCAGCGCGAGCAGTCGGTGCAGCAGGACGCCCGCCAGAATGTTCTCGCCGGTGAGTTCGGCGATGCCCTTGCCGAACCAGATCGACAGCGGCCCGTACGGGGCGGGGGAGTTCTGCCAGATGTTGGGGACGCTGCGGGTCAGCACATGGTCCTGGCCCAGACCCTGCACCGGTCCGACGTCGTAGGGGTCCAAGCCGCGCGCGGCGATCTCGCCCTGCGCCAGATAGGAATAGACGTCCTGGCTGAACATCGGCGGCGCCAGCGACAGCGGGATGATCCACAGCAGCAGCGTGCGGTCGAGTTGGGAGCGGCTCAGGCGGCGGACCCGGCCCGATTGCAGACCCAGGGCGAAGCGGCCGAGCAGCAACCAGGCCAACATGACGACCACGGTGCCGAGGATGGTGACCGCGAGGCCGGAACTGTGCACGCGGGCGGGCAGGCCGATGATGGCCTTTCCATACGTGGGGTTCTGCAAGGTGGGCTGCGCGCCGAGGCCGAGCGCGCCGATCGCCATCATCACCGCGCCGGTCGCGCCGAGCAGGCGCACGCGGCGCAACTGCGCCGTCTCCTGGGGGTTGAGCCCCGCGGCCTCGGGTTCGTTGACGTGCAGCGCCTCGCTGACGGTGTGGTCGGGCGGGACGTCGAGTCCGACGATCCGTCTGCCGTAGGCGACGGCGGTGGCGAAAGGCGCGCTCGCACGCAGTCGGGCCAGGGGGCCGGAGCCTGCGGGCCGATCCTCGTCGACGCGGGTTCCGCCCTGTTCGCCTGACATCACCGGGCCAGCGTAGCGGATGGTCCGACCCCTTCCCGGCCAGGAACCGAAGGCCCTTGGACGCCTTCGGACGGGTGGAAATACGGACATTACGGGCGGTTTCGGTGTGCGGTGCGTCACCCGCTCGCGCGACTGTCGCCGCGCCGTCGATCATGAAGCAGGCGTTTGCGGCGGTCACGCGCCTTGCGGCCGGGTACCCGCAGGTCACGGCCCGCCGGTGAGGTCAGGGCACCCTTATTAGATTTCGGGAACGAATTCCGCCACACTGATGTTGTGAAAACCGTGGGTTTGCGCAACGACGACGAAAGGGCCGGTCGTGGGGCCGGCGCCGCGTCCTCGCACGCCCCGGCCGCGACCGAGGGGCACACCAGGGCCGCGATCGTGCGGTTGCTGCTCGAGGAAGGGCCGATCACCGCCAACGCCATCGGCGCGACACTGGGCCTGGCCACGGCGGGAGTGCGCCGTCATCTCGACGCGCTCATCGATTCCGGGCAGGCGAGGGCGGCGCGCTCCGCGCCGTGGCAGCAGAAGGGCCGCGGCCGACCGGCCAAGCAGTACCAACTCACCGCCAAGGGACGCGGTAGCCTCGGCCACGCCTACGACGATCTGGCCGGCGCCGCGCTGCGGCATCTCGGCGAGGTCGGCGGCGAAGCGGCCCTCACCGATTTCGCGCGCAAACGCGCGCGCACCATCGTCGAGGGAATCGACCCGCTCGACGAGCACACCCCCGAGGGCACCGAGGCCAAAGCCGAGGAGATCGCCGAGGCGTTCACCGGCGCGGGCTTCGCGGCGACCACCCGCAAGGTGGGCTCCGGTGTGCAGATATGCCAACATCACTGTCCGGTCGCCCACGTCGCGGAGGAATTCCCGCAACTGTGCGACGCGGAACTGGAAGCCTTCCGCGAACTGCTCGGCACCCACGTCCAGCGGCTCGCGACGATCGCCAACGGCGACTGCGCCTGCACGACGCACGTCCCGCTGCTGGTCCCCCCGAACACCGGGACACCCCGATCCTCGAACACCCCCGCCGCACAGCCCGCGGCGGGACAGACGAACGACTCCGGAAGGAGTGGCGAATGACGACGTCCGCGGCGAGCCGCGAATCTGGCGCGACCCAGGTTCAGCCCTTGACCCAGGAGGAGACGATCGCCTCGCTGGGCACCTACGGTTACGGCTGGTCCGATTCGGACGTGGCCGGCGCCAGTGCCCAGCGCGGCCTGTCCGAAGCCGTCGTCCGCGACATCTCGGGCAAGAAGAGCGAACCGGCGTGGATGCTCGAGCAGCGACTCAAGGCCCTGCGCATCTTCGACCGCAAGCCGATGCCGAACTGGGGCTCCAACCTCGAGGGCATCGACTTCGACAACATCAAGTACTTCGTGCGCTCCACCGAGAAGCAGGCCGCTTCCTGGGAGGAACTGCCCGAGGACATCAAGAACACCTACGACAAGCTCGGCATCCCGGAGGCGGAGAAGCAGCGCCTGGTCGCCGGTGTCGCCGCGCAGTACGAGTCCGAGGTCGTCTACCACCAGATCCGCGAGGATCTCGAGGCCCAGGGCGTGATCTTCCTCGACACCGACACCGGTCTCAAGGAGCACCCGGAGATCTTCCAGAAGTACTTCGGCTCGGTGATCCCCGCGGGCGACAACAAGTTCTCCGCGCTCAACACCGCCGTGTGGTCGGGCGGGTCGTTCATCTACGTGCCGCCGGGCGTGCACGTCGACATCCCGTTGCAGGCCTACTTCCGGATCAACACCGAGAACATGGGCCAGTTCGAGCGGACGCTGATCATCGTCGACGAGGACGCCTACGTCCACTACGTCGAGGGCTGCACCGCGCCGATCTACAAGTCCGACTCGCTGCACTCCGCGGTGGTCGAGATCATCGTGAAGAAGGGCGGGCGCTGCCGCTACACCACGATCCAGAACTGGTCCAACAACGTCTACAACCTGGTCACCAAGCGGGCCAAGGCCGAGGCGGGCGCGACCATGGAATGGATCGACGGCAACATCGGCTCCAAGGTCACCATGAAGTACCCGGCGGTCTGGATGACCGGCGAATACGCCAAGGGCGAGGTGCTCTCGGTGGCGTTCGCGGGCGAGGGCCAGCACCAGGACACCGGCGCCAAGATGCTGCATCTCGCGCCGCACACCTCCTCGACCATCGTGTCCAAGTCGGTGGCCCGCGGCGGCGGCCGCGCCTCCTACCGCGGCCTGGTCCAGGTCAACAAGGGCGCGCACGGCTCGAAGTCGACGGTCAAGTGCGACGCGCTGCTGGTCGACACGATCAGCCGCTCCGACACCTACCCCTACGTCGACATCCGCGAGGACGACGTCACCATGGGCCACGAGGCGACCGTCTCGAAGGTGTCCGAGGATCAGCTGTTCTACCTGATGAGCCGCGGTCTCACCGAGGACGAGGCGATGGCGATGGTGGTGCGCGGCTTCGTCGAGCCCATCGCCAAGGAACTGCCGATGGAATACGCGTTGGAACTCAACAGGCTCATCGAGCTGCAGATGGAAGGAGCCGTCGGCTGATGGCGACCGGTGTGATCGGAGCGGTCGAGGGCGAGAACCCGGTGCGGTCGACTCCGAATCGGGGTGCCGCGGCCGCGGTGAACAAGGGTGAGGTCTTCACCTCCTACGACGTGAACGCCTTCGAGGTTCCCTCGGGCCGCGACGAGGAGTGGCGCTTCACCCCGCTGCGCAGGCTGCGCGGCCTGCACGACGGCACGGCGGCGCGCGACGGCGCCGCCGGCGTCGAGATCACCGCGCCCGAGGGCGTGCTGGTGGAGACGGTGGGCCGCGACGACGAGCGTCTCGGCGCGGCGGGCGTGCCCGCCGACCGGGTGGCCGCGCAGGCGTACTCCGGCTTCGAGTCCGCGACGGTGATCTCGTTGGCCGCCGAGACCGAGGCGGCCGAACCGGTGCTGGTCACGGTGACCGGCCCCGGCGAGGGCCACACGGCCTACGGCCACTTCCAGATCCGGCTGGGGGCCTTCGCGGTCGCCACCGTGGTCATCGACCAGCGCGGTAGCGGAACCTACGCCGAGAACGTCGAATTCGTGCTCGGCGACAGCGCCAAGCTGACGGTGGTCGCGGTGCAGGACTGGGCCGACGACGCGGTGCACGCCACCGCCCACCACGCCCGCCTCGGGCGCGACGCCACGCTGCGCCACATCGCGGTCACCCTCGGCGGCGATCTGGTCCGGCTGACCGGCACCGTGAAGTACGACGGTCCCGGCGGCGACGCCGAACTACTCGGCCTGTACTTCGCCGACGCGGGCCAGCACTTCGAGCAGCGCCTGCTGGTCGACCACGCGCAGCCCAACTGCAAGTCCAACGTGCTCTACAAGGGCGCGTTGCAGGGTGATCCGGATTCGCCGAAGGGCGACGCCCGCACGGTCTGGGTCGGCGACGTGCTGATCCGCGCCGCCGCGGAGGGCACCGACACCTTCGAGGTCAACCGCAATCTGGTGCTCACCGACGGCGCGCGCGCCGATTCGGTGCCCAACCTGGAGATCGAGACCGGGGAGATCGCCGGCGCCGGACACGCCTCGGCCACCGGACGCTTCGACGACGAGCAACTGTTCTACCTGCGCGCGCGGGGCATCCCGGAGGACGCGGCGCGCCGGTTGGTCGTGCGCGGCTTCTTCCACGAGATCATCCAGAAGATCGCGATCCCCGAGATCAGGCAGCGGCTCGAGGAGGCCATCGAGGCCGAACTCGCCGCCATCGGCGCCTGACCGAAACCACACTCCCGCAAAGGAATCCACCCCGATGACCACCCTGGAAATCAAAGACCTGCACGTCGAGGTCGCCAACCCGGACGAGTCCGGCGAACCCATCCGCATCCTCAAGGGCGTCGACCTGACGGTCCGCTCCGGGGAGACCCACGCGATCATGGGCCCCAACGGCTCGGGCAAGTCCACGTTGTCCTATGCCATCGCGGGCCACCCCAAGTACACCGTGACCAGCGGTTCGATCACCCTCGACGGTGAGGACGTGCTGGAGATGTCGGTGGACGAGCGCGCGCGGGCGGGCCTGTTCCTGGCGATGCAGTACCCCGTCGAGGTGCCCGGCGTCTCGATGTCGAACTTCCTGCGCACCGCGGCCACCGCGGTCCGCGGCGAGGCCCCCAAGCTGCGCACCTGGGTCAAGGAGGTGAAGGAGTCGATGAACGAACTCGAGATCGACGCCGCCTTCGCCGAGCGCAGCGTCAACGAGGGCTTCTCCGGTGGTGAGAAGAAGCGCCACGAGATCCTGCAACTGGGTCTGCTCAAGCCGAAGATCGCCATCCTCGACGAGACCGACTCGGGTCTGGACGTGGACGCGCTGCGCATCGTCTCCGAAGGCGTCAACCGCTACAAGGAGCGCGGCTGGGACGACGGCACCGGCACGCCGGTGGCGGGCGGCGTGCTGCTGATCACCCACTACACCCGCATCCTGCGCTACATCCAGCCGCAGTTCGTGCACGTGTTCGTCGGCGGCCGCATCGTCGCCGAGGGCGGTGCGGAACTGGCCGAGGAACTCGACGCCAACGGCTACGTCCGCTTCACCCAGAGCTCACCCGCCCCGTCGGCTTCGCCGACTGCCATCCCCCAGACCGCATCCACCGGAGTCTGATATGACCGCAGCGCCTGTCAAGGGCAGCACCCTCGACGTGGCCCGGGTCCGGGCCGACTTCCCGATCCTGAGCCGCACGGTCCGGGACGGGAAGCCGTTGGTGTACCTGGACTCCGGCGCGACCTCGCAGCGGCCCGTCGAGGTGCTCGAGGCCGAGCGGAACTTCCTGGTCACCAGTAATTCCGCGGTGCACCGCGGCGCGCATCAGCTCGCCGAGGAGGCCACCGACGCCTACGAACAGGCGCGCGGACTCATCGCGCGGTTCGTCGGCGTCGACTCCGACGAGATCGTGTTCACCAAGAACGCGACCGAATCGCTGAACCTGGTGACCAACGCCTTCGGCGACGACCGGTTCCCGTTCCATGTCGGCGCGGGTGACGAGATCGTCATCACCGAACTCGAGCACCACGCGAATCTCGTTCCGTGGCAGGAACTCGCGCGTCGCACGGGTGCCACCCTCAAGTGGTACGGGGTCACCGACGACGGGCGCATCGACCTGGATTCGCTGGAGCTGTCCCCGGCCACCAAGGTCGTAGCGTTCACCCACCAGTCCAATGTGACCGGCGCGGTCGCTCCGGTGGCCGAACTGGTGCGCCGGGCCAGGGCCGTCGACGCGCTGGTCGTGCTCGACGCCTGCCAGTCGGTGCCGCACATGGCCGTCGACTTCCGCGCGCTCGGCGTCGATTTCGCCGCCTTCTCCGGTCACAAGATGCTCGGCCCGTCCGGTGTCGGCGTGCTGTTCGGGCGTCGGGAACTGCTCGAACAGACGCCGCCGTTCATCACCGGCGGTTCGATGATCGAGACCGTGTTCATGGACCACAGCACCTATGCCCCGCCGCCGCAGCGGTTCGAGGCGGGCGTGCCGATGACCTCGCAGGTGATCGGCCTCGGCGCCGCGGTGCGCTACCTGGAAGACCTCGGCATGGACGCCGTGGCCGCCCACGAGCAGACGCTCACCGCCGCCGCCCTCGAAGGGCTCGGCGCGATCCCCGGCGTGCGGATCATCGGTCCCACCGACACCGAGGAGCGCGGCGGGGCCGTCGCGTTCGTGGTGGAGGGCATCCACGCCCACGACGTCGGGCAGATCCTCGACGACCAAGGCGTGGCGATCCGGGTCGGGCACCACTGCGCCTGGCCGCTGCACCGCCGCTTCGGCGTCGCGGCGACCGCGCGCGCCTCCTTCGCGGTCTACAACACCCTCGACGAGGTCGAGGCGCTGGTGGCGGCCGTGCGGAAGGCTCAGGACTTCTTCGGAGTTGCATAGAACATGCGCATGGAGCAGATGTACCAGGAAGTGATCCTGGACCACTACAAGCATCCCCACCATCGCGGGTTGCGGGAACCGTTCGGGGCCGAAGTGCACCACGTGAACCCGACCTGCGGTGACGAGGTGACCTTGCGCGTGCACATCGACGACGCGGGCGATGTGGCCGATGTGTCCTACGACGGGCAGGGCTGCTCGATCAGCCAGGCCGCGACCTCGATCCTCGCCGATCAGGTCATCGGGCTGTCGGTGCCCCAGGCGCTGAAAGTGGTCGACTCCTACAGCGAGATGATCTCCAGTCGCGGCACCGTCGAGGGCGACGAGGACGTGATCGGCGACGGCATCGCGCTGGCGGGCGTCGCGAAATACCCGGCGCGGGTGAAATGCGCGCTGCTGGGCTGGATGGCGTTCAAGGACGCGGTGGTCAGGACAACCTCGGCCCAGCAGGCCGGACCGACGATGGGCACGAACGGGGCTACCTCATGAGCGAGACCGACACGACACCGCAGACCGACACGACACCGGCCGCCGAGGCCGCGCCCGTGGAACTGTCGGCCGAGCAGATCAAACACCTCGAGGACATCGAGGAGGCCATGCGCGATGTGGTCGACCCCGAACTGGGCATCAACGTGGTCGATCTCGGCCTCGTCTACGGCATCGCGGTCGAGAACGAGATCGCCAAACTCGACATGACGCTCACCTCGGCGGCCTGTCCGCTGACCGACGTCATCGAGGACCAGACCCGCAACGCGCTGGTGCGCGGCGGCCTGGTCGAGGATCTCGAGATCACCTGGGTCTGGATGCCGCCGTGGGGTCCCGACAAGATCACCGAGGACGGCCGCGAGCAGTTGCGCGCGCTCGGCTTCACCGTCTGATTCGACGGTCACCCGCGAAACCCCCGGTCCGCGACCGGGGGTTTCGTCGTTTCCGGGTGGGATCGGCTTGTCGCCCAACAGCATTGCTGGACATTTAGCCCGGGGCGGTTCAAGATCTTCCCGTAGTCGTTTCGAAACGGGGAGATAACGTGTCCGTGCTGCGCAGATCGGCCCTGGCGGTCGCCGTCACCTCCTCGGCCCTGGCCGCCGGATTCGCCCCCGGCTCGGCGGGCGCGGCGGGCAGCCTGTACGGCACGCTGGGGCTGTCGCCGTCCACGGGGCGGGTCGTCGCCGCCGTCGACCACAGCAGTCGCGTCAAGGCCGACGCCGAGGCCATCCGCGAATGCGGCGTCTACGACTGCGATCTGGTGCAGCGCTTCGCCGACGGGTGCGCCGCCATCGCCCGCGGCGCGGACGGCCGCTACGGCTGGGCCGCGGCGGGCACCCGCACCGACGCCGAACGGATCGCCGCCGACTCCCTCGGCGAGGCCGCACCGCCGTTCCCCGATCTCGGCAGCGCCCAACCGCGTCGCGCCGAGATCGCCATCTCGGCGTGCACGAAGAACGCGAACTGATTCCCGCACGCCGAGTCGGGATCGACTGTCGCACAGCCGATCTGTATCGCGGATAACTTCGCGCGTCGCCGTGCCCATGTTACGTGCGGGTTCCATCTCGTATTCATCTACGTGACTCGGGAAGTTCAGTTTCGTGCGTTCTAATCGCCGTCGATCCCGAATCAGGAGGTACTCGGCGGTGGCGAGGGCGGCCAAGACCTCCGAAGTCGTTCGGCGATGAGTCTCGAGCTGCCCGAGGGGTTGCATTGGTTGGGGTGGGTGGCGGGTGCGCCGTGGCCGAAAGGGG
>NZ_BAGG01000082.1 GCF_000308695.1 Nocardia takedensis NBRC 100417 | reverse complement strand
CCATACCAAGACCCAAGCCAACGGCAGCATCAACGCCAACGCCAACGGCAGCGCGAAGGCCATCGGCGCCGAGACCATCGACGCCTGACCGTTCCCGCCGTCCCCGTCCCTGTCCGTTTCGACGCTTCTTCTCTCGCCTGGAGGTGCGTCATGACCGTCACAGCGTCCGCGAGTACAGCCGCGCCCGGCACCGAGATCGATATCGCGACTGTCGGTGCGGATCCGGCGGCGGTGCTCGACCCCGACATCGAGGCGCTGCTACATCACGTGGTCGCCGCGGCGGCTCGTGAACACGCCCGCACGCGCGTGCTCACGGGGATCGCCGCGGCGACCGCCCGCCCCGCGGGTCACCGGCTGCCGGGTCCGGCGGGGCGGGTCCGCCCGAGGGATCCGGGTGGTCGCGGCCCGCGCGCCACCCAACGCGGCCCTCCGGACTCTTCATCGGGTTCGTGGTCCAGATCCCTGGTGTTCGGGAAGCGAGGTGATGCCCGTTCTCACGATCTACGGCACGAAGTGATCGCTCTTCCCCTTGCGGTGGCCCCGCGGCGTTCGCGCCGGCCCGCGGGGCCACTGCCCCCCTTTCCTCCTGTTTTCCAATCCCATTCGCTTCCGCCCGCGGGTCCGTGGCGCGGGTGGGGACGCGCAGGGTGTGGCCGGTGTGGAGCACGAACCCATGCACCCCACCGTGGACCGGGGCCTCGCGCACAAACACCCCGACGACCGCGACGAGATCGCCGACACCCTGACCGCCGTCGTCACCACGGGCGCGGCGTTCTCGAGCCGCCACCGCATCATCACCACCACCGGGGCCACCCGCCACGTCCTGGTCGTCGGCGACCAGCTCCACGACCAGCACGGCCTCGTCGTGGGCACCAGCGGCTACTACATCGACCTCACCGACGCCGTCGCCGCCGACCGCCGCCACACCGTCACCACCGAACTACCCGAACTCCTGGCCACCCGCGCCGCCATCGAACAAGCCAAAGGCGCGCTCATGGCCGTCTACGGCGTCACCGCCGAACAAGCCTTCGCCGTCCTCGAATTGCGCTCCCAGGAACCAACACCAAATTGCGCACCCTGGCCGAACGCCTCGTCGACGCGCTCACCGACTTCGGTGGCGCGGCGGCGCAGACCCGCACCAGGTTCGATCACCTGCTGCTCACCGCCCACCGGCTCCCGCCACGCCCCCGCTGACCGAACGCGTCCTGAGAGCACTTCTTTCGGGCCGGCGTACCGGCGGCACCGCGGGGTGGCGGGCCGGTGGGAACCCGCAGCGGCGTAGCGCAACTCGCCACGCGCCCGGCCACTGGCTGCGACCATGGGGGTGGGTTATATTGAGCCGAACCGTGCCGATTCGCCGTACTGGGAGTGTGGGGCTGTGGGAGGCGGTGCAGAACTGATGTTCACGACGATTTGGGGGGCCGCTCGATGAGAGATATCTCGGTGGAGACCGAGGCGCTGCGGGTTTTCGCGGCGGAGAACGCCGGTATCGCGGCGCAGGTCGGCGCGGCCGGAACGATGGATCCGGCGGGCCAGGTCGCCGCGCTCACGCCCGTGTTCGGCCTGATCGGGGCGGATTACCTGCTCAGTTTCGCGGCGGCCCAGGTGTTGCAGTCCAAGGACATCAACGAACTGTCGGTCAAATTCAACGACCTCTCCTCGAAGGCGTTCACGGCGGCGAGCCGGTTCGACGACCAGGACACCGAGAACGCGGGCGATATCGACGGCGCCGCGGGTCAGATCTGAGTAGGCGGTGCAATCCATGGACAACGGCGCCCTCGGCGTGATCGGACAGGACCAGGGCGTCGCCGCGATCGCGCACAGCGCGGACGACCTCGCCCAGATCGCCGCCGCGGCGGCGCAGAGCCTGCCGCAGGCCATCCAGGACATCCCGCTGCCGCAACTTCCCGCGGATATGGACCCCATCGAGTCGCCCGAGCTCCACCTCGCGCGCAAGATCACCGACGAGCAGCACGGCGCGGTGCCCGCGGGCGTCCCCGGCCTCGGCGGCGGTGGGGGAGCGTCCGATCCCGGCGGAGTCCTGTCCGGCGCGCCCACCGACGTGTCGAGCCTGCTCGGCGGCGCCGACGCCGCGATCAGTCACGCCACCGATCAGGCGCACACCGCGCTCGCCCAGGTGGACGGTGTGCTCGGCGGCGCGCTGTCCGGCGGCGGCGCGGGTCTGGCCCAGGCCGCCCAGCAGGCCGTCGCGTCGGCGCAACTGCCCGCCGCGCTGCCCGCCCTGCCCGCCGACCCGGTCGGCAGCCTCATGAACGGGCTGTCGATCCCGGCGCTGCCCGGGGTCGATCTGCTGTTCCAGCCGATTCTGGACCTGCTCAACAGCTTCGGCACCGGCGTGCTCGGCGCCCTCGACCCCACCAAGATCCTCAGCGCGTCCTCGCAGATCATCGAGACGGCCATGCAGGTGGGCAAGGGCAGTATGGCCACCGTCGAACAGGTCTGGGAGGGGCAGGCCTCGCGCAGTGCCCAGGCCGCCAGCCAGCAGGCCACCACGCAGGGCCAGGAGACCAGTCAGCGCGGTTTCGACATCTCCGATCTGACCCAGCGCGCGGCCGGGGTCGTCCAGCAGGGCAACACCCAGTTGCTCGGCATCGCGAGTTCCTTCGCCACCCAGGCCACGGCCCTCGCGCCGGTCATCCTGACCCCGCCCGCGCAGACGGCGCTGATCGCCAGCGCCACCCAGCATCTGGGCAACGCGGTCACGGTCGCCAACGCCACCCGCGGTGATCTGGCGGGCAAGACGGCCGAACTCAACGGGATGGTCTCGCAGTTGCTCGGTCAGAGCGGGTTGCCCGCGCCGCAGGACGTGGCCCAGGCCGCGATCCAGAACATCGGCGAACCGCTGCTCAGTCAGGCCTCGGACGCGTCGACGAATTCCGCGGGCCTCGGCTCCGATTCCCCGCTGTCCTCGCTGCTCGGCGGTGCGCAGTCCAACACCTCCGCGCAGGGCGTCGGCGGTTCCGGTACCGGTGCGGGCCTCGGCGGCGGCGGCGCGAGCCTCGGTGCGCTCGGCACCGCGCGTTCGGGCGGTTCGGCGGGCGGCGTCGGCGGTTCGGGCTCGGGGTCCGGCGGGTCGTCCTCGGGCAAGCCGAACATCGGTGTGCCGGGAGCGACGGTCTCGCCGTTGCGCGCGAGCACCGGGATGCCGACCGTCGCGGGTCTTGGCGGTGCCACCGGCGCGCCCACCAGCGCGGCGTCGGCGGGCAACTCGTTCATGGGCGGCAGTCCGGCGGCCGCGGGCGCGGGCCGCGGCGCCGACGACGACGAGCACGGCCGCACCGTGCAGCCCTACCAGAGCCGTACGGGCAACGACGATCTCACCGGTCCGCTCGGCGAATCCACCCCGGATGTCATCGGCGCGCCGCATTCGGACGAACTGCTCTCCGACTACTCGCAGGATCAGTTCTGATCGTAAGCACGGAAAAAGCTGTGGCCCCTTCCGGATCGGGAAGGGGCCACAGCTTTTTCGTGACTCGATGGCGACAGGAACGGACTCAGTCGGCGACGAAGCCGTCCATCAGCGAGCGCCACACGGCGGCGAACCGGGTGCGCGCGCTCTGCTGTTCGCCGGCGAAACCCTCGGTGGCCGCGGGCGAATAGACGATGAGGTGCGCGCTCTGCTCCAGCGCCTCCGGCATGAAGTCGATGATGCCGATGCCGTGGTCGTTGGTGGCGGGGACACCGAAATCGGTCTCGGAGAGCGCCTGGACCTCGGTCAGCGCCGCCTTCAAGACCTCGGCGCGGACGGTGCCCGCGACCTGACGCGGTTCGGTGTCGGCCTTGCGGTCGGCGGCGATGGCGTCCGGTCGGTACACCGCGTGGCCGTCGGAGTAGACCTCGAGCACCGGGCGCAGATCGGTGCGACTCTGCCAGCCCTCCGGGATCGTGGTCAGGGTCAGCAGCGCCGTCCGCACCGTCGGCGGTTCGGCGGTCTTCGGATCGGCGCCTGCCGCCGCGGTCGCCGCGGCGACGGCCACCAGGAACGCCAGGAGTACCGACACTGATCTACGCATGGGGTATCCACCTCGTCGTGCTGGTAGGGAAACAAGGCCGTCGCCGCGGGTGCGGCGACGGGTCACCGCAGAGCGTCCGGATTGTCGAGATCGCGGGCGGAGTAGGTGTCACACGCCCGCACCTGACCGGTCCGGTATCCGGACAGGAACCACTTCTGCCGCTGCTCGGAGGACCCGTGCGTCCACGCCTCGGGATTGACCCGGCCCTGCGCGGCCTGCTGGATGCGGTCGTCGCCGACGGCCGCGGCCGCCGAGAGCGCGTCGCGGACGTCGTTGTCGGACAACGGCTTCAGGAACGGCTGATCGCTGCCGGGCGCGGGCGTCTTGTCGGCGTAGTGCGCCCAGATACCCGCGTAGCAGTCGGCCTGCAATTCGGTGCGCACCGCGCCGGACTGCGGACCGCGCGGATCCTGTTGGGCCTGAACGATATCGCCGCGCACGTTCTGGATGTGATGGCCGATCTCGTGCGCGACGACGTACTCCTGGGCCAGCGGGCCGCTGTTCGCGCCGAAGCGCGTGGTCAGCTCGTCGAAGAAGGTGACGTCGAAATAGGCGGTCCGGTCGGCCGGGCAGTAGAACGGGCCGACCTCGCTGGTGGCGTTGCCGCATCCGGTGTTGGTGGCTCCGGAGAACAGCACCACCTCGGGATCGACGTAACGTTTGCCGGTCTGCGCGGGCAACTGCTCGCCCCAGATCGCGTCCAGGCTGATCGCGGTGAGCGCGACCCGGCAGTCGACGTATTTGTTCGCGTCGGCCCCTGTCTTGCAGTGCTCCGGGGTGCCCGCCGTCGCGGGCAGGCTGCTCTCGTCCTGCGCGCCGGTGAGCCCGCCCAGCACCGAACCGGGATCGCCGCCCAGCAGCAGCGCCAGGACCAGCACGATGAGGCCGCCCGCTCCGCCGCCGAGGGCGATCCGCCCGCCCATCCCCGGGCCGCCGCCACCGGATCGCACGGCGTCGGGGTCGATCTGCATACCCTCGTTGAAGGTCATCGTCGTCGCTTCCTGTCGATCGCCGCCGTCGCGTGCCGATGCGCGGCGGGCGGCACCCGCTCTCGGTTCAGCTTGGCACGAAGGGCCGACATTCGGATCGGGACGCCGAGCGTGTCGTGCGACACGGGCTGCGACCGCGCCGGATGCGGGCCGATATCAATTAGGGAGCCTGCCTGCGTCGTCGCTACGATGGCAACGCACCGAATGCCCCTTTTGGTGCCGGAATCGTCGAAAGGAATCCGATGCTGCGCACCCACTTGGCTGGTTCGCTGCGAAGCGAACACGCCGGTTCGACCGTCACCCTCACCGGATGGGTGGCTCGGCGTCGTGACCACGGTGGCGTGATCTTCATCGATCTGCGCGACGCCTCCGGCGTGGCCCAGGCGGTCTTCCGCGCGGGTCCCGCCGCCGGACAGGCCCACCGGTTGCGCGCCGAATTCTGCGTGCTGGTCACCGGCGTGGTCGAACAGCGGCCCGAGGGCAACGAGAACCCGGACCTGCCCACCGGGCAGATCGAGGTGAACGTCACCGAACTCGAGGTGCTCAACGAGAGCGCGCCGCTGCCGTTCCAGCTCGACGAGCAACCCGGCGAGGAAGCCCGGCTCAAGCACCGCTACCTCGACCTGCGCCGCGAGGGCCCCGCGCACGCGATCCGGTTGCGCTCCAAGGCCAACGCCGCCGCCCGCGACGTGCTGGCCGAACACGCCTTCGTCGAGGTCGAGACGCCGACGCTGACCAGGTCGACCCCCGAGGGCGCGCGCGACTTCCTGGTCCCCGCCCGCCTGCAACCGGGCAGCTTCTACGCCCTGCCGCAGAGCCCGCAGCTGTTCAAGCAGTTGCTCATGGTCGGCGGGATCGAGCGCTACTACCAGATCGCGCGCTGCTACCGCGACGAGGACTTCCGCGCCGACCGGCAACCGGAGTTCACCCAGCTCGACATCGAGATGAGCTTCGTGCGCCAGGAGGACGTCATCCTCTTGGCCGAGGACATCCTGGTCGCGCTGTGGAAACTCATCGGCTACGACATCCCGACGCCGATCCCGCACATGACCTACGCGGAGGCGATGCGCCGCTTCGGCTCCGATAAGCCGGACCTGCGTTTCGGCGTCGAGATCACCGAGCTCACCGACTACTTCAGCGAGACGCCGTTCCGGGTGTTCCAGGCGCCCTACGTCGGCGCGGTGGTGATGCCGGGCGGCGCGAGCCAGCCGCGGCGTCAGCTCGACGGCTGGCAGGAGTGGGCCAAGCAGCGCGGCTCGCGCGGTCTGGCCTACGTGCTGGTCAACGAGGACGGCACGCTGGGCGGGCCGGTCGCGAAGAACCTCAGCGACGCCGAGCGCGAGGGGCTGGCCAAGCAGGTCGGCGCCGAACCGGGCGACTGCGTGTTCTTCGCCGCGGGCGAGGTCAAGGCGAGTCGGGCGATCCTGGGCGCGGCGCGCGGCGAGATCGCCCGCAAGGTCGGCCTGATCGACGAAGACGCGTGGGCGTTCGTCTGGATCGTGGACGCCCCGATGTTCGAGCCCGCCGCCGAGGCCACCGCGAGCGGCGATGTGGCGCTGGGCTATTCGGCGTGGACGGCGGTGCACCACGCGTTCACCTCGCCCAAGCCCGAATCGGTGGACACCTTCGACACCGATCCCGGCTCGGCGCTGGCCTACGCCTACGACATCGTCTGCAACGGCAACGAGATCGGCGGCGGCTCGATCCGTATCCACCGTCGCGACGTGCAGGAACGCGTTTTCGCGGTGATGGGCATCAGTCACGAGGAGGCGCAGGAGAAGTTCGGCTTCCTGCTCGACGCGTTCGCCTTCGGCGCGCCGCCGCACGGCGGCATCGCCTTCGGCTGGGACCGGATCGTGGCGCTGTTGGCCGGACTGGACTCGATCCGCGAGGTCATCGCCTTCCCGAAGACCGGCGGCGGCGTCGACCCGCTGACCGACGCGCCCGCGCCGATCACCGCGCAGCAGCGCAAGGAAGCCGGTCTCGACTTCAAGCCGGGCGCGAACAAGCCCGCCGAGGGCAAGGGTGGCGAGGGCAAGCCCGGTGAGGGCAAGGGCGGCGAGCCCGCGGCGCCGACCGCCTGATTCCGCACGACCACGACCGGCCGGACGCCTCGCGCGTCCGGCCGGTTCGCGTCCGCGCGGCGCGGATGGCGACCGGCGACCCGGGGCGGTAGGTTCTGCTGAGTCCGGCGCGGCCGGAGCCGACCGCGAGGGGAACCCGTGCTGCACGTCCGTCTGATCAGTCCGCCCGAGACGACCGACCGGGTGCTCGAGGTGCTGCACGCCGATCCCGGCGTCACCCACGTCACCGTCGCGCGCGGGTGCGCGATCGATCCCGCGGGCGATCTCGTGCAGGCCGACGTGGCGCGCGAGGCGGCCAACGACGTGATCGGACATCTCAAGCAACTCGGCGTGCACCATACCGGCGGGATGACGCTGGTCCCCGTGGAGACGGTGCTCTCCGACGCGGGGGAGAAGGCGGTGCACGAGGCGCCCGGCGATCCGAGTGACGCCGTGGTGTGGGAGGAACTGCTCGCCCAGACCCACGAGGAGTCCACGCTCAATTCCACCTTCGTCGCCTTCCTCACCATCGCGTGCCTGCTGGCGGCGGTCGGCGTGGCGACCGATTCGCCGGTGACCATCGTCGGCGCGATGGTGGTGGGTCCGGAATTCGGTCCGCTGGCGGCGTTCTCGGTGGGGTTGGTGCGTCGCGACTGGTCGTTGGCGCGCCGTTCGGCGCTGGCGCTGCTGGTCGCCTTCCCGTTCGCGATGGCGGTGACGCTGGTCGCGACGCTGCTGTGGGAGCAGTTCGGATGGATCACCCTGGACGGGGTGACCAACGCCCACAACGTCGACTTCATCTACGAGGTGGGCCCGTTCTCGCTGATCGTGGCCCTGCTGGCCGGTGCGGCGGGCATGTTGTCGCTGGTGACGTCCAAATCGGCCGCGCTGATCGGGGTGTTCATCTCGGTGACCACGGTGCCCGCGGCGGGGTTCGCGGTGGTGGCGGCGACGGTCGGACAGTGGAACGTCGCGTTCATGTCGGCCGGTCAGCTCGCGGTGAATCTGGGCGGCATCGTGGTGGCCGGGGTGCTGGTGTTGTTCCTGCGGCCCCGCGCGGGCAGTGACACGGGGCCGTTCGAGCGGTTCAAGCGCGCGGTCGGGATGACCTCGCGGGTGGAGAAGGTGACCTGGGTGCAGAAGTGAGCCCGGTCAGGACGCCAGGGTGCCGCCGGTGAGGCCGCGGTAGGCGGCGGTGACCGCGATCACCGAGACCGGTCCGGCCAGCAGCAGGCCCAGCCCGCACAGCAGTGTGCCGACCAGGGCCAGCACCATGACCGCCAGGGCCAGCAGCGCGGTCTGACCGGCGTTGCGCAGGACCAGCGTCGCGCTGGACTTGATCGCGTCGAACGGGCCGAGGTCCTGGTCGACGACGTAGTGCAGGGAGAACATGCACAGCCAGCCGACGAGCAGACCGGGCAGTACGCACAGCGCGAAGCCGATCGAGGTGGCGATGAAGGCCAGCAGCGCGGTCAGCAGGACGTTGCCCGCGTTGACATATTGGAAGTAGGAGCCGAAAACCGGCCTGTTGCCGTCGGTTTCGTAGAGCGCCCCGCGCACCATCGCGCCCTGCAACAACCAGATGCCGGTGAGCACGATGAGGAAGATCACCATCACCGGCAGCGGCGTGCGCGGTTCGAAGGTCTGCACGAGCAGGTAGAACACCAGGTAGATGACCACGCCCATGGCCGTGATGCCCAGCCACGGTGCGGGATTGGCGCGGAACTTCTCGACGCCGTAGCCGAGCGCCTGCCCCACATCCAGACCGGTCGGGACGGAATGTTGGTAGCCGTAGACCGGATAGTCGTCGGAATCACCGTGCGCGGGACCCGTACCCTCGGGGCCGTAGGTCGGCTGGGGTTGTCCGACAGCGGGCGGCGGTTCGACCGGTTCGCCGTACTGGGGCGCCCCCGGCCCGCTGAACTGCGGGTATCCGGCGTCGCCCGGCATTTCGTGCCGTGCGGGACCGGTGTTCGGCGCGGGAACGGGCTGACCGGAACCCGCGTGCTGACCGGACGGAGCGGAATGCGAGACGTCCGCGTCGCGCCCGGGGGCGTCGCGAACCGGGTCGCGCGGTGCGGGCGATGGGGTGTCGGTCAATGTGGGAGACCTTTCGAGGCACCTGGTTTGCGGTGTGGCGCACGACAGTTGACGTTGAGAAAACCTGACCGGACCTATGGTGTCAAGCACGTCGCGCGCGCCCGGCGGAGGGCGGCCCGGGACACGCCGGACGACGCGGAAAGGTTGTGTAACAGGTCGCTGAAAGTGACCTCATGCGAGTAGCTTGATAGGCGATGACCGCACTATTGGCCGAACGCGCCGCCGAAGTCGTGTCCGCAGCACAGCAGTTGCTCACAAAGCGAATGGGTGCTCCGGTGAAGCTGAGCGATCCGATCGAACTCAGCGGAAGTGGTAGGACGACAGTCCTACGCGTGCGTGTTTCGGAGAACGCCTTCTCCCTGCCTCGGACCCTGATCATCAAGCAGGTCCGCGGCGCCGCTCGCGACCTCCGAGCGGGCGCCTTCGCGCCCGGGGTCGCCAGCGTGGATTCCGCGTTCCTCCGCGAAACCGTCTCCTATCAGTTCACCACCGCCCTCGGTCGCGACCAGCGACCCGGCGCCTACCTCATCGCGCACAGCCTGCCCGACCGGTTGCTGATCCTGAGCGACCTCGGGGAGAACTCCCTGCTCACCAATGTCCTGGAAACCGGCGCCGAGGCGACGACCCGCCACGCGCTGATGGCCTTCGCCCAGGCGATGGGCCGCATGCACGCCGCGACGGTGGGCCGCGAGGCCGATTTCGTCGCGCTGCTGCGCCGGGTCGACGTGGTGCACCGCGTCGACGGCATCGCCCAGCAGGCCGAATCCGCCATCGCCGAGGTCCCCGGCCTGTTGCAGCGCGAACTGGGCATCGAGGTGCCCGGCGAGATCGCCGAGCGGATCGTGCGGGGCAACCGCCTGTTCTCGGCGGGCCGCTGCCGCGCCTTCAGCCCCTCGGACCTGTGCCCGGACAACGTGATCATCAACGAGGAGGGCGCGCGCTTCCTCGACTACGAGTGGGGCGGGTTCCGCGACGCCACCCTCGACATCGCCTACGCGCTGGTGTCCTTCCCCGGCTGCCTGTGCGATTTCGAGCTGTCGCGCGAGCGCGGCCAGCAGATGATCGAGGCGTGGCGGTCGGAGGTCGTCGGGGTCTGGCCCGCGCTGGCCGACGACGCCGCGCTGGCCGAACGCATCCTCGAGGCCCGGCTCATCTGGGTGTGGCTGAGCACCTACTGGTTCCTGCCCGCCGATCACGCCCGCATCGCCGCGGCCCGCGAACACGGGCTGTCGGTGCCCCGCTCGGAGGCGCTGATCAACCGCTGGGCGGCCCTCGCCGAGGACGCGCGGTGCACCGGCGACGACGCGGTCGGCGATTTCGCCGAGGACGTGTCCGCGCGGCTCGAGGAGCGCTGGTCGGAGTGACCCGGCGCTAACGCCTGCGCAGCAGGATGCCGCGCAGCAGCGCCGCCTGTCCGCTGTGCTGGATGTCGTCGTCGACGACGCTGATCAACCGCACCCCGAGGGTGACGGGCGGATCCCAGCGCTGGTCCACCACGCGCGGCAGATCCGCGTCGGTCAGCCCGCGCACGTAGTCGAGCGTGCGGGCGTGGGTCGCGTCGTGGTAGCCGAGCAGCAGGTCCGCGCTCACGCCGTCGAGGGCGGCCACTTCGCGCGGACCGTGCCCGTATCCGGTGTCCGATTCCGGCAGCGACAGCTCGAAACGGCTCGCCCACCCGTCCGCCGTCCAGGTCTGCTGGTGTCCGGCGACCTCGGCGACGTGGTCGTCCTGCACGCGGGTCAGATGCCAGAGCAGCCAGGCCACGGTGTTCGTGCCCGGTTCGACCACCGTGGACAACTCCCGCTCGGACAAGCCCTCAACCGCGTCGTGCACGTTCTGCCTGATCCGGTCGAAGGCGTCCGTCAACAGCTCAGCACTGGTCATATCGATGTCCAAGCGGCCGAGCGCGCCGATTGTTCCCCGCCCGGCCTCAGCCGATCGGGGTGGCGCGCGGCTCGATCCGTCCGCCCTCGCGGACCCCGAGCGAGGCGCCGAGCCGGATTCCACTGGCCGGGTCCTCCACGTCGAGCACGTAGAACCAGTCCATGCGGGCCTGCTCGGCCGTCACCTCCAGGACGCCGTAGCCGTGCGATTCCAACTCCACGTACCGCAGGTGCCGGTTGACGCCCTTAATGGTCTCCTCGAGCGGCACCGCGACCGTGCGAGGCGGCGCGCCGAGCAGTTCGCCGATGCTGCTCGAGGTCACCGAGGGCACCACGAATTCGGCCCCGACGGTGGGCCCGCCCGGATAGTTCGCGGCGTCCACCGGCAGGTCGGCGGCCCACGAGGAGTGGATGTCGCCGGTCAGGAACACCACATTGCCGATCCGCTGGTCCAGCAGGGTGCGGAACAGGGTGTTGCGGTCGGCGGTGTAGCCGTCCCACTGGTCGCCGTTGAGGGGGATGCCGCCCTGCGGCAGGCCCATGACGCTGGTGAAGGCGGCCGTGGTCGCGGGCTCCAGCGGCGGGAACACCAGCGGCGCGATCATCACCGAGTTGCCGACCAGTTTCCAGCGCACCGGGGCCGAGGCCAGTCCGGCGGTGAGCCATTCCATCTGCGCCTTGCCGGTGATGGTGCGCGCCGGATCGTCGACCGTGCGCCACCCGCGCACCGCCTCGGCCTCGCGGTCGCGGTAGCTGCGCAGGTCGAGCATGGACAGTTCGGCCAGCGTGCCGAAACGCAGTCGCCGGTAGATGCGGGTCTGCTCGCCGGAACCGTTGGCGCGCACCGGCATCCACTCCAGGTAGGCGCGGGCCGAGGCGGCCTTGCGGTCGCGCCAGTCGCCGCTGACGGCCGGATCGTGGTCGCCCGAGCCACCCGACCAGGAGTTGTCGGCCGATTCGTGGTCGTCCCAGGTGCAGATGAACGGCACTCGCGCGTGCAGGTCGCGCAGGTCGGGATCGGTCTTGTACTGACCGTGGCGGATGCGGTAGTCGGCCAGGGTGACGATCTCCTGGACCGGATCGTGGGCGCGTACCGCGCCGTTGCGGCCCCCGTACTTGCCGCGGCCGTATTCGTAGAGGTAGTCGCCGAGATGGACGATCGCGTCGAGATCCTCGCGCGCGGCCAGGTGGCGGTAGGCGGCGAAGTAGCCCGCCTCCCAGTTCGAGCAGGACACCACGCCGAAGCGCAGTCGGTCGGGGGTGTCGGCGTCGGCGGGGGCGGTCCGGGTGCGGCCGGTCGGCGAGGTCTGGTCGAGCGCGGTGAAGCGGTAGTGGTAGTCGGTGGCGGGGGTCAGGCCGGCGACGTCGACCTTGACAGTGTGGTCGCCCTCGGCGGTCGCGGTGACCTGCCCGGCGGCGGCGATCGAGGTGAAATCGGCGTCGCGGGCGATCTCCCAGCGCACCCGGGCGGGTTCGCCGAGGCCGGAACCCGGCGTCGCCTCGGGGGCGACGGTGACGCGGGTCCACAGGATCACCCCTGTCGGCAGCGGATCTCCGGAGGCGACACCGTGCGCGAAGACCGGTTCGGCGGCGTGTGCGACGCCGACGCCCACCAGTGCGGTGGCGGTGGCGGCGCCCGCGACACCCTTGAACAGGGTGCGGCGGGGGACGGAGCGGAGGGGGGCGGGATCTGAAACGGCAACGTTTTCGGCCACGGGTATCGATCACATCCCATACCGCCGCCCCGGGCAACTCGGCGGGACGCGTGTCACTCCCGCGACCGGTGCGAACGCCACGGCGGCGGAGTTGTCGGGGCCGGACGGTACGGTCGCAGCCATGAGCGATGGCCTGTTCGACGTCCCGGGCGCCGCGTCGGACGCGGACCTCCCCGGGTCGGCGGGCGTGGACTTCCGCGGTCCGGGCGGGGCCGCGCCGCTGGCCGTGCGGATGCGGCCCGCCACGCTCGACGAGGTCGTCGGCCAGCAACACCTGCTCGGTCCCGGCTCGCCGCTGCGCAGGCTCATCGAGGGCTCCGGCGCGGCCTCGGTCCTGCTCTACGGACCGCCCGGCACCGGCAAGACCACCCTGGCCTCGCTCATCTCCAGGGCCACCGGCCGCCGATTCGAGGCGCTCTCGGCGCTCTCGGCGGGGGTGAAGGAAGTGCGCGCGGTCATCGACCTGGCCCGACGGCGGCTCACCGTCGGCGAACGCACCGTGCTGTTCATCGACGAGGTGCACCGCTTCTCCAAGACCCAGCAGGACGCGCTGCTCGCGGCCGTGGAGAACCGGATCGTGCTGCTGGTCGGCGCGACCACCGAGAATCCGTCGTTCTCGGTCGTCTCACCGCTGCTGTCGCGCTCGCTGGTGCTGCAACTGCGCTCGCTCACCGACGACGACATCCGGACGGTGCTCGAGCGCGCGCTCACCGATCCGCGCGGCTACGACGGGGCCTACGCCGT
>NZ_BAGG01000083.1 GCF_000308695.1 Nocardia takedensis NBRC 100417 | reverse complement strand
GGACCCCGGATCGACCACCCCGCCCCTGACAGCCCTCGACGAATTGCCCGACGACATCGTGACATTGGAGGCACCCAAGTGAGTCAGAAGGAGCCCTACACGCGCGAGCGTGTCTCCTTCGGTGCCATCGCGTCCGCGGCCCTGCTGGCACTGATCCTGGTGGTCGGCATCGTGATGTTCATCGGGCGCGACGATTCCGGCGGCGGCGAAAGCGCCGCCGTCGCCGTGAGTTCCGGCGGCGAGGGATTCGCCGATCCCGAGATCGACATCCTCGGGCGACGGGTCGACGTCCCGAACAACGCTGCCGGACAACCGCTCTCGCAGGACCCGTCGCGCCAGCGCAAGCCCACCGACGCCGACTGGCTGACGGCCGCCCCGGAGGGCACCCGCTCCCCGTTCGGGTGGCAGCGGGTCTACGGCGCGTCGGTGCCGTTCTCCACCTCCGACGGCCCGACCCGGATCGAGGACGGTCTGGCCGTGGGCTATTCGCACACACCCCAGGGCGCGGTGCTGGCCGCGGCGCAGATCACCTACCGGCTCAACGCCCGTCCCGCCGACCGTGAACTCTACGTGCGGCAGGTGCGGGTCTCGGCGACCCAGATCGCCGCCTACGACAAGGCGCTGGAGGAGGACCGGTTGCCCGAACAGCAACCGGAGAAGATCACCCGGTATTTCGTCGCCTCCGACGCCTTCAAGGTCGAGAACTACGCCGACGATCTGGCCATCGTCCGGTTCGCCTCGCGCGGACCCGCCGTCGACGGCAAACAGCTGTGGGCGGCACTGCGTTTGGTGATGGTGTGGGACGCGGGGGACTGGCGGCTCAAGCCGTCGACCTCCAACAGCGCGCACACCGAGTACATCGAATCGATCGAAGGGTGGACCGCGTGGTGAACCGATATCGGCTGCGACACCGTCGGATCGAGGATCGGGACGGGGCGGATCGCGCGTCCGCTACCCGCGCGGGGCGATGCCGGGACACAATGGTGAGTCGGCCGGCGCGGCCGGACGGCGGCCGGACACCTGTTCGGCCACAGGAGGATTGGGAGTTCCGGCCGGTGCGAGGCGTACGACGGGTGCGGAGCGGGTCCCTGCGAGCCATCGAGAGGTGGACACAGTGCTGAGGCGGATTCTCACGATCTTCGCGGTCATCTTCACCGTGATGATCGCGACACCGACGGTGGCCTACGGCCAGACCTACGGATTCGACGACACCTGTAACGAGATCCACGACACCCTCGACGACGTCGGCCTGCCCGGCATCTCGCTGGGCGATGCCGCCTCGGCGGCCTGCAAGGCGGGCAACGCCGCCTCGCATCCGGGCGAGGCCGCCACCGCGGTCAAGGACAAGGCGTGGGATTCGACCTTCGGCAAGGTGGTCGACTCGTTGATGAAAGGTCTGGGCGAGGCGATCATCCTCGCGCTGACCTTCTGGATGAAGGTGCCCAACGAGGCCGCCAGCGACGACGGCTCGCTGTTCACCAAGATCAACGACTACACCTATCAGATACAGATATTGCTGCTCATCGCCTCGGTCATCCTGACCGGCGCGCGTCTGGCCGCCGCCAGGCGCGGGGCCGCGGTGAGCGAGGCGGCCGAATCGTTCAAGATGTTCGCCCGCGTGGTGTTCAGTTCGTGGATGCTCGGCGCGGTGATCGTGGCGGGCACCCAGGCCAGCGACCGGTTCTCCGAGTGGATCATCCAGGACTCCACCAACGGCAACGCCAAGGATCTGGCCGAGTTGATGGTCAAGACCAGTAAGTTGCAGGCGTTCTCGCCGGGCTTGGTGCTGATCATCGCGATCGTCGGCCTGCTCGGCGCGCTCGCCCAGATCGTGCTCGCCATCGTGCGTCAGGGCCTGCTGCTGGTGGCCGCGGGCGTGCTGCCGCTGGCCGCGGCCGCGTCCGGGATGGACATCGGCAAGCAGTCCTATTCCAAGCTGGTCGGCTGGATCATCGCGTTCATGCTGTACAAACCGGTGGCCGCGATCGTCTACATGATCGCCTTCACCACCGCGGGCCACGTCGACAGTCTGACCTCGACCACGGGCCTGCCCGACGGCGAGGAAGCCCAGCGCATGCTGGTGGCCATCGTGCTGCTGTGCAGCGTGGCCTTCGTGCTGCCCGCGCTGATGCGCCTGGTCACCCCGGCCGTCGCGATCGTCGGTTCCGGCGGTTCGGGTCTGACCGCGGCGGGCGGCACCCTCGTCGCCGCGGCGGCGCTCGGTGCGATGGGCACCAAGGCGGTCGCGGTGAAGTCCACCGCCGCCGCCGGTTCGCCGGGCTACGTCGGCGGCGGTGGCGCGGGTCCGCGTCCCGGTGGCGCAGGCCCGCGCGGCGGCGGTCCGCGTCCCGTCCCGCCGCCACGCGGGGGCGGAACCGGTCAACCCCCGCGCGCCTCCGGCCAACAAGGCGCGGCCGGAGTACCGTCCGGTGCGGCCAGGGCCGCCGGTCGGGCGGGTGCCGCGCGCGCCGCGACCAGCGGACTCAACCGGGCCGAGGAGACGATGGGCGACCTCGCCGGTGACCGCTGGGCGAATCGTTCGCCCGATCTCGGGAGGAGCACCATTCCGCGATGACTGTGACCGACACCTACGAGCGGCGCTCGTACGGCTTGTGGCAGAAGCCTCGCAGCGCAGGTCTTTTCGGCCTGCGCTGGGAGGAGACCGTGATCGGTTTCGTCGTGGTCATCACGGCGTTGATCACGGCGATGGTCGGCGGATTCCAATGGGGCTTCATCGTCGGCGGCGTCGGCGTGGTCATCATGGTTCCGCTGGTGTGGCGCACCGGGGGGCGTTCGGGTTACGAGACGGGATTGATGATGTTCAACTGGATGCGTTCGCGCGGCAACGGCGAACACGTGTACCGCGGCGGCCGGTTCTCCCGGGTCCCCGGCGGTGTCACCCGCCTGCCCGGCCTGCTCGCCCCCTCCAAGCTCTACGAGGGCATCGACGCGGGCGGCTACAGCTTCGGCATGATCCACCTGCCGCAGTTCGCGCAGTACACCGTGGTGCTGCGCGCCTGGCCGCAGGGGCACGAGGCGGTCGACCAACCAGTCATCGACCGGTGGGTCTCGGCGTGGGGCACCTTCCTGGCCTCGGTCGGCCAGACCAGCGACATCATCGCGGTGGTCCCGGTCATCGACACCGTGCCCGAGACGGGCAACCGCCTGCTCACCGAGGTGTCCACGATCACCAGGCCCGAAGCGCCCGATCTGGCCCAGCAGGTCATGTACGAGTTGGCCACCGAACTGCCGCAGGAGCGGGTGCAACTGCTGCCGCGCGTGGCGATCACCTTCAAGGCCACCACCGCCGAGCGGCGCAAGAATCCGGCCGAGGAGGCCGTGGAGATCGGGCGCAGGCTGCCCGGCATCTGCGCGGCGCTGGCCGAGGCGGGCGTGCGCGCCCAGCCGATGTCGGCCGACGAGGTCATCTCCTTCATCCGCCGCAGCTACGACCCGGCCTCGCAGGCCGACCTCGAGGTGGCCGCCTCCGAACCCGAAGGCCACGGCCTGGACTGGGCCGACGCGGGCCCGGTGTCCCACGACGAGAAATGGGACCACTTCATCCACGACGGCGGCCGTTCGGTCACCTGGGAGATGGACGCCGCCCCCGAGGGTGCGGTGGACGAGCGGGTGCTGCAACGGCTGCTCGCCCCCAACCCCGAGGTGCCGCGCAAGCGGATCGCGATCGTCTACCGCCCGCATTCGGCCGCCGACGCCGCCGAGATCGTGGACGACGACTTCAAGAACGCGCTGGTCGCCCAGCAGAGCGAACGCGGCGTGGTCTCGGCCGCGGCGACGCTGCGGGTGGGCGCGACCCAGCAGGCCCGCGAGGAGCAGGCCCGCGGTCACGGCGTGACCCGCTTCGGCGCGCTGGTGACCATCACCGAACCGCTGCGCGGTGACCTGCCGCGTATCGAGGCCATCACCCGCGATCTGTCCACGCAGGCGCGGTTGAAGATCCGGCGGTGTTACCGCTACCAGGCCGCGGGGTTCGCGGCCTCCCTTGGCTGCGGCGTGATCCTGCCGGAACACGCGACCATTCCGAAGGCATTGGCGGGGTGATCGACTCATGGCACGCGACTACGAAGTCCCGTTCGAGCCGGGGATCGACGCGTCCTTCGACCGCGGGGCGGACGGACCGTTCGGCCCCGCGGTCGACAGCCGTCCGCCCTCGGTCGGCGATATGGGCCGCCGGGGCGAACAGAGCGGCTCGGAGGATCTGGTCGACCGGGCGCGCAGGCTGGCCAGGGGCGTGAGCGGCGACGAGCGCGGCGAGACCGGGGCGGGGTCCGATCGGGAGCGGAGGTCGTCGAGCGACACCGCCGAGCGGCGGGCCCGGCCCGGCGCCGGGCGGAGCGACGGTGTCCGTCCCGATCGGGCCCATCCCGAGCGGCGCGAGCATCCGCGCGGGGAGCGCGGCGCGTCCCGCGACGGCGGCAGGCCCGAACGCCAAGGCGGGTACCGGCCGGACCGGGCGGGGATGGCCCGGCCCGAACGACCGTCCCAGGGACGCCAGGAGCGGATGCCGCAGCGCCAGGAGCGCGGTTCGGATCGGTCCGCCCAGCAGCGCGCCAACGGTCGGCAGGCCCGGCAGCAACCGCGCCAGGACAAGGTCGACTACACCGCCGACCGCGCGATGGGCACCCCGCCGATGGACAAGGCCGCGCGCCGGGCAAAGGCGCGTTCGGACAAGCGCAAGCAGTCCGGTCCGCCGCTGCTGGACGAGGCGAACCGGGCCAGACTCGAACAGCTCAGCCGCGAGGGCTCCGGCCTGCGCGCGGCCTGGGCCACCTTCCGGGTCCGCACCGACGACATCCGCCGCCGCAACTACGCCGCGCGCGCGGAGCAGACCTTCGAGGACGGATTCGACCGCAGCACGGCGCAATTGACCGATCGCGGCTACGCCGGGCCGGGTGGCGGCCGGATGAACGTGGTCGGCCGTCCGGTGGAGTACCGCGCCACCACCGCCCAGGTCGCGGGTCTGTGGCCGTGGTCGGTCGGCGCGGGCGCGCCGCTGATCGGCACGCCGCTGGGCTCGCACCTGCACACCGGCGCGCCGGTCTGCTTCGACCCGATGAACTGGTTCCTGCGCGGCAGTTTCATCACCGCGCCGAGCCTGTTCGTGCTGGGGCTCAACGGCTTCGGCAAATCCTCGCTGGTGCGGCGGATCGTGCTCGGCGGCATCGCGCAGGGCATCACCCCGCTGATCCTGGCCGACGTCAAACCGGACTACCGCAAGATGGTCGAACTGGTCGGCGGCCAGGTCATCGACCTGGGCTACGGCCACGGCAAACTCAACCCGCTGGCCGCGGGCGTGCTCGGCTCGGTGGTGCCGCTGCTGGAGGACCACCCGGCCCTGCAGGCGCAGGTGCTCCAGGACATGCGCGCGCGGCAGGTGACCCTCATCGCCGGCCTGGTGGAACTGGTGCGCGGCGCGCGGGTGCGCGACTACGAGGAGACGCTGATCTCCACCGCGCTGCGCATCCTGTACCAGCCGGGCAGCGGCTACACCCCGGATCAGCCGCCGATCATGGAGAACCTGCTCGAGGTGATCGTCGCGGGCGGCGAGGAGTTGATGCTCGACGCGGGCGCCGACGACCCGAACGAATACCAGAACGCCATCAAGGGCCTGCGCCGCTCGTTGCGCGCGCTGACGCAGGGCCCGTTCGGCGCGATCTTCAACGGCCAGACCTCGGTGCCGATCGACACCGGCGCGGTCGCGGTCTGCATCGACGTCTCCCACATCCCCACCGGCGACAAGAAACTCAAGGCCGCGGTCATGCTGGCCTGCTGGGCCGACGGGTTCGCCTCCGTGGAGGCCGCGCACGTCTTGGCCGACGCTGGCATGGGGCCGCAGCGCTACTTCCAGGTCGTCATGGACGAGTTGTGGCAGGTGCTGGGCCTCGGCGATTTCATGGTCGACCGCGTCGACGAACTGACCCGCCTGCAACGCAGCATCGCCACCGCGCTGATCATGATCAGCCACACCATCAAGGACTTGCAGGCGCTGGGCACCGAGGCCGCTATCGCCAAGGCGCTGGGCTTCCTGGAACGCGCGCGCGCCAAGATCTTCGGCGCGCTGCCCGCCGAGGAGGTCAAGCGCCTCGACTCCACGGTGCCGTTCACCTCCGCCGAGGAGGACATGGTCACGGGGTGGTCGGCGCCGCAGGCGTTGACCGGCGAGGCGCTCAAGCCCGGTCAGCAGCGGCCCTCGCCGCCCGGCACCGGCAAATTCCTGCTCAAGATCGGTGAGGATCGTCGTCCGGGCATCCCGTTCCACATGGAGTTCACCCAGTCCGAGAAGGACAGCGGGATCCACGACACCAACCAGCGGTTCAGCGAGTTCACCGAATCCACCGGGCGCGACAAGGATTCACCCAGCGGGAGTGCCGCATGAGGGTCGCGAGAGGCGGGGGGAGGGGTGCGAGATGATGCCGCATCGCCCGTACCGCAAGGTCGCGCCGGAGGTGCGCGAGGCCGCGGTGGCGCAGGTCGTCGCGCTCACCGAGAGTCTGAGCAGCGAGAGCGAGGCGTGCCGGGTGGTCGCCGATCAGATCGGCGTGCACCCGAATTCGGTGCGCAACTGGGTGCGGGCCACCCGCGGTGACAGCCTGGAACGCATGGACGCGCCCGCGCTGCGTCGCAAAGTGGCGCTGCTGCAACAACAACTGGCCGCCGCGGCCGAGATGAACCGGGCGCTGGCCGACACCCTCAACGAATCCCGTCGCCGCACGTGAGCGGCAAAGGCGTGCTGTGGGGCATCCTCGGCGTCGTGATCGGGTTGATGGCGGTGGTTCTGGTCATCGTCATGCCCGCGGTCGAGGACCCGTGCGAAGGCAGTTCGGTTCTCGGTTCCGCGACCGCGCTGCCCCCGTTGGGCGGTGCCGGTGTCTCCGGTGACCCGCGCGCCGCCGCCGCGTCGGCGAGTACCGCCAATCCGACGCTCACCGCGACGCCGTCGCTGGCCGCGGGCGTGGGTCCGCTGCGCCGCACGCTGCCGTTGGCCACCGGAACCTTCACCATCTCCGACGTCTTCGGTTCGCGCGGCGGTGACCACCGCGGGGTGGACATGGCCGCCGTCGACGGCACCCCGATGTTCTCGGTCGCCGACGGCCGGGTGGTCGCGGCCGGGCCCGCCTCCGGATTCGGCAACTGGATCGTGGTCGACTCGATCGACACCAACGGCCGCGCGTATTCGGCCGTCTACGGCCACATGTGGGACAGCGGCGTCCTGGTCCGGGTCGGTGACACGGTGCGCGCGGGTCAGCAGATCGGCCTGGTCGGTTCGGCGGGCGAGTCCAGTGGTCCGCACCTGCATTTCGAGATCGTGCCCGGCGGCCGGTTCACCGGCGGTCGGCACATCGACCCGCTGCCCTGGCTCGACGGCGCGCCCACCCCCGATCTGGGCGGCGCGCAGTGGTATTCGGGTGATCCGCGCTGCAATCTGGGCTTCGGCAGCGCGGGCGGCCTGCTCGCGGCGGGGAAGGTGCCCGCCGAACTGGAGATCTGGTACCGCCGCGCGGGTTCGCTGTGCCCGCAGATCACCTCCTCGCTGCTGGCCGCCCAGGGCCGCCAGGAATCCGGTTTCCGACGCGGGGCCACCTCGCCCGCGGGCGCGCAGGGTCTGGCGCAGTTCCTGCCCGGCACCGCGGCGAGCACCAATCCCGACGACGGCCGCCCCTACGTCATCGACGCGGACGGCAACGGCGTGGCCAGCGTGTGGGACGACGGCGACGCCATCATCGGTCAGGGCCGCTACATGTGCGCGATCGCGAACAAGATCCAGCGCTGGCAGGCCGAAGGTCTGGTGCGGGGCGACGTGACCGCCTTGGCGCTGGCCGCCTACAACGCGGGCGAGGGCGCGGTGCTGGCCTCGGGCGGCATGCCCAACCAGGTCGGCGCGCACTACTCCGAGACCCAGCCCTACGTGCGCAACATCCTGGCGCTGGAACCGCAGTACCGCGCACCCGGATCGACCGGTCGGTTCACACCGGGTGAGGAGACGGGCGGCGCGCAGATCGTCGAAGCCGCCCACGACTGGCTCGGCACCCCGTACGTGTGGGGCGGCGGCGGACCGCAGGGCCCCAGCGGCGGCGGACTGGACGGCCCCGGACTCACCTCGGCGGCGGTCTTCGCCGCCTCCGCCGGCGAGGTGGTGCTGCCGAATACCGCCGAACAGCAGTGGGAAGCGGGCTCCGAGGTGTCGGTGAGCCGGGCCCAACCCGGTGACCTGGTGTTCAGCGATTTCGGTCCGCGCGGCCCCGCCGCGGTCGGCATCTACGCCGGCGACGGTCGGATGATCCAGTCGGCGCCCGCCGCGCCGGGGCGCGGCGGCGGCGGTGTCGGCGAGGTCGCGGTCCCCGGTGACGCGCGACTGAGGAGGGTGCTGTGAGTCCAGGTGTGCGGGCGGTGCGCGAACACGGCCGGGCGCGTGCGGCGTTCGGAGGGCGACGTCGGCCCGCGTGGCGGCTAGCCTTGAAGGAACGAGGAGAACTGCGCGCGAAACTGGTGGTGATGCTGGTGATCGGCGTGTCCGTGACGAGTGCGGCCTGCGGAGGGGACGATTCGGGTTCCGGCGCGGCCGGCCCCGCCACGTCCACCACCCGGTTGCTCGAGGTCGCGCCCGCACCCGACCCGGTCACGCCCGACGGCGTCGCGGTCACGGCCCTGAAACAGATCTACACCTGGCAGCCGGCCACCGAGGCCCAGGGCGCGTCGCTGGGCCGGGCGCGCGCGCTGCTCGGGCCGAGCCTGCTGCGGGTGCTGGACAGCCCGCCGCAGGCCGACGCGCCGAAACCGACTCTGCAATGGTCGGATTGGGCGGCGGCGAAGGCCACCGTCGAGGCGTTCACCTTCGCCTCGGGGGAGCGCCCGCCCTCGGGCGCCGACCCGAACACCGAGCAGTACAAGATCGGGATCGAGCAGACCGTCGTCTACCCCGACGGACGCGAGCAGGCCCTGCCGCCCGCCACGGTGATCGCCACCGTGGTCAGGACGGCGGCGGGCTGGCGGCTCGACGCCTTCCGCTGATCCACCGAAACATTCATCACAGCAAGGTCATTCGAGGAGGCACAGATGGCGAAGAGCAAGCCGGTCAAGGATCCCGCCGCGGTCGGACCCGATCTCAGCCTGTACGCCGTCTACGCCGGCGCCGCGATCTTCGGAACGCTGTACGTGGCACTGCATCTGGGCAACGCGCTCTCGACGCCCTCGCAGAAGGTGCCCGTCAACCCCATCGAGATCATCGCGAACATGGCCCGCGGCGAACTGCGCTGGCCGGTCGCCTCCACGGTACTGGTCCTGCTGGTCATCGCCGCGATCATCGGATTCCTGATGTTCCGCAAGTCCTCGGCCGCCAAAGCGAGCAAGGGCAGGCTCCCGGTCGACGCCAAGGCCGACAAGATGGGCAACGGCGGCGCGATCACCGCGCTGACCGAAGCGGGCGTGCGGGAGAAGGCCAAACAACTCGGCATCGCCCTCGGCACCGAGGACAGCCCCGGCGTGCCGATCGGCATCGGCGTCGCCGACGGCCAGATGCTCTACGGCTCCTACGAGGACCTGCACATCGACATCTGGGGTCCGCGTCAGGGCAAATCGACCTCGCGCGTCATCCCGGCCATCCTCACCGCCATCGGCCCCGTGCTGGCCACCTCGAACAAACGCGACGTGGTCGACGCGACCCGGGATGTGCGCCACGCCAAGGGAAGTCCCACCTTCGTGTTCGACCCGCAGGGCGTCGCCGCCGAATCGCCGACCTGGTACTGGGACCCGCTGAAATGGGTCGACCCGCGCCGCCCCGGCTACGAGATGCGCGCCGCCCGACTCGCCGGCCACTTCGCCGACGGCGACGACGGCTCCGACGCCAAACGCGACGCGTTCTTCGACCCCGAGGCCGAAGACCTGCTCGCCAGCCTGTTCCTCGCCGCCGCGGTGGCCCGCGAGCCGATCACCAAGGTCTGGGAATGGGTCACCCACCCCAGGGACGAGACGCCGATCAAACTGCTGCGCGACGCGGGCCACGGCTTCAGCGCCGACGGCCTGGCCGGGCAGTACCAGACCGACGAACGCACCCGCAGCGGCGTCTTCGGCACCGCCAAGAAGATGGTGCGCTGCCTGAAACTGACCAACGTGCACGACTGGGTCACCCCCGGGGAGACCGTCCTGCCCGACGGTCACGCCGTCCAGCGCGGCCTGTTCGACGAATTGCAGTTCATCCAGGCCAACGGCACCCTCTACAGCCTGTCGCTGGAAGGCCGCGGCTCGGCGGCCCCGCTGGTCAGCGCCCTGACCGAGGCCGTCATCGACGTCGCCATGCACAAGGCGTCGATGTCGCGCGGCGGCCGCCTGGACATCCCGTTGCTCGCCGTCCTCGACGAAGCGGCCAACGTGGTGCGCTGGAAGGATCTGCCCAAGCAGTACAGCCACTTCGGCTCGCGTGGCATCGTCGTCATGACGGTGTTGCAGTCCTGGGCACAGGGCGCGCGCTGCTGGGGCGAGGACGGTATGTCCGCGCTGTGGTCGGCCGCCAACATCAAGGTCCTCGGCAGCGGCGTCGACGACACCAACTTCCTGCGCGACCGCTCCGAAGCGCTCGGCGAGTACGACGCCATCTCCCAGTCGGTCTCCGAATCCGCCAGCGGCAAGAGCTACTCCCGCTCGCTCGGCTCGTCCAAGACCTTCTCGGTCAACGGCCTGGCCACCCTGCCGCGCGGCCGCGTCATCGTGTTCTCCTCCGGCGCCCCGCCGGTCCTGGTGCGCACCGTGGCCTGGTGGGAAAGCGAATACGCCGTCGACGTCGAACGCTCCATCGCCAAGCACGACCCGTCCGAGAAGATCAAGATCCCCGACATCATCGGACTGCCCGCGAAGGCGAGATCCGGTGCGCAGGACCCGGTCTCGCTGGACAAGGGGCCCAGGGTCAAGCCCGCGCCGCGCGCGGAGGCACGTCAGCAGGAGGAGGTGCGACCGCAGTGAGCGACGACGAGATCATCGAGCCGGTATTCACCGATGTGACCGAGTTCGTGGGCGTCTTCCTGGTGCAGATCTACCAGCGTCAGGTCAGCGACAGCAGCGACACCGTGTGGTGTGAGCAATGGTGGCGACATCCGGAGGCCGTCGCCCGGCTCGACGCGCTGTGGCGGGCGTGGGAGCGCCTGCAACGCGACGAGCGGGCCGGTCTGAGCATCTGGCTGCTCGACTACGCCGACAAACACATGGGCATGCTGCTCAATCCGCGCGGTCCGTTCAAATATTGCAGTGTGCGGCACGGTCACGTGGAGCGGATCCAGCCCTTGCCGTGCGACCCTCCGCCGGCAGGCCACCCTACGGAGCGGCTGGTCGGGCTGCCGAAATGGGTGTACCCGAGTGTGGACTCGTTCGTGCGCGAGTATCTGAGCGAGGTGTTCCGCCGTCCGGTCATCGACGTGAGCGACGCGGTGTGGTGCCCGCAGTGGTGGCGTCATCCCGAGGCGGTGCTGCGACTCGAGGCGCTGTGGCGGGCTTGGGAACATCTGCGCAACGAGGCGTCCACCGGCCTGAGCGAGTGGATCACCGAGCACGCCGATATGCATCTGGCGTTGCTGTTCAACCCCAAGGGGCCGTTCAAGTACTGCGACGCGCGGGGCGGGCACCGGAGTAATCCGGACCCGCTCCCGGTCGCGTCTGAATTGGAGGGGATGTTCAGCAATCCCGTCCAGAGCGAGACGCCGGTGAACTAGCGACTGCGTTCGAGCCCGCGGGCGAGTTCTTGCTCGCGGGTGAGATTGCGGTGCGGAGCGTCGTGGGACCGCGTGCGAGCGGCCTCTTCGACCGGTGCGCCCTGGCCCAACTCGACCAGCATCCGCACTTTCGCCAACTCCGGTGCGACCCCGATGCGGGCCAGATGCGCCGCGATGGCGGAGCGGCGTTCGGGGGAGTCGTAGCGTATCTGCGGCGTGGCCGACGACGCTCCCGCGAGACTCGCCTCGCGCTGCGGACTGAACTTGTCCTTGTCCAGGGAGATCCCCGGACTGGGTACCGCTTTCTCGACCATCCGCGCCAACTCGACGTTGCGCGGGTCCTTCGCCTTGGCGTCCCTGGCCTCGCGCACCTGGAGTTCTCTGGCCTCCTTGATGCGGGCCTCGGTGATCTTCACCCTGGCCTCGGCTTCTTTCTGACCACGTTCGCGGGTCTTGAGCGCGACGAGTGTCGCGATCTGCAACATGGTCTTCATCATCGCCGCTGTCTCCGCGCCGATGTCGTCCAGTTCCTCGGACATGGCTGCTCCCCGATGCCGCAGTGCTCTCTATGGATTGTGGTGTTTCGTCACGGACACCGCCCGACCGGAGGTATTCCGATCCGACGGCATCCCCGCCTGCACAACGTGGACACCCAGAAGCACCCGAAGGTGACATCCCCGCAGGAGCCTACCCGCGGGAGACGACTACGCCTCGCGTACTCCTCGTTCGAGAATACCCGACAAAGGGCGAACACAACCGTGCGGACGTGCCCGTGAAATCCAGGATATCGCGGCCGGAAACGGCGTGCCGGCGGAAGTGACACACCTCCTTCCGAACGAAAACACCCCCCGCCGGCGCGGCGAGGGGTGTATGCGCGGGGGTGCGTCAGCGGTCGAGGCGCACCGACTGGATCGTCACCGGGGTGTTGGGCTTGCCGTCGCCGGGCCCGTTGGAGTTGTCCTGGCCCGCGGCCGCGATCTTGTCCAGCGTGCCCAGCGAATCCTCGTCCACGGTGCCGAAAATCGTGTACTGGGGCGGGAGTTGGGAATCGCCGTAGACGATGAAGAACTGGCTGCCGTTGGTGGCCTTGCCGTCGATGCCGGTGGAGTTGGTCGACCGGTTGGCGTTGGCCATGGCCAGCACGCCGCGCTTGTAGTCGATCGGGGACTGGGCGGCGGGGTCGTCGACGGCGTACTGGTCCGTCGGGTACTCGTTGTCGAATTCGTAACCGGGGCCGCCCATTCCGGTGCCGACCGGATCGCCGCACTGGAGCACCTTGAGGCCCTCGCCCGCGGTGAGGCGGTGGCAGGAGGTGTCGTTGAAGTAGTCCTGGCTGACCAGGTTCATGAAACTGTTGACCGTGCAGGGGGATTCGGCGTTGTTCAGGGTCAGGCCCAGCGGTCCGGCCGTGGTCTCCACGCTGAGGCTGACGCGCGCGTCGTTCCCGGTAGTCGGCACCTCGGTCTTCTGCGGTTTGGTGACCGGCTTGTCGGCCGGGGTGCGCCCGTCACGGTAGGTGCAGGTGACCTTCTCGGGCTTGGCGGCGGCCTGCGGCGGCGCCGCGGTGAGCGAGGCGTCCTTCGGTTCGGCGGAGTTCTCGCCGTCCTCGCCCTTGGTGAGGAAGTAGACGCCGGTGACCGCCGCGACCACGACGACGACGCCGAGCACCGATCCGGCGATCGTGAGTCGCTTGCGCTTGCGCGCCCGTTCGGCCCGGGACGCCAGTTGGCGCTCCAGCTTGCGCTTGGCCGCTGCTCGTCGCTGTTCGTTGCTCGGCACTGACAGTTCCTCCCGTTATCCGGTCCTTTCCGGGGAACAGTGTGCCATCCCCTCCTGAGAGTTCCCCCGGGTAGACGCGCCCGGCCGCGCCGCCCCCGCCCGATACCGGTTGGACTTGGCGGCCCGCGGTGGTGGAAACTGGACCACCGTGACCAAGACCAGCAGCTTCACCGCCCCGAAGGGGGTTCCCGACTACGTCCCGCCCGGCTCCGCCGAGTTCGTCGCCGTGCGCGACGGCTTGATCCGCGCCGCCACCCTCGCCGGATACGGACATGTCGAGCTGCCGATCTTCGAGGAGACGGCCCTGTTCGCCCGGGGCGTCGGCGAGTCCACCGACGTGGTCAGCAAGGAGATGTGGACCTTCGCCGACCGCAACGGCCAGAGCTACACGCTGCGTCCCGAGGGCACCGCCGGGGTCATGCGCGCGATCATCCAGCACGGGCTCGACAAATCGGCCCAGCTGCCGATCAAGGTGGTCTACGCGGGGCCGTTCTTCCGCTACGAGAACCCGCAGGCGGGCCGCTACCGGCAGTTGCAGCAGGTCGGCGTCGAGGCCGTCGGCGTGGACGACGCGGCGCTGGACGCGGAGGTGATCGCGATCGCCGACGCGGGTTACCGCGCGCTCGGACTGACCGATTTCCGCCTGGAGATCACCTCGCTGGGCGATGACACCTGCCGTCCCCGCTACCGCGAACTGCTCACCGAGTTCCTGGAGCGGCTGCCGCTGGACGAGGCCACCAGCCGCCGGGCCGAGATCAACCCGTTGCGGGTGCTCGACGACAAGCGGCCCGAGGTCAAGGCGATGACCGCCGACGCGCCGCTGATGATCGATCACCTCTCGGAGTCGGCCAAAGCACACTTCGAGCAGGTCCTGAGGCATCTGGACGCGCTGGGCGTGCCGTACGTGGTGAACCCGCGGATGGTGCGCGGGCTGGACTACTACACCAAGACGACCTTCGAGTTCGTCCACGACGGTCTCGGGGCGCAGTCCGGCATCGGCGGCGGCGGCCGCTACGACGGCCTGATGGCCCAGCTCGGCGGCGCGCCGCTGTCCGGTATCGGCTTCGGTCTCGGCGTCGATCGCACCGTGCTCGCGTTGCGCGCCGAGGGCAAGCCCGCGGGTGATCCGTCCAGTTGCGCGGTCTTCGGCGTGCCGCTGGGCGAGGCGGCCAAGCAGCGCCTGGTGGTGCTGGCCGCACGACTGCGGGCGGCGGGCATCCGCGTAGACCTGGCCTACGGCGATCGTTCGATCAAGAGCGCGATGAAGGTGGCCGATCGCTGCGGCGCCCGTTTCGCGCTGGTCCTCGGCGATCGGGATCTGGCCGAGAACACGATCGGGGTGAAGGATATGGGTACCGGCGACCAGTGGCAGATCGGTCTGGACGAGGTCGTCGCGGTCTTGTCGGCGGAACTGGCGACCTAGCCGGGAAGGTTCCGCCCGTCGCAACGACCCCGCGCCGCCGCCGGTACGGGTTATCCTTTCGGCGCACCGATGGTGCGGCGAGTGTGGAGAGGCGTGGCGGTGGAGTCGAATCCCGGGGGCGCGGAGGCTGTTTCGGCGATCGGCCTCGATCTGGTCGCCCCCGAGGTCTACGCGCCGGTGCTGCGCCGCCTGGCGCTCGCGGCGACCGGTATCGGCGTCGGCGCGGCCCTGCTGGCGGCCACGGTGCTGCACTGGCCGATCGCGGTGGCGATCGGGGTCGTGGTCGGCGCGCCGACGGTCGGCTACGCGTTCGCGGTCCGGCGCAGGCGGATGTGGTTGTCGGGCAGTGTCATCCACGTGCAGCGGCTGCTCGGGGAGCGGCGGATCGACCTGGCCGCGGCGACCGGGGTCGAGCTGGTCGTCTGGCCCGCGCGGTTGAGTCGCATCGCGCTGCGTGTCACGGCCGGACCGGACACCCAGACGATCCCGCTGGCCATGTACACCGACAGCGGCAGTGGACGTGAACTGCACCTGCTGGGTCTGCGCCGCCTGGCCGACGCGCTCGCCTCGGGCACGCTGGCCTCCGCGGTGGCGGTGTCGGCGGTGCTGATCCAGCAGTTGCGGGCCGAGGCCCGTGACGCCGCGCTGGGCGAGCGCCCGCTGTACCGGGCGGTGCGCTCGGCGCGCGGCCAGGACGTGGTCTCGCCGATCGTGCTGACCGATCGCGAGGTCGCCGAACTCGGCTGAGGAGGGTCCCACGGGAGTCACTGTCGCGTACCTCACGCCCGGACCGCCGCGTCGGTGAGACTCGATAGGGTTGGGAACGAGTTCGTTGTCCACCCGACGCAAGGAGTCCCGCTCGTGAGCACCGTTCGCAACGCGCCCGTGACCGTCGCCGTGACCGGTGCGGCCGGACAGATCGCCTACGGGCTGCTGTTCCGGATCGCCTCGGGCGCGATGCTCGGCTCCCGGACTCCGGTGCGTTTACGGCTGCTGGAGATCCCCGCGGCGGTGAGCTCGCTCGAGGGCGTCGCGATGGAACTCGAGGACGGCGCGTTCCCGCTGCTGGAGTCGATCGACATCAGCGACGATCCGTGGGTCGGCTTCGACGGGGCGAACGTGGCGCTGCTGGTCGGCGCGCGTCCGCGCACGGCGGGTATGGAGCGCGGTGATCTGCTCGCCGCCAACGGCCCGATCTTCACCGAGCAGGGGCAGGCCATCAACGCGGGCGCGGCGGCCGACGTGAAGGTCCTCGTGGTCGGCAATCCGGCCAACACCAACGCCTACATCGCCATGAACAACGCCCCCGACGTGCCCGCCGAGCGGTTCACCGCGATGACGCGCCTGGACCACAACCGCGCGGTCGCGCAGTTGGCCAAGAAGTCCGGCAAGCCCGCGGAGTCCATCGCCCGCGTCGCGATCTGGGGCAACCACTCGGCCACGCAGTACCCCGACATCACCCACGCCACCATCGACGGCCGCCCCGCCCTGGAAGTGGTCCCGGACCGCACCTGGCTGCGCGAGGATTTCATCCCGACCGTGCAGCAGCGCGGCACGGCCATCATCCAGGCCAGGGGCGCGTCCTCGGCGGCGAGCGCGGCCAGTGCCGCGATCGACCACATCCACGACTGGGTGCTCGGTACCCCGGAGGGTGACTGGACCTCGATGGCGGTGCCCAGCGACGGGTCCTACGGCGTCCCGGAAGGGCTGATCAGCTCCTTCCCGGTCACCTGCGCGGACGGCGCCCACCGCGTCGTGACCGGTCTGGAGATCGACGAGTTCTCCCGCGCGCGCATCGACGCGGGCGTCGCCGAACTCGAACAGGAGCGCGACGCCGTGGTCGACCTCGGTTTCGTCAAGCGGGGCTGAGACAAGCGGGGCTGAGTCGCCGGCCGGTCGGTCAGCCGACCGTCCACGTCTCGCGGCCGTTGAGCAACGCCTGGAGCGAATCCGGCCCGAGCGGTGCGCGTGCGCGTGCCGTCTCGGTCTGGGCGCGCACGCCGTCGTCGTAGGTGGGCCGCGAGACGCTGCGGAACACCCCGGTGACGACGTGGTCGAGGGCCTGGTCGGACAGCCGCGACAGCGCGTAGGCGTATTCCGGGTCGTCGGCGTAGGCGTCGTGTACCACCACCTCGGCCGCGCCGACGTCCTCGGTCCGCGCCACCGTGAGCCCGAATCCCTTGCGCACCACCGCGAATTCCCCGTCGGTGCCGAAGGTGACCGGTTCGCCGTGCCGCAACGGGATCAGGTGGTCGGCGGCGTTGTCGCGGCGCAGCGCGTCGAAGGAGCCGTCGTTGAAGATCGGGCAGTCCTGCAGGATCTCCACGAACGAGGTGCCGCGGTGTTCGGCGGCGGCGCGCAGCACCTCGGTCAGGCCCGCGCGGTCGGAGTCCAGTGCCCGCGCCGCGAAGGTGGCCTCCGCGCCGAGCGCCACCGACAGCGTGTTGAAGGGATGGTCCACCGACCCCATCGGCGTGGATTTGGTGATCTTGCCGGGTTCGGAGGTGGGGGAGTACTGGCCCTTGGTCAACCCGTAGATGCGGTTGTTGAACAGCAGGATCGTCATGTTGACGTTGCGGCGCAGCGCGTGGATGAGGTGGTTGCCGCCGATGGACAGCGCGTCCCCGTCGCCGGTGACCACCCAGACCGACAGGTCGGGGCGGGTGACGGCCAGTCCGGTGGCGATCGCGGGCGCGCGGCCGTGGATGGAGTGGATGCCGTACGCCTCGAGGTAGTACGGGAACCGGCTCGAGCAGCCGATGCCGGAGACGAACATGAGGTTCTCGCGGCGCAGTCCGAGGTCGGCGAGGAAGCCGCGCACGGTGGCCAGGATGACGTAGTCACCGCAGCCGGGGCACCAGCGCACTTCCTGGTCGGTGGTGTAGTCCTTGGCCTTCTGTTTCTCGCTCGCGGCCGGTACGCCCGACAATCCGGTGAGGCCGAGATCGGTGCCGACGAGCGAGGTTTCGATGATGGTCATCTCAGTGTCCCCCGGTGGTGGGTGGGGCGGCCTCGGTCCGGTCGCCCGGTGCGGTGCGGTAGGTGGCCCGCGCGCGGGCGGCGAACCCCTTGTCCTGTTCCAGGTCGGTCAGTGTGCCGTCCAGGGCGGCGTCGATGACGCCGACGAGTTCCTGCGCGGAGAACGCGGTGCCCGCGATCTTGGTCCAGGGGTGGACGTCGACCAGGTACTTCGCGCGCAGCAGCAGGGCCAGTTGCCCGCCGTTCATCTCCGGGGTGACCACCACGCGGTAGCGGCGCAGCACCTCGCCGAGATTCGGCGGCAGCGGGTTGAGGTGGCGCAGGTGGGCCTGGGCCACCTCGACGCCGCGCCTGCGCGCGCGACGGCACGCCTCGCCGATCGGCCCGTAGGAGCTGCCCCAGCCCAGCATCAGCACCTCGGCCGCCCCGTCCGGGTCCTCGACCTCGATCTCGGGCACGTCGATGCCGTCGATCTTGGCCTGCCGCAGCCGAACCATGAGTTCGTGGTTGGCCGGATCGTAGGAGATGTTGCCGCTGCCGTCGGCCTTCTCGAGTCCGCCGATGCGGTGCGCGCGCCCGCGGGTGCCCGGCACGGCCAGCGGGCGGGCCAAGGTCTCCGGGTCGCGGGCGTAGGGCTGGAAACCCGCCTCGTCCTCGGCGTCGGGTTCGTAGGCCGGGTCGATGCGTTCGAGATCCTCGACGCGCGGGATCGACCACGGCTCGGACCCGTTGGCGATCGACCCGTCCGACAGCAGCAGCACCGGGGTGCGATAGGTGAGCGCGACGCGCGCCGCCTCGACCGCCGTGGCGAAGCAGTCCGCGGGCGAGCGCGGAGCCAGCACGGCCACCGGGGATTCGCCGTTGCGGCCGTAGAGGGCCTGCAACAGGTCGGCCTGTTCGGTCTTGGTGGGCAGGCCGGTGGACGGTCCGCCGCGTTGCACGTCGACGATCACCAGGGGCAGTTCGGTCATCACCGCGAGGCCGATGGTCTCGCTCTTGAGCGCCAGACCCGGCCCCGAGGTGCTGGTGACCCCGAGCGCGCCGCCGAGCGAAGCGCCCAGCGCCGCACCGATTCCCGCGATCTCGTCCTCGGCCTGGAAGGTGGTGACCTCGAAATTCTTGTGCTTGCTCAGCTCGTGCAGGACGTCGGAGGCCGGGGTGATCGGGTAGGTGCCGAGGAACACCGGCAGGTCCGCGAGCCTGCCCGCGGTGACCAGGCCGTAGGCCAGCGCGGTGTTGCCGGTGATCTGGCGGTAGGTGCCCGGCGGCAGCGCGGCGGGGGCGATGGCGTAGGTGGTGGCGAACGCCTCGGTGGTCTCGCCGTAGTTCCAGCCCGCCCGGAAGGCCAGCACGTTGGCCTCGGCGATCTCGGGTTTGGCGGCGAACTTCTCGCGCATGAACCGCTCGGTGCCGCCGAGCGGTCGCCCGTACATCCACGACAGCAGGCCGAGGGCGAACATGTTCTTCGCGCGCTGCCCGTCCTTCTTGCCGACGCCGGTGGGTTCGGTGGCGCCCAAGGTCAGCGAGGTCATCGGCACCTGGTGCACGGTGAAGTCGGTGAGGCTGCCGTCGGCCAGCGGGTCGGCGGCGTAGCCGACCTTGGTCAGGTTGCGTTTGGTGAATTCGTCGGTGTTGACGATGATCGTGCCGCCGCGCGGCAGATCCTCGACATTGGCCCTCAACGCGGCGGGATTCATCGCCACCAGCACGTCGGGCTGATCGCCCGCGGTGAGGATGTCGTAGTCGGCGATCTGGATCTGGAACGACGACACCCCCGGTAGCGTGCCCTGTGGCGCGCGGATCTCGGCGGGGAAATTGGGCTGGGTGGCGAGATCGTTGCCGAAGGCCGCTGCCTCGTGGGTGAACCGATCGCCGGTCAGCTGCATGCCGTCGCCGGAGTCGCCGGCGAATCTGATGACGACCTTTTCCAATGTGGCTGCGCCGACATCACTTTGGTGCGAGACCATATGTCTGCTTCACTTCCTCGTCGCGTGGGAGGTGCCAGTCGCCAAAGTACTCCGACCGGCGAGGTGCGCGCGGGTGAAGCGCGGGGCCGGTCCGGAAATTGCCGCGGTGGGCTCAGCCGAACAGCGTGAGCTGCGGATCGGCGGGCGCGGCGGCGCTCGGCGCGTCCGCTTCGGCGGATTCGCGCCGACCGTTCAACCCGTGCCGCTCCAGCAGGGGGACGACCCGCTCGCGCAGCGTCGCGGCATAGGCCGGGTCGACGTTCGCGCCCCGGTACAGCTGCCGGTAGCGGGGGAGCAGGGCGGGCCGGTGCTCGGCGAGCCAGGCCAGATACCAGCCGCGGGTCGCGCCGTTGAGCCGCAGCGGCAGGGTGACCGCCGAGGCCGCGCCCGCGCCGGCGATCGCGCCGAACAGCGCGTCGAGGTGGGCCGGGTCGTCGGTGAGGTGCGGCAGGATCGGGGCGACCATCACGTTCACCGCGAATCCGGCCTCGGTCAGCGCGCCGATCAGGTCCAGCCGCGCCCGCGGGGACGGTGTGCCGGGTTCCATGCCGCGATGCAGGTCCGGGTCGAGGATGGCCAGCGAGATCGCCAACCGGACGGGTACCGAGCGCGCGGCCTCGCGCAGCAGCGGCAGATCGCGGCGCAGCAGCGTGCCTTTGGTGAGCACGGAGAACGGGGTGCCGGATTCGGCGAGGGCGGCGATGATGCCGGGCATCAGCCGGTAGCGGCCCTCCGCGCGCTGGTAGGGGTCGGTGTTGGTGCCCAGCGCCACCGGTTCGCGTCGCCAGGACCGGCGGCGCAGTTCGGCGCGCAGGACCGCGGCGACATTGGTCTTCACCACGATCTCGGCGTCGAAATCGCGGCCCGCGTCCAGGTCGAGGTATTCGTGGGTGGGGCGGGCGAAGCAGTAGCGGCAGGCGTGCGAGCACCCGCGCATCGGATTGATCGTCCAGCCGAAGGGCAGCGAGGAACTTCCGGCGACCTTGTTCAGCGCGCTCTTGCAGAGCACTTCGTGGAAGGTGACGCCATCGAATTCGGGGGTGCGGACCGAGCGGACGAACCCGGCCCTGGCCAGGCCGGGCAGCGCGCCGTCCTCGGCCGCGAGGGTCTGGTTCTGCCACCGCACCCCCTCAGTCGAACATGTGTTCTAATGTCGTGTCAAGCGACCTCGCCCGCGCGACCGCGCGCGAACACCTGCGGATCGGCGAAGAATTCCACCAGGTCGCGCACCGTCTCGTCGGTCGGGCGCGGCTGGTAGCCGAGTTCGCTCGTGGCCTTGGTGTGGTCGACGACCGGCGCCGAGACCAGCGCGCCCAGTGCCGCCTTGGACACGATGTCGGTGCGCAGCAGTTTGCCGACCGGCGCGAGCGCGGGGATCAGTCTGCCGACCAGTTTCGGGGAGATGGTGAAACGCGGTCCGGTGGAGTTGCCGTGTTTGGCGGCCAGCCTGCACAGGTCCGGCATGGTGATCATCTCCCCGCCGAGCAGGTAGTTCTCACCGGTGCGGCCGCGTTCGCCCGCCAGGATCAGTCCTTCGGCGACGTCGCGCACGTCGACCAGGTCGAAACCACCGTCGATCATCGCGGGGATGCGGCCCGCGGCGGCGTCGCGCAAGGTGCGGTTGATGCGCGAGAGCGGCGTGCCGAAATCCGCCGGGCCGAAGACGCCGGTGGGGTTGCACAGCACCGCGTCCAGGCCGTCCTCGATCACGGCGCGCAACTCGATCTCGCCCGCCCACTTGGACCGGTCGTAGACGGGCAGTTTCGGATCGGTCGAGCGCGCCGACTTCTCGCTGATGTGCCCGCCGCAGGTGTACTGGTCGAAAGCGTGGATGGAACTGGCGTGCACGACGCGGCGCACCCCGACGGCCTTGGCGGCCTCGGCGACCACCCGCACGCCCTGGGTGTTGACCCGCCAGGCGAGGTCGTTGCGGTCGGCCAGGGTGATGACGGCGACCAGGTGGTAGACGATCTCCACGTCCGCGAGCGCCCCCCGCATCGACGCCGGGTCCAGGACGTCGCCCGCGACCCAGGTGACGCCGGGTCGCGCGGCGATCGCGGGCACCGCCCGGTCGATCGCCACGACCTCGTGGCCGCGCTCGACCAGCAGCGGGAGCAGATTCGTGCCAAGGTAGCCGGCTGCGCCGGTCACTGCGACCTTCATGAGACGAGAATATAGAACTTGTTCTAACATGCAAACTGCGTCGCAGACGCGCTGTTTTAGCGCTCATACAGCTACACGTTCCCGTTCTTGGCGTCGCCGCACATCGAGTCGGTGCATCCCGAAAATGGACCTGCTTCCGACAACCTCGGGGGTCGGGGATGGCCGCGTGACCGACACCGGAAAAGCAGCTCTCGGGATGGCGGCGCCACCGCGGTCGAGCTCGGGCGGGCGAGTCCCCGAGGCCGACCAAGAACTCGACTACGGTCTTTGCGGGTCGCTACGATCGCGGCGATGCACACCGACCTGATGCTCGATTCGTTGGCTGGGCTGTCCGTGGGGGATGCGCTGGGCCAGCGATTTCCCGTCATACGCCGGACCGTCGCCGACGTTCTGGCGGGTGATATCCCGGATGAGCTGTGGGAGTGGACCGATGACACCGAGATGGCGTGTGCCGTCGTTCTCGAGCTCGATCGACGCGGCGACATCGATCCGGACCTGCTGGCCGCCGAATTCGCGGCCCGGTGGGATCCTCGGCGCGACTACGGATTCGCCACGGCGACGACGCTGCGCCGGGTTCGGGACGGCGTGCGGTGGGAGGACGCGGCCGCAGCCGCGTTCGGCGGTGGAGGTTCCTGCGGCAACGGCGCGGCGATGCGGGTCGCGCCGTTGGGCGCCTACTACGCGCGGGACACGGACCGGATCGTCGCCCAAGCGGTTCGATCGGCGCGGGTGACCCATACGCATCCCGAAGGAGTCGCCGGGGCGATCGCGGTGGCCTTGGCGGCGGGACAAGCCGCGCGCGCTCGACTGACCGGTGCGCCGCTCGCACCGCACGACCTCCTCACCGCCGTCATCGACCGACTCGCGGATGGCGAGACGAGCCGAGGGGTGCGCCAGGCCCGCACACTGCTCGGCGCGCCCGTCGTGGAGGCCGCGCAAGCACTCGGCAACGGCTCCAAAGTGACCGCACAGGACACCGTGCCGTTCGCATTGTGGGCGGCGGCCACCCACCTGTCCGACTACCCCTGCGCTATCGCCGCCTGCCTCGCGGCGGACGGGGATATCGACACCACGAGCGCGATCGTCGGCGGTATCGTCGGCGCCTTCACCGGTCGCGGTACGAGCGCCGGTCGGGTCGGGGTGCCGCCGCAGTGGATCGCCGCCCGCGAACCGTTACCGCGATGGGTTTCCGCGATCAGTGCGCGAAACCGCCGGAAATCCCCGATCGAACGCCTACGCCACCGGCTTCCGGGCCGCTGAGGACCAGTTCACGGCGTGCAGCTTCGGCCGTCGCCACGCGAAACCGGATTGCCCTCCCGGTCATACCATTGGTTCGTTCCCGGTTCGCGGGTCCACCCCTCGAACTCGGTGCCCTCCAGATCGTCGGAGAACCGACCACCGAAGCCCGGCGTAACGCCTTCCGGAGCGGGGCCGACGACTCGACCGCGTTCCTCGAACGCGGCGAACATCTCCTCCGCGCGGGCGAGTTCCTCCGGCGAGGGAATCAATCCCAGTTCTTCGCCCTCTTCGCGGCTGTAGAAGATCCTGCCGCCCACTTCTCTCGGCACCACTGCCTCCTGGACTTCGACCATTGATCACCATTCGCCCGGTCACCGGGTCCGGCACCTTACTCTGTACGAAGAAGTTGGTGCCCGAGGGAAACAGGATCTCGTCCGGAGTGCCGTACGCGCTGTAGTCCCGCCCGGTCTTCGAGACGATCTGGAATTCGACATTGGAGTTGTTCACGATGAACTCGTTGGCACCCGCCGGGTTCGTACTCGCCGACATGAATCCCTTGTCCGTATAAGGCTGATTCGGCACGAACTCGTCCAACTGCTCCGCGGTGAGGTTGGTGTGCCGCTTGAGCGGTCCCTCATAGGCAGGCAGTTTGCCCAGCGCCTCGTTCATGGCGTCGATCTGACGCTGCTGTTCGGGGGTGGGAGTCTCACCGCTGCGCAGGACACCGGTCAAGGAGTTCCCGCGTGAGTCGCTGACACCTTGGGTGAGCACCCATCGATCTTGGTCGGTCAGTTCTCGGGCCACCACGGAGGGTTTGGGTTTGCCGCCCAGACGATCGAGAAGGTCGGTCAGCGCCTTGCCCGCTCGTTGCATCGCCGCCCAGGCGTCGTCCGCCAGACCTTTGAGCTGCGCCACCTTCCGACCACGCCAGGCGACCACCGCCGCTTTGATCTTCACTCCCCAGCGCCGGGCGGACTCGATCGCTTTCGCTCCGGCGACTACGCCTCCGACCCCTGTCAGAGCCGTGGCGACGTGTCGATGTCGGTCATGACGGCCGTGCCTCGGGTATCGGCGTCGCCGCCAACGCAGAGGCGGTCTCGAACAGCGCCGCCGAGTTCGCGCCCTTGCACAGCACCACTTCGCCGCCGCGCAACACCGAGGCGAGGACGTCGAGTAATTCTTCGCGGTGACCGAGGTGGGTGACTCGCGTCGCGCCTGCTTCGCGCGCGGCCGAGGCGATCAGACCGGCGTTGTCGAGGCGGACGGTGACGGGCACCCCGCATCCGTGTTGGCGGGGTGCCCGAGCGGTTCAGGGTAGTGCCAGTGTGCCGGTGTTCTCGTGGACGGTGACGACGGCGGCCAGGTCGGCGTAGGGGGCGGTGCCCAGGCTCCAGCGGTGCGCCCACTTCGACCACAGCAGGCGCGGTCCGTATTTGGCGGCCATCGCCTCGGCGACGAGTTCGAACGCCTCGCCGCGATCGAACAGCTTTACGGTGGCCTGGTGCTCACGCGAACCGAGTGCCGGACGCCCCCAGCGATCCCCGGCCTGCACGATCACCCGTCGGTCCCGGCGTAGACGCGCCGCCTGCGCCGAGTACGACGACAATCGAAATGCCAACCGCCCGTGCGACAACGGCACCACGAGTTTCGCGCGACTTTCCCGTCGCCCCGGACCGACCTGCTGGGTGACCAGGACCGTCTCCGCGTCCCACCACAGCGATCCCGGATGCCGCTCACCGGTGCCACCGACCACCGCTCGCGGTTTGTTCTGTTTCACTCCCGTCAAGAAATCTGATTTGGCAGCCATAGATATTAGATAGCAGTGCACACCGTTTCGTGCAACCGTGTACTCCACACTCTCGTGCCGGGAAGCGGACGCGACAGCTCGTCGGTCTCGTTACGAGCAAGGCCGATCATGGTCATCTCGAAGCTGTGCCGCCTCGTCGGGGCGGCCGCGCCCGCAGCGAGCGTGCGGCACCGGCCATCGAGTTCGCGGGTCTGCCGGCCAGTTCGTGGGCGATGGCCGCGGGGGCTCCGGGATCGGCGATCAGCGGAATCGGCGATTGTTCCCCAGGCGTGGACAGCGTCTACCCCGCCCAAACGCGGGGATCGGTCCTGGGCTGCTGGGGCGCGGGTGTGGGCAATCGGCTGACGATCGTGTGCCGTCCTGCCGCTCGACTCAGCGAATACCGTTGTGGGAAGCGGTGTTCGCGCGAACGGCGCGGTGTGCGAGTAGGTGGACCGTTCGAGTGCTCCGGGTGTGCTCAACCGAAGGCGGGGTCGTCGTGACCGGGGCAAGGATCGCTGAGGTTCGCGCGGCGGATTTCTGCGGCGTGGGACCGCAGCCGTTCGGGTAGGACGCGCAGCAGGATGGTGTCGCCGTGGTGGCGCAGGGTCGCGGTCCGCCGGGAGAACGCCAGTCCGTAGCCGATCACGGAGAAGGAATCGGTGCTCAGGACCTGGCGAGCGAGCGAGTCGACGGTGACGCGGACCGCCAACTCCTCGAGCGCCGCGGCGAGTTGGGCGGTGGTGCCCAACAGTTCGGTGTTCCACCACAGGGCGTGCCCCGGAAGCCACCACACCGAGACGCGGGCTTCCAGATACGAGGTCTTCTCACCTTTCGCACTGTCCATGGTTTCGCGGGTCTACCCGGCGCGGTTCACGCCAAGCTGTCCCGCACGACCCTGTCACCGAGCTGTGATCGCGGGCTGAAACGACCGGATCGGTCCGGTCTCGGGGTCTCGGCTGATCGCGGTTCCGGCCGCTGTTCGGTCACGGTTGCACGGGTAACCCAGATTCTTGACTGGCGTTCAAGAAGTCTCTACCGTGACTGTGAACCGCTTCTTGGATGGCGTCCAAGAAGCGTGGTGGTGAAACGGGAGGACGCGAGTCATGGAAATCAGTGGGTCCGCCGATCGGCGTGAGGCGGAATCGGTGCGGCGGCGTGAGGTCTGGTTCCCCTCCGGCCGGGACGAGTGCGCGGCGTGGCTGTACTCCGCCCCTGATCTGACGGCTCCGCGTCCGATGGTGATCATGGGGCACGGGCTCGGGGCGGTGCGGCAGATGCGCCTGGATGCCTACGCGCAACGCTTCGCCGAGGCGGGGTGGTCGGTGCTGGTGTTCGACTACCGGCATCTCGGGGCCAGCGGCGGAGCGCCGCGCCAGCTCCTCGACATCGGCCGCCAACGCGCCGACTGGCATGCCGCCCTGGCCTTCGCGCGCACCCTGCCGGAGGTCGATGTCGACCGGATCGCGGTGTGGGGCAGCTCGTTCGGCGGCGGTCATGTCCTCCGGGTCGCTTCCGAGGACACCGGGATCGCGGCGGTCGTGGCTCAGTGCCCCTTCACCGACGGCCCGGCGTCGTTGCGCGCGCGTCTACGGACCGGCCCGCTGAGCGCGGCAGCGCTGACAGTGGCCGGCGTCCTGGACACGGTCGGGTCCTGGTTCGGCGCGAAACCGATCCTGATGCCGATGGCGGGGACGTCCTGGATGCCCGCGTTCGTGGCCTCACCCGACGCCCTCGCCGGCGCTTCGGCACTGCTGCCCGCGGGGACCCGGCTCTCGCGGCGCACCAGCGCGTTGTTGGAGCGGCTGCCCTCGGTGCGGGCTCGGGTGTCGAACAACATCGCGCTGACCGAGGACGACGGCGGGCGAGAACCCGCGACCGGCGTCGGTCGCGACAGCGTGTGGGGTGTATTACGCGGCCCCGACGGTGCATTCGATGCCGCCAACGCCCTGGCCGCACGTCTGGTGCTGCGCCTTCCGCTCGATCGGCCCGGTCGCGCGCTGGCTCACTCCAGCACCCCGACGCTGCTGTGCGTCTGCGACAACGACGCCGCAGCGCCCGCGAAGACCACGAAGCGTCACGCCCACGGCTTGGCCCACGTGCACCTGCAGAACTACCCGTGCGACCACTTCGACATCTACGTCGGCGAACACTTCGAACGCGCCGTACGCGACCAACTGTATTTTCTGGCAACACACTTCGACTACACCGCACACGCCACCCAGGTCGCCCCCGGCTCGTGAACGCGCGCGGACCCGGCGCTCAGCCGGCCGCGGCGAGGCCGCGAGCGCTGGCCAGCAACGTCTCGATCACCGCGCGCCGCTGGGTCTGCTCGCTCGGATGCGTCAGCAGGCCCTCGACCACGAAAACGCCGATCGCGACCAGCGCATCCACCTCGTGGCCGGGCACGCCGAGCTCGATCAGCTCCACCCGGAACAACCCCTCGGCCATCGCGTGGAACCGCTCGTGCCACTCCCGAACGGCGGCGGACTCCTCGGCGCGCGTGTGCACCGTGCTCACCAACCGGCCCAGTTGCTCCAATTCCTCGACCAGCCACAACAGCCGATCAGTCAGCCCCGAGCCCAGCACTTCGCCGTAAGCCGTGAGCGAGTCGGCCAGGACCGCGTCCAGGACCGCGATCAGCACCGCGTCCTTGTCCTGGAAGTACCAGTACAGCGTGTTCGACACCACCCCGGCCTCGCGGGCGATCCGCGTCATCGACGCCGCGTCGTATCCCTGCTCGACGAACAACCGCCGAGCGGCCACCACGATCTCCGCGCGCTTCTCTTCCCGATCCCGCGGACGTCTGTTGCGAGGCATCTCCAGTCCTGACCTAGTCCCAGCCCCGATGCTATCTTGGCCCCCGCCCAAGAAGCGCCCCGGCGGGAGAACTGTCGAACAGACGAGCTGACCAACGCGTACCACGCGTCCACCATCCGGCCTCCTCGTTGCTGCGACACAACCTGGACGGCACCGCGTCCGTCGCCGAAGAAGTTCTGGCGCATGGTGTTACCCTCGCGGATCGGCCGGTCGTGGCCGGCATCGGGGCATCGGCCAACGCCTCGGCCTCCCTCTCGATTTCGCCTCGGTCGTCGCTGCGGCAGAGAATGTGCCGGACCGTATTCGGGTCGATCGACGGCAGGCGTCCGGCCAACAGGGCGTCGCCTCGTTCGCCGCTCGCCGGGTTGTCGGCTCGGGGTTGGTCGTGCTCGAGCAGCATGTGTCCGATCTCGTGCGGCACGATGGGCTGGGCGTGCGCCGTCGTGGTCGTAGACGATCGGATCGTCGTTCACGTTCCCCGTTCTCTCGAGGGCTTGAACATCAGCTCGAGTTTCAGGTAACCGGTCGTGCCGGGACTCAGCTCTCAGACGGAGGGGTCGGGGGTGGCGGACCCGCGCGTAATTGCGCGTTGTCGGCGCGCAGTTCGGTGTTGTCGTCTTCGAGGTCGGTGTTGGCGGCGCGTAGTGCGGCGTTGTCGTCCT
>NZ_BAGG01000084.1 GCF_000308695.1 Nocardia takedensis NBRC 100417 | reverse complement strand
GTCGCGCGAACCGGACCCGGAGGAGGCCCGCGCCCGCGCCGAGGTCCCCACCGACCTGCCCGCGCGGCGCAGCGAATTCGTCGGCGGGTGGTCGGACTGGGTGGCGGGCGATCACGCGCCCGGCCCCGACGACGACTACGAACCACGACCGAGCGGTCCGGTGCGCTTCCCGTGGCCGGAGGACGAGCGCGACGACGAACCGGTCGAACTCCCGCACGCGCGGTCGAATCCGGCGCTGCGCACCGCCGCGCGCGAACATCCGGCCGCGCGGCGCGCCCGTCTGCTGCTGGTCGTCGTGGTGTCGCTGGTGCTGCTGGTCGCCGCGGTGCTCGGCGCGCTGTGGCTGCTCAACGGCACCGGCGGTGACACGCCGCCGCCGCGGTCGATGCAGTTCACCGCGGGCAGTACGCGTACCGACGCGGCCGCGGACTGCCCGATCGAACGCGGCGTCGGGGTGCTGCGCGGCGCCGAGGCGGGCGGAACGCAGTCGGGACCGGACGCGGTGCTCGCGTTCCAATACGCTTATTACGTCGAGCGTTCCGGGGAGCGGGCGCGCGCGGTGGTCGCACCCGAGGCGCCCATCTCGCCCGCGCCGGTCATCCAGCGCGGCATCGACACGGTCCCGGCGGGGACCACGCACTGCGTGCGCGTCGTCACGATCACCGAGAACAGGTATTCGGTCGAGGTCACCGAGTATCGGCCGGGCGGCGCGCCGGCCACGTACAACAGGCAGACGGTCACCACCGCGGTGATCGGCGGTCGCACCCTGATCACGGGTATCGCGGCCGGATGAAGGAGAGCTGAGAACGATGGGAGAGGACTGGAGCCGCTGGCTCGACGAGACGCCCGGGGAATCGGGCGGGTCGTCGGGCCGACAAGTGCGGTCCAAGGCTCCGGTGGCACGGCTGCGGCGTAGCGGGGGCGACCCCGACGCCGAACCGACACAACGCCCGATCCTGGTGGTCGGCGGCTGCGGTGGGGCGGGAACGACCACGACGGCCCTCGGTATCGCGGGGGAGCTGGGGATGACGGGGACGCCGACCGTCGCGGTGGACGCCACCGCCGCGGGCAGCGATCTGGCGCTGCGCGGTGCCGACGAACACCTGCACCCGATCAGCCTGCAATCGTGGCTGTACGGGCGCGGCGGCGACGAACCGGCGCCGCTGAAGGAATGTCTGTCGCTGGCCAGTTCGGGGATCGGCCTGCTCTGGCGCGACGCCGCGCCGCTGCGGCGCAGAGCGACCTACCTCACGGTCGCGCGCGCGGTCCGCGAGGCGGGGCACACCGGGGTCTACGACGGCGGCAACCCGATTGCCGGTCGGCAACTGCGGCCCCTGCTCGATGATGCCGAGATCGCCCTGGTGCTGGCGATTCCGGCGCGCAGCGATGCCGCCAACCGGTTGCGGGTCACCCTGGAGTGGCTCGACGACCAGTTCGGCGAGGTCGACGGCGAAGGGGCGGGCATCGTCGGGGACACCACCATCGTCGTCTCCCACCAGCATCCGGGCGCGGATTCGCGGGTCGCCGATCATTTGCGGGAACATCTGTCCGGCTGGGTGCGCGAGATCGAGGAGATTCCCTACGATCCGCATCTGGCGCGCGGCGAACTCGTTCGGCACGCGTCGCTGGCCGAGCAGACCCGCCGCGCGTACGCGAAGGTGCTGGCGGGAGTGGCATCATGACGGCCGCCATGAAACTTCGCCGCAAACACGATCCGCAACCGGCCGGGGTGGTCGCCCCGCCGGAGTCGCGCCGCGCCCCCGTGTGGGACCGGCCGGTGCCGGGGATCGGCCGCGCGCCGCTGGTGTGGCTGCTGGGTGTGCACGGCGGCGCGGGAGCCACTACTCTCGCGCATGTGCTTGCCCCCGCGGCGGATTCGAGCCGCCGCTGGCCCGGCGTCTTCGAGCGTGAATCCCCCTTCGTCGTGCTCGTGGCCAGGGAGACCATCGCGGGGCTCACGCGCGCGCACGATCTGTTGCGTCAGCACCATTTCGGCTTCGGCGGCCCGTCCCAGGTGATCGGGTTGATCACCGTGGCCGCCCGGCCCGGCAAGATCCCGCCCGAGATCCGGCGCTACCGCGACGTGGTCGGCTCGCTGGCGGGCCCGCTGTGGCAGGTGCCGTGGTACGAGGAGTGGACGCTGGTCGAGGCCGAACAGCTGCCGACCTGGTCGCCCGGCGACCCGATGCCCGAGCGCAAGCGCAAGATCGACCCGCTCGAGGAGGTCCCGGTCGAGGTTCGCGAACTCGGCGTCGATATCGTTTCCGTCGTCCGCGAAAAGCTCGACGCCCGTTCGACTTTCGATGAGGAGGAGCCGTGATGGCGCGCACCGGTTCGATGAACACCACCGAGAGAGGTCGTCGATGAGCATGATTCTCCTCGCCGTGCAGGACTCGTACGGCACCGTTCTCGCGCAGGTCGGCAACCCGACGCCGGAAGCCCCTCCCGGTTCGGAGAAGATCCTGCAACTGGTGCGCTACCTCACCTGGTTCGTGCTGCTGTCCGGGATCTGCGGCATCGTCTACGCGGGCGGCAAGTTCGCCTGGGAGCGGTGGACCGGCGGCGGTCTGGAATCGCCGAAGATGGTGGCGGGCGCGATGATCGGCGGTGTGGTGGCCACGAGCGCGGGCACCATCATGAACGCCGTCATCGGGACCTGAGGCCGTCGTGTCCAGCGTGCGACTCGCCGCGACCGAACTCGCCTACAAGCGAATGCCCGCCGAGGTGCTCGAACCGTTGATGCAGTTGTTGAACTGGCTGCTGTGGTTCGTGCTGCTGGTGTGCCTGGCTTGGATGATCCTGTCCGCGGGCAGGCTGTGGAGCGCCTTCCGCAGCGATATGGCGATCAACGACGCCACCCACGGCGTGCTGATGAGCCTGATCGGCGCGATCGTGGCGAGCACGGCCTCCGGGATCGCGCTGGCATTCCTGCCGGCGTGAGCGACCGGAACCTGATGAAGACGGTTCTGACATGAACTCCACAGTGATGCGGTCACACGCGGCGGGCGTGGTCGGCCTCGCACTCGTCGCGGCGGCGGGTTGCGCGGGCGGCGGCGAGCAGTCCGTCGCGCCCGACCTGGCGGCGGCGCCGACCGAGGTGCGCTGGCAGGATTTCCGTGGCGTGGTCCTGCCACACACCGCCCAAGGGCCGAGATCGGTCACCGAGGGCGCGGCGGCGGGTTTCGACCGGTCGCCGCCGGGCGCGGCGGTCGCGGCGATCACCCACACGGTGCGCCTGTCGGTGGCCGCCGACGGCCAGTGGTCCTCGGTGGTGGCCCGATCGGTCGTGCCGGGGCCCGCCCGCGACGAGTGGTCGGTCAATCGGCTGCAACTGTCGATCACCGGACCGGCCACGCCCGAATTCGCCCCGCGACTGCTCGGCTACCGGATCGCCGACTACACCGACCGGCGCGGCGCGGTCGAGATCTACACCGAGTACTCCGACGGATCCCGGGCGGTGAACCACACCACCGTCGAATGGTTCCGTGACGACTGGCGGTTACGACTGCCGGACCCCGGATCGACCACCCCGCCCCTGACAGCCCTCGACGAATTGCCCGACGACATCGTGACATTGGAGGCACCCAAGTGAGTCAGAAGGAGCCCTACACGCGCGAGCGTGTCTCCTTCGGTGCCATCGCGTCCGCGGCCCTGCTGGCACTGATCCTGGTGGTCGGCATCGTGATGTTCATCGGGCGCGACGATTCCGGCGGCGGCGAAAGCGCCGCCGTCGCCGTGAGTTCCGGCGGCGAGGGATTCGCCGATCCCGAGATCGACATCCTCGGGCGACGGGTCGACGTCCCGAACAACGCTGCCGGACAACCGCTCTCGCAGGACCCGTCAGTC
>NZ_BAGG01000085.1 GCF_000308695.1 Nocardia takedensis NBRC 100417 | reverse complement strand
GCGCGCTCGCCTCGCTGCCCGCCGACGAACTCTTCGTCGCCGCCAAGGAATTGCAGGCCCCCTACGAGTTGGTGCGCGAGGTCGCCGAGACCGGCAAGCTCCCCGTGGTGCTGTTCACGGCGGGCGGTATCGCCACCCCGGCCGACGCCGCGATGATGAGGCAACTCGGCGCCGAAGGCGTGTTCGTCGGCTCCGGAATCTTCAAGTCCGGCAACCCCGCCGAGCGCGCGAACGCCATCGTGAAGGCCACCACCTTCTACGACGACCCCGACGTGCTGGCCAAGGTCTCGCGCGGTCTGGGGGAGGCCATGGTCGGCATCAACGTCGAGGAGATCCCGCAGCCGCACCGCCTCGCCGAGCGCGGTTGGTGAGATAGCGCCACCGAACATCCACGGCCGCCGGGCATTCCGCTCGGCGGCCGTTCCGCGCCGGAATCAGCCTCATGTCGGTACTCGGATATGCGCATCACGCCATGTGGGCGTCGAATGCTCGCGCTGAAGGGTGCGGGGATGAGCCGGACGGCGGAAAAGCGGCCAGGACTAACGGGTTTGGGCCGGCCTCATGGCGACGGCCATGTGTTCGGGTCGTGTCGGCGACAGCTGTGTGGTCGGGGGTGGCCTGCGATCCGTGGATCGGTGCGGGGCGCCTGGGCGGATCAGCGCACGAGGGCGGGGCGGTCGGGGTGGTCCCAGCGCAAGGAATACGTTGCCGGATCGGGGTTCTCGCGGGCGTGGTCGAGGAGAGCCGGAATCGTCCAGTGGTCTTCGGTGGGCGTCCGACGGCGCAGCGCCGCCTCGGACATGACCAGGCGCACGGACACGTCGGGAGCCAGGTCGCGACCGGCGAGCATGGGGCCCGCGAGCACCAGCACCGTCCCCGGAGCCGCGGTGCGGACGGCGGCGCGCGCGGAGCGATCGTGCTCGCCGTCCCACAGCGCGGGCAGCCAGCGGCCGCGCTCGCGCAGCGCGTCGACCACCTCGCGGCGCACCGCGGCGTAGTCGAACCACGCGGTGCGGTAGGACATCTCGTCGGTGCGGCCGTGTTCCAGGCGCAGCGAGGCGGGCCGGATGTAGTCGCGCAGGGCCACCGCCTCGGCGGGGCGGGCGCGTTCGCGGACCGCGTCGACGATCGACCGCGCCAGGGCGAGCGGGTCGGCGGCCTCGGCCCCGTCGACGGCGACCAGGACCGGCCCGGGGCGCGTCACCGCGTCCTCGGCGACCGTCGCGGCGAGACGTTCCGGGGTGATCGCGACGAACTCGGGCACCCGTCCATCTCAGCAAGTCGTCGTCGGATACGCCACCGCCGGGGTTGCGGTGCGATCGCCGCGGGACCGGCCGAACGGGGCGAATCCGACCGCCCGGGTTAATCTCAGCGCATGGCGACAATCGAAGAGGCCCTGGAGATCGAGCGGCTGGAGCGGGACATCTTCCGTGGCGCGTCGACCGAGACGCAGTTGCCGCGCACCTTCGGCGGTCAGGTAGCCGGTCAGGCGCTGGTGGCCGCCGTGCGCACCGTCGAGGCCCGCTTCGGGGTGCATTCGCTGCACGGCTACTTCCTGCGGCCGGGCAATCCGGATCAGCCGACGGTGTACCTGGTCGAGCGCATCCGCGACGGCCGCTCCTTCTGCACCCGCCGCGTCACCGGCGTGCAGGACGGGGCCGCGATCTTCACCATGTCGGCCTCCTTCCACGTCGAGGACTCCGGTCCGCAGCACCAGGACGTGATGCCCGCGGTGCGTCCGCCCGACGACCTGCCCGACGCCAAGACGAGTATGGACCCGGAGCGGCTGTGGGCGATGCGCGAGTGGGAGCACTGGGACATCCGGCCGGTGCCCCAGGACGAGGTCACCGTCCGCGACGGCGTGGTCTCCCCGCAGCAGGTGTGGTTCCGCTACCGTCACCCGCTGCCCGACGACCCGCTGTTCCACGTCTGCACGCTGGCCTACATGAGCGATATGACCCTGCTCGGCTCCTCGAAGGTCATCCACCCCGACGAGCCCACCCAGAACGCCTCGCTCGACCACGCCATGTGGTTCCTGCGTCCGTTCCGCGCCGACGACTGGCTGCTCTACGACCAGTCCTCCCCGTCGGCCGGCTTCGGTCGCGCGCTGACCGGCGGCAAGATCTTCGACCGCGCGGGCGCGCTGGTCGCGGCGGTGGTGCAGGAGGGGTTGATCCGCACGCTGCGCGAGCGGTGAGCGTGAGCGCGGCCACAGCGTCGCCGCTCGTAAGCTGTGGCGGGTGAACGCCTCCCTGGTCACCGACCCCGCCCGGCCCACCGTGGGTGTACTGGCCTTGCAGGGCGACGTGCGCGAACACGTCGCCGCGCTCCAGCGCTGCGGCGCGGACCCGGTGCTGGTGCGCCGACCGGCCGAGTTGGCGGCCGTGGACGCGCTGGTGTTGCCCGGCGGCGAGTCCACCGCGATCAGCAAACTGCTCGAGGTGTTCGAGTTGCTGGAACCGCTGCGCGCGCGACTGCGCGACGGGATGCCCGCCTACGGGTCCTGCGCGGGCATGATCCTGCTGGCCTCCGAGGTGCTCGACACGCGACCGGACGCCCGGCACCTGTCCGGGATCGACATGACGGTGCGCCGCAACGCTTTCGGTCGACAGGTCGACTCGTTCGAGACCGACCTGGACTTCGCGGGCCTGGACGACGGCCCGGTGCGCGCGGTCTTCATCCGCGCCCCGTGGGTCGAGCGGGTCGGCGACGGGGTACAGGTGTTGGCGACGGTGCCGAGCGGTCCGAGCGCGGGGCGTGTCGTGGCGGTGCGCCAGGGACACGTGCTGGCCACCTCGTTCCACCCGGAGGTGACCGGTGACCTGCGGGTGCACCGGATGTTCGTGGGGATGGTGCGCGCGGCGGTCGCCGAGGTCGGGTGAATCGCCCCCGCACCGGGGCGGACGCGGCGGCGCGGGTAACGTAGCGAAGTCAACATGTGCCACCGACCTGAAGGAAGTAGGGAATGAGCGGCCACTCCAAATGGGCCACCACCAAGCACAAGAAGGCCGCGATCGATGCCAAGCGGGGCAAGCTCTTCGCGAAGCTGATCAAGAACATCGAGGTGGCGGCCCGGACGGGTGGCGGTGACCCGGAAGGCAACCCGACGCTGTACGACGCCATCCAGAAGGCGAAGAAGTCGTCGGTCCCGAACGACAACATCGAACGCGCCCGCAAGCGCGGCGGTGGCGAGGAAGCGGGCGGCGCGGACTGGCAGACGATCATGTACGAGGGCTACGGCCCCAACGGCGTCGCCGTGCTGATCGAATGTCTCACCGACAATCGCAACCGCGCCGCGGGCGAGGTCCGGGTCGCGATGACCCGCAACGGCGGCAACATGGCCGATCCGGGGTCGGTGTCCTACCTGTTCCACCGCAAAGGCGTGGTCACGCTGGAGAAGAACGGTCTGTCCGAGGACGACGTACTGACGGCCGTGCTGGACGCGGGCGCCGAGGACGTCAACGACCTGGGCGACACCTTCGAGATCATCAGCGAGCCCACCGATCTGATCCCGGTCCGCAAGGCGTTGCAGACCGCGGGCATCGATTACGACTCCGCGGAGTCGGGCTTCCAGCCCTCGGTGAGCGTGCCGGTCGACGCCGACGGCGCGCGCAAGGTCTTCAAACTGGTGGACGCGCTCGAGGACAGCGACGACGTGCAGAACGTCTACACCAACGTGGATCTGTCCGACGAGGTGCTGGCCCAGCTCGAGCAGGACTGACGGTTTCGGTGCGAGGGCCGGTTCGCGTGCGCGCGGACCGGCCCTCTCGCCGTCAGTCGGCCTTCAGATTCGTGTAGTACTCCTGCATGGACGGCCAGTAGTCGGCGAAGTCCGGCGTGGGGGCGCCGTCGTGCGCGGCGGCGAACATGTCCAGGTAGTACTCCCAGCCCGGGCCGGTGTGGGCGACCGAGTCGCGGTCGGCCTCGGTGAAGTGCTGGATGAAGCGCAGTTCGGTGCCGCCGTCGGTCTCGGTGAGCACCGCTTCGAGCAGCCACGACCCGTGGTCGTCGACCGAGGACACCGCCAGTCGCCGCGGCGGTTCGCAGGCGTCGATGGTCATCGGCATCCACGGCTGTTCCTCCTCGTGGACCATCTGCACCTCGATGGTGCGGCCCGTTCCGGGTTCGCCCTTCCACGGGCCGAACCAGCGCGCGGTGCGCTCGGAGTCGGTGAGGCTCGCCCAGACGTCCTCGACGCCGGCGCGGAAGGCGCGGGTCAGGACCAGGTCGACCCCGGTCTCGGTGCCGAACAGTCGGCCCGCCGGTGTGCTCATGCGGTGTTCTCCTCGGTGTCGGTGTCGGTGTCGGTGTGCGCAGGGGAGCGCGCGGCGGTGCGACGGTCGCGCCGCGCGCGGTGGACTTCGGTCTCCAGGGCATCGAAACGGCGCGACCAGGCGTCGGCGGGGCGCAGTCCGGCGATCCAGTCCGCCAGGTCGGCCAACGGTCCGGGATCGAGGGAGTAGTACCGCTGTCGGCCGCGTACTTCGTCGTGGACCAGGTCGCTCTCGCGCAGCACCCGCAGATGACGGCTGATCGCCGGTCTGCTGATGTCGAATCGATCCGCGATGTCGCCCGCCGTGCGGGGCCCCTCGACCAGCAATTCCAGGATGCGCCGCCGCACGGGGTCGGCAATCGCCGCCGCTACCTCGTCCACCTCGAAAGCGTAACCACTCGGTTACGCATTGTCCAGAAATGCCGATGCGCGAATCGGTCGCCGCCGGGCACACTGGCGGCAAGGAGATCCTCGACGCCGCCTTCGCGTCCGCGGTCGAATCAGTCCCCTGACCCGGCGCGATCGTGTCGCTGTCCGAGGGTGTCGTAGGCGTCCTCTAGACTCTCGAACAGTTGTTCGTGTCTGTGAGAGGGGATTTCGTGCGGGTGATGGGCGTCGACCCCGGACTCACCCGGTGCGGCCTGAGCATCGTGGAGGGCGGTATCGGGCGCAAGGTCACCGCGGTCGACGTCGGCGTCGTGCGCACCCCGCCGGAGATGGAACTACCTCGGCGGCTGCTGCTCGTGGCCGATGCCGCCGAACGGTGGATGGACGATCACCGCCCGGAGGCGGTGGCGATCGAGCGGGTCTTCGCCCAGCACAACGTGCGCACCGCCATGGGTACCGCGCAGGCGGGCGGGGTGATCGCGCTGGCGGCGGCGCGCCGCGACATCCCGGTGGCCTTCCACACCCCCAGCGAGGTCAAGGCGGCGGTCACCGGCAACGGCACCGCCGACAAGGCGCAGGTGACGGCGATGGTCACCCGGATCCTCGGGTTGACGACGGCCCCCAAACCCGCCGACGCGGCCGATGCGCTCGCCTTGGCGATCTGTCATTGTTGGCGGGCGCCGCTGCTGGACCGGATGGCCAGGGCCGAGGCGCAGGCGGCCGCGGTGCGACAGCGCCACGCCGAGCGGCTCGCCGAACAGCGACGAGCCGTCGCACGGCAGACGGGACGAAAGGCGGTGCGCGGGTGATCGCGTCGGTACGCGGTGAGGTACTTGAGGTGGCGTTGGACCACGCGGTGCTCGAGGCGGCGGGCGTGGGCTACCGGCTCAACGCCACCCCGGCCACGCTGGCCACGCTGACCCGCGGCGAACAGGCCCGCCTCTACACCGCCATGATCGTGCGCGAGGATTCGATGACGCTGTTCGGGTTCGCCGACACCGAGGCGCGTGACCTGTTCGGGTTGTTGCAGACGGTGTCCGGGGTCGGCCCTCGCCTGGCGATGGCGGTGTTGGCGGTGCTCGAACCCGAGGCGCTGCGCAAGGCGCTGGCCGAGAGCAACGTGGCGGCGCTGACCAGGGTGCCCGGCATCGGCAAGCGCGGCGCGGAGCGCATGGTGGTCGAACTGCGCGACAAGGTGGATCTGGTTCCGGTGCAGTCCGGCCCGCCCGGGTCGGCCGCCGCCGCGGCCCCGGTGCGCGATCAGGTGGTCGAGGCGCTGACCGGTCTGAGTTTCCCGCTCAAACAGGCCGAACAGGCCGTCGACAGTGTGCTGGCCGAACAGCCCGAGGCCACCACGTCGGTGGCCTTGCGCGCCGCGCTGGGGTTGCTGGGCAGGAACCGCTAGCCGATGACGGAGGACGAGCACACCGACCTCGACGCGGGCGAATCACCGGTCACCCCGGGGTATCTGCGGTCCGACGGCGAGATCGAGGCCGGTCTGCGCCCGAAATCGCTGGACGATTTCATCGGCCAACCGCGGGTGCGCGAACAACTCGCGTTGGTGCTGCGCGGCGCGAAAGGGCGCGGCGCGACGCCCGATCACGTCCTGCTGTCCGGGCCGCCGGGCCTGGGCAAGACCAGTATGGCGATGATCATCGCGGGCGAATTGGGTACCGCGCTGCGCATCACCTCTGGCCCGGCGCTGGAACGGGCGGGCGATCTGGCCGCGATGCTGAGCAATCTGGTCGAGGGCGACGTGCTGTTCATCGACGAGATCCACCGCATCGCCAGACCGGCCGAGGAGATGCTGTATCTGGCGATGGAGGATTTCCGCGTCGACGTGGTGGTCGGCAAGGGGCCGGGCGCGACGTCGATCCCGTTGGACATCGCCCCGTTCACCCTGGTCGGGGCCACGACGCGCTCCGGCGCGCTGACGGGTCCGCTGCGCGACCGGTTCGGGTTCACCGGGCACATGGATTTCTACGAGCCCGAGGAACTGTTGCGCATCCTGGGCCGCTCGGCCCGCATTCTCGGCGTCGAGATCGACACCGACGCCGCCGCCGAGGTCGCCGGGCGTTCGCGCGGCACCCCGCGCATCGCCAACCGACTGTTGCGGCGGGTCCGCGACTACGCCGAGGTGCGCGCCGACGGTCGGATCACCCTGGCCGTGGCCCGCGCCGCTCTCGAGGTCTACGACGTGGACGCCCTCGGTCTGGACAGGCTCGACCGCGCGGTGCTGGGCGCACTGGTGCGCGGTTTCGGCGGCGGCCCGGTCGGCGTGTCCACGCTCGCCGTCGCGGTGGGGGAGGAGGCGGCCACCGTCGAGGAGGTGTGCGAACCGTTCCTGGTGCGCGCGGGCATGGTCGCGCGCACCCCGCGCGGACGTGTCGCCACCGCCGCGGCCTGGCGGCATCTGGGGTTGACGCCGCCGCCGGACCTGGCGGTCAACGCTTTCGAGGTCCGCGGCCGCGAACCGCAGCCGACCCTGGACCTGTTCGACTGAATCTCCCGGATATCGACGCCGAGGGGCCGAGTCCGGCGCGGCGGGATAGAGTCGGTCGGGTGGCATTGGTCCAGTCAGTTCTCGAGCGGGTGCCCGAGCCGTATCGGTCCCAGCTGATCCTGCATTCGGAGAAGCTGAAGTTCGCGACGGTCGGCGCGATCACCTGGTTCATCGACACCGGGGTCGTGTACGCGACCAAATTGACGGTGTTGGGTGACAAGCCCTTGACGGCGCGGTTGCTCGGCGTCCTGATCGCGACCATCGCGTCCTACGTCCTCAATCGCGAATGGTCCTTCCGCAGCAGGGGCGGCAGGCAGCGGCACCACGAGGCGGCGCTGTTCTTCGCGATCAGCGCGCTCGGGATCGGCGTGACGCTGCTGCCGCAGGCGGTCTCGCTGTACCTGTTCAACATTCGCGTTCCGCACGTGGGCCCGGTGACCCAGGCCGTCGCGAACTTCATCACCGGGCAGATCCTCGGCGTGCTGCTGGCGATGGTGTTCCGGTTCTGGGCCTTCCGCCGCTACGTCTTCCCCGACGACCTGCGCGAGGCCGAACTGCACAGCATCCAGGGCTGATCCGCGCGGGTCAGCGACTGGTGCGGTGGGCGTAGGTGAGCGCGGTGGCCACCAGGTCCAGGAACGCGTCGACTTCGTCGCGCTGGTAGCCGCGGGTGCCGAGACGACAGTCGGTGAACCGCACGGCCTGCACGTCGGCGACGGTGAGACTGCCCGGCCCGTCGTGGGCCAGGGTGGCGGCGACGAGGTCGAGGAACGCGTCGACCTCCTCCTCGTTGTAGCCGCGTCGCCCCACGGGCGCCCGGCTGAACTGCACCCGGTGCACGTCCTCGGGGGTCAGCAGATCGGTGGCGGGTGAGCCGATGCTCGGGGCGGGCACGGGGCGGATGCCGCGTTGGCGCAGTTCGAGTTCGACGCGGACCCGGTCGAGGAATTCGTCGACCTGGTCCTCCTGGTAGCCCCGCGCGCCGAAGCGCGGGGTGTCGAAGCGGACCCGGCGCAGATCGTCGGCGGTGAGTGTGCCCTCGCCCGCCAAGGTGCGGGCGAGTTGTTCGAGGAATTCGTCCACCTGGGCGGCGTCGTAGCCCCACTGGCCGACCTGCGGCATGGCGAAGTGGATGCCGCGCACGCTCTCCGGGGTCAGCACGGGCGGGGTGGGGTCGGCGGCGGCGTCCGGCGCGGTACGGCCGCTCCTGTTGCGTATGGCCCGGACTCTCGCGAACACGTCGCCCCCCATGGGAACCGATCAGCTGTGACCCTCACACTGTAGCTGTCGCGGGCGCGTGGCTCAGTCGTTGCGAACACCATCGATGAGCAGCCTCCGGATCGCTTCGGTCAACGCTCGGATACCGGACTCGTCGGGGTCGCGCAGGCCGTGCACAACCCCCGCCAACAGCATGCCCGTCACCGCGCGCGCGGTGTTGCGCGTGTCGAGATCGGCGCGCAGATAACCGAGTTCGACGCCGTGTTCGAGGTAGGCGGCGGTGAGCGAGTCGGCGGTGTCGAGCAGGCCGTAGAGGCGCGCGGTGAGTTCGTCGTCGATGCCGGTGGCGTGGAACAGCAGCAACTGCGGGACGCGCCGGTCCTCGAGCAGGATGCGGGTCAGCGCGTCGCCGATCCGGTCGGTCTGCTCCCGGTATTCCTCGAGGGTCCGGGCCGCGTCGGGGGAGTTCTCGGTGCCGAGCGCGGTGACGATGCGTTCGGCCAGTTCGTCGATGACGTGGTCGATGATGTCGCGTTTGTTGCTGAAGTACCGGTAGAAGGTGCCGTGGCCGATGCCGAGTTCGGCGGCGATGTCGGCGATGCCGGTGGCGTGGTAGCCCTTCTCGGCGAAGCACACGAAGGCGGTGTCGATGATGTCGCGGCGCATCTCGGCCTTGCGTCGCTCGGCCCGCGCGCCCGTGCGTGGCGTCCGCGTGGATGACTCCGTCACCAGCACGATGATACAGTCGTCATCAACGGAATGATGTGTCATTCTGTGATAGGCGATTCACAATCTGGAGGTTCGGCGTGGCACCTCGATACGACGCGGTCGTGGTCGGTGCGGGTTTCGGCGGGATGGGCGCGGCCATCGAGCTCGACCGTCTCGGCTTGGGAAATTTCGTGATCCTCGAACGCGAGGACGATCTGGGCGGCACCTGGCACGTGAACCGGTATCCCGGTCTCGCGGTGGACATCGCCTCGGTCACCTACTCCTATTCCTTCGCGCCGAACCCGTACTGGAGCAGGCTGTTCGCGCCAGGGGCCGAACTGAAGAGGTACGCCGAGCACATCGCCGACACCTACGGGTTGCGCCGCCGGATGCGTTTCGGCGTCACCGTCGACGGGGCCCGCTGGGACGAGGTCGAGCAGCAGTGGGAAGTGGCAGTCGCCGGCGGCGAAACCCTGACCGCCCGGTATCTGCTCACCGCCACCGGCTTCCTCTCCCAGCCCTACACCCCGCCCTTCCCCGGTATGGACAGCTTCGCCGGCGAGATCGTGCACACCACCGCCTGGCCCGCCGACTTCGACCTGAAGGGGCGTAGGGCCGCCATCATCGGCACCGGCGCGACCGCGGTCCAACTGGTGCCCGAGGCCGCGCGCGAGGTCGAGCGGCTGACCGTCTTCCAGCGCACGCCGATCTGGGTGGTGCCCAAGGTCGACACCCCCATCCCCGACGCGGTGCAGCGCCTGTTCGCCCGGGTGCCCGCCACCCAGAAGGCCGCGCGCCTGGTCAACACCAGCCTGCTGGAGGCGCTGATGGTGGTCGGCGTGCTGCATTTCCGCCAGGCCGCCCCGCTGAACCGGGCGGCGGGCCTGCTGGCCAAGGCGCACCTGCGGGTCCAGGTGCGCGACAAGCAGGTCCGCGAACAGCTCACCCCGCACTACGACTTCGGCTGCAAGCGGCCCACCTTCTCCAACCACTACTTCCGCAGCTTCAACCGGCCCAACGTGCACCTCGAGACCGGGTCGATCGAGCGCGTGGTCCCCGAGGGCATCGTCACCGCCGACGGGCGGGTGACCGAGATCGACACCCTCATCCTGGCCACCGGCTTCAACCTGTGGGACGTCAACTTCCCGGCCGTGCGGATCATCGGCCGCGAGGGACGCGATCTCGGCCGGTGGTGGCGCGAGCACCGCTTCCAGGCCTACGAGGGCATCACCGTGCCGAAATTCCCCAACTTCGTCAGTCTCAACAGCCCCTACTCCTACAGCGGGCTGTCCTACTTCACCACCATCGAGGCGCAGATGAAGCACATGGGCAGGCTGTTCGGGGAGATGCTGCGTCGCGGCGAGCGCACCTTCGAGGTCACCGAAGCGGCCAACGACCGGTTCCTGGCCGAGGTGACCGAACGACTCGGCGATTCGGTGTTCTACGGTGGCGACTGCGCGACCTCGCGCAGCTACTACTTCAACCCGCACGGCGAGGCGGCGCTGCTGCGTCCCAACAGCACCGTCAGCACCCATCGGCACGCGGTGAGCTTCCCGCTCGAGGACTACGACTTCGGCGAACGCGAACCGGCGCGCGAGCGCTCGGCCTGAGTCCCGACGCGTCCGCACCGGCCCGGCCTGTTCGAGGGGTGCCCGGCCGGCGCGGGCGCGACCAGCGCGGGCCGGGGGTGTGCGGGTGTGGCGCGCAGGACGCGAACTGGCAGACTGTGGGAGTACCCGCCCATCCCACCCACCAACACTAGGGACTGACTTCGACGATGGAACTCCTGTTTCCGCTGCTGCTGGTAGCCCTGTTCGTGCCGATGTTCCTCGGCGTCCGCCGTCAGAAGCGGGAGTCCGAGAAGGTCGCCGCGATGCAGGAGGGCTTGAAGATCGGCGACGCGGTGACCACCACGTCGGGGCTGTACGGCACCGTGGTCGATCTCGACGAGGACACCGTCGACCTGGAGATCGCGGAGGACGTCGTCACCACCTGGCTGCGCAAATCCATCCTGACGGTGCGCACCGAGGAGACCGAGGCCGACGAGTCCGCCGAGACCGCCGCCGAGGAGCCCGCGCTCGGCGCGGCCGAACCCGTCGACGCCGCCGAGCGGGCGAGCGAGACCGACGCGCCGTCCCAGACCCGGCTGACCAAGGACTGACCCCGACACCGCCGCCCGCGACGCCCCGTCCCGGGCGGCGCGGTCCGATCGGGACCCCCGCGCGCGCCGTCCGGTGACCGGACGTATTCTCGCGCCCGCGGGCGCGCCTCTCGGGCGAGCACGCGCGCCCGTCAGTTCCACCCTCGACTTCCCGCCTAGGAGATACGTACTGTGCCACCTTCCCAGGGATCGGCGCATCCGTTCCGGTTGCTCGGTGTCTACGCCGCGCTGCTGGCCGTGATCTATGCGCTGGTGTTCTTCACCGGTGACAACTCCCCGACACCCAAGCTCGGTATCGACCTACAGGGTGGAACCCGGGTCACGCTGACCGCGCGCACCCCCGACGGCAGCAAGCCCTCCCAGGACAGTCTGCGCAAGGCCCAGGACATCATCGAGAGCCGTGTCAACGGTCTCGGCGTCTCCGGTTCCGAGGTCCTGATCGACGGCGACAACTTGGTGATCACCGTGCCGGGCGACGACAGTCAGCAGGCCCGGTCGCTGGCGACCACCGCCAAGCTCTACATCCGCCCGGTGCTCGGTGCGCAGCAGGCCCCCAACGGCAAGATCGCGGGCGGCGCCACGCAGCAGACACCGACCGCGCCGGCGGTACCTCCGGCCACCGATGCCCCCGCGCCCGTGCCCGGCGCCGAACCCGCTCCCGCCCCCGCGGGCGAGCCGGTTCCGGCCCCCGCGCCCGAACCGGTCCCCGCCCCGGCGCCCGCGCCCGCCGTCGAGCCCGCCCCGGCGGCGCCCGCCGCGGAACCCGCGCCCGCGGTCGAACCGGCTCCCGCCCCCCAGCCGCGCGTGTTCCCGGCCCAGGCCCCGGTCACCCCGGACGGCGACCTGACCCCGCAGGAGCAGGCGCAGAAGGAGATCGCCGACGCCAAGGCCACCCGGCAGAGCACCGACCCGGCCGTGCAGCAGAAGGCCATGACCGACCTGGACTGCACCAAGCCGGACCCGCTCGCGGGCAACGACGACCCGACGCTGCCGCTGGTCACCTGCTCGATCGCGAATTCGCAGAACCCCGAGATCTACCTGCTCGGCCCCAGCCGCATCGACGGCCAGGAGATCGCCGATGCCACCGCGGGACTGAACTCCCAGCAGGCGCGCCACGAGGTCAACCTGGAGTTCAAATCCGGCGGCAGCGACCAGTGGGCCGCGCTGACCGGTGAGATGGTCAACAAGCGGGTCGCGTTCGTGCTCGACTCCCGCGTGGTGTCCGCGCCCGTGGTCCAGCAGGGCCCGCAGCAGGGCGGCCGCACCACCATCTCCGGCAACTTCACCGCCGCCAGCTCCAAGGAACTGGCCAACACGCTGAAGTACGGCTCCCTGCCGCTGTCGTTCCAGACCTCGGAGGCCGAGACGGTCTCGGCGACCCTGGGTCTGTCCTCGCTGCGCGCCGGTCTGCTGGCGGGTGCGATCGGTCTGATCGTGGTGCTGCTCTACTGCCTGGCCTATTACCGCATGCTCGGTTTCCTGGCCGGGTTCTCGCTGATCGCGGCGGGTTTCGCGGTCTACGGCATCATCGTGCTGCTCGGCCGCTGGATCGGGTTCACCCTCGACCTCGCGGGCATCGCCGGTCTGATCATCGGCATCGGTCTGACCGCCGACTCGTTCGTGGTGTTCTTCGAGCGCATCAAGGACGAGATGCGCGAAGGCCGCAGCTTCCGTTCGGCGGTGCCGCGCGGCTGGGCCCGCGCGCAGCGCACCAACCTCTCCGGCAAGACCGTCAGCCTGATCGCCTCGGTGGTGCTCTACATCCTGGCCGCGGGCCAGGTGAAGGGCTTCGCGTTCACCCTCGGCATCACCACCGTGCTCGACGTCATCGTGCTCTACCTGGTCACCGCGCCGTTGATGATGCTGGCCTCACGCTCGCCGTGGTGGTCCAAGCCCTCGGTCAACGGACTCGGCGTGATGCAACAGATAGCCCGGGAACGCGGCGCGGGCGGCGTTCCGGTGAAGGAGACTTCCCGATGAGCACTCCCACCATGGAACGGTTCGAGGACGAGCCGGAGCGCGCGAGCGCGCCGCGGCACAGCATCTTCGAGCGTCTCTACACCGGCACCGGCGGCTTCGAGATCGTCGGCAAGCGCCGGTTCTACTACGCCCTGACCGCCGCTTTCCTGGTGATCTCGCTGCTGAGCATCGCCGTGCGCGGGTTCACCCTCGGCATCGATTTCGCCGGCGGCTCGCGCATCCAACTGCCCGCCGACGGCATCAGCACCGAACAGGTCGAGGACGTCTACTCCGACACCTTCGGCCACGACCCGGTCTCGGTGCAGAAGGTCGGCTCGGGCGACAGCGCCACCATCCAGATCCGCTCGGACACCCTGGACCTCGACCAGACCACGCAGTTGCAGAACGCGCTGTTCGACGAGTTCCAGCCGAAGGATTCCAGCGGGCAGGTCAGCCGCAACGCGATCAGCATCGCCGAGATCAGCGAGACCTGGGGCGGGCAGATCACCCGGCAGGCGTTGATCGCGCTGCTGGTGTTCGTCGCGTTGACGATGATCTACATCGCGATCCGCTTCGAACGCGACATGTCGATCGCGGCGATCACCTCGCTGTTCTTCAACCTGATCGTCACGGCAGGCGTGTATTCACTGGTCGGGTTCGAGGTGACGCCCGCGGCGGTGATCGGCCTGCTCACCATCCTCGGTTACGTGCTCTACGACAACGTCGTGGTGTTCGACAAGGTCGAGGAGAACACCAGGGGCGTGCTGCACTTGACCAGACGCACCTACGCCGAACAGGCGAACCTGGCCGCCAACCAGACGTTGATGCGCTCGATCAACACCACCGTCATCGGCATCCTGCCGATCATCGGCATGTTGGTGATCGCGGTGTGGCTGCTGGGCGTCGGCACGCTCAAGGACCTCGCGCTGGTCCAGTTGGTCGGCATGGTCGTGGGCGCGTACTCCTCGATCTTCTTCGCCGTGCCGGTGCTGGTCTCGATCAAGGAGCGCTTCGGCCCGGTGGCCGCGCACACCAAGAAGGTGCTGGCGCGCCGATCGGGCGCGGCCTCGGAGCGCGCCCGCGCGGAGGCCGAACGCCGGGTGATCGCCGCGACCGGACGTAAGCTCCCCGAGGACGCGCCCGCCGAGCGTCGTCCCTCGCAGGCCACCGGCCCCCGTGCCGGCGCGCGCCCCAGCGGGAAGCGGCACAAGCACCGGCACTGAGCACGACGAACACTGACCCGCGGTGAGCATCCGTACGCAACGGTAGGGAGTTTCGTTCCATGCGAGCACGTCCCGGCGCGGTGGCGCGCCTGATCGCGGCGGGCGCCGCCGCAGCCCTGGCAGGCGGACTGACGGCCGGGTGTTCGGGGGAGAACCAGGTGCCCTCGATCGGTTACGCGGTCGACGTGGCCCTGAGCACCTACAACGGCGGGACGGCGCTCGGGGCCGCGGGCGGGTCGTCCGCGGTGTTCGGCCGGGTGCTCACCGGGTTCTTCTACACCGGTCCCGAAGGCCAGCAGGTCGCCGACACCGACGCGGGCACCGCCAAGGAGGTGCCGGGCGAATCGCAGACCATCCAGTACCGGCTCAACCCGGACGGGGTGTACTCCGACGGCGTCCCCACCTCGTGCGACGATCTGGTGCTCACCTGGGCCGCGCGCAGCGGTCGGTTCACCAAACCGGGTGACCGCGGCCAGGTGCCCGCGTTCGATTCGGCGACCACCGCCGGGTACGACGCGATCGAGCGGGTGGACTGCCAGCCGGGGTCCAAGGACGCGACCGTGGTGTTCCGCCCGGAACGGCGCTACCTGCCGTGGCAGACGTTGTTCGCCGCGGGCGAGTTGATGCCCGCGCACGTGGCGGCCCAGGTGGCCGGTATCCCGAACGTGGTGTCGGCGGTGCAGAGCGCCGATCCGGTCGCCATCGGCAAGCTGGCCGATTTCTGGAACACCGGGTGGAATCTCGGTCAGGGCGATCTGGATCTGTCGCGGTTCCCGTCCTCCGGGCCCTACCGCGTGGAGTCCTACGATCCGAAGGACGGCCTGGTTCTGGTCGCCAACGAACGCTGGTGGGGCAACAAGCCCGCGACCGGGCGGATCGTGGTGTTCGGCCGGTCGGCGGATCTGAAGTCGAAGGTCGGCGACAACGCGGTCAGCGTGTTGGACATCGGCGCGAAGTCGGTGCCCGACCTGGATCTGGGCGGTTTCGCGGTGGAGACGGTCCCCGGCCGCGGCGCCGAGCAGTTGGTGCTCGCCACCGGCGGGGTGTTCGGGTCGGTGCAGGCCCGCCGCGGGTTCGCGCTGTGCGTCCCGCGTCAGCAGTTGTTCGACCAGTTCGGCCGGGTCGAGAAGGCCCCCACCGCCGGACTCGGTGCCGCGCCGCTCAATTCCCGCACCGTGCAGCAGGATTCGCTGTACTACGGCGCGGTCACGGGCGCGGCGGAGAAATACGCCAAGACCGACATCCAGGGGGCGACCGGTTCCTTCGCGGGGGCCGGCGTGCCCAATCCCACCATCCGCATCGGCTACGCCGCTCCCGACGACCGTCGCGCCCGCACCGTCGCGGCGATCGCCGAATCCTGCAAGGCCGCCGGTGTGTCGGTGATCGACGCGGGCGCACCGGATTTCACCCCCGCCCAGCTCGCCGAGGGCAAGGTCGACGCGGTGCTCGCGGGCACCGGCGCGGCCTCGGGCCCGTCGGGTTCACTGAGCGGAACCGCCGCCACCGGCGCGTTGCGCGCGGGTAGCGGACTCGATTTCGGGCGATTCGCCAACGGCCGTTACGATGCGATCACCGATCAGCTTGCGGCCGATGACAACTCGGCCGTCCAGTTGAGCCTGCTCACCGAGAGCGAGAACCTGCTGTGGTCGGAGATGCCGAGCATCCCGCTGTTCGCGAACCCGAGGACCATCGGTTTCGCCAACGGTTTGCAGAACGGCATCGCCGGTCCCGACCAGGCCGGAACGGGCTGGAACATGGATCGCTGGGTGCTGAAGCGGTGACAGGTGTGTGTGGGTGAGTGACAATGAGAGGTGTCGATGAGCAAGCACGCGGCGGTCGAATCCGACCACGCATTCGCCGAGCGGACCGAGCGGGCCGCCGGGCAGGTCGAGCGGCTGACCAGGTGGCGTGACGATTTCCCCACTCCCGGTGTGCGTTTCGCGGATCTCACCCCGGTGTTCGCCGATCCCGAGGGTTTCCGCGCGGTGATCGACTGCCTGGCGGCGTGCGCCCCCGACGCGGATCTGGTCGCGGGGGTGGACGCGCGCGGGTTCCTGCTCGGCGCGGGTGTCGCCGCCACCCTGGGGACGGGGGTCCTCGCGGTGCGCAAGGCGGGCAAACTGCCGCCGCCGGTGCTCGCGCGCGAATACACCCTCGAATACGGCACCGCGGGCCTGGAGATCCCGGCCGACGGCGTCGAGTTGGCGGGTAAGCGGGTGCTGCTGCTCGACGACGTACTCGCCACCGGCGGGACGCTCGCGGCGGCGGGGGAGCTGTTCACCCAGGCGGGGGCCGAGATCGTCTCCGCCGCCGTGGTTCTGGAGTTGTCCTTCCTGGAGGGCCGGGCCCGACAGGGCGACTATCCGGTGACCTCGATCATCCGGGTGTAGTCCACCCGCGCGACAGGTCGGTGCGCGTGTGACCGATATTTCACTGGCGCACCCGACAGCGTTGTTCTACTCTGGTCGAGTCTTGTTCCCGTTGATCGGAGTCATGCCGTTGCTCTCATGAGGTAGCGCTTCCGGGCGGCCCGCAGTTCGCGCGCCGCGATCCCGTCGCAACCTCTGGGGTTCCCATGACCTTTCTGTCTTTTTCCGATCTCACTTTCTCCTGGCCCGATGGCACACCCGTCTTCGACGGGCTCGGCGCCGTACTCGGCGCGGGGCACATCGGCCTGGTCGGTGGCAACGGCGCGGGAAAGTCCACCTTGCTACGGCTGATCGCGGGCGAACTCACGCCCGTGCGCGGCTCGGTCACCGTCTCGGGGCGGCTGGGCTATCTGCGGCAGGATCTCGGTCTGGCTCCGGGGCAGCGCGTCGACGCGGTCCTGGGCATCGCCGAGATCCGCGCGGCGCTGCACCGCGTCGAATCCGGCGTCGCCGAGGAGCGCGATTTCGAGGTCGTCGGCACTTCGTGGGACGTCGAGGAGCGCGCGATCGCGCTGCTGGGGCGGTTGGGCCTGCACTATCTGGCCGATTTGCCAGCCCAGCTGGATCGCACCCTGGACACCTTGTCCGGCGGCGAGACGGTGCTGCTCGGGTTGGTGGCGCAGTTGCTCGCCGAACCGGAGGTGCTGCTGCTGGACGAGCCGACCAACAACCTCGACGGTCACGCCCGCCGCCGCCTCTACGAGGTCGTCGCGCAGTTCGGCGGCGCGGTTCTGACGGTCAGCCACGACCGCGACCTACTCGAGCGCATGGACACCATCGCCGAGTTGCGGCACGGCGAATTGCGGTTGTTCGGCGGCAATTTCAGCGCCTACGAGCAGATCGTGGCCGCCGAACAGGAGGCGGCGCTGTCCGCGGTGCGCGACGCGCGCGGCGATGTCCGCCGACAGGCCAGGGAACTGGTGGAGACCAGGGTCAAACTCGATCGCCGTCTGCGCTACGGGCGCAAGATGCAGGAGAACAAGCGCGAGCCGAAGATCGTGATGGGGGCGCGCAAGCGGGCCGCCGAGGTCTCGGCGGGCAAATTGCGCAACCAGCACATCGACAAGCTCGACACCGCGCGTGAGCAGTTGGCCCAGGCCGAGGAGTTGGTGCGCGACGATCGGGAGATCCGTGTCGAACTGCCCGATACCCGCCTGTATCCGGGGCAGGACGTCCTGGATCTCGAGGCGGTGGAGTTGGCCTGCGGGCCGACGGTGAGCTTGCGGATCAGCGGTCCGGAGCGGATCGCGTTGACCGGACGCAACGGCGTCGGCAAGACGACGCTGCTGCGGCGGATCGCCGAGACGCCGCCGAAGGTGCCGTGGCGGATGCTCGCCCAGCGCCTGGACGTCTTCGACGAGCAGCGCTCGGTGTTCGAGAATGTCGCGGCGGCCGCGCCGCACGCCTCGGCCGAGCGGATCCGCGGCCAGTTGGCGCGGTTCCTGTTCCGTGGCGCGGCGGCCGATGTGTCGGCCGGTGCGCTCTCGGGCGGGGAGCGGTTGCGCGCGGCGCTGGCGATGCTGCTGTTGGCCGAACCCGCGCCGCGACTGCTGCTGTTGGACGAGCCGACCAACAATCTCGACCTGCCGAGTCTGGAGCATCTGACCCAGGCGCTGGCGGGGTTCGAGGGCGCGCTGATCGTGGTCAGCCACGATCCGCGCTTCCTCGACGAGATCGGGTTGACCCGGCGGCTGGAACTGACCGAGGACGGCTTGGTCGAGGACGGTCGCGACGCCGCCGAGGACGCGCCGGTGGACTAGCCGCTCAGAACTCGCGGACGGGCAGGGCGAGGGTGTCGAAGGCGGCCTCGAGGAATTCGTCGGGCAGTCCGGTGCCGTCCCAGGTCCACTCCGGCGGGCTGACGGCTTCGGCGACCTCCTCGACCGCCCAGCCTGCCCGGTCGGGTTCTTCCATCGGGATGCGCAGGGCGATCACCGCCCAGGTGGTCAGTTCGTCGATGCCGAGGTACTGCCACCATTCGGCGTCGCTCCAGCCGAGGCGTTCGGTGGCGTGTTCGGTCCACGCCGCCCGGTAGAGCAGGGTGAGCGCGGTGCGCGGATCGGCGTCGGCGGCGGCCACGGCCGCGCGCACCGTGCGGACCAGGCGCAGTTCCTGCGAGCGCGGGTGGCGGGCGAAGAAGCCGAGATTGTCGCGCAGGGTGGCGCGAAAGGCCCTGCCCCGGCCGAGGTTCCAGCGTTCGGGTGGCGCCCAGAGCCTGCCGGGTCCGTCGCCGAGTCCCGCGGCGTGGGCGCGGCCCGGGATGTCGCCGAGCACCGCGTCGCGCCAGCCGAGACCGTAGGCGGTCTGCGCGGCGACGATCGCGTGCACCTGGTCGTCGGTGGCCGCGCCGTCGAGCAGGTCGTCGTCGCACCCGCCCCAGAGCAGGGCCAGCGCGGCCAGGACGGCCTGTCGGCATTGGGCATCGAGCTCACGTCGGGGAATGTCGGTCCACGGCAGCAGCGCCAGGTAGGTCCGGTCCCACAGTTCTCGCACCGCTGAATTGTTCACCACCACTTAGCTGATCCGCCAATCGTCCGCGCGCGGCGCGGGGCGCGCCCTTGACCCACTTGTTTTGGTTTACTACACTAAAACTCGAACCGAGGAGGACGGACATGGGTTACGGACGCTGGGACGACACCGCCTACCGGGCCGCGCGGACCTACCGCAGGAGCCGGGGCATCGAGGATTTCGGCTACACCGCGAGCATGCGCGAACGGCCGCACGCGCAATGGACCGCGCATCCCACGCTGGACCCGCTCGGGGTGCGGCGCGAATGCCGGGACTCGGCCGAACACGGCGCCGCGCTGCCGGTGGCGGTGCTCTTCGACGTCACCGGGTCGATGGGGCAGGTGCCGATGATCATGCAGACCAAACTCGGTCGCCTGCACGGGTTGCTGCGCGCCAAGGGATATGCCGAGGATCCGCAGATCCTGTTCGGCGCGATCGGCGACGCCGACACCGACCGCGTCCCGTTGCAGATCGGCCAGTTCGAATCCGACAACCGCATGGACGAACAGTTGCGAAACATTCTGCTCGAGGGCGGTGGTGGCGGACAGAAATCCGAGAGCTACGAATTGGCCGCCTATTTCATGGCGACCCACGTCGACACCGACCAGTGGGACAAGCGCCGCGAACGCGGGTACCTGTTCCTGATCGGCGACGAACTGAACAAACCGCGACTGGCCTCGCGGCACATCCGCGCCGTGATCGGCGACCATGTGCGCAGCGATGTCGACCCCGCCTCGATCTACCGGGAACTCGCGCAGCGCTGGCACGTCCACTACATCCTGCCGAATCAGTCGAGCTACTACGACGATCCGGAGATCGCGGCGCACTGGGGCGGACTGCTCGGTCAGAACTTCCTGAAACTCGACGATCCGGCCGCGGTCTGCGAACTCATCGCGCTCACCATCGGACTCGGCGAGGACCGGGTCGATCTGGCGACCGGGTTGGCGGATCTGCGCGACATCGGGTCGGCCGGCGAAGCCGAGGCGGTGGCCAAGGCGCTGGACAGGCCGCGGGCGCTGCCCGGCGGGGCGGCGTGAGCCCCCTGCTCGACGGCCACGTCATCGTGGTGGACCTGGGCTTCGGCGACGCGGGCAAAGGGGCCACCGTGGACTGGCTGTGCGCGGCCGAGTCCGCCGTCCCGGTGTCGGCGGTGGTGCGGTTCAACGGCGGGGCCCAGGCCGCGCACACCGTGCGGGCCGAGGGCAGGCGACACACGTTCGCGCAGTTCGGGTCCGGTACCTTCGTGGGGGTGCCGACCCTGCTGTCGCGGCACATGCTCGTCGAGCCGATCGCGTTGGCCGCCGAGGCCGAGGAACTGGCCGCGCTGGGGATCGCCGATCCGTTCGGCCTGCTGCGCGTGGATGCCCGCGCGCTGCTGACCACGCCGATCCACATCGCCGCCAACCGGGCGCGCGAAGCTGCCAGGGGCCTAGCTCGGCACGGGTCCTGTGGCCGCGGCATCGGTGAAACAGCCCGCTACGCACTGGAACACGACGCGCCGCGGGTCGCGGACTGCCTGCGGCCCGCGGTGCTGACGCGCAAACTCACCCATCTCGCCGCGCACTACGCGCCGCTGCTGAGCGGGAGCGCCCACGGGTACGAACCGATCGCCGACCTGGTCGCGATGTATCGCGAATTCGCCGCGTCGGTCGCCGTGGTCGGCCCCGGATACGCGGCCGACGCGGCGGATCGCGGCAGGTTGGTCTTCGAAGGGGCCCAAGGCGTGCTGCTGGACGAGTGGCGCGGCTTCCATCCACACACCACCTGGTCCACCGTCGAACCGCGGCGCGCGCGGGAACTGTTGAGCGAGTTCGGCGCTCGTGCCTACACCCTCGGCGTCACCCGCGTCTACGCCACCCGGCACGGCGCCGGCCCGTTCCCGACCGAGGACCCCGCGCTGGACATCCCGGAACCCGACAACGGCGACGGCCCGTATCAGGGCGCGTTCCGGATCGGCCACGCCGACCCGATCCTGCTGCGCTACGCCTTGGCGGTCAGCGGCGGCGTGGACGGGCTCGCCCTGAACCACGTGGACGCGCCCGCGACGGTGCGCGGCGCGACCGCCTACCGGACCGCCGCGGGCACGGTGCGCGACCTGCCGCAGGGGCGGTGGCGCGATCTCGCTCACCAACGGCGGCTGACCGACCTGCTCGCCGACGCCGAGCCCGTACTGGCCGACCTGCCCGCCGATCGCGCCGCCTGGTTCGCGGCCGAAACGGGCGTTCCGGTGGTGCTGACCGCCGACGGCCCCGACCGCGCGGACCGTCGCGCGCGAATTCCGGTGAATTCCTGACATTCGCGCGGAAAATTGCGGACGGTGTTTTTCGGATATCGCCCGGGGTAATATGAATTTCCCCATCCCGCACGTTGGACAGGCTGCCCCCGAAGGCCGTCACACCAGTTCGGCCACTGTTCGCAGCCCGATTCTCCACCGGCTGACGAAGGAATACCGCAGTGATATCCCGACATGTCCACAAAGACGATCTGGCGGCCCGATTGCGCGGTCCGGCGGAATCGGAACTCCGGATGCGCAGAGATCTGGCCTGGCTCAAGGAAGCGATGGCGACCCTGCTCGAAGAACGCGGACTCCCGCTGCCCGGCGACCCGCGCACCTGAATCCCGCGCCCGCGCGGTCCGCCCGGCCCCGGGCGGGGGAGCGCGTGCGCCGTCGCGCCGTCATACGGCAGGATCGATATCCGTGGAACAGTCCGTGGTCTCGGTCGACGTGGTGACGTTGCGGTACTGGCCCGACGATTCGGCGCTCACCGTCGGCGTCGCGCCGCGCGCGCACGAACCCTTCACCGGTGAACTGGCGCTGCCCGGCGTGCTCCTGGGCCGCGGCGAGCGGTTGGTGAGCGCCGCCCGTCGCGCGGTGCACACCAAGCTCGGCGTGCCCGAGGCGGCGATCGGCGCGGTCGGCCAGTTGGTCACCTTCGACGAACCCGCGCGCGACCCGCGCGGGCCGACGCTGTCGATCGCGATGTGGGCGGTCGTCGGCGAACACGACGGCGACCTCGCGCGCTGGGTCGGCTTCGACGAGGTGCCCGCCCTGGCCTTCGACCACAACCGCATCGTGGAGGCGGCCCGCGGTCACCTGGCCCGGCTGTTGTGGAAGGACGTGACCTTCACCCGCGCGTTGACCGGCGACGCTTTTCCCGCGACCCGCGCGGTCGAGTTGAGCGCCGCCCTGCACGGCGCGCGCCCGGACCCGGCCAACCTCAACCGCACCCTGGCGACCATCCCCGGACTCGCCCGCACGGCCGAACGCAGGCGCACCAAGGCCACCGGCAGGCCCGCCGCGGTGTGGGCCTTCGGCGACGAACCGGACGCGCTCACCTCCGCGGCGCGGACATGACGGCCCCACCACCCCGCTCGAGCGTTCGCACCTCCTCCGACATTCTCATGGCCGATCCGACCACCACCGTGCTCGACCTGGTCGGCCTGTCCGCCGAGCCTGCCCGCGACGGCCGTTCCTTCCGGCGCGGAGCCCCCGTTCGCCCCGCTCGCGGGCGCTGATCCGCCGCTCCCGCAACCGTGCGCCCGCGCACGTCGGTGGACGGGACTAAAGTTGTGGTCTGGGCGGTTGCGGCGTTCGACCAGGGTGGTGTGGACGCGGCGTGGAGAGGTGGTGGCATGACTCAGCATCTGGGCGAGGCGAACGTCGAGCAATCGGCGGATCAGGCCCCGCGGTCGAACGGCGACTCGGCGACCCCCGAGAACCCGCCCGCCCCGCGCCCCACCCCGAACAGCGTGCCGCCGCGACAGCCGGGCGCCTCGGCCGCCGTGCCCACCTCGGCCTCGCGCCGGGTGCGTGCCCGCCTGGCCCGCCGGATGACCGGCCAACGCGGGATCGCCGCGGTCAAGCCGGTGCTCGAGCCGCTGGCCTCGGTGCACCGCGAGCTGTACCCGAAGGCGAATCTCACCCTGCTGCAGCGGGCTTTCGACGTCGCCGACGAGCGCCACGCCCACCAGTTCCGCAAGTCCGGCGACCCGTACATCACCCATCCGCTCGCGGTGGCCAACATCCTGGCCGAACTCGGCATGGACACCACGACGCTGGTCGCGGCGCTGCTGCACGACACCGTCGAGGACACCGGCTACACCCTCGAGCAGTTGACGGCGGAATTCGGCCAGGAGGTCGCCCACCTCGTCGACGGCGTCACCAAACTCGACAAGGTCAACCTGGGCGCGGCCGCCGAGGCCGAGACCATCCGCAAGATGATCATCGCCATGGCCCGCGACCCGCGCGTACTGGTCATCAAGGTCGCCGACCGCCTGCACAACATGCGCACGATGCGCTTCCTGCCGCCGGAGAAGCAGGCCAAGAAGGCCAAGGAGACCCTCGAGGTCATCGCCCCGCTCGCGCACCGCCTGGGCATGGCGACGGTCAAATGGGAGCTCGAGGACCTCGCGTTCGCGATCCTGCACCCGAAGAAGTACGACGAGATCGTGCGCCTGGTCGCCGACCGCGCACCCTCGCGCGACACCTACTTGGCCAAGGTCCGCGCCGAGATCGTCAACACGCTGGCGGCCTCGCGGATCAACGCCATCGTCGAGGGACGGCCCAAGCACTACTGGTCGATCTATCAGAAGATGATCGTCAAGGGCAAGGATTTCGACGACATCCACGACCTGGTCGGCATCCGCATCCTGTGCGACGAGGTGCGCGACTGCTACGCCGCGGTCGGCGTGGTGCACTCGCTGTGGCAGCCGATGGCGGGCCGGTTCAAGGACTACATCGCCCAGCCGCGCTACGGGGTCTACCAGTCGCTGCACACCACGGTGGTCGGTCCCGACGGCAAACCGCTGGAGGTGCAGATCCGCACCCAGGACATGCACCGCACCGCGGAGTTCGGCATCGCCGCGCACTGGCGGTACAAGGAGACCAAGGGCAAGCACTCCACCGACAGCACCGAGGTCGACGACATGGCCTGGATGCGCCAGTTGCTCGACTGGCAGCGCGAGGCCGCCGACCCGGCCGAGTTCCTGGAGTCGCTGCGCTTCGACCTGAAATCGCCGGAGATCTTCGTGTTCACGCCCAAGGGCGATGTGATCACGTTGCCGCAGAAGTCGACTCCGGTCGACTTCGCCTACGCGGTGCACACCGAGGTCGGGCACAAGTGCATCGGCGCGCGGGTCAACGGACGGCTCGTCGCGCTGGAACGCCAACTCGAGAACGGCGAGGTCGTCGAGGTGTTCACCTCGAAGGCGCCCAACGCCGGGCCCAGCCGCGACTGGCAGAACTTCGTGGTCTCCCCGCGCGCCAAGGCCAAGATCCGGCAGTGGTTCGCCAAGGAGCGCCGCGAAGAGGCGCTGGAGAACGGCAAGGAGCAGATCTCCAAGGAGGTCCGCCGCGTCGGGTTGCCGTTGCAGCGGTTGATGAGCGTCGACGCCATGACGGCCGTCGCCCATGAACTGCACTACTCCGACATCTCCACCCTCTACACCGCCGTCGGCGAGCACCAGGTCTCGGCGCATCACGTCGTGCAGCGGCTGATGGCCCAACTCGGCGGGATCGGCGACGTCGAGAACGAATTGGCCGAGCGCTCCACGCCGTCGACCACGCCGGCGCGGCAGCGCACCCCGAGCGACGCGGGCGTGCTGATCCCGGGCGCGGAGGGCACGGTCGCCAAGTTGGCCAAATGCTGCACGCCGGTGCCGGGCGACGAGATCATGGGGTTCGTCACCCGCGGTGGTTCGGTCAGCGTGCACCGCACCGACTGCACCAACGCCGACTCGCTGCGCGAACAACCCGAGCGGATCATCGAGGTGGAGTGGGCGCCCTCGCCGTCCTCGCTGTTCCTGGTGGCCATCCAGATCGAGGCGCTGGACCGCACCCGCCTGCTCTCCGACGTCACCAAGGTGCTGGCCGACGAGAAGGTCAACATCCTCTCGGCCGCGGTCACCACGCACGGCGACCGCGTCGCGATCAGCAAGTTCACCTTCGAGATGGGCGATCCCAAGCATCTGGGCCATCTGCTCAATGTGGTGCGCAACGTCGAAGGCGTGTACGACGTCTACCGCGTGACCTCGGCGACCTGATATCCGGCGCTGCCGCCGCATCGACCACATCGCGCCGCGCGCGGTCGTGTCGTCGGTGCGGCGGTCTCGGCGGTCGCCGGTCCGCCTCGCGCGTCCGACCCGGCTCGCGCGCCCGGCTCGGTTGCGCGCTGCCCGAGCGGTTTCCGATCGTGGTCCCGGCGTGACCCGCGGCACCGCCTCGTCCGCGCGGCATGACCGGTCGTGTCGCGGGTGGTTGACACCGCCGCGCGCGATCTACACCGAAAAGTCCGAAAACTTGCCGAGCCTACACCGTTGACGCGCCGCTGGGCGAGTGGTGCGCCCCGGCGTTTCGCGAAAAGATTTCGCTGCGTCACCGGTCATAGCCGGAATCTGTTACCGTCTAGTGGGTTTCATGGCGTTGACGGTACCTTCGGCAACACGGGATTGATTGCGGATCGCTATGACAGATTACAGGGCGCGAATACCGGGAATGCTTGTCGCGGTCACCGTTGCCGCGACGGTCTCGTCGGCGATTCCCGCCTACGCCGATCCGGTGAAACCCGTTGGGCCGTCGACAGATCTGACCATCCGCACCTGTCCCGCGCTCTTCGCGCTCGGCGTGCAGGGCACGGGGGAGTCCTCGCCCGACGCCGCGCCCACCACCGACACCGGCATGCTGTCGACGGTGTTCCGGCCCATGCTGGCCGCCGCGCCGGAACCCGGTCTGGTCGACCGGGCCTACGTGCCCTACGAATCCGGGTTCGGCGGCATCGACGCGAAAAGCGTCACCCCGTACACCGACTCGGTCGCGGGCGGTCTGGTCCGCCTGCGCACGATGGCCAAGCAGGTCGCCGACCGTTGTGCCGACACGCGTTTCGCGGTCGTCGGCTACTCGCAGGGCGCGCACGTCGCCTCGCTGTTCGCCCAGGAGGTCGGCCGCGGTTCCGGGGTGATCCCGGCCGACCGGGTCGCCGCCGTGGCGTTGTTCGCCGACCCCACCCGCAATCCCGGCGCGCCGCTGTTCCCGGGCGCTCCGGGTCGCCGCGGCCCCGAACCGGCCCCCGGTACCGAGGGCGCGCGCGTCGCCGACATCACGGCGCTGGCGCTGAATCCGGCCGCGGGCGGCGGTATCGGCCCCGACCGCGATCGCGCGCGGAGCTACGCCGCCTTGACCGGTCGGGTCGCCAGTTTCTGCGCCGCGGGCGATCTCGCCTGCGACGCGCCCGAGGGCGCGCCGATCCTGCGCGCGGTGGCCAATGTCGCCGGGCAGGCCACGCTCAGCGGCGGCGATCCGGTCGCCTCGCTGGTCTCGATCTCGCAGGCGTTGGCCTACACCTCGATCAAGACCGCGACGGCGGTCGCGGGCCAGGACATCCGGGGCGATTCGCTGACCGAGTTGTCGCTCTCGCCGCACAAGTCGATCTCGCAGCGTCTGGCCGAGGCGTCCGACCCGAGGACCCCGGTGGACGCGGCGGCCGCGACGCGAGCGTTGCTGCGCGTCGGCATGATCGGCCTGACCGCCGTGAACGCGGTGGTGCGCACGGTGTTGAGTCCCGCCGCGCTCGCCGAACTGGCCGCGGCCGGCCTGGCGAATCCGGCCGAGGGACTGCGCCTGCTGGGAACGCGGTTGGCGAACGCGATCCCGCAACTGGTGCCGCCGACCACGGTGTCGCGCCTGGTGAACGAGGCGTACGAGGCGGTGGCGCGCGAAGTCACCGACAATCGGGAACTGCTCGACCTCACCACCTGGGTGCGCTACTGGGACACCGTGCGACGCCACGGGGCCTACAGCACCGCCGCGTTGGCCGAGGACGGCGACGCGCCGACCCGTTTCGTCGGGCACTGGTTCGCCGCCGCGGCGCGGGATCTGGCCCAGCGGCACGGCACAGGTGCCGCAGTACAGGGTAACAACCAGGGGCCCGGATTCTCCGGTGCCGGAACCGGCGCGTCGGCTACACCGAATTCCTCCGGTACGGGACAATTTCCGTTCGGGACAGGAGCCGATGGCGCCTCATCCGGCGGCGCGACCTCGATTCCGCCCACCGAGCGACCCGGTACCGCCGACAACACCCACCCGTTCGCCACGAACTGATCGCCGAGAGGTCCGACGATGCGACACCACGTGCCCTGCGCTGCGGGAATGGGGGAATGTTGAAGCCGTACAAAGAA
>NZ_BAGG01000086.1 GCF_000308695.1 Nocardia takedensis NBRC 100417 | reverse complement strand
ACCCGGCTGTCCGCGCTGCCTGCCGATGAGCTGTATGTCGCCGCCAAGGAACTGCAGGCGCCGTACGAGCTGGTGCGTGAGGTCGCCGAAACCGGGAAGCTCCCGGTGGTGCTGTTCACCGCGGGCGGTATCGCCACCCCGGCCGACGCGGCCATGATGATGCAGCTCGGCGCGGAGGGTGTGTTCGTCGGGTCCGGCATCTTCAAGTCCGGCAATCCCGCGCAGCGCGCGAGCGCCATCGTCAAGGCGACCACCTTCTACGACGACCCCGATGTGCTGGCGAAGGTGTCGCGCGGGCTGGGTGAGGCGATGGTGGGAATCAGTGTCGACGAGATCCCGCAGCCGCATCGGCTG
>NZ_BAGG01000087.1 GCF_000308695.1 Nocardia takedensis NBRC 100417 | reverse complement strand
TGCATCCCGCCGACGCCGAGTCCGGTGATCGCGCCGCCGCTGAGCAGCGCGATCGTGCTCGGTCGTGGCCGGACCACGATGAACAGGCCGATGCCGACGACGACGATCGCGGTGAGCGCGCTGAGCAGGGTCAACGGCACGTCGAAGCGGATCTCGGAGTCCTCGATCGAGAAGCCGAGCATCGCGATGAAGTGCATGACCCAGATGCCGGTCCCGCCGATGGCGAGGGCGGCCAATCCGAGCCACACGACCCGGCCCTCACCCGCTCGCGCGCGTGCCACGCACTGCAAGCCGAGCAACGACCCGGTGAAGGACATGATGTAGGCCAGAACGGGCGTGAGCCACCCGTAGCTGAAGTGATAGATGTCAAGCACTCGAACCTCGTAACCGGCCGAGACCCCCGTCGGCGAACCGTGAATGATGTGGCGGCTCAGACGATACGGGAGGCTCCGGGCAAACGCGCGGCTAAAGTATGTGTCGTGCGTCACTTTTCGGTTTGAAGCTGCGCCAAAAGGGAAGTAGGCGCGATCTCGCTTGAGAGCCAGCGGATTTCGCCCGAGCCGCCTGCCACCGCGAACGGGGAGGCCGAACCCGTGGGACCCGAGTTCGCGGCGGTGAGCGCCGCGGCGCGCGAGTAAGACAGGATTCAACCACCGGACCGAACGATTCTCCGCCGTGAACGCCGAAGATTCACCGATCCGTAGCCGACCGTGACCCACGGCAATCGTGTGGACACACGAAACGAGCCGCCGAGCCCGAAGGCTCGACGGCTCGTTTCCCGACTGTCTCAGTCGAACGGCGACCTAATCGAGGTAGTCGCGCAGCACCTGCGAACGGCTCGGGTGGCGCAGCTTGCTCATGGTCTTGGACTCGATCTGGCGGATGCGCTCACGGGTGACCCCGTAGACCTGGCCGATCTCGTCGAGGGTGCGCGGCTGACCGTCGGTCAGGCCGAAGCGCAACCGGACCACGCCCGCCTCGCGCTCGGACAGCGTCTCCAACACCGACTGGAGCTGATCCTGGAGCAGGGTGAAGCTCACCGCGTCGACCGCGACGACCGCCTCGGAGTCCTCGATGAAATCACCGAGTTGGCTGTCGCCCTCGTCGCCGATGGTCTGATCCAGCGAGATGGGCTCACGCGCGTACTGCTGGATCTCCAGCACCTTCTCCGGCGTGATGTCCATTTCCTTGGCGAGCTCCTCCGGGGTGGGCTCGCGGCCCAGATCCTGGAGCAACTCACGCTGGATGCGGCCGAGCTTGTTGATGACCTCGACCATGTGCACCGGGATGCGGATGGTGCGGGCCTGGTCGGCCATCGCGCGGGTGATGGCCTGGCGGATCCACCACGTGGCGTAGGTCGAGAACTTGTAGCCCTTGGTGTAGTCGAACTTCTCGACCGCGCGGATCAGGCCCAGGTTGCCTTCCTGGATCAGATCGAGGAAGGCCATGCCGCGGCCGGTGTAGCGCTTGGCCAGCGACACCACCAGGCGCAGGTTGGCCTCGAGCAGGTGGTTCTTGGCCCGGTTGCCGTCGCGCACGATCCAGTTGAAATCGCGCCGCGTGGCGACCGGCAGCTTCTCGCCCGCCTCGGCCCACTCGCGGACCTTCTCCGCCGCGTAGAGGCCCGCCTCGATCCGCTTGGCGAGTTCGACCTCCTCCTCGGCGTTGAGTAGGGCGACCTTGCCGATCTGCTTGAGGTAGGCGCGCACCGAGTCGGCCGAAGCGGTCAGCTCGGCGTCCTTGCGCGCCTGACGCAGCGCCTCGGACTCCTCCTCGTCCCAGACGAAATCACCGCTGGCCTTGTCGGCGGCGGTGGGCTCGGCGGTGGCCGTCTCCTCGTCGGCGGCTTCCTCGGTGGTCTCCTCGACGAGTTCCTCGGCATCCTCGGCCAGGTCGTCCTCGGAGACCTCCAGATCCTCCAGATCACCGAGATCCTCGAGCGACTCCTCCTCGAGCGACTCGTCGGCACCGGGCTCGCCGTCGCCTGCCACCTTCTTGGTCGCGGCCTTCTTGGCGGGGGCCTTCTTGGCTGCGGCGGCCTTCTTGGCGGGGGCGGCCTTCTTGGCGGCGGCCTTCTTCGCCGGAGCCTTCTTCGCGGCAGCCTTGCGGACCGGCCGTGCTTCGGTTACATCTGCGGAGTCGGCGTCGGCCGATTCGGCGGTCTGACGGGTCGTGGCTACCACGTACGCCCTTTCGTGACGGTCTCGTGCGGCGTCACGCCAGAGTGGTGATCCGGCGGAGCGGTCATGACGGGTTGCACCGGCGGAGGGCCGGTCGGGTTTCTCCGGCTCACCGCCGGGCATGTTCCATTGTAACGATCCAACCAGGGTACCCATGGCCACCTTGCGGATCGCGGCAACGCCGCACCTGCGTGCCGCCCGTCCCGGCCGGGGGACGGCCGGGTGTGTCGCCCCCGGTCGGGACGTCCGCGCCGGGGGTTCGCGCCGCGGCGGGGCTCAGGGAGCCAGCCCCGCGTCGACGGCCATCGCCGCCCCCACGATGCCCGCGGTGTTGCGCAGGTGGGCGGGCACGACCGGAGTTCGATTGGTGAGCAAGGGGATCCACTGGTCGGCGTCGCGGCTGATGCCGCCGCCCGCGACGAACACCTTGGGCCAGAACAGGTTCTCCAGACCGATCAGTACGTTACTGACCTCGGCCGCCCACTGCTCGAAACTCAGCCCGTCGCGCTCCTTGATCGAGGCCGCCGCCCGGTGCTCGGTCTCCGCGCCGCCGACCTCGGCGTGGCCCAGTTCGCTGTTGGGCACCAGCGTGCCGTTGTAGAGCAGCGCCGAGCCGATCCCCGTGCCGAAGGTCAGCAGCAGCACCAGGCCGTCGAAATCCTTTGCCGCGCCGTACCTGTCCTCGGCCAGACCCGCCGCGTCGGCGTCGTTGAGCACCGACACCGCCCGCCCGCCCAGCGCCGCCGAGAACAGCGCCCTCGCGTCGGTGCCGATCCACGCCTTGTCGATGTTGGCGGCCGTGCGCGCGACCCCGTCGAGCACCACCGCGGGCAGCGTCACGCCGACCGGGCCGGTCCACCCGGCCTGCGCGACCAACTCGGCCACGGCCGCGGCGACGGCCTGCGGTGTGGAGGGCTGCGGCGTCGGGATCTTGATCCGGTCGTGGACCAACTCGCCGGTGCGCAGATCCACCGCGGCGCCCTTGACGCCGCTGCCGCCGATATCGATGCCGAATGCGTGCGCCGGAGCGGACATGGCAAACCCCTCGTTCCGTGTGCGTGGTGCGGACCGTTGTCCGTCCGAACGCCCTGCTGGCCGGTGATGACACCGCCGTCGGGCCGATCCCGCCGCTCCGCGCGGCGATGCCGGGGGTCGGAGACAGGGACGCGCGACGACGGCGTTGTGTCGTGCACGACAAGGGTAATGGGAGATCGGTACTGCGCCCGCCGGCGGACATGTGATGCGATGGGGGCGTGTCCGAATCCACGACGTCATCAGTCGCCGCCGCATCCGTCGACCTACCACCCGAGGAAATCGCCGAGCTGCGCCGCATCGCGGTCGATCTCGCCGAATCCGCCGCCGCGCACGTGCGCGCCCGCCGCCCCGAGGTCTTCGGACCGGCGGGTGCGGGGGCCGAGGACGCCGTCCGCACCAAGGCGCACCCGACCGATCCCGTCACCGTCGTCGACACCGAGGCCGAGGAGCTGATCCGCGCCCGGCTGGCCGAGACCAGACCGGGTGACCCGATCCTGGGCGAGGAGGGCGGCGGCGCGCTGGTCGGCGCGGACGACGCCGTGCGCTGGGTCATCGATCCCATCGACGGCACCGTCAATTTCCTCTACGGCATCCCCGGCTACGCGGTGTCGGTCGCGGCGATGCGCGGCGGTCGCTCGATCGCGGGGGCCGTGGTCGACGTCGCGCACGCGGTCACCTACAGCGCCGGACTCGGACTCGGCGCGATCCGCGTCGACGCCGACGGCGTGGTCGAACACCTGCGCTGCAACCCGGTCGAGTCGGTGTCGCTGGCCCTGGTGGCGACCGGTTTCGCCTACGGCAGGCAGCGCAGGACCAGGCAAGCCCAGCTGATCGCGCAGATCCTGCCCGAGGTGCGCGACATCCGCCGCTTCGGCGCGGCGGCGCTGGACCTGTGCCACGTCGCCACCGGGCGCGTCGACGGCTATTTCGAGCACGGGCTCAACGCCTGGGACTGGGGTGCGGGCGCGCTGGTCGCCAGTGAGGCGGGGGCGGTCCTGCGGCTGCCGCCGTCGGCCTCGGCCACGGGGACCGACGGCGATCTGGTGGTGGCCGCGGCGCCTGGCATCGCCGCCGAACTGCTGGCGTTGCTCGACGGTGTCGGCGCGGGCGAGCCCATTCCCGACCGCTGAGACCGCCCCACACGCGAGAACGCCGGGGCCGCCTGCGCGGGGCCCCGGCGTTCCGGAAGACGCGGTCAGCAGCGCGCGGTGCGCGCGGCTTCGAGCAGCGAGTCGTCGATCGAACCGCCGCCGGGCGCCGGGTTCTTCAGCGACCGCAGCACCTCCTCGGCGTCGTTGCTCGGGCGGATCTCGCCGAACAGGGTGCCCAGGACCAGGTCGACCGTGCCGTCGGCGCGCTGATCCTCGATCAGCTCCGCGCACGGGGCCACCAACTGCACCGAGGCCGCGGCCGGGCGGCCGCTCACCCCGAAGCGGATCTGGCCCGCGCATTCGAGGTCGCCGTTGACGTAGACCGAATCGTTGCCGAACTGCGTGCCCTGGGCGCTGGCGAAGCCGAGGTCGCCGAGTTGGGCCGCGATGTGGGCGGCCTGACCGCGCTGGCCGTTGGCGTTGAGCACCCTGACCTTGCTGTCGACCAAGGGGGCGGGGTCGACGTCGCGCAACCGCGAGGAGCCGACCCGCTCACCGAGCGTCGCCGGCTGGGCCGACCCCGGATCGACGGACGGACTCGGCGACGGACAGGCCATCGCGGCGGTGCTGCCGTCCTCGGTCGTCAGCGCCTTGAACCACACGACGGTGCAGATCAGCAGCATGATGCCGAGCATGATGAGCCAGGGTTGCGGGCGTCTGCGCAGGTGGGGCCGACCTCGTCGATCCGTCGCGCTGCCTTCGGTGATCAGTGAAACCACCAACACACTCTACGAGAGCCGCGAGCCACCGGTGCGCAAGGTCTCGGCGAGTTCGACGGCGGGTGTCGATTACCCGTCGGTTTCGACTCCTCTGTGTTTTGATTGCGACTTTTGTCGCGGGGTCCGCTATTGTCTGGCGGCCCAGATCGAATCACCAGCGGTGAAAACGGTGGTCGGTCGCGGGAACAAGTAGGGCATGTCCTGCGTTTACCGAGCGCTATGGGGAGTGGATCGAAGGGATCCGACCCGATAGGTGACCGGTGCACGTGTGATGTGCGCCACCGGCGGGGCGGTCCGGACCACCGCGATTCCGGTAGGAATCGGGCGTGGCGCGAGCCGGTCCGGGATATACGGAGTAAGGACGAGGGGAAGACGACATGGCAACCGACTATGACGCACCGAGGCGCACTGAATCCGACGATGTGTCGGAAGATTCGCTGGAGGAGCTGAAGGCTCGTCGTAACGAGGCACAGTCCGCCGTCGTGGATATCGACGAATCCGATACCGCGGAGTCGTTCGAGCTTCCCGGCGCTGACCTGTCCGAGGAAGTGCTGAGTGTTCGGGTGATCCCGAAACAGGCCGACGAGTTCACCTGTTCCAGCTGTTTCCTGGTCCACCATCGGAGCAGGCTCGCCAGCGAGGCGGGCGGACAGCTGATCTGCATGGACTGCGCCGCCTGATCGACCACGACGGCCGGATCACAGCCCCACGGATGATCCGGCCCCGCTCAGCCCGCGCTCGGTAGACCGAGCGCGGCAAGAACCTGTTCCGGACGTCGGGTGCTGACCAACCAGTACGGCGTCGGGTCGTCCGGATCATCGAGCACGAGCAGCACCATCGGCCCCACCCACGGCCGGTGCTGGACGTAGGCGGCCGGGTCCAATTGGCGACCGAGGGCCGCGCTCTTGGCCGTCGGCGCGACGATCGCGGCGCGCGCGACGAAGTTCACCGGCAGGTGGGCGCGATCGACGCGCAGTTCGGGCGTGCCCGAGGCGTCGGTCGTGACCTCCACGCGGTGCCTGCTCAACCACACCAGCACCCACACCGGGATCGGGAACAGCAGCGCGTAGGGCAACCACGCGCGCAACCCGGGCGCGCCCATGTGGATCTCGGCCGCCAGCAACCCGGCGATACCGAAGGCCACGGGCCACCACCACAGCGGCACCCACAGGCGCTCGCGATGGGTCGGCGCGGTCCGGTTCTCGTTGGCCGTCACGGAGGGGCTGGGCTGGTCCGACACGACTCAACACTAAGTCACGGGCCTTCGCGCCGTGCGCGTAGGCTCGTCATCCGTGAGGGAGCGAACCGTAGACACTTCAGCCCCGCAGGCGGCGGCGCTCGGCCCGGGTGAGGCCCGGCCGTGAGCGAGCCCGTCGCGCTGCTGCGCCTGGACCCCGGCATTCCGATGCCGACGCGCGCCCACGAGGGCGACGCGGGTGTGGATCTGTGCACCACCGAAGACGTCATCATCGAACCCGGCGAACGGGTCCTGGTCGGCACCGGCATCGCGGTGGCGCTCCCGCTGGGCACCGTCGGCCTGGTCCACCCCCGTTCGGGGCTGGCGGCAAAGACCGGCCTCTCGGTGGTGAACACCCCCGGCACCGTCGACGCGGGCTACCGCGGCGAGATCAAGGTGTGCCTGATCAACCACGACCCGCGCACCGCGATCGAACTGCGCCGCGGCGACCGGATCGCCCAACTGCTCGTGCAGCGGGTGGAACTGGTCGATTTCGTCGAGGTCGACAGCCTGGACGAGACCGCGCGCGGCGCGGGCGGATACGGCTCCAGCGGCGGTCACGCGAGTCTTTCCGATGTCGAGAAGGTGGAGTCCACCGATGTTCGGTAGGAAGAAGAGACGCTCGGACGACGAGTACGACGACTACGACCCGGCCTACGAGGCCGAGTACGACGACGAGCGGTATGACGACGAGCGGTACGACGCGCCCGCCTACGACCCGGAGTTCGACGACGACGACGTAGACACCGCCGACATCCCGGTCATCAGCGCCGAGGGCGCGAAGAAGGCGGGCCCCTACGACTACGAGGACGTCGCCGAACTGCTCGGCGGCGTGGCCGATCAGCGCCTCGATCTCGGCTCGGTCATCCTGCCGGTGCCGCCGGGCGGTCAACTCCAGGTGGAGATGACCCCGGACGGCACCCCGCAGGCGGTGCACCTGGCCACCGATCACGGCAGGCTCACCGTCGCCGCGTACGCGGCGCCGAAGTCGCCCGGTCAGTGGCGCACGGTCGCGGCCGATCTGGCCGAATCGCTGCGCAAGGACGGCGCGCGGGTGTCGGTGGAGTCCGGTCCGTGGGGCCGGGAACTGCTGGCGATCACCGAGGGCGCGGATCTGCGCTTCATCGGGATCGACGGGTACCGCTGGATGGTGCGCCTGGTCGCGGCGGGTCCGTCCGGTGCGGCCGACGAGGGCACCGCCCTGGTGTCGGCGGCGCGGGCGATCCTGCGCGAGACGGTCATCCGTCGCGGCTCCGATCCGCTGCCGGTCCGCGATCCGCTGCCGGTGGTGCTGCCGCCGCAGTTGGCCGAACAGCTCGCCGCGGCCCATCAGGCCCAGGTCGAGGCCCAACAGCAGCAGGCGGCCGCGCAGGCCGCCCCCCAGCCGGTGCCGGGCAGTGTGATTCCGCCGCGGATGCCGCAGGAACCGCGCCGCGGCGCGGACGGTTCGGCCATGCAGCAACTCGGCTTGAACTAGGTCGCGCGCGGCGAACCGGCTCGCCGGCGCGCGCCGGTTCCCGGTCGCGAGTTCAGTCCCGGGTTCGATCCGGGTCGAAGGCGGCCAGCCCGATCCGGCCGATGATCGCCGGATCGGACCCGAGTTCGTCGAGGCCGATCCGGTACAGCGCGGCGTCGGGGATGGTCGCCGCCCAGCGCTCGGCCACGGCGGCCGGATGTATCGGATCGTCGGTCGCGGCGATCACCGCGACCGGCAGCGGCACCGTGGCCAGCAGATCGGGTTCGGGCCACCGGTAGTTCGCCGCCTCCTCCAGTCCTGCCGGCAGATCCGGCCACTGCGCGCGCCAGGATCGTGTCAGCGCGTCGGCGAGCCAGGGCGGGCTGCTCGCGCGCATCCGTTCGATCACGGGCTCGAGTCCGTCGGCGCGCAGTTGTCCGGCGGTGAAGGAGGCGCTGAGCGCGGCGGGACAGTCGGCGGTGTCGGCGCCGGTCCACGCGGGCAGCGCGGCCACCACCCCGCCGACCGCCTCCGGGTGTGTGTTCGCCCACTCCAGCGCGACCGCGGCGCCGAGGGAGATCCCGACGGCGAGAACGGGTCCGCGAGCCGCCGCCTCGGCCAACGCGGCCCGGTAACCGGCGACGATTCCGCGCGGATCGGGCTCGACCGCGACCAACTCGAGGCCGAGGTCCGCACAGGCCGGACCGAAGGCCCGACGGGCGAAATGCGCGTCCGACCCGGTGCCCGGCAGGGCGACCACGGCCCGGACGCGACGCGAAGGTTTCAAGCGCGGGGGATCGGGGGAATTCAACGCCATGGGTCGTCGATCTTGCACCACGCGACGGCCTGAGCGAACACCGGGCCGCGCGTAGCGGGGGGCCTCCCGCTAGGCATACAGTGGCGGTGTACGGACGATCGCCGATCATCCGTTGGACAGGACGATGGCGTGCGACCCATGCCATCTGCTTCAGGAGAGCGTGCACGATGCCATCCGCTGGTTCAGGATATTTCCGCCGACTGGGCCGCAGGCTGACCGAGGACATCGATCAGCTCGACGCCGAGGAACTGGCCGAGACCGCGGACGCGTCCGGAGCGTGTCGCGCCTCGGAATGTCGCCGCGGCGACGAGGCCACCATGCTCGGCAGACTGCGCAGTGTCGAGACCTGTCCGAAGGCGGCGGGCGCGAGTCTGCAAGCGGAATTCTTCGACGGCACGGACGCGATCACGCTGGTGTGGATCGGCCGCAGGCGCATCCCCGGCATCGAGACCGGACGGCGCATCCTGGTCCGCGGTCGGGTCGGCGATCGCGACGGACGTAAGGTGATCTACAACCCCTACTACGAATTGCGCGGGAACAGCTGACACGTATGCCATCGAGCGACGACCACGGCGCCGAATCGGGCCGCCACACCGATCCCGGACCGTACGCGCCCACCGGTCGCGCTCGCACCGCGATCGACCGAGACGACCTCACCGACCCCGCCGACGCGCGCGAGGAGGCGGCCGAGCAGACGCTGCTCGACCAACTCGGCGGTCTCAGCGGCCTGATCTACTCCACCCTTCCTGTGGTGGTGTTCGTCCCGATCAACGCCCTCGCCGGCCTGACCGCGGCCCTGTGGTCCGCGCTCGGCGTCGCCGCCGCGATCCTGGTGTGGCGGCTGTGGCAGCGCTCACCGGTGCAGCCCGCGATCTCCGGTTTCCTCGGCGTCGGCCTCTGCGCGTTCATCGCCTGGCGGATGGGGGAGGCCAAGGGTTTCTTCCTGTTCGGCATCTACACCAGCCTGGTCTACGCGGGCGTGTTCCTCGTCTCGATCCTGGCGCGTTGGCCGTTGGTCGGCGTGATCTGGGGTTATCTGAACGGCCACGGCACCGACTGGCGCGCCGACCGCGCGCAACTGCGCCTCTACGATCTGGCCACCTCGACGTGGGTGGTCGTGTTCTCGGCCCGGTATCTGGTGCAGTCCTCGCTCTACGACACCGACCACACCGGCTGGCTGGCCTTCGCCAGGATCGCGATGGGGTGGCCGCTGACCGCCGTGGCCCTCGCGGTCACCGTGTGGGCGGTGCGTCGCGCGGGGCATATGCCCGCCCGCAAGGCCGACCGGGCCTGATTCCGCGCGGCGGGGGTGAGCCCGGCCCACCGCCGAGGTGGGGCCTTCCCCACCCTGGGGTACCTGGTCGGTGTTCCCCGTTCGTCGGACGATCGTTGTCGACACGAAAAACGCAACGATCGGAAGGACTCGGCCATGAGCACCGAGCACGAGACAGCGGCCCCGAAGACCGACCTGCACACCGTCACCCACCGGGCCACCGCGACCAGGGCCACCCGCGCGGGCGCGGCCACCAGGGCCAACGCCCACTCCAATCCGGCGCTGTCGGAGAGCAAGCGCGTCTCGATCGAGTTGGAGAAGCTGATCGGCCCCGCCGCCGCGGGCGACGAGCGCGCGGTCTCCGAGATCATCCGCATCGTGCACCCGCTGGTGCGCCGCTACTGCGGTGCGCGCCTGGGCAACACCGCCCACCTGCACGTCACCGCCGACGACGTGGTGCAGGAAGTCCTCATCGCCACCGTCAAGGCCGTCTCGCGCTACCAGGACCAGGGCAAGTCGTTCCTGGCCTTCGTCTACGGCATCGCGGCCAACAAGGTCGCCGACGCGTTCCGCCGCTCGCAGATGCACCCCATCTACCCGATGGCCGAGATGCCCGACGAGCCGTGCACCGCGGCCGGTCCCGAGGAGTGGGCGCTGGCCTCCGAGCGCGGCGCGGCCACCCGGGAACTGATGAAGACCCTCGCCCCCGCGCACCGTCAGGTGCTGGTCATGCGGATCGTGCTCGGCTGGAGCGCCGCGCAGACCGCCGAGGCCATCGGCACCAGCCCCGGCGTGGTGCGGGTCATGCAGCACCGCGCGCTGACCAAACTGCGCGCGCAGTTGCAGGTCGCGTCGTGAGCGGGGCGCACGCGCGGCCGCTGCCCTGCCGGGGTGTCAGGGTTTGATGCCGTGCGGGGCCAACGCCACCCGCAGATCCTCCTCGGCCTCCACCGAGGTCACGAACAGCAATTCGTCGTCGCCCTCGAACGGGTCGTCGGGCTGGGGCACGATGACCCGCCCGCCGCGCAGGATCGTCACCAAGGCGGTGTCGCGCGGCAGGCTCAAGGTGCGCACCGGCTTGCCCGCCAGGGCGGTGTCGGTGGGCAGGGTGATCTCGACCAGGTTGGCCTGCCCCTGCCGCAGCGTCATCAAGCGCACCAGGTCGCCCACCGAGACCGCTTCCTCGACCAGCGAGGCCAACAGGCGCGGTGTGGACACCGCGACGTCCACGCCCCAGGACCCGTCGAAGAGCCATTCGTTGCGCGGATCGTTGACCCGCGCCACCACCCGGCGCACGCCGAATTCGGTCTTGGCGAGCAGGCTGTGCACCAGATTCGCCTTGTCGTCGCCGGTCGCGGCGATGACGACCTCGTAGGTCTCCAGGTCGGCGTCCTCGAGCAGCGCCAGCTCGCAGGCGTCGGCGTGCACCCACACCGCCTCCGGGATGGCCGCGGGATCGATGTGGTCGAGCTGCCGTTCGAGCAGCATCACCCGATGTCCGCCGCGCAGCAGTTCGCGGGCGATCGAACGCCCGACCGCGCCGGCTCCGGCGATGGCCACCTTCATGCTCAGTCCTCGCTCGCGGGGGGTTTGCCTGCCAGGGCGACGGATTCGCCGACCCGGCCCGAGGTCGCGGCCACGTAGACCACGTCGTCGGCTTGGACGATGGTCTTGGCGTCGGGCAGCAGGCCCTGGCCGAAGCGGATGACGAAGGCGACCCGTGCGCCGACGGCCTGTTCCAGGTCGCGCACCGTGCGCCCGTACCACTCCTCGTGCAGGTTCAGCGGGGTCACCGCGACGGTGCCCGTGGGGTCGCGCCAGGTGGTGGTGCTGGTGTCGCCGATGAGCGAGCGCAGGAACCGGTCGGTGGTCCACGGCACCGTGGCGATGGTGGGGATGCCGAGCCGTTCGTAGACCGCGGCGCGCTTGGCGTCGTAGATGCGCGCGACGACGCGTTCCACGCCGAAGGTCTCGCGGGCGACCCGGGCGGAGATGATGTTGGAGTTGTCGCCGGAGGACACCGCGGCGAAGGCGTCGGCGCGTTCGATTCCCGCGCGGGTCAGCACATCCCGGTCGAAGCCGACCCCGACGACCTGTTCGCCCGGGAAATCCTCGCCCAGTCGCAGGAACGCGCTCTGGTCGCGGTCGATGACCGTCACGTCGTGACCGATCCTGATCAGGGCGCGGGCCAGCGAGGAGCCGACGCGCCCGCACCCCATGATCACTACGTACACGGCATAACCTCGTTCCTGGAACCGTGGCGTCCGGTCTGCTTGTCTCTGGCAGCACCGTACCCGCCGAACGGTCCTGGTCACACTTTCCCCCCGAAGCGCGCGAGGCAAACATCGACGCGCCCGAAGGGGCCGGTCAACGGCCCTGGCGCGCCGTCCACCCCGCCGCGCGGGCGCGACACCCTGCGGCAATCTATGCTCCCTCCAGTGTCCAAGTTGACGACGGCGGCCAAGCGAGTGCTGCTCGGCAGGCCCTTTCGCAGCGATTCGCTGGGGCACACGCTGCTGCCGAAGCGAATCGCGCTGCCGGTGTTCGCCTCCGACGCCATGTCCTCGGTCGCCTACGCGCCCGAGGAGATCTTCCTGGTGCTCTCGGCGGCCGGCATCTCGGCGTACCTGTACGCGCCCTGGGTCGGTCTCGCGGTCGCCTTCGTGATGGCCGTGGTGGTGGCCAGCTACCGCCAGAACGTGCACGCCTATCCCTCCGGCGGCGGCGACTACGAGGTCGCCACCACCAATCTCGGGCCGACGGCCGGCCTGACGGTCGGCAGCGCGCTGCTGGTCGACTACGTGCTCACCGTCGCGGTGTCGATCTCCTCGGCGGCCTCCAACATCGGTTCGGCCATCCCGTTCGTCGCGACCCACAAGGTGCTGTTCGCGGTGGTGGCCATCGCGCTGCTGACCGCGATCAACCTGCGCGGTGTCCGGGAGTCGGGCAAGGCGTTCGCGATCCCCACCTACGCCTTCATCCTCGGCATGTTCCTCATGCTGGGGTGGGGCCTGTTCCGCATCCTGGTCCTGGGCGAGGATCTGCACGCCGAATCGGCGGGCTTCCAACTCGACGCCGACGAGGAACATCTCTACGGCGTCGCCTTCGCCTTCCTCATCGCCCGGTCCTTCTCCTCCGGTTGCGCCGCGCTGACCGGTGTCGAGGCCATCAGCAACGGCGTGCCCGCCTTCCGGAAACCGAAGTCGCGCAATGCCGCCACGACACTGCTGATGCTCGGCGCGATCGCGATCGTGCTGCTGATGGGCATCATCATCCTGGCCCAGAAGATCGGCGTGGTGTACGCCCACGACACCGACCACCTGATCGGCGCGCCCCCCGACTACCACCAGAAGACGTTGATCGCCCAGCTCGCCGAGACGGTGTTCTCGGGCTTCCCGATCGGATTCTTCTTCATCACCGTGGTGACGGCGCTGATCCTGGTGCTCGCCGCCAACACCGCCTTCAACGGGTTCCCGGTGCTCGGCTCGATCCTGGCCCAGGACCGCTACCTGCCCCGCCAGTTGCACACCCGCGGCGACCGGTTGGCCTTCAGCAACGGCATCCTGTTCCTGTCGGGCGCGGCCATCGCGTTCGTGGTGGTCTTCGGGGCCGAGGTGACCAAGCTGATCCAGCTCTACATCGTCGGCGTGTTCGTCTCGTTCGTGCTGAGCCAGACCGGCATGCTGCGCCACTGGACCAGGTTGTTGCGCACCGAGGACGATGCGGCGCAGCGGGCCCGGATGAAGCGGTCGCGGATCATCAACGCCGTCGGTCTGACCGCGACCGGCGCGGTGCTGATCATCGTGCTCATCACGAAATTCTTCGCGGGCGCGTGGATCGCGATCCTGACGATGGTGGCGATCTTCGTGGTGATGAAGATGATCCGCAAACACTACGACTCGGTGTCGCGGGAACTGGACGAACACGACTGGGACGGCGTGCTGCCCAGCCGCTCGCACTCCATCGTGCTGGTGTCCAAACTGCACCTGCCGACCCGCCGGGCGTTGGCCTACGCCAGGGCGACGCGCCCCGACACCCTCGAGGCGATCACGGTCAACGTCGACGAGGCCGACACCAGGGCGCTGGTGCGCGAATGGGAGCGCAGCGACATCACGGTGCCGCTGAAGGTCATCGAGTCGCCGTACCGCGAGATCACCAAACCGGTGCTCGACTACGTGCAGCGGTTGCGCAAGGACGCCCCGCGCGACGTGGTGACGGTGTTCATCCCGGAATACGTCGTCGGTCACTGGTGGGAGCAGGTGCTGCACAACCAGAGCGCCCTGCGCTTGAAGGGCAGGCTGCTGTTCGAGCCCGGCGTCATGGTGACCAGCGTGCCGTGGCAGCTCAGTTCCTCGACGCGCGCCGCGGCGGCGGGCGAGATCAACGCGCCGGGCGCGGTACGGCGCGGTTACGAGGACCGAGGGTGAGCGCGGACACCTTCGAGGTCACGCTCGGACAGCCGGGGCACGGCGGATTCTGCGTCGGCAGACACGAGGGCCGGGTGGTGTTCGTCCGGCACGGCCTGCCGGGCGAGGTGGTCCGGGCCCGGGTGACCGAGGATCGCGGGGGTTCGTTCTTCCGCGCCGACGCCGTCGAGATCCTGAGCGCCTCGCCGGACCGGATCGCACCGACCTGTCCGGTGTCGGGCCCCGGCGGCGCGGGCTGCTGCGATTTCTCCTTCGCGACGCCCGCGGCCCAGCGCGCCCTCAAGGCGACGGTCGTGGCCGAGCAGTTGCGGCGGGTCGCGGGCATCGAGCGCGAGATCGTGGTCGAACCGGTCACCGGCTATCCGGCCGAGGTGAGCGGCGGGTGGCGCACCCGGGTGCGCCTGGCCGTGGACGCCCATGGTCGGGCCGGCGTGCACGCCCATCGCGGCAGCGGGATCATCACCGATCTGCGCTGTCCGCAACCGGTGCCGGGTGCGGTCGACGGCATCGCCGAGCGACT
>NZ_BAGG01000088.1 GCF_000308695.1 Nocardia takedensis NBRC 100417 | reverse complement strand
CGAGAAAGAACTCGGCGCGGCGTTCCGCTCGGTCACCAAGAAGCTGGTCCGGCAGCGCATCCTCACCGACGGATTCCGCATCGACGGCCGCGGACTGGCCGACATCCGCGCCCTGTCCGCCGAGGTCGCGGTGGTTCCGCGCGCCCACGGCTCGGCGCTGTTCGAGCGCGGCGAGACCCAGATCCTGGGCGTCACCACGCTGGACATGGTCAAGATGGCCCAGCAGGTCGACTCGCTGGGCCCCGAGACCAGCAAGCGCTACATGCACCACTACAACTTCCCGCCGTACTCCACCGGTGAGACGGGCCGCGTCGGTTCGCCCAAGCGCCGCGAGATCGGTCACGGCGCGCTGGCCGAGCGGGCGCTGATCCCGGTGCTGCCCAGCCAGGAGGAGTTCCCGTACGCCATCCGTCAGGTCTCGGAGGCGTTGAGCTCCAACGGTTCCACCTCGATGGGTTCGGTGTGCGCGTCCACCCTGGCGCTGCTGAACGCCGGTGTGCCGCTCAAGGCCCCGGTCGCCGGTATCGCGATGGGTCTGGTCTCCGACACCGTCGCCACCGACGGCGGCGGCGAAGAGGTCCGCTACGTGGCGCTGACCGACATCCTCGGCGCCGAGGACGCGTTCGGCGACATGGACTTCAAGGTGGCGGGCACCCGCGAGTTCGTGACCGCGCTGCAGTTGGACACCAAGCTCGACGGCATCCCCTCGCAGGTGCTGGCGGGCGCGCTGAGCCAGGCCCACGACGCGCGCACCACGATCCTGGACGTGATGGCCGAGGCCATCGCCACCCCGGACGAGATGAGTCCGTACGCGCCGCGCGTCACGGCGATCAAGATCCCGGTCGACAAGATCGGCGAGGTCATCGGCCCCAAGGGCAAGGTGATCAACCAGATCACCGAGGACACCGGCGCCAACATCTCCATCGAGGACGACGGCACCGTGTTCGTCGGCGCGACCGACGGCCCGTCGGCGCAGGCCGCGATCGACGCGATCAACGCCATCGCCAACCCGCAGCTGCCCAAGGTCGGCGAGCGCTTCCTGGGCACGGTCGTCAAGACCACCGCCTTCGGCGCGTTCGTGTCGCTGCTGCCGGGCCGCGACGGTCTGGTGCACATCTCGAAGCTGGGCAACGGCAAGCGCGTGGCCAAGGTCGAGGACGTGGTGAACGTCGGCGACAAGTTGCGCGTCGAGATCGCCGACATCGACAACCGCGGCAAGATCTCGCTGGTCCCCGTCGAGGAGACCACCGAGGAGCCCGCGGCCGCCGAAACCGTGGATGCGGGCGCGGCGGCGGGCGAGTAGTACTTGTCTCTGTGACGAAGAAGAAGACGGCAACCCCTCTGCTCCGTGCCGAGCAGGGGGGTTCGTCCTCGCAGCTGCGCTCCGACACCTCGATCCGTCCGCAGGGCTCCGAGACCGGGGTGCGCAAGACGGTGCTGCCCGGCGGTCTGCGGGTGGTCACCGAACACGTTCCCGGCGTGCGGTCGGCCTCGATCGGCGTGTGGGTCGGCGTCGGCTCGCGCGACGAGGGGCCGACGGTCGCCGGCGCGGCGCACTTCCTGGAACATCTGCTGTTCAAGGCCACGCCCACCCGGTCGGCGCTGGACATCGCGCAGTCGATGGACGCGGTCGGCGGGGAGTTGAACGCGTTCACCGCCAAGGAACAGACCTGCTACTACGCCCACGTCATCGACGAGGATCTGCCGCTGGCCGTGGATCTGGTGTCCGACGTGGTGCTCAACGGGCTGTGCCGTGCCGCGGACGTGGACGTCGAACGGCAGGTGGTGCTCGAGGAGATCGCGATGCGCGACGACGATCCGGAGGATCTGGTCGGTGACGCGTTCCTCACCGCGCTGTTCGGCGAGCATCCGATCGGGCGACCGGTGATCGGCTCGGTGGAATCGATCGAGTCGATGCGGGCCGGGCAGTTGCGCTCGTTCCATCTGCGCCGCTACCGGCCCGACCGCATGGTCGTCGCGGTGGCGGGCAATGTCGAGCACGATCACGTCGTGGAACTGGTGCACCGGGCGTTCGCGAACCGGCTCGATCCCGCGGCCGAACCGGCGCGCAGGCGCGAAGGCCGCTACCGACAGCACTGCGAGCCGCAACTGCACTGGAATCACCGCGACAGCGAGCAGGCGCACCTGTCCTTCGGTGTGCGGGCGTTCGGGCGGCACGAAGGCGAGCGGCGCTGGCCGCTGTCGGTGCTGAACACGGTGGTCGGCGGCGGACTGAGTTCGCGGCTGTTCCAACGCATCCGGGAGGAACGCGGCCTGGCGTACTCGGTGTACTCGAGCGTGGACACCTTCGCCGACACCGGCGCGTTCTCGGTCTACATCGGCTGTCAGCCGGAGAATCTCGGCAAGGTCGCGGCGCTCGCGCGCGGGGTGCTCGAGGAGATCGCGGCCGACGGCATCACCGAGGCGGAATGCGCCAGGGCGAAGGGGTCGCTGCGCGGCGGACTGGTACTGGGGCTGGAGGATTCGGCGTCGCGGATGAACCGCATCGGTCGCAGTGAACTCAGCTACGGCAACCATCGCACGGTCTCGGAGACGCTGACCCGGATCGACGCGGTCACCACCGAACAGGTCGACGCGGTCGCGCGCAGTCTGCTCGCGCGTCCGTTCGCGGCGTCGGTGGCCGGGCCGTACCGCCGCACGCGCGAACTTCCCGCCGCGGTCCGTCGCCTGGTTCCCTCCTGATCGTTTTCCTGTCGGTGGCCGTCGGTAGGGTGACGGTCGCAACGTCGGGGGAGTGGAGCGGGGGGTTCGGTGCGGACGGTCGAAGCGGTGATCGCGCGGGCGCGCGTGGCCAAAGAGGTGGGGCGGGCCGAGGAGGCGCACCGGATGCTGGGTGCGGCGCTGCTCACCGCCCCCGATGATCCGGTGCTGCTCGAAGAACTGGCCGATGTGTGCATGGCGTTGAGCCGCCCGGACGACGCGTTGCGCCACGCGGGCCGGTCGATCGCGCTGGAACCGGAGCGCGCGGGTCCGCACATGACGGTCGCGCTGGTCTACGACATGCTCGGGATGGGCGCGCACGCCGAACGGCACGCGCGCACCGCGCTGCGGTTGGCCCCCGACGACGCGGGCGCGTCGCTGATCCTGGCGAGCACGCTGGTCGCGCAGGGGCGGTCGGCGACCCGCGCGGAGGCGCGGGCGCTGCTCGAACGGGCCGCGTCGGACGCGAACGTCGACGGGCGCGCCGCGATCGCCCGGCTGTATCTGGCGTTGGGCGAGCAGAGTCCGGCCCGCGCGCAGGTCGAGGCCGGTCTGCGCGAGGATCCGGTCCATCCCGAACTGTTGACCATGCGCGCGAAACTCGAACCGCAGCGCGGTGCGGCGGTGGCGATCCTGCGCGGTCTGCTCGGGATGCGGCCCGGTCACCTCGGCGCGCGGCGGCAACTGGCCGCGATCACCTGGCGGGCGATGATGCGCTTGGCGGGGTGGCTGTGGTTCTTCACCGCGATCGTCATCGCCGCCTCGGTGTGGATCGGTCCGGGCGGGCTGCGGTGGGTGAGCACTCTCGCGTTCGTGGTGATGCCGGTCGCCTGGTTCGGCGTGTTCCGTACGCTGCGCAGACAGTTGCCCGCCGGATATCTGATGCGCAGGTTGCTGCGTCCCTCGGCGATCACCGCGCTGGTGGCGCTGGTGTTGTCGTGTCTGGTGGCCGAACTCGGCGTGGTGCTGTTGCGGCTGGACTGGACGGTCGAGGCGGTGCGCGCGGGATACGTCCTGCTGCTGTCGGCGTCCTGCGGCGCGGGTCTGGCGCATCTGCTGTTCTTCGTGGCCTGGTTGCGCGGCGGCGCCGAACAGGACGCGGACGACAGTCGGGCGAGCGCGAGCGTGGACGGCATCGTGGTGCTCGCGCTCGGTCTTCCGGTGCTGGGAGCGCTGTTCGCGCTGCGGCGCTGGGAACATCAGCCCGCCGCCTGCTGGGTGCTGCTGGCGCTGCTGTGCGGTGTGGTGTTCGTGCATCTGCTCGAGGTGACAGCCGCGCAGGTTGCCGACACGCCCCGTCCGCGCCGTGCGGCGATGGTGCTGCTGGGCATGGTTCCGATGGCGTGTGCGCTGCTCGGATTCTGGTGGGCCGCGGCTCATCTCGACGCCACCGGCTTCCGCAGCGCGGAGCGCCTCGCGCCCCCGCCGTTCCCCGAGATCCACCTCACCCCCCTCCCGCCGCTCCCGACCATCACCGTTCCCCCGTTGGTCACTCCGCCGCCGGCGGGCGAGCGGTAGGCGGTGGACCGGACCGGTCCGGGGTGTGTTCGCGGTCGGCGGCGGCGAGGATCGGGGAAAGTAGGCCGGGGAGGGCGGTGTCGAGGTCGGCGGCGCGCAGGCGTTGGCAGATCTGGCCGGCGACGACCACCCGTTCGATGACGCCCGCCTCGCGCAGGATCTTGAAATGGTGGGCGGCGGTGGATTTGTTGATGCCGTCGTAGAGCAGGACGCAGCGGACGGGGCCGTCCGCGCGGGCGAGTCGGCGGACCATCTCCAGCCGGATCGGGTCGTGCAGCGCGCCCAGGACGACGGGCAGCGCGGCGACCGTCGCGGGGCTCGCGTTAGCCTGGGTCATGATCTGCCTCACTCGGTGATGGGGTGCGGGGGTGCCGGGGAGTATGGTCGATCCGGTTCGATCATCATCAAACTTACCTGATCGGAGGGCTGATGGCAGCGAGTGTGATGGCCGTCGACAGCACACCGGCCACCCAGCGGTGGGCCTACACGCTGATCCTGGCGGCCAGCGGCGTCGCGCTCGGGGTCTCGGGTGTGCCCGCCCCGCTCTACGGCATCTACGAAACCGAGTGGCAACTGTCCCCGCTGACCACGACCGTCGTCTTCGCGGTCTACGCCGTCGCCGCGCTGGGGGCGGTGCTGGTCTCGGGCCGCATCTCCGACGTGGTCGGGCGCAAACCGGTGCTGCTCGGCGCGTTCGCCACCATGATCGTCGGCCTGATCGTGTTCGTCCTGGCCGATTCGGTGCCGATGCTGTTGCTGGCACGCGCCTTGCACGGCACCGCGGTCGGCGCGACGGTGGTCGCCGGCGCGGCGGCGCTGCTGGACCTGCGCCCGCATCGCGGCGCGCGCTCGGGGCAGTTGACCGGCGTGGCGTTCAACGTCGGCATGGCGGTGGCGATCCTGGGCTCGGCGCTGCTGGCCCAGTACGCGCCCTATCCGCTGCGCACGCCGTACGTGGTCATCACCGTGATCTGCCTGGTCGTGGCCGCGGGCGTGCTGGCGCTGCGCGAACCGCACGCCGCGCGGGTCGCGGGTCGCATCCGGATCGCGAAACCGGCCGTGCCCAAGGAGATCCGCGGCGATTTCTGGTTCTCCGCCATCGGCGTCATGGCGGCCTGGTCGGTGCTCGGCGTGCTGCTGTCGCTGTATCCGTCGCTGGCCGCGCAGCAGACGGGCATCCACAATCTCGTGTTCGGCGGCGCGGTGGTCGCCTCCACCGCGCTGGCGGGCGCGACGGTGCAATTGTTCGCCACCGCCGTCCCGGCCCGTCGCGCCGCGATCCTCGGCGACACCGGCATGGCTCTGGCGCTGGTGCTGACCATTCCGGCGCTCGGCACGCACAGCTGGATCGCGGTGCTGGGCGCGGGCGTCGCGCTGGGCGCGACCTTCGGCCTCGGCTTCGGCGGCTCGCTGCGGCACCTGTCGAATGTGGTGCCGCACCATCGGCGCGGGGAGACCATGTCGGCGTACTACCTGCTGGCCTACAGCGCGATGGCGCTGCCGACACTGCTGGCGGGCTGGGCCGCGACCACCTGGGGCCTGGACACGGTGTTCCCCTGGTTCGTCGGCATCGTGGCGGTGGCGTGCCTGTGCGCCGCCGCGCTCGGTCTGCGTCGGCATCGGGGTCCGGTCGAGGCTTGATCCGGGCCGTCGCCGTGCCGGGGACTGCCCGGTTCGTGTGCCCGGTGCGCGCGGTCCGACCGCGGCTGTGCCGGGAAGGCCACCGTCGAGTCGATGCGCGGCGGTAGCGTCGGCGGTATGAGGATTCGGGGCGCGGTGTTGGAACGGATCGCGGCGGCGGCGCCGTTCGCGGAGTCGGAGCCGATCTCGGTGAGCGAGCTGGAACTCGGCGAGCCGGGGCCGGGCGAGTTGTTGGTGCGGATCGAGGCGGCGGGGTTGTGCCACTCGGATCTGTCCGTCGTGGACGGCAACCGGGTGCGGCCGGTGCCGATGCTGCTCGGGCACGAGGCGGCGGGTCGCGTCGAGGCCGTCGGCCCCGGTGACAGCGATATCGCGGTCGGGCAGCGGGTCGTGATGACCTTCCTGCCGCGCTGCGGTGACTGCGCGGGCTGCGCGAGCGACGGCAGGCGGCCGTGCGTGCCGGGCAGTGTCGCCAACAACGAGGGCGAACTGCTCAACGGCGGCAGGCGCCTGCGCCGCGACGGCGAACCGGTCCACCACCACCTCGGGGTGTCGGCCTTCGCCACGCACGCGGTGGTGGACCGCAGGTCGGTGGTGCCGGTGGATGACGACGTCCCGCCGGAGGTGGCGGCGGTGCTGGGCTGCGCGGTGCTCACCGGCGGCGGCGCGCTGCTGAACGCGACGTCGCCGACCCCGGCCGACCGGGTGATGGTGGTCGGTCTCGGCGGTGTCGGGATGGCCGCGGTCCTGGTCGGGATCGCGCTGGGGGCGCAAGTGATCGCCGTCGACACCGTGCCCGAGAAGTTGGCGCTGGCCGCCGACCTGGGGGCCGTGGCCTGCCACACCCCCGGCGAACTGGCCGAACAGGACGTGCAGGCGGAGATCGTGGTGGAGGCGGCGGGCAATGTCCGCGCGTTCGAGACGGCGGTCGCGGCCACCGCGCCGGGCGGCGCCACTGTGACTGTCGGCCTGCCCGCGCCGGACGCCCGCGCGAGCATCTCCCCGCTGGCGCTGGTCGCGCGGGCGCAGACCATCGTGGGCAGCTACCTGGGTTCGGCGGTGCCCGCGCGCGACATTCCCGAGTACGTGCGCCTGTGGCGGGCGGGCAAGCTGCCGGTGGAGCGGCTGATCTCGGCGCGCATCGGGCTCGACGAGGTCAACCGCGCGATGGACGAACTCGCGGCGGGGCACGCCCTGCGCCAGGTGATCGTCTTCGATTGAGGCGCTGCCGCCGACCGCCCCGCCCCCGATTAGGCTTGGCGGCACATCGGCGAGACGAGGAGGTGCGGTGACCATTCGGGTCGGAGTGCTCGGGGCACGCGGAAAAGTCGGCCAGGCGATCTGCGAGGCGGTGCGGGCGGCCGCCGATCTGGATCTGGTCGCGGCCGTGGACAAGGACGACGCGCTGACGGCGTTCACCGAGTCGGGCGCCGAGGTCGTCGTGGATTTCACCCATCCCGACGTGGTGATGGGCAATCTGAAGTTCCTGGTGGACAACGGTATCCACGCCGTGGTCGGCACCACCGGCTTCGACGAGGCCCGGCTCGCGCAGGTGCGGTCCTGGTTGGCCGAGCGCCCGGAGACCGGTGTGCTGATCGCCCCGAACTTCGCGATCGGCGCGGTGCTGTCGATGCGGTTCGCCGAGCAGGCCGCCCGTTTCTTCGATTCGGTCGAGGTCGTGGAACTGCATCACCCGAACAAGGCCGACGCCCCGTCGGGCACCGCCTACCGCACCGCCGGGCTGATCGCGCAGGCTCGCGCGGCCGCCGGGGTGGGGATCAGTCCGGACGCGACGAGCACCGAACTCGACGGCGCGCGCGGCGCGGACGTCGACGGTGTGCGGGTGCACTCGGTGCGGTTGGCCGGTCTGGTCGCCCACCAAGAAGTGCTGTTCGGCACCCAGGGCGAGACCTTGACCATCCGCCACGACTCCATGGACCGGTCCTCCTTCGCGCCCGGTGTCCTGCTGGGTGTGCGCGAGATCGCGAAGCGTCCCGGTTTGACCGTCGGCCTCGATCCGTTCCTCGACCTGTGACCCGCGCGACCCCGGGGGCGCGGTCGTGAGCGCGGCTGAGGACCGGGGCGGCGATTCGCGCAAACTCGTCGCGCTGATCGTGGCGCTGGTACTGGTCCTGGGTTTCTATTTCCTGCTACTCGGCCGGATCGGGGTGAGCCTGCTCGGCTCCGGTGAGCCGGCCGCGATCGTCATCGGCGTCGGGGTGCTGATCCTGCCGCTGGTGGGGGTGTGGATCGTCTGGGCGACGGTGCGCGCCGCGCTCGACCATCAGCGTCTGGCCCGCCGCATCCACGAGGAAGGCCGCGAGGTCGACGTCAGCCAGTTGCCGCGCAGGCCCTCGGGCCGGGTGGAGCGTTCCGCCGCGGACGCGCTGTTCGAGCAGGTCAAGGCGGAGTGGGAGGCCGATCCGGACGATTGGCGGGTCTCCTACCGCTTGGCGCGCGCCTACGACTACGCCGGTGACCGATCCCGGGCCCGCGACACGATGCGGCGCGCGGTCGCCCTGGAGAAAGCCGAACGCGAAGGGCGCTGACAGTGACGCGACTGCTGATCATCCACCACACACCCTCACCCCACACGCAGGCGATGTTCGAGGCCGTGGTGGCGGGCGCGAACGATCCGGAGATCGAGGGCGTCGAAGTGGTGCGCCGCGCGGCGCTGGCGGTGACGGCGAGCGACGTCTTGGCGGCCGACGGCTATCTGCTCGGCACGCCGGCCAATCTCGGCTACATCTCGGGCGCGCTCAAGCACGCCTTCGACACCTTCTACTACCCGTGCCTGGACGATACGCGCGGTCGTCCCTACGGCCTGTATCTGCACGGGAACGAGGGGACCGAAGGTGCGCGGCGCGCGGTCGAGTCGATCACGGCCGGTCTGGGCTGGGTGAAATCCGCGGAGTTCGCGGTCGTCTCGGGGAGGCCGGAGAAAGCGGATCTCGATGCTTGCCGAGAATTGGGCGGCACGCTGGCGGCGTCGCTGATGCCGTGACCGTGGGCGACCCCGAACGACGCCGGACATGTCGGTGGAGGGATACGACGGTGGCGGGCCGCGGCATGTCGACCATCCCCCGATTTCTGGTGGCTGACCGTTGGTGGCGGATCCGGGTCATACTTCGGGGTGACTTTGTAGCGGTGGGGTTGTGGACTGTGCGTTCGTGAGGGGGAACGAAGTGCTCGGAATGGGAGTGTCGAGGTGACCTGGGTCGACGGGGGTGGGCGCGCGCCGCGCCGGATCGGGCTGGTCGAGGACCACGAGTCGGTCGCGATCGGTCTCGCGGCGATGCTCGCGCCGCAGCCGGACCTGGATCTGGTGGTGACGGCGGGGACGGTGCCGGAACTGTTCGCCGCGGTCGCACGGGACGCGGGGGCCGGTCTGGACCTGGTGGTGCTCGACCTGCGGTTGGCCGACGGGTCCTCGCCCGAGGACAATGTGCGCGCCCTGCGCGAGCGCGGTATCGAGGTGCTGGTGTTCACGGGGGCCGACAACGCGTTCCTGGTGCGCGCGGCCGCTCGGGCAGGGGTGCTGGGGGTGGTCCGCAAGTCCGAGGACGTGCCCACCGTGGTCGCGGCGGTGCGTCGCGCCGCCTCCGGCGAGCAGGTGGTCACCACCGACTGGGCGGCGGCGATCGACGGTGATCCGCGGTTGTCGGATGTCGGGTTGAGCCCGCGTCAGGAGGAAGTGCTCACCCTGTACGCCTCGGGGGAGAAGGCGTCGCGGGTGGCGCGCCTGACGGGTCTGTCGGAACAGACCGTCAACGATTATCTGGGCCGTATCCGTCAGAAGTACGCCGACGCCGGTCGTCCGGCGCCGACCAAGACCGATCTGTACAAGCGGGCTGTCGAGGACGGCTGGCTGCCGGTCCCCGAGCGGCACCGGCGCGGATGAGGGCGTCCAGCACGCTGGACGCCGCCGACGAGGACGCCGCCGCCCCCGCTCGCGCGCGGGTGGGTCGGTGGCGGCGCGGGCTCGCCGCGATGACCGAGCGGACCCGCGAGGAAGCCGCCGCCGACCGGATCCTGCGCAGGCTCGGGTTGACCTTCGGGTTGGCCGGGGTGATCGCGGGCGTGGTCGAGATCCCGGAGATGATCGAGCAGAGCCGGGTGACCTCGCTCGGGTGGAGTCTGGTGATCGCGCTGCCCGCGTTCGGGTTGTTCCCGGTGCTGGCCGTGGTCTCGATCGGGATGAAGCGGCCGACGATCCAGGCGGTCGCCGGGGGCGCGGCGGTCTGCTATCTGGGTGCGACGGCGCTCGCGCCGTTCGTCTATCGAGAACTGCCCGATCACACGACGCTGTGGCTGTACCGGGTGTTCGCGCTCGGGGTGCTCGCGGCCGCGCTGGCGTGGCGGCCGCCGCTGGCCATCGGCTATCTGATCGGCGGTTCAGCGCTGGCGGCGGCGGCCAATCGGTCGGTGGTGACCCACGGCGATTCCCTGTCACTGCTGGGCGATTTCGCGCGGTCGGCCGGGTTGTGCGCGCTGTTCCTGTGGTGCGCGATCTACGCGCGGGCCGCGGCGGCCCGGGTGGACCGGGAGTCGGCGATCGCGAGCAGTCGCGCGGCGACCTCGGCGGGCGCCAGGGCCCGCGACCGCGAACGGGCCCGCTTCGCCGCGCTCATCCACGACGCGGTGCTGTCCACGCTGCTCGACGCGTCCCGGGCGGGCACGGAATCACCGGTGCTGCGCAAGCAGGCCGAACGCACGCTCGACCAACTGGACGAGGCGCGTGGCGGCCGGACCGAACCGGACCGGCTCAACGCCCAGTCCGCCATCGGGTTCCTGCGGGCGGCCGTCCAGGAGGTCAATCCCGGGGTGCGGTTCACCGCGCGCCGCTGGTCGGGTTTCGACGATCTGCGGATGCCGGTGCAGGCGGCGGGCAGTCTGGCGGCCGCGTTGACCGAGGCCGTGCGCAACAGTCTGCGCCACGCGACGGTCCCCGGGCGCGCGGTGCGGCGCTCCGTCACGGTGACGATCAGCGCGGGCGGTATCCGGGTGGTGTTCCGTGACGACGGCGCCGGTTTCGACCTGGGCGCGGTGCCCGCGGACCGCCTCGGCATCTCGGTGAGCATCCTGGGGCGGATGCGGCAGTTGGCGGGCGGCGCGGGGTTCGTGGAGTCGAGTCCGGGGGAGGGCACGACGGTGACGCTGGTGTGGGGCAGCGATGGCTGACATCGACACCGAACTCGGTCTGCGGGATCTGCTGGGACTGCGCGACGGCGCGGCGTGGCTGTTCCTGCTCATCCTCGAGGCCACCATCGGCCTCTACATGATCCGCAATTTCGACCACGCCCCGCTGCCCGCCGCGACGGCGGCGCTGGGCCTGCTGGCGACCGCGGGCGTGGTGGTGTTGGTCATCCCGGTCGATCCGCTGCCGTGGCCCGCCACGGTGTACGTGGCCGCCTCGGGCCCGGTGGCGACCTTTCTGACCGTCCTGCAGATCGACCAGGAGTGGACGCGCCCGGTGTGGACCGCCTACGCCTCCTCCTACGTCCTGGCCGTGCTGGTGTTGCGCGGTCGATTGGGGGCGGCGTGGCTCGGGGTGGCGGGCATCGCGGTGGTGGTCGCGATCGTCGGCCTCGCGGCGGGTGTGCGGGTCGGGGTGGTCGCGGGGTCGCTGGTGCCGGTGGCGACGGTGGCCGGCGTGTCGGTCTGCGTGGCGATCATGCGGCCCACCCAGCGGTCACTGCGGTCGCTGCGCGAGGAGGCGACCATGCGGGCCGCGGCCGAGGCCACCATGGCCGCGGAGAACGGCGAACGCGACCGGCAGTTGGCGCGCCTGGACAAGGTCGCCCGGCCGATCCTGGAACGGATCGCCGAAGGCGCGGAACTGACCGCCGCCGAACGCGAGCAGTGCCGGTTGCTCGAGGCCGAACTGCGCGACGGTCTGCGCGCGCCGCAATTGGTGACCGACGAGTTGAGCAGTGCCGCGCGCGGCGCGCGTTCGCGCGGCGTGGAGGTCGTCCTGCTCGACGACGGCGGTTTCGCCGGCGTGCCGCGCTGGGTCCGGGAGCGGGTGGTCGAGGCGGCGACAAGGGAATTGGACGCCGCGAACACCGGGTCGGTGACCGTGCGCGTGCTCCCGATGGGTCGCCGGATCCTCGCGACGGTGCTGGCCAATTCCGACGAGCAGGACCGGCGCACCGAGATCGACGCCGCCGGTGGGGTGTCCGTCACCACCTGAGCACCGCGCGCCGAGAACTGTCGTACCCCCGTGGCATCCTTCGGGGATGCGGAAGATGAGCGCGGCGGCCGCCCGTCGCACGGCGGTGGCCGCGCAAGGGTTCGGTCGACGTCGCCCGGCGGTCCCCACCCGGCGCGCGGTACTCGATGTCCTGTCCAGAACGCAACTGCTGCAACTGGATTCGGTCTCCGCGGTGGTGCGCGCGCACTACGCGCCGATCTTCGCCCGCCTGGGTCCCTACGATCGCGCGCTGCTGGACGCCGCGGCCTGGTCGGATTCCCCGCGCAGGCCCCGCGCGCTGGTCGAGTACTGGGCGCACGAGGCCGCGCTGATCCCGGTGCGCGACTGGCCGCTGCTGCGCTGGCGGATGCGCGAATACCGCAACGGGCGCTGGTCCGGGATGCGCGCGGTGGTGCAACGCAATCCGACGCTGGGCAAGGACATCCTCGATGTCATCGCCGAGGTCGGCCCCGCCACCGCGGGCGAGGTGGAACGGCATCTGGAGTTGGACAAGCCGCGCCCACCCGGGTCCTGGTGGAATCTCAGCGACACCAAGATGATCTGCGAACAACTCTTCGCCGCGGGCGCGCTGTCGGTCGCCACCCGTGTCGGTTTCGCCCGGCACTACGACCTCGCCGAACGGGTGCTTCCGCCCGAGATCGCCGAGCGCGAGATCCCGGAGGACGAGGCCATGCGCGAACTCGTGCGCCGCGCCGCAATCGCGCACGGCATCGGCACCGAGGCCGATCTGCGCGACTACTACCGTCTGCAACGCGCGCAGTGCGCGCCCGCGATCATGGATCTGGTCGACGCGGGCGAACTGGAACCGGTCGAGGTGGCGGGCTGGGATCGCCCGGCCTACCGCCATGTCGAGGCGGTGACGCCGCGCCGGATCGAGGGGGCGGCGCTGCTGTGCCCGTTCGATCCGCTGATCTTCTGCCGTCCGCGCACCGAACGACTCTTCGATTTCCACTACCGCATCGAGATCTACACCCCGCAGGCCAAACGGGTGCACGGCTACTACGTGTTCGCCTTCCTGCTCGACGGCGAACTCGTGGGCCGGGTGGACCTGCGCGCCGAACGCGCCCACGGCAGGCTCACGGTGCCCGGCGCGTTCGCCGAACCGGGGCGGGCCACGGCGGCCACCGCCGCGGCGCTGCGCGAGTCCCTGCGCGAGATGGCCGACTGGCTCGAACTGGACGAGGTCGTCGTGGGCGAGCGCGGGGATCTGGCGCCGCTGCTGTGAGGGGCGCGGTCAGATGTCGCGCTTGGGGCCGCCCTCGCGGCGCGGGCCGCGCATCTGATCGCGCAGCGCACCGGAGACGGCGGTGGACAGCCACGAGTTCAGCGACATGTTGCTCTGCGCGGCGGCTTCCTCGGCCTTGGCCTTCATCTGCTCGACCAGTCGCAGCGTGACCCGGCTGATGTCACCGGTCATCTCCTCGAAGGAGACGTGCTCGTCGGTGGCGCTGTCGCGGCGCACGTCGACGGTGGCGTCACTGCCCTGCACCGAGACGCGCACGGTGCGGTCGCCGAGTTCGGCGCTGACCTCGGCGGCCAGTTCCGACAGCGCGGCCAGCAGGACCAGTCGGGTCGAATTCTCGGTGGCCGCGGCCAGTGCGGCGGCCGTGGCCTGGGTCTTCTCGTCGCCGAGGGCGGCGGCGGCGATCAGATCCGCGCGCAGTCGGGCGGTGTAGGTGCTCAAATCCATGACATCAGTGTGACGCCAAAGCTGACGCCATACAAGGGGCAATGGTGGCGTCATCGTGCGGCCGTGCGAGGTTGATCACCCCCGCGCGTGTCCGGTTCGGCGACGAGGGTGTCCGAAGCGTGCCGCCGAGCGGGTAGCCTTTCTGACCATGACGAACGGTGAATCGACGCCCACGGAGCTGCGCGCCTCCGGCACGGTGGGCGTCGCGATGGTGACCCCCTTCGGGCCCGACGGCAAGCTCGATGTCGACGCCGGGGTCGCGTTGGCGGCCCGCCTGGTCGACCGCGGCGTCGATCTGCTCGCGATCTCCGGCACCACCGGGGAATCGCCGACCACCACCGAATCGGAGAAAGCCGACCTGCTGCGCGCCGTGGTGGACGCCGTCGGCGCGCGCGCGACCGTGATCGCGGGCGCGGGCACCTACGACACCGCCCATTCGATCGAGTTGGCCCGCAACGCCCAGCGCGCGGGCGCGCACGGCCTGCTGGTTGTCACCCCGTACTACTCCCGTCCCACCCAGGCGGGCCTGATCGCGCACTTCACGGCCGTGGCCGACGCCACCGATCTGCCGGTGACCCTCTACGACATTCCCCCGAGATCGGTGGTCCCCATCGCGCCGGACACCATCCGCATCCTGGCCGAACACCCGCGCATCGTCGCGGTCAAGGACGCCAAGGGCGATCTGAACGCGGGCGCCGATCTCATCGCGAGCACCGGACTGGCCTTCTACTCCGGTGACGACTGCCTGAACCTGCCCTGGCTCTCGGTCGGCGCGGCGGGCTTCATCAGCGTCATCGGGCATCTGGCGCCCGAGCGTCTGCGGGAACTGGTCGAGGCCTACCACGCCGGTGACGTGGTCGAGGCCCGCCGGATCAACGCGAGCCTGATCCCGCTCAACGCCGCGATGGCCGGCCTCGGCGGCGTCGCGATGACCAAGGCGGGTCTGCGCCTGCTCGGCCTGGACGTGGGTGAACCGCGCCTGCCGCAGCTGATGCCCACCCAGGAACAGGTCGAATTGCTGGCCGCCGATCTGCGTGTGGCGGGGGTGCTGGCATGAGTGAACCGCTAGCGCGTCGTCCCCGCCGGACCGCGAACCGCGCGGCGGGGGCGCCGACCCCGCCCAGCCCCGCGCAGACCGCGCGTCCGGAGTCGACTCCCGCCGTCGAGGCCGCCGCACCCGCCGCCGAGCGCAAGCCCGCTCGCACGGCTAGGAGCGCCGCCGCGGAATCCCGGCCCGCCACGACGGAATCCCGGTCTGCCGGTACGGAATCCCGTCCCGCCGCGGAAGCCGCGCCGCAGACCGAGAAGCAGAGCGCCGACAGCGGCGATCAGGGGCGGCGCTCGGGTCGCGGACAGCAATCCCGAGGCCGTGGACGCGGCCGTCAGCAATCCGGTCGCGGTCGGGCCGAACAGCCCGCCCCCGCGCCCGTGGTGGCCGCGCAGGACCGTCTCGGCACGCCGCCGAAGCTGCCCGCCAACGGCCTGCGGGTGTTCGCCCTCGGCGGCATCGGCGAGATCGGCCGCAACATGACGGTGTTCGAGTACGGCGGCAAACTGCTGATCGTGGACTGCGGTGTGCTGTTCCCGGAGGATCAGCAGCCCGGCGTCGACCTGATCCTGCCCGACTTCCGGCCCATCGAGGACCGGATGGACGACATCGTCGCCATCGTGCTGACCCACGGCCACGAGGACCACATCGGCGCGGTGCCGTTCCTGCTGCGCATGCGGTCCGACATCCCCGTGCTGGGCGCCAAGTTCACGCTCGCGCTGGTCGCCGCGAAGTGCCGCGAACACCGGTTGCAGCCGCGCCTGACCGAGGTCGTGGAGGGCGAGACCACCATCCACGGCCCCTTCGAGTGCGAGTACTTCGCGGTCAACCACTCGATCCCCGACGCGCTGGCCGTCGGCATCCGCACCCCGGCGGGCGTGGCCCTGCACACCGGCGACATCAAACTGGATCAACTTCCGCTCGACGGCCGCCTCACCGACCTGGCCGGGTTCTCCCGTCTCGGCGACGAGGGCGTCGATCTGTTCCTGGTGGATTCGACCAACGCCGAAGTGCCCGGATTCGTCACCCCGGAACGTGAGATCGGCGGCGTCCTGGACACCGTGATCGGCAAGGCGCGGCACCGGGTGATCGTGGCCTCCTTCGCCAGTCACGTGCACCGCATCCAGCAGGTGGTCGACGTCGCCCAGAAGTACGGCCGCCGGGTGTGCTTCATCGGCCGTTCGATGGTGCGCAACATGCAGATCGCCCAGGATCTCGGCTATCTGACCGTGCCCGACGGCGTCGAGGTCGACCTCGACGTGGCCGCCACCCTGCCCGGCGATCGGCTGGTGTTGATCTCCACCGGGTCGCAGGGCGAACCGCTCTCGGCGCTGTCGCGGATGGCGCGCGGCGACCACCGCCAGATCCACATCCGGCCCGACGATCTGGTGGTGCTGGCCTCCTCGCTGATCCCCGGCAACGAGAACTCGGTGTTCGCCGTGGTCAACGGGTTGGCGCGGCTGGGCGCGACGGTCATCACCCAGCAGAACGCGAAGGTGCACGTCTCCGGCCATGCTTCGGCCGGTGAGCTGCTGTACCTGTACAACGCGGTGCGCCCGACCAACGCCATGCCCGTGCACGGCGAATGGCGGCACCTGCGCGCCAACGCCGCGCTGGCGGTGGCCACCGGCGTCCCGGAGGAGCGGGTGGTGCTCGCCGAGGACGGCGTGGTGGTCGACCTGGTCGACGGCATCGCGAGCATCGTCGGCCGGGTGCCGGTCGGCCACGTCTACGTCGACGGCCTGTCGGTCGGCGACGTGGGCGAGTCGACGCTCTCGGATCGACTGGTGCTGGGCGAGGGCGGGTTCATCTCGATCACCGTCGCCATCGACGAGACCACCGGCAAGGCGGTCAGCACCCCCGAGGTCAGCGGGCGCGGCTTCTCCGACGATCCCACCGCGCTGCACCAAGCGGCCGAGTTGGTCGAGGCCGAATTGCTGCGTTTGGCGGGCGAGGGCGTCACCGAGACCCACCGCATCGCCCAGGGCGTGCGTCGGGTCGTGGGCCGCTGGGTCGCCGACACCTACCGTCGCCGCCCGATGATCGTGCCGACCGTCATCGGCGTCTGATCGTCCCGAGACGACGGGGCTGAGACGACGGTGTCCTGAGAGACGACGGAGCCGCCCGGATCACTTGATCCGGGCGGCTGTTGTCGCGTTTCGCGTCGGTCGGCGGTTCAGCGGGCCTGGCAGGCCGCCGAATCGAGTTTCGCGTTGCGAACGATGGTGCAGGTGAACTGGTTCGACACCTTCCACTGATCGTCCTCGGCAACGAATTCCACGAACGCGTCCTGGACGGGCGCGCCGCCGATGGTGACCTCGGCGTCGGCTTTGAGTTTGCCGTCCTTCGGGTCTCCGACGCCGGTGATCCGCACCGTCACCTTGTTGCGTTCGGCGGCATCGACCAGTTTGTCGACCAGTTGCGGATCGCGTTCGGCGTCCTGGATCCACGCCGACTTCTCCTGCGCGCCGACCGAGCGGTCGAAGGCGCGGTTGATGCGGCCGTTGAGTTCCTCGGCGGCGGGTTTGGGCAGATCCGGTGCGGTCGTGGTCGTCGGCGCCTCGCCTTCGATCAGATCCTGCTGGGTCTTGCCGGACTCGAAATCGGCCGCGGCGGAGGTGGCGGTCGCGCCGGAGGGCGCCGCCGAGTCGTCGGAGTCGCCGGAGCAGGCTCCGACGGCGAGGACCACGGCCACCGCGCACGCGGTCAGGACAGCCCTTGTCGAGCGTTGTTTCACGAATTCCCCTGGATGAGAAGTGTGTCGCCGCAACGGGAACGGCGAGGGAGATGGACGGCGTCCGGTCGCGCCCGGCTCAGCTCGAATAGCCCTGCGTGCAGCGCCAGTTCACGACGCGGCCGCCGAATACCCGCGAGAGCGCGGCGTCGCGCGCTTCTGGGTAGCTGGACCGCGCCGCGCTGCTCCAGTGCGTCGAGGAGCGGGCCAGGACACCGCATCCGTTACGCCACGAGATCGAGACCGAGCAGCCCGGTCCGCAGGAGTTGACCGCGTTGATCTCGGCCGCGTTGTAGCTGCCGTAGTTGTTGCTGATGCTGTAGCGGCCGTTGCCGCCCACCGCGATTGCCCCGTAGAAGCCCGCCTGCGCGTCGGCGGCGGGCGCCGAGGTCGCCACCGCGGCGCCGACCGCCGCGAACGCGACGACGCCGCTGAGAATTGTTTTCACGAATCGAATGCCCCTTCATCATCGATACGGTCCGAGGACCACTGGACAACGTACATTTGCCCCGCGCACGCTGCCAACCGCCCGGTTCGCCCGTCCTCGCGCCGCGCTGTCACAGACGGCGGATCCGCGCTATGTTCGGCGGGTGAGCATGGCACAGCGAGAACGTCGAGAACTGGTCGAGGCGATGTCCGCGGTGGGGCCGGACGCGCCCACCCTGTGCGGGACCTGGACGGTGCGGGATCTGGCCGCGCACCTGATCGTCCGCGAGCGCAGGCCCGACGCCGCCCCGGGGATCATGATCAAAGCCCTTGCCGGACGCCTGGAATCGGTGCAGAACCGCACGGCGGCCAAACCGTTTCCCGAACTGCTCGACCTGGTGCGCAACGGGCCGCCGCTGTGGTCGCCGCTGAAACCCGTCGACGCCTTGGTCAACATCACCGAGATGTTCGTCCATCACGAGGACGTGCGGCGCGCGAGCCCCGGTTGGGAACCGCGCGCGCTCGCCGAGGCCGACGAGGACAAGCTGTGGTCGACCGTGCGGCGGATGGGCCGGATGGCCTATCGCGGCGCGAAGGTCGGTGTCACGCTGGAGACGCTGGACGGTCGCCGGGCCGTCGCCAAGAAAGCCTCGGGCGACGAGGTGACGCTGGTCGGGACGCCGTCGGAACTGCTGCTGCACGCGTTCGGCCGTGACGAGGTCAGGATCGAGACGCGTGGCCGGGAGGACGCCGTGCGCGCGGTGCTGGCCTTGGACCGCTCCGTCTGAGCCGCCCACATCCCCCGCGTCGACCGGTCGTCCCCCGGCGGACTCGCCGGTCGGAGCGGCCCCGTGGCGGGTGATACCTGTGTTGCGGATGGTCCGATCGGGGCGTTTGCGGCTAGCCTGAGTCCATGGCAGGTAAGTCCCGCAGCACCACGACGTCCAGTGCGCGGGCGGGATCGGCCCGGGGGAGGACCACGGCGGCGCGTTCCCGCTCGGCCGCCGCGCGCGGCGCGAGTGCGCCGCGCGCCGGACTCGGCCCCACCGGCCCCGCCCCGCGTCGTCGTCCCGCGCCCGCGCGGCGTCCGGCCCGGGCCGCGGCCTCGAACACCGCGCCGCTGGCCGTGCTGCGCCGGACCGTCGGCACCGGGTGGACGATGCTCGCGCGCGGCCTCGGCGCCACCACCCGCACGCTCAGCCGCGCGGGCGACATCGAACACGGGCACCGCCGCGACGGTATCGCGCTCGCGCTGATCGCGTTGAGCGCGGTCATCGCGGCCGCCGTCTGGCTCGCCGCGGGCGGGCCGGTCGGGCGCTGGGTCGACGAGGCGATCCGCGCGGTCTCCGGATCGGCCTCGGCCGCACTGCCGTTCGTGGCCACCGGCATCGCGATCACGTTGATGCGCACCGAGGCGCGCCCGGAGATCCGCCCGCGCCTGGTGCTGGGCGGGTTGCTGGTCGGCCTGCCGATGCTGGGCATCTGGCATCTGGCCGCCGGAGCGCCGGGCGACGCCCACGGACGTTCGCGCGCGGCCGGTTTCGTCGGTTTCGTCATGGGCGGACCGCTGGCGGGCGGTCTCACGGCGTGGCTGGCGGTGCCGATCCTGTTGCTGGCCATCGTGTTCGGCGTGCTGCTGCTCACCGGCACCACTATCCGCGAGGTTCCCCAGCGGTTGCGCGAGTACTTCGGCACGGCCGCGGGCGGCGACGAGTACAGCGCCTACGACGAGAATCGTCCGTTCGATCCCGCCGACTACGACGCCGAAGGGTTCCCGGTCGGCCGACCGAAACCCCGCAGGCGTGGGCGCACACCCGCCGAGAACTATCCCGCCGACGAATTCGGCGACCCGAACGCCGTCACCGAGGCACTCGGCGAACCGCCGCTGCGCGACGCCAAGACCATCGCCACCGCCGCCGAATTCGGCGCGGAGATCGACGCGGCCGGCCCGGCGCCGAAACCGCGCAAGCGTGCCGCCGTCCCGAAGGTCCCCGATCAGACCCCGCCCCCGCCGAAGGAACCCGAGTTCGTCGCCGACCGGGTCATCGAGGGCGACTACACGCTGCCGCCGCTGACCCTGCTCACCGACGGCGATCCGCCCAAGAAGCGCAGCGCGGCCAACGAGTCGATGATCGAGGCCATCACCGAGGTGCTGGTGCAGTTCAAGATCGACGCCGCGGTGACGGGCTTCGTGCGCGGCCCGACGGTCACCCGCTACGAGGTCGAACTCGGTCCCGGCGTGAAGGTCGAGAAGATCACGGCGCTGACCCGCAACATCGCCTACGCCGTCGCCACCGAGAACGTCCGGTTGCTGGCCCCGATCCCGGGCAAGTCGGCCGTCGGCATCGAGGTGCCCAACGCCGACCGCGAGTTGGTGCGCCTGGCCGACGTGCTCAAGGCCCCCTCGACCCGCAACGATCACCACCCGCTGGTCATCGGGCTCGGCAAGAACATCGAGGGCGAATTCGTCTCGGCGAACCTGGCCAAGATGCCGCATCTGCTGGTGGCCGGTTCCACCGGTTCCGGCAAGTCCAGCTTCGTCAACTCGATGCTGGTCTCGCTGCTCGGCCGGGCCACCCCGGAGGAGGTCAGGATGATCCTGATCGATCCGAAAATGGTGGAACTGACCCCCTACGAGGGCATTCCGCATCTGATCACCCCCATCATCACCCAGCCGAAGAAGGCCGCGGCGGCGCTGGCCTGGCTGGTCGAGGAGATGGAACAGCGCTACCAGGACATGCAGGCCAACAAGGTCCGCCACATCGACGACTTCAACAAGCGGGTGCGATCGGGGGCGATCACCGCGCCGCTGGGCAGCGAACGCGTGTACCGGCCCTACCCGTACATCCTCGCCATCGTCGACGAACTCGCCGACCTGATGATGACCGCGCCGCGCGACGTCGAGGAGGCGATCGTGCGGATCACCCAGAAGGCGCGCGCCGCGGGCATCCACCTGGTGCTGGCCACCCAGCGTCCGTCGGTGGACGTGGTGACCGGTCTGATCAAGACCAACGTGCCGTCCCGGCTCGCCTTCGCCACCTCCTCGCTGACCGATTCGCGCGTCATCCTGGATCAACCGGGCGCGGAGAAGCTGATCGGCATGGGCGACGCGCTGTTCCTGCCGATGGGCGCGGGCAAGCCGACCCGCCTGCAAGGCGCGTTCATCAGCGACGAAGAGATCCACGCCGTCGTCGAATACACCAAGAACCAGGCCGAACCCGAGTACCAGGAAGGCGTGACGGCGGCCAAGGCGGGCGAGAAGAAGGACGTCGACCCCGATATCGGCGAGGATCTCGACGTCTTCCTGCAAGCCGTGGAACTCGTCGTCACCTCGCAGTTCGGCTCCACCTCGATGCTGCAACGCAAACTGCGTGTCGGTTTCGCCAAGGCGGGCCGGTTGATGGACCTCATGGAGACCAGGGGGGTGGTCGGCCCGAGCGAGGGCTCCAAGGCCCGTGACGTCCTCATCAAACCCGATGAACTCGACGGCCTGCTGTTCAGCATCCGCGGCGGCGACGCACCGGCGGACCCGGAGGACTAGACGGGCGCTCATCGGGTCGCCCGCCCCACCGGGGCCGGTGCGGATTCCTCGATATCGCCGTACCGGTCCCACTCTCGCGGGTCCGCCGAGGACTCGCTCGGCGTCGCGTCGACGGGGTGTGGGCGTTGTTCCCCCGGCGGGATTCGAACCCGCATCTACCGGTTCCTAGGGCCGGCGCCTCTGCCAATTGGGCCACGAGGGAGTGGTCGTGTCCGTCACACGGAAAAGGGGTCGCTCCCGGCGATGCCGTGGAGTGACCCCTGTCTCTGTTTTCGGGACATCGAGAACTAGGGGCCGCTCCGCGTGCGGGCGGGGCGGGATGTCGCCGCGGCCGATAGCGCGAGGCGGCCGCGTCGGGCGGCGGCACGTCGCGACGTGTGCCGCCCGTGTGCGCTCAGCCCGATCATCGCCTGACCCTTTCGGTAACCGCCTCGCGGGCGGTGCATTTCGTCGTCTCCGAACGCTAACACCCGGATTCGGTGTGCGGTAGCCATTCTCGCCCAGGGGCGCGCCGCGCTTGTCCTCGGGGCCGCGCACACCGGCCGCGCTGCGCGCCCCAACCTGTGGAATCATGGTCAGCAACCGACCCGCAACGGAACTGGAACGGACAATTCGGGCATGATGGCTGTCATGAGCTTCGATCGGACCACCGCATGCAGGTAACCGCACTGATCTGGGTGATCACCGTGGTGGTGATCCTCGGCCTGTTCGTCTTCGACTTCTTCGCCCACGTCCGCACCCCGCACGAACCCACGTTCCGGGAATCCGGCTTCTGGTCGGCGTTCTACATCGGCCTGGCCCTGCTGTTCGGCGGTTTCGTCGCCTACAAGTGGGGCGGCACCTACGCCGGGGAGTACTACGCCGGCTTCGTCACCGAGAAGGCCCTCTCGGTGGACAACCTGTTCGTGTTCCTGATCATCATGAGCACCTTCGCCGTGCCGCGGATCTACCAGCAGAAGGTGCTGCTGATCGGCATCGTGCTCGCCCTGGTGATGCGCGGCGCCTTCATCGCCGTCGGCGCGGCGGCGATCAGCGCGTTCAGCTGGGTCTTCTACCTGTTCGGCCTGTTCCTGGTCTACACCGCCGTCAAACTGCTCAAGGACAGCGGCCACGAGGTCGAGGTGGAGGAGAAACGCGACAGCAGGATCGTCGCGATCGCGAAGCGGATCCTGCCCACCACCGAGGAGTACGACGGGGACAAGCTGGTGACCCGCATCGACGGCCGCCGCGCGGTCACCCCGCTGCTGCTGGCGCTGCTGGCCATCGGTTTCGCCGACCTGCTGTTCGCGTTGGACTCCATCCCCGCGATCTACGGCCTGACCGAGCAGCCCTACCTGGTCTTCACCGCGAACGCCTTCGCGCTGATGGGTCTGCGTCAGCTGTACTTCCTCATCGGCGGACTGCTGGACCGCTTGGTCTATCTGTCCTACGGTCTGGCCGCGATCCTGGCCTTCATCGGCGCGAAGCTGATCCTGCACGCGCTGCACGAGAACACCCTGCCGTTCGTCAACGGCGGCGAACACGTCTCGGTGCCGGACATCTCCACGCCGGTCTCGTTGAGTGTGATCCTGGGCATACTCGTGATCGCGACCGTCGCCAGCCTGATCAAGACCAAGGGCGCGGTGAAACCGTCCGCCTGACCCCGCCGACACGACAGCCCTCGACCGTCACCGGTCGAGGGCTGTCGTCTGTTCGGGGATCAGGAAGCCGCGTCGGCCGCGAAGGCTCCCAGGACCGGCAGCCACTCCACCACCCGCACGTCCTCGATGAGCTTCTCGCGGGCGAAGGGGTCGTTGGTCAGCAGGTCGCGCAGCGTCGCCTCGTCCTCGGCGCGGAAGATCAGCAGCGCCCCGGTCCCGTCGGGGTAGGGACCGCTGGTCAGCAGGGCGCCCGCCTCGACCTGCGCGCCGAGCCAGGCGCGGTGATCGGGACGGTGGGTCAGGCGCGCCGGGATGGTGGCCTCGGAGTAGGAGTAATGGACGGCGAAGATCGGCACAGTGGTTCGCTTCCGGTCTCAGAGGGTCAACAGCATTCGAGTATTGCCGAGCGTGTTGGGCTTCACATAGCTCAGGTCGAGGAATTCGGCGACGCCGGTGTCGTAGGACCGGCACATCTCCGCGTAGACCTCGGCGGTCACCGGCGTGCCGTCGATCTCGGCGAAACCGTGCCTGCCGAAGAAGTCCACCTCGAAGGTCAGCACGAACAGCCTGCGCAGTGCCAACTCCCTGGCCACCGCGACGAGCTGGTCCACGATCAGCCTGCCGACGCCGCGACCTTTGACCTCGGGGTGCACGGCCACCGTGCGCACCTCGCCCAGATCGGCCCACAGCACGTGCAGTGCGCCACAGCCCACGACCTGCCCCTCGAGCTCGGCGACCCAGAATTCCTGGACCGATTCGTAGAGGGTGACCAGGCTCTTCTCCAGCAGGATGCGTCCGGCGTAGACGTCGATCAGGCGTTTGATGTCGGGGATGTCCGAGGTACGGGCACGACGCACGACCGGACCCGCGGACTGCGCGGTCTGCGCCGCGCCCGGACTGGTGTCGCTGGTCGAACCACCATGTGGTCCCCGAGAGGTCATGGGGTGCACAGTAGTCGGCTCCGTTACCGATAGTCTGATCGTGTGTCCCACATCCTGTCCTCGCGCTGCCCGCATCGTGCCGGGTGTGGCGCCGCGGCATCGATGTGGTCCCTGACCGGCACCGGAACGGTCGCGGCCGGGCGAGCGGACGTGAGCGAGGGCCGCGGATGAGCGCCTACCCGGACGAGATCGACCGTCCCTGGCCGGAGACCTCGCCGGTGCGCGGCCCCGTGGTTCCGGGGCACGCCGAACCCGCCGCCGTCCCCTTGATGAACATCGCGAACGTGCTGACGATGGCGCGCATCGCGATCGTGCCGCTGTTCGTGCTGGCCCTGTTCGCGGGCGACGGTCACGACACCGCCTGGCGGCTCACCGCGGCCGCGCTGTTCGGCATCGCCGCGATCACCGACCGATTCGACGGGCAACTGGCCCGCAAATACGGTCTGGTCACCGACTTCGGCAAATTGGCCGACCCCATCGCCGACAAGGCGTTGATCGGTTCGGCGCTGATCGGTCTGTCGGCCCTCGGCGATCTGGCCTGGTGGATCACCCTGGTGATCTGCGGCCGCGAGATCGGCATCACGCTGTTGCGCCTGGCGGTGGTGCGCCGCGGCGTCATCCCGGCCGGTCGCGGCGGCAAACTCAAGACGTTGGTGCAGTCGCTGGCCATCGCCGCGCTGCTGCTGCCGCTGAGCGGCGCGTTCGCCACCGCGGGCATGGTGCTGATGTACGCGGCCCTGGTGCTGACCGTGGTGACCGGACTCGACTACGTCGGCCAGGCCGCCCGGGTGTGGTTCGCGGGCGGATCGCGCAAGCGATGACCGATCCGCTGGTCGCGGCCGCTCCGGCCGCCGAGGTGGTGCGCGCGCTGACGGCGGCGGGGCAGACCGTGGCCACCGCCGAATCGCTGACCGCGGGCCTGCTCAGCGCCACGATCGCGGGGGTGCCCGGCGCGAGCGCGGTGTTGCGCGGCGGTCTGGTGGTCTACGCGACCGATCTGAAGCACACCCTCGCCGAGGTCAGCGAGGACCGACTGCGCACGGAGGGTCCGGTCGCCGCGGGCACCGCCGAACAGATGGCCGTGGGGGCTCGGACCCGCTGCGGAGCGGACTGGGGAATCGGCCTGACCGGCGTCGCGGGCCCCGATCCGCAGGACGGTCACCCGGTGGGAACGGTGTTCCTGGGGCTGTCGGGTCCCGGGCACACCGAGGTGATGCGGTTGCGCCTGTCGGGCGACCGGTGGACGATCAGAATCACCGCGACCGGGATCGCGGTGCGGGAACTGTTGCGGTGCGTCCAGGGTTGATCGGGTCCGGCGATCCGGTGAACGGAACCGGGAACCATCCGCCCGGGCTCCGACGTTGTACCAGAAAGAACTGTGCGCGCTCGGTCCACGGTCGCAGCGCGTCGGCCCGGTGGGCGCCGAGCGAAGGAGAACGACATGACGCTGCTGCGAGAGGCGATCGGGGACAGTCTGCGCCGTGCGCGTCTGGCCCAGCACCGGACTCTGCGTGAGGTGTCCACGTCGGCGCGGGTGAGCCTCGGGTACCTGTCGGAGGTCGAACGCGGTCGCAAGGAAGCCTCCAGCGAACTGCTGGCCGCGATCTGCGCCGCCCTCGACGTCCCGCTGTCGCGGGTGCTGTGGGACGTGAGCACGATCATGGCGGGCGACGACGCGGTGCCGGTCAACGGTTCGGCCGACATCCCGGCCGCGGAGGCGGCCCCCGCCGAAGCCGGCTCGGACGCGGCGGCCGTGCCGGTCGAATCCGCCGAACCCGGCGGCTCGGGATCGGCGCCCGCCGCCGCGAGCATGTCGGCGGAGGCCGGGGCCGCGCCACCGGAGCAGGGCGAGCGCCTCGCGCGTATCGCCGAACGCACCAGGATCGTCATCCCCGCGCCCAAGTCGGACATGTTGGTCCTGGTCAAGAGCAACTGACGCCCGGTCCGCCGCGAGCGGGGCTGCGGTCCGGTCGGGAAACCGGATAGATTCTCTACTAGGCGTCGATCGGACCGGGTTCGGCCGGTCCGAGTGCCGGATGGTGGAGGATAGGCACACAGCCGGTGCGTGACGGTCGCGCACCGGCACCGCGCGAAGCGGTGCATCAGATGGAGGCGGGATCAATCGATGGCTAATCCGTTCGTCAAGGCCTGGAAGTACCTGATGGCCCTCTTCGACTCCAAGATCGAGGAGCACGCGGATCCGAAGGTGCAGATTCAGCAGGCTATCGAGGAAGCTCAGCGCCAGCACCAGGCCCTCTCGCAGCAGGCCGCGTCGGTCATCGGCAACCAGCGTCAGCTGGAGATGAAGTTGAACCGGCAGCTCGACGAGGTCGAGAAGCTCAACGCCAACGCGCGGCAGGCCGTTCTGCTCGCCGATCAAGCCAGTGCGGCGGGCGACACCGAGAAGGCGATCCAGTACACCAACGCGGCCGAGGCCTTCGCCGCCCAACTGGTCACCGCCGAGCAGTCGGTGGAGGATCTGAAGGTCCTGCACGACCAGTCGCTACAGGCGGCGGCGCAGGCCAAGAAGGCGGTCGAGCAGAACGCCATGCTGTTGCAGCAGAAGGTCGCCGAGCGCACCAAGCTGCTCAGCCAGCTCGAGCAGGCCAAGATGCAGGAGCAGGTGTCGGCCTCGTTGCAGCAGATGGACTCCACGCTGTCCGCGCCGGGCACCACGCCGAGCCTGGACGCCGTGCGCGAGAAGATCGAGCGCCGCTACGCCAACGCGCTCGGCGCCGCCGAACTGGCGCAGAACTCGGTGCAGGGCCGCATGGTCGAGGTCCAGCAGGCCAGCATCCAGATGGCGGGCCACAGCAAACTCGAGCAGATCCGCGCCTCGATGCGCGGCGATTCGCTGCCCGCGGGCGGCGCCGCGGGGCAGACCGCGATCAATCCGGCCGCGCCGCAGGCCGATCCGGCGCAGCCGCAGATGAACAAAGGACAGACCGCGCAGCAGTAGCGGTGCGCGGTGAGAAAACGGTGCCGACGCGACGGGTGAGAATCGGTCATGATGGAACCGAGTGAGGTGCTGCGGTCATGAGCGAGCGAATTCCCGCCGGTCGGCGGATGTCGGTGGTCGTTTCGAAGGGGGCGGGCAAGTGAGTCGGAAGTCTTCCCCCGGTGTGCCGGTGGCCTACCCCCATCCTTTCGCGCCGCCCGCGTCCAATCTGCCCGAGACGCTGCGCGACGCGGGCGAGACCGCGTTGGTCGCCGTCCGGAAGTGGGCCGACCCGCGTGAGCGGGAACTGCGCAGGCGCCGCCGGGCGCGCCGCCGCAGCTACCAGTTGGGCACGGTGTCCGGCCTGACCACGGCGGGCGCCGTCGGGCTGGTGGTGATCTCGGCCCCGGTGTGGGCGGTGGTGGTCATCGGTGGCGGCGCGGTCGCGTTGGTCACGGGGACGGCGCTCAGCGCCCGACGCTATCTGCGCTTGCGCGGTAAACCGTTGCCGCAGCCCGGTTTCCTACCCCGTAAGCAGCCGCCGCTGCGATCGGTGGCTCGTGCCCCGATCGCGCGCCTGGTGCGCGCCGAACGCACCCTGCACGGTCTGATCGCGCATCTGGGCGCCTCGCAGCGGGTGCCGCGCGAGGAACTGGTGGAGATGATCGAGACGGCGAATTCCGGTGCCGCGGCCCTGCACGCGCTGGCCGCCGACGTGGTGCAGATGGAACGCGCGCTCGCGGTCATCGGCCGGGGGAATCCGGCGGCGGGGGAGGCCGTCTCGGTCAATATGCGCTTCGCGCTGGATCGGTTGAATTCGGGCATCATCGAATACGAGCAGGTGGTCTCGGCGGCGAGCACGATTCTGGCGGTGCCCGAGAATTCCGTGGTGGCCTACCGATTCGACACCATCGTGGCGGATCTGCGGCATGCGGCCGACCGGCTCGACGGGTGGGCGCAGGCGCTCACCGAGATCGCGGACCGCACGGTGATCGCGACCGGTGAACCGCCCCGGGGCTTTCCGGGGCGCTGACTCCCACTTTCGTCGAATCGCGGCGTCGCGTCGCCGAGCGCGCGGGGAGGGCTGCGCTCGCGACGACTCATAGCCGACGCCGCGCAGCTCACCGTCGGGGACCGTCCGCGCATGGATTCGACGGGTCGGCAATCTTATGGTGTACGGCTGGCTAATCGATGGGGGCCGGAATGTCCTGCCGGATGCTGGGTCACGAGAACCGGTCCCGGCTATCGGGTGGCTCTTTTGTCCACGGCATGCGGTCGACATTCCGGAAGCGGGTGGAGCGGCGAATCCGAGTCGCGGTGTGCGACGGCAGTACTCGGGATTCGCTGGGTGTGCACGGCGACGGCTCGCGCCGCCTCGTGCACGGGCGTTCGCGCTCTGCTCGGGGCGAACGGAGTCGCCGCGGGAGCGGTCACGCGGGGCCGCCGGTACTGCCACCGGCGCAGCGTAATAGGTGTGCGTAGATCAGCGGCAGTATGGTGCGCGCAACAATTCGAACCCACGGGTCGGTTTCATTGTTTCTCGACCGATATCCGTGAGATCGCACGGTGCACCGAACCGCCCCGAGCTGCGGGTAGTTCACGGGATTCCTGAGTGTCGGCAAAGCGATGATGGCGATTCGGCGGAGGAAGATCATGTCCGCCGATGATCATCCTGACAGCAACAGCGGATCTGCGGCAACCGTTTCCCGGATTCGCTCGAATTCGCTGGAGCGACACGACGATCCGAACCGTCGACAACGCCTGGTGAATGGCCCGCTACCACGTGGTAACCCGATGGGGGACCGGGCGGAATGGTCAAAGGGGCTTGACCGGGTCCGGCTGGGGGTGAACCCTGATTTGCACCCCGATATCGCCGCTGAGCTGGTGATTTCCGCCGCGCGGACTGCCAGCATGGAATCGTCGGATCGCCGGACGGCGGTTCCTCGGAGACGCCAGGAGGCCGAAATGCTGTGGAAGATCATCGGTGTGGTCGCGATCGTGTGGATCGTGTTCGCCGTCATCGGTGCGCTGCTCGAGGGACTGTTCCCCATCCTGATGATCGGCGCGGTGGTGTTCGGACTGTATCTGCTCTACAAGGCCGTCGCGGGCTCGGACAGTTCCACCGTCGGCAAGCTGTAGCCGCGGCGCCGATCACCGGGCGGTCGGCCGCAGCGGCTTGGACGCGGTCTCCGACGCGGGCAACGAGTGGATCTTCCCCGACCTGGCCGATCTGCCGCCGTGGACCGCGCGGTATGTCGCGGTGGTCGGCCCGGTCGCCACCCACGCGGTCGACGTCACCGACACCGTCGAGGCCGCCGCCGCGGCGACCCGTTCCAGAACAGGTCGCCAGTGTTCCACCGGTTCGACCTCGAGGCCGACGACCTTGCCCGCGTCGTCGGCCTTGCGCAGCGTGATCGCGGCCGCGTGATCGGGATCGGCGCGGAAGGCGGCGATCTCGGCCGCGTCCATCGCACCGCCCTGACTCAGCAGGGTCTGCCTGCTGGCCGCCGAGAGGGTCGCCGCGTGCTCGGCGTCGGTGGCGACCAGATAGCGCTTGGCGGGCACGTGCAGTTCCACCAGGCGCGCGACCCGCTCGCCGAGCAGGCCGCGCACCGCCTCGGCGCCGTGCCTGCCGTGGCCCGCGTCGTCGCCGGGGCGCAGGTGGTGGCCGATATCGTGCAGTAGCCCCGCGACCTGGAGTTCTTCGTCCTCGGGATGCCATCGGCGCAGCAACTGCGCGCACTGGCGGTCGTGATCGAGGATGTCGACCGGATCGCCCGCGCGATCGGTGCGGTCCCAGACTCCGGCGCAGGCGCGCAGCAGGTCCATCAACTCGTCCACGCTCGCGATCGTCATCGGTCCTCCTCGGGGTCGCCCTGGTCTCGCCGACCAGCATGGCCGACCGTCCGACCCCGACGGTGGCGCGGCGATGACGCGGCGGTGAACGCCGCGCCCGTCCGCCGAGACGGTGTGGCAGGCTGGGCGAATGCGTGTAGCCGTTGTAGCCGGACCCGATCCCGGGCATGCGTTCCCGGCGTTGGCGCTGTGCGAGCGGTTCCTGGCGGCCGGTGACGAACCGGTGCTGTTCACCGGACCGCGGTGGTTCGACGCCGCCAAGGACGCGGGCATCGCCGTGCGCCGACTCAAGGGGTTGGCCCCGCGCGCGGTCGACGACGACGCCGACGCAGGACAGCGCATTCACGAACGCGCCGCGCACATCTCGACCGAGATCCTGCCCGACCTGAGCGCGATGCTGCCCGAACTCGTCGTCTCCGACGTGCTCACCGCGGGCGGCGGCATGGCGGCCGAACGGTTGGGCGTGCCGTGGGTGGAACTGTCCCCGCATCCGCTGTATCTGCCGTCGAAGGCGTTGCCGCCCATCGGGAGCGGCCTCGCGGTGGGCGAGGGTGTGCGCGGTCGGATGCGCGACGCGATGCTGCGCACGATGACCGCGCGCGCCATCCGCAACGGGCAGCGCCAGCGCGAACAGGCCAGGGCGGGCATCGGTCTGCCCGCCGCCGATCCCGGCCCCGACCTGCGGCTGATCGCGACCCTGCCCGCGCTCGAGGTGCCGCGCCCGGACTGGCCCGAGGACGCCCACGTCATCGGGCCGCTGCTGTGGGAGCCCACCGATCGCTTGCTGACGCCGCCGCCGGGCGAGGACCCGCTGATCGTGGTCGCCCCCTCCACCGCGCACACCGGCGTGGCGGGCATGGTCGAGACGGTGCTCGAGGCGTTGGACGGCGCGGGCGTGCGGGTCGCGATCTCGATGCTCGACACCCCGCCCGCCGATCTGCCGCCGTGGGCGCGCGCCGGCCTCGGCCGCCAGGACGAACTGCTCACCCACGCCGCCGCGGTCATCGGCGGCGGTGGACACGGCCTGCTGGCCAAATCCCTGCTCGCGGGCGTGCCGATCGTCACCGTCCCCGGCGGGGGCGACCAGTGGGAACTGGCCAATCGCGCCGTCCGGCAGGGCGGTTCGATCCTGATCCGGCCGCTGACGGTCGAAGCGGTGCGCGCGGCGGTGCGCGCGATTCTCGACGAGCCCGGCTACGGCGCGGCGGCCAGGGAGGCGTCGCTGAGCGCGGCGAAGGTGGCCGACCCCGTGCGGTTGTGCCGTTCGGTCGCCGCGGTGGCCGACGCCGGGTGACCGGCGCGTCACCGCACGCGAGTATCTTGAACACGGTGCGGTTGACCGAGTTCCAGGAACTGATGCACACCGAATTCGGTGTGGCGCGCGGTGACGCCCTGCTCAACGATCACGTGATCCCCTCGCTGGGCCGTACCGGCTCGCAGGCGATCGAGGGCGGCGTGGACCCGCGTGAGGTGTGGCGGGCGCTGTGCGCCGAATTCGACGTCCCGCGAACCCGCTGGTGAGCGTGCCGGGGTCGGAGGATTCGCCGCCGCCGGAGTCGTATCGCTTCGACGAGCGGCGGCGGATGATCCCGCTCGATCCGGAGTCGCTGGCGGCGCGGGTGGCCGCGGCCGCCCCCGACGACGTCGCCGGGCATCGCCGCACCGGCGTCGAGTGCATGCTGCTGGGTCGCTACGACGAGGCCCTCGATCACTTGGACCGCGCGCTGGAACTGGTCGACACCGAGGCCCGGCGGATCACCCTGTGGATCGATCTGGCCGATGTGTACCGCTACCGCGGCGACGGTCGTACCGCGATCCTGCTGCACGACCGGGCGGTGGCCGCGGCGCGTGCCGTCGCGCCCGAGACGCTGTCGTTCGCGCTGGCCCACCTGGGCCGGGCGTTGGGCGAACAGGGCGAATCGGAACGAGCGCGCACCGTTCTGGGCGAGGCGTTGCGGCTGCGGGTCGCCGAGGGCGACCCGGAATCGATCGAGGCCACGCGCGTCACGCTGCTGACGCTGGCACGGTTACCGATCCCGTGGCCGCCGATGGTCGCCGCCCTGCTCGGTGACGCGCCGATCCGCGCCGACGGTCACGAAGGGCGCGGCGGCGGCGTGCTGCGCGTAGGTGACCGTTACTGGCTCAAACGCGGTCCGCACGCCGTCGCCGAATACGAGCGACTGCGCTGGCTGGGGGACCGCGCGGTGCCGGTGCCGGAGATCGCGGTGTTCGAGTCCGACGTGCTGGTGCTGGCCGACGCGGGCGCGCCCAGCACCGCGCACGCGCCGACTCCCGAGACCGGCGCGTTGCTGGGCGAGGTGCTGCGCCGCCTGCACGACCTGCCGGTAGCGGAATGCCCGTTCGACGGGGGGCTCGACGTGACTCTGGCGCGGGCCCGCCGTCAGGTGGTCGAGGGATTGGTCGACGCCGCGGACTTCGACGCCGACAATCTCGGACGCACCCCGCGCGACCTGCTCGAACACCTGTACGCCGCGCGGCCCGCCGAAGCGGATCCGGTGGTCTGCCACGGCGATTTCACGCCGGCCAACGTGCTCACGAGCGGGATCGTCCTGGACGTGGGCGCGCTGGGGGTGGCCGATCGGTACCGCGATCTGGCCTTGGCCGACCGCGACCTGCGGGCCACCGCGGGGCCCGCCGCGGTGGCCGCGTTCTTCGCCGCCTACGGCGAACCGGAACCCGACCCCGAGCGTCTGGCCTACTACCGCGTCCTGGACGAATTGTTCTGAGCGCGTCGCTTGACTCGAACATCTGTTCGTTTAAGCTGGGCGCCGGAACTTGTCGGTGCCGCCCTCTAGGGTGGGCGCAACCAGAGAATGAGACTTCACCCGGCGAAAAGGGGATCAAGGACATGGCACCACAGGCGTACGACCGCGACAAGGCGCTCGAACTGGCGCTGGCCCAGGTCGAGAAGAGCTTCGGCAAGGGCGCGGTGATGCGTCTCGGCGAAGATGTGCGCCCGCCGATCTCGGTGATCCCGACCGGTTCCATCGCCTTGGACGTCGCCCTCGGCATCGGCGGTCTTCCCCGCGGCCGCATCGTCGAGGTCTACGGCCCGGAATCCTCGGGTAAGACCACCGTCGCCCTGCACGCCGTCGCCAACGCGCAGGCCGCGGGCGGTGTCGCCGCCTTCATCGACGCCGAGCACGCCCTCGATCCCGATTACGCGCGCAAGCTCGGCGTCGACACCGACGCCCTGCTGGTCTCCCAGCCCGACACCGGTGAGCAGGCCCTCGAGATCGCCGACATGCTGGTGCGTTCCGGCGCGATCGACATCATCGTCATCGACTCTGTGGCCGCGCTCGTGCCGCGCGCCGAGATCGAGGGCGAGATGGGCGACAGCCACGTCGGCCTGCAGGCCCGCCTGATGAGCCAGGCCCTGCGCAAGATGACCGGCGCGCTGAACAACTCCGGCACCACCGCGATCTTCATCAATCAGTTGCGCGAGAAGATCGGCGTCATGTTCGGCTCCCCGGAGACCACGACCGGCGGCAAGGCGCTGAAGTTCTACGCCTCGGTGCGCCTGGACGTGCGCCGTATCGAAACCCTCAAGGACGGCACCGACGCGGTCGGCAACCGCACCCGCGTCAAGGTGGTCAAGAACAAGGTCTCGCCGCCGTTCAAGCAGGCCGAGTTCGACATCCTCTACGGCCAGGGCATCTCCAAGGAGGGCTCGCTCATCGATATGGGCGTCGAGCACGGCTTCATCCGCAAGTCCGGCTCCTGGTACACCTACGAGGGCGATCAGCTGGGCCAGGGCAAGGAGAACGCCCGCAAGTTCCTGCTCGACAACACCGATATCCGCGACGAGATCGAGAAGAAGATCAAGGAGAAGCTCGGCATCGGCGCCGATGTCACCGCCGACGCGGCCGCCGAGGCCCCGGCGGATTTCTGAGCCGATGAGCGCGGCGTCCTCGCGTCCGGGCCGGGGCTCGGCGGATCTCGGATCGGAGTCCGCCGAGGCCGACCCGGTGGCGCGGATGCGCCGCCGCCTGGTCGAACTCGGTGTCGACATTCCCGAGCAGGCGCCGCCCCGCCGTGAGCGCGGGGCCACCCGACCCGTCCGGTCGGCCGAAGGTGGTTCGGCCGATGCGGACATCCCCGGCACCCGGTCGAGCGCACCCGATCCGCAGCGGGCGCGCTCGACCGGGGCCGCATCCCGAAGCGGGCGATCCCGAGGTGGTCGCCGTGCGCGATTCGGGGCGGACTCGTCGCCCGATGAGGTGGACGCGCCGGCCCGCGACTCGGATCCGGTGGCGGCCGGATCCGAGCGCGGCGCCCGGCGCACGCCGCAGGGCGGCACCGTGGAACAGGCGAAGGAAGCGTGCCTGCGTCTGTTGGCCGTCCGCGCCCGCAGTCGCGCCGAACTGGCGGGGCGGCTCGCGGACAAGGGCTACACCGACGAGGTCACCGAGAGCGCGCTGACCCGCCTCGCCGAGGTGGGTCTGATCGATGACGCCGCTTTCGCCGAAGAGTGGGTGCGCTCCCGGCACACCTACTCCGGCAAGGGAAAACAGGCTCTCGCCCAGGAACTGCGCCGCAAGGGCGTGGCGGCGGCCGACGCCGACGCGGCCCTGTCCGCCATCTCCGGCGAGGACGAGACCGATCGCGCCGCCGAATTGGTCCGCCGCAAACTGCGCACCATTCCCCACGACGTGGATCGCGAGAAGGTCATGGGCCGCTTGGTCGGCATGCTCGCCCGTCGCGGCTACGGCCACGGTACGGCCTACGCCGTCGTGAAAGCCGAATTGGCACAGCATGAGTCGGAGCGTTCGGGCGAGATCTGAGGAGTCCGGCGTGCTGTTCGGATGAGCCCGCGCGGCGGGGCTCTCGGCGCGCTCCGCCAGCGGGAATTCCGGTATCGGTCGAGCGGTGGCCACGGGGCCGCTACGACGGCTGTCGATGGCCGGCGAGGCCGGGCGACTTCGGCTGGATCGACCTGTCACCGCTCGGGTTCGCCGTAGAGGCGTTCGCCCGCGGTGCGGCGTCGGTCGAGATCGGCGAGGATCTCGCGCAGCGTGTCGAGGTTCAGATCGCTCAGCTTCTTGAAGCGGATGCAGGATTTCCCGCAGTCGACCTTGCCGAGACGGTCGGCGTGGGTTTCGGCGACGTACTGTCCGTCGACGATCGCGGCCAGGTACAGCGAGACGTAGTTCTTGCGCGGAGCCAAGGAGACCACCGGCCACCGGGTGGTCTCCTTGGCACTCTTGCTTCGGTAGGGCAGCAAGCCGTAGGCGAGCATGGTCGGGCCCGACCCGTCGAACAGGACCGGCTCGAAACCCGGTGCGCTGGAGCGGATCACCGCGTCCAGCGCCCGCAGTTCCTCGGCCCGGGGGCCCGTGCCCGCCAGGAACCGCTCGAACTCCGCCTCCGGGATGCTCATTTCTTGGTGATGTCCATGCCCGGGGTGGCGTCGGTGATCACCGAATCCGGGGCCAGCACCGTCGCGCCGCGTCCCGCGCGTCGGCCGGTGCGCAGGCGGCGTTCCACGGCGGTCGCCACCCAGGTCAGCGCGCTGTTGAGGGCGATCATCAGGATCGCGACCACGATCAGGGTGGGGATCGTGTTCTGTTCGGCGGCGCCCAGTTGCAGGCCGTTGCGCACGACCTCCTCGTAGGTGATGACGTAACCCAGCGCCGAATCCTTCAGCGCCACCACCATCTGCGAGATCAGCGCGGGCAGCATCGCGGTGATCGCCTGCGGCAGCAGTACCAACCGCATGAGCTGGCCTTTGCGCATGCCCAGCGCCACCGCGGCCTCGGTCTGTCCTTTGGGCAGCGAGCGGATGCCCGCGCGGACGATCTCGGCGATGACCGAGGCGTTGTAGATGGTCAGCGCGGTGACCACGGCGGCCAGCGCCAGGTATTCCGAGTCGAACAGGTCGTATTCGGAATACAGCGCGAACAGGAAGATCATCAGGATCAGCACGGGGATCGAGCGGGCGACCTCGACCACGGTGCCCGCACCCCATCGCACCGCGCGGTGTTCGGAGAGGCGCGCGACGCCGAAGATCATGCCGAAGATCAGCGCCAGCACGATGGACAGCACCGCGGCGGTGATCGTGCCTTGCAGACCGGGCAGCAGGTAGGTGGTCCAGACGTCCAGGTCGAGGAACGGTTCCCACTTCGCGGCGTCGAACTGTCCCTGGTTGTCGAAGCCGCGATAGACGACCCACAGGGCCGCGACCACGGCGACGACGACGATCAGCGAGTAGACGGTGTTGCGGATGCGCGCTTTGGGGCCGGGCGCGTCGAACAGGACCGAGGGTTGGGCGCTCATCGGGCGACTTCCAATCGTTGGGCGAGGTAGCCGAACAGCAGGCCCATCGGCAGGGTCAGCACGACGAAGCCGATCATGAAGATCGCGCCGATCGAGACCAGGGCGGCCTCGGATTCGATCATTTCCGACATCAGGAACGAGGCTTCGGCGACACTGATGGCCGAGGCCACCGTCGAATTCTTGGTCAGGGCGATCAACACGCTGCCCAGCGGGGCGACCACCGAGCGGAATGCCTGCGGCAGCACGATCAGGCGCAGGTTCTGGATGAAGGTCAGGCCCAGCGAGCGGCCCGCCTCGGACTGGCCGAGGGAGACGGTGTTGATGCCCGCGCGCAGCGATTCGCAGACGAAGGCCGCGGTGTAGACGCTCAGGCCGACCACGGCCCAGCGGAAGTTGTTGTCGGCCAACGAATCGGGGCCGTCGGCCGCGAGCTTGAACCGCAGGGTGGAGTAGAGTCCGATCGAGCAGAACACCAGGATCAGGGTCAGCGGGGTGTTGCGGAAGATCGTGACATAAGCGGTGCCGACCCAGCGGGCGACCGGAACCGGCGATACTCGCATCCCGGCGACGATCGTGCCGAGCACGAGGGCGCCGATGGCGGAGAATACCGTCAGCTTGATCGTCACCCAGAAGGCGTCGAGCAGTTGACTGTCGTAGCGTGAGATCAGGTCAAACACGGCGAGTGCGCGCCTCCGATCGGGATGGGGGGTGGCTCGGACGAGCCGAGGTCGGGCGGTGCGGGAAGGCCCGCCCGACCTCGCGACTCGGAATCAGTAGCGGTTGACCGTCGGCGCGGCCGGGGTGGGGTAGCTGGCGGCCTTGCCCACCGAATCCTGGAACGCCTTGTCCCAGGAGCCGTCGGCGAACATGGCCGTGATCGCGTCGTTGACCTTGTCGCGCAGTTCCTTGTCGCCCTTCTTCAGGCCGATGCCGTAGTTCTCGACCGTGAACGGCTTGCCGACGACCTTGTACTGGCCCGGCGACTGCGAGGCATAGCCGGCCAGGATGATGTCGTCGGTGGTGACGGCGGCGACCGCGCCGCTGGCCAGGCTCTCCAGGCACAGCGAGTAGGTGTCGTAGGTCTGCAACTGGGTGCCCGGGTAGGACTTCTCGATGTTCTGCGCCGGGGTGGAGCCCTTCACCGAGCACACGGTCTTGCCCTTGAGCGAATCGGGACCGGTGATGTCGGTGTTGTCGGCCTTGACCAGCAGCGACTGGCCCGCGATGTAGTAGGGGCCCGCGAAGTCGACCTTTTCCTTGCGCTTGTCGTTGATCGAGTAGGTGGCCACGACCAGGTCGACCTGGCCGTTCTCGATCAGCGTCTCGCGCTGGGCGGAGGGGGCCTCTTTGAAGGTGAGCCCGTCCGGGGAGACGCCGAGCTTGTTGGCGACGTACTTGGCGACCTCGACGTCGAAGCCGCTGTAGGTGCCGTCCTTGGTGCGCAGACCCAGGCCCGGCTGATCGAACTTGATACCGATGGTGAGCTTGCCGTCCTGGGCGTTGTCGAGGGCGGCCTTGTCGCCGCCGCCGCCACAGGCGGTGACGGTGAGCGCCAGGGCGATGGCCCCGACACCGAGACGCAGTGCGTGAGTGATCCTCATCTGTTCTGACTCCTCTGCTGTGCTGCTGTGCCGCGGGCGTTCCGTCGGTGCGGACGGTCGCGGTAGGATTCGAGTGCGGTTGTGGGGCCGCCCGGTTCGGTGGCTGATCGGTCGGTGGCCCGGTCGGTCAGTGGCTCAGGATCTTGCCGAGGAAGTCCTTGGCGCGATCGGATTTCGGTGCGGTGAAGAAGGTTTCGGGGTCGGTGTCCTCGACGACCTGGCCGTCGGCCATGAACAGGACGCGGTCGCCCGCGCGGCGCGCGAAGCCCATCTCGTGGGTGACGACCAGCATGGTCATGCCTTCTTTGGCGAGGGAGACCATGACTTCGAGCACCTCGTTGACCATTTCCGGGTCAAGGGCCGAGGTCGGTTCGTCGAACAGCATCACCTTCGGGCTCATCGCCAGCGCGCGGGCGATCGCCACGCGCTGCTGCTGTCCGCCGGACAGTTGCGCGGGGTACTTGTCGGCCTGGTTGGCGATGCCGACCCGTTCCAACAGTTCCATCGCACGGGTGCGGGCGGCGTCCTTCTTGATCTTGCGGACCTTGATCGGGGCGAGCATCACGTTCTCGACGATGCTCTTGTGGGCGAAGAGGTTGAACGACTGGAAGACCATGCCGACGTCGGCGCGCAGGGCGGCCAGGCCCTTGCCCTCGGCGGGCAGCGGTACGCCGTCGATGGCGATGTCGCCGGAGTCGATCGGTTCGAGTCGGTTGATGGTGCGGCACAGGGTCGACTTGCCCGAACCGGAGGGTCCGAGCACGATGACCACCTGTCCGCGCGGTACTTCGAGGTTGACATCGCGCAGCACATGCAGATCGCCGAAGTGCTTGTCCACCTTGCGTATCGAGATCATGGGCGGCGCGTCGCCGGAGTTTTTCGTTGTAGCGTCCGAAGTCCCGGACGTTGCTTTCCCGGTCGTGGCGGGCGCTGCATCGGCGTCGGTCATGGTCACTGACCTTAAGCGGAAAACAGCGTTTTGCCCCGCTTTCCATGACACGCCGAACCGCCGCGCCGATTCGTCATGCCGCCGTAACCTCGTGGTTCACCCTCGGAATTCCCCGCGCGAGCCCGGAGCCTGCACGGATGCGCTCGTCGGAGCCGATTCGGACCCCCGTACCCTGGACCCGTGGATTCGATCGGACAGACCGCGCTGCATCCCGCCCCGCTCGACGTAGATGGCCCAGCGCGCAGTTACGAAGTCCGCACCTTCGGTTGCCAGATGAACGTGCACGATTCCGAGCGCTTGTCCGGCCTGCTCGAGGATGCGGGATATGTCAAGGCCGCGCCGGGCGCGACGGCCGATCTCGTCGTGTTCAACACCTGCGCGGTCCGGGAGAACGCCGACAACAAGCTCTACGGCACCCTCGGCCACCTCGCGCCGATCAAGGCCGGTCGGCCGGGGATGCAGATCGCGGTCGGCGGGTGCCTGGCGCAGAAGGACCGCGACGTGGTCGTGCGCAAGGCGCCGTGGGTCGACGTGGTCTTCGGCACCCACAACATCGGGTCGCTGCCGGTGCTGCTCGAACGCGCCCGGCACAACGCCGAAGCGCAGGTCGAGATCCTGGAATCGCTCGAGGCGTTCCCGTCCACCCTGCCCGCCAAGCGCGAGTCGGCCTACGCGGGCTGGGTGTCGATCTCGGTGGGCTGCAACAACACCTGCACCTTCTGTATCGTGCCCGCGCTGCGCGGCAAGGAGGTCGACCGCCGTCCGGGCGACGTGCTCGCCGAGGTGCGCGCGCTGGTCGAGCAGGGCGTGCTCGAGGTCACCCTGCTCGGGCAGAACGTCAACTCCTACGGCGTCAACTTCGTCGATCCCACCGAGGAGCGCGACCGCAGCGCCTTCGCGAAACTGCTGCGGGCCTGCGGTGACATCGACGGACTCGAGCGGGTGCGCTTCACCTCACCGCACCCGGCCGAATTCACCGACGACGTGATCGAGGCCATGGCGCAGACCCCGAACATCTGCCCGCAACTGCACATGCCGTTGCAATCCGGGTCCGACCGGGTGCTCAAGTCGATGCGCCGTTCCTATCGCAAGCAGCGCTTCCTCGGCATCATCGAGAAGGTGCGCGAGGCCATGCCGCACGCGTCCATCACCACCGACATCATCGTCGGCTTCCCCGGCGAGACCGAGGAGGATTTCCAGGAGACGCTGGACGTGGTCCGCCGCGCCCGTTTCACCAGCGCTTACACCTTCCAGTACTCCAAGCGGCCCGGCACGCCCGCCGCCGAGATGGCCGATCAGCTGCCCAAGGCGGTCGTGCAGGAACGCTACGACCGGCTGATCGCCTTGCAGGAGCAGATGTCGCTGGAGGCGAATCAGGCGCTGGTCGGCGTCGAGGTGGAACTGCTGGTCGCCGACGGCGCGGGCAAGAAGAACGCGGCCACCGCGCGGATGAGCGGACGCGCGCGCGACGGCAGACTGGTGCACTTCCGGCCCGGCGGGACCGCCGAGGCGATCCGCCCGGGCGACATCGTCACCGTCGACATCACCGCGGCCGCGCCGCACCACCTGATCGCCGACGCCTCCGTCAAGAGTCATCGACGCACCCGCGCGGGTGACGCCCACGAACGCGGCGTCACCCCGAAGACCGCGCCGATCGGTGTCGGTCTCGGGCTGCCGCGGCTCGGCGCGCCCGCGCCGCAACCGGTCGCCGTGTCGGGGTGCGCCACCGGCTGCGGAAGCTGAGGTCGGGCACCGATGGGCGCGTCCGACGCGGAGGACCCGGGCACAACCGGCGGGGCGCGCGACGGTGATCCGCGGCCGGACCGTACTACCGGACGTAGTGGGTCGCCCGACGCCGAGCGGGACGCGGATGGCACAGTGGACGGGTCCGGTGCGGTCGGCGAATCAGAAGGAGACGAGGGCGCAGTGAACTCGGTCGGGAACAGCGGCGTCGCCGAAGGCGGCGGCTCGGCGAACAACGGCGAATTCGAGCAGTTCCGCGACGAGATCGACGCGGTCGAGCGGCGCATCGCCGGCGAGATCGACCCGGGTGTGCGCGCCATGGTCGTCGCCGTCGCGGTCTTCGTGCTGCTGCTGTCGCTGGTCCTGCCGCACACCGGCACCGCGCGCGGCTTCGACGTGCTGCTCAACACCGACGCGAGCCGGATCGAACACATCGGACTGCCCTCGCGGGTGTTCGTGTGGTTCGTGATCACCTTCGGCATCGGGTTCTCGCTGCTGGCGCTGATGACCCGACGCTGGGTGCTGGCCTGGATCGCCGTCGCGGGGTCGGCCGTCGCGAGCGTGTTCGGCGTGCTCTCGATCTGGCACCGTCAGACCCCCGGCCTCGGCAACTACGTCGGCACGGGCCCGGGGATCGGCCTGATCATCGGCACCGTCGCGATCATGGTGCTGACCTTCCACTGGGTGCGCGTGGTGTGGAGTCGCACCGCCGTGCACCTGGAAGCCGAGGAACAGCGTCGCATCGCCGCCGCCGAGGCCGAGAAGAACGACCGCGACCGCTACACCGGTCAGTGAGCGGCGGGCCGGTCCGACATCGGCCCGGCCCACCCGCGGATCTCAGAGATTGCTGACCGCGCCCTCGGCGGCGTCGGCCCACTCGCGCCACTGCCGGGCCTGCTCGAGCGCTTTCTCCGCGTCGCGCGCCTTGCCCGCGGCCTGCGCCTTGGCGGCCTGCTCCTCGAACTGGGCGACCTTCTCGCGGAACTGCGCCGCGCGCGCCATGGCCTCGGGATCGGAGCGCCGCCACTGCGCGTCGACGGCGTCGCGGACCCGCTTCTCGATCGCGCGCAGGCGACCCTCGAGTTCCTGCATCCGCTCGCGCGGGACCTTGCCGACCGCGTCCCAGCGATCCTGGAGTTCGCGCAGCGCGTTGCGGGCCGCGTCCAGACCGTTGGCCGGATCGATGTGGTCGTAGGCGGCCAGCAGTTCTTCCTTGGCGGTGGCGTTGTGCTCGAATTCGGCGTCGCGTTCGGAGGCCGCGGCGTTGCGGGCGGCGAAGAACACGTCCTGGGCGCTCTTGAACCGCCGCCACAGCGCTTCGTCGGCCTCACGCGGCGCGCGACCGGCCGCCTTCCACTCGGTCAGCAGGTCACGGAAGACCGCGGCGGTGCCGGACCAGTCGGTGGAGCCGGACAGTTCCTCGGCCCGCACGCACAGTTCCTCTTTGCGGGTCTTGGCGGCGGCGCGTTCGCGATCCAGGTCGGCGAAGTGCGCGCCGCGACGGCGGTTGAACGCCTCGCGGGCCTTGGAATAGCGCTTCCACAGCGCGTCGTCGACCTTGCGGTCCACCCCGCGGATGGATTTCCACTCGTCGAGGATCTCGCGCAACCGGTCGCCCGCCGCCTTCCACTGGGTGGATTCGGCGGCGATCTTCTCGGCCTCCAGGCAGAGCACTTCCTTGCGTTCGGTGTGCTCGTGCCGGGCGCGTTCCTTCTCCTCCTTGGCGTGGGCGGCAGCCTCCTCGGAGTGTTCGGTGATGACCCGCAGACGTTGTGCCAGGCCGTCGATGTCACCGATGACCGCGGCGGTGGGCAGCGATTCGGCGAGCGCGAGCGCGGCCGTCCTGGTCTTGCGGGCGTCCGCGCCCGCGGCGAGTCTGGCCTCGAGCAGCGCGACCTCGGTGGCCAGGTCGTCGAAGCGGCGGCCGAAGTGGGCCAGCCCCTCGTCGGCGTCACCGGCCTGCCAGGAACCCACGACCCGCTCGCCCTCGGCGGTCTTGACCCAGGCGGTGCCGTCCTCGTCGACGCGACCCCACGCGCTGGGGTCGGTGACGGTGGGCACGACCACCGGGTGCGGATGCTGCTGGGCGGGGCCGGGTGCGGGCTTGACCGCGTGCGGCTTGGGATGCGGGGTGGGGCCGCCGCCGGGTTTCGGGACGCCGGACGGTCGCGGTGCGTTGCCGGGGGTGGCCTTCGCGGTTCCGTTGCTGTCGCTCATCGCTCTCCGTCCCTGCCGCGCGTCACGGCTGCCTGCTTACGCCCTGGCTCGTCCCATTCAACCCGGTCCGAGCGCTCGCGACCATCGTCGTCGCTTCCAGCGGCCGTTCGCGGGCCGCTCGACCCGTGGTGACCTGCGTGGTAGCACCTCGACACTATCAATCTCGACCCGAATTGACGCAGAGACACTCGAAGCGCGCCCCCGGGGCCGACCGCGCCGCACATGCCCCGGACAGGGCAGGCGGCGGGGCCTGCGGTCGCGGTGACCGGTCCGCCGGCGGCTACCTTTGTGAGGTGTTCTCCATTGCGGCCCTCATCCCGTCGCCGCCGATCCTGGTCCCCGAACTGGCGGGCGCGGCGCGTGCGGGGACCGACGACCCCGACGATCCGATCCCGACGCTGCGGGCGGCGGTCGCGGCGGCGGTCGGGGAGTTGGCCGCGCACTGCGCGCGGTGGACGGTGCTCGGCGTGGGCGACGAGGACGCCGAGTCGGGGCCGGAGTCGATCGGGACGTTCAAGGGGTACGGCGTCGACGTCACGGTGGCGCTGTCGCCCGCGGCCGAGGGCGGCATCCCCGATCCGCTGCTGCCGTTGCCCGCGCTGCTGGCGGGCAACCTGCGGGCGCGACACGCGCCCGAGGCGAGCGTGTCGGTGCGCGTGCTGGCCCGCGACACCCCCGTCGAACGCTGCGTGGCGGTGGGGGAGCGATTGCGCGCCGAACTCGACGCCGTCGCGGAACCGAGGGGCGTGCTGGTGGTCGCCGACGGCGCCACCACACTCACCCTGAAGTCGCCCGGTTACCTGGACGAACGCGCCGAAGCCCAGCAGCAGGCCCTGGATCGGGCGCTGAGCGCGGGCGATCGCGCGGGCCTGCTCGCGCTGGACCCGAAGCTGTGCGCGGAACTGGGGATCTCCGGCCGCGCCGCCTATCAAGCCGCGGCCGGTCTGTTCGCCGCCGACCCCGAGGTGCGGACCCGCTATCGCGCCGCGCCTTTCGGCGTCGGTTACTTCGTCGGCCTGTGGCGGCCCGGCGGTACGGAATGAGTACGGATGAGTCGTGACCCGCTCACCCCGATCGCGGTCGTCGGACCGACCGCGACGGGCAAATCCGATCTCGGGCTCGCGCTGGCCGAACGCCTGGGCGGCGAGATCGTCAACATCGACGCGATGCAGTTGTACCGGGGCATGGACATCGGCACCGCCAAACTTCCCGAGGACGAGCGGCGCGGTATCCCGCACCACCAACTCGACGTGCTCGAGGTCACCGAGTACGCGACGGTCGCCGCCTACCAGAGCGCCGCGTCCGCCGACGTGGCCGCGATCCGCGCGCGGGGGCGGGTGCCGATCATCGTCGGCGGTTCGATGATGTACGCGCAGGCACTGCTGGACCAGTGGGAGTTCCCGGCCACCGATCCCGAGGTGCGGGCCCGTTGGGAGGATCTGCTCGACCGCGAAGGGGTCGCCGCGGTGCACGAGGCGCTGCGCGCGGCCGATCCGGTGGCGGCGCGTACGATTCTGCCGACCGACGGCAGGCGCATGGTGCGCGCGCTCGAGGTGGTCGAACTCACCGGCCGCCCGTTCGCGGCCTCGGCCCCCGTCATCGGCGAACCGCGCTGGGGAACAACGATTCTCGGCGTGGATCGGGACACCGAGGAACTGGACGCCCGGATCGAGCTCCGCACCGCGCGGATGTTCGAGCAGGGGCTGGTCGAGGAGGTGCGCGCGCTGATCGACCGGGGTCTGCGCGCGGGCGTCACCGCGCGTCGCGCCATCGGTTACGCGCAAGTCCTCGCCTACCTGGACAACGAATACGACCTGAACCACGCGCGGGAACGCACGCTGATCGGCACCCGTCGCTACGTGCGGCGACAGCGCTCGTGGTTCCGTCGCGATCCCCGGGTGCACTGGGTCGACGGTGCCGATCCGGATCTCGCGGCGACCGCGCTGACCCTGCTCGACTCGACCGAACGGACCGCACCTTGATCGATGGACACGACCGGCCCACCGGAGGCACGCGCGCGGGGCAGGGACGCGGGGCGGCCGGTGATCTCGCGCCGCGCCGGGTCCGCACCCGCAACGCCTCGGTCCAGGTGTGGGAGGCGTACCTGTCGAATCGGGCCACCCGCAACCGCGACGGCCGTTTCCTGGTGCAGGGCGTGCGCCCGATCAGCCAGGCCGTCGCCAACGGTTGGCCGCTCGAGACGCTGCTGTACCGGCTCGGCGCGCCGGAGTTGTCCGGGTGGGCCAGGGAACTGCTCGACACCGCCGAGATCCCGTGCGTCGGCCTGGTGCCCGAACTCATGGCCGAACTGGGCGAGAAGTCCGCGGGCATACCGGAGGTCGTGGCCGTGGCCATCTCGCGGACCAACGACCTGGCGACCTACGAACCGGGGGAGCCCGGCGAGACGCCGCCGGTGATCGTGGTGTTCGACCGCCCCAATTCGCCCGGCAACCTCGGCACGCTGATCCGGTCCGCGGACGCCTTCGGCGCGTCGGCGGTGATCGTCACCGGGCACGGCGCCGACCAGTACGACCCGCAGGCGGTGCGCGCCTCGACCGGATCGCTGTTCGCGGTGCCGGTGTTCCGCGCGGCGGGGGCCGCCCAGGTGCTCGACCTGCGCGACCGGCAGATCGCGCGCGGGATACCGACCCGCGTCGTCGGCACCGACGAACACGGCTCCCACCCCGTGTTCGACCACGATTTCACCGAATCCACCATCCTGGTCGTCGGCAACGAGACCAGCGGGATGAGCGCGGCCTGGCAGGCGGCCTGCGACGATCTGGTCTCCATCCCGATGGGCGGCACCGCCAGTTCGCTCGGCGCGCCCTCGGCGGGCGCGGTCGCGCTCTACGAAATATCCCGGCAGCGCCGCACGTTCGCCCGGTAGCGGCCCGCGAGCGGAGTGCACCGCCCGCGCGGTCGCGGCGGTACCGGATAATCGGAGTCGGACCATCCGGAGACAGGAAGTGGGCAGCGTGGCGGACATCGAGTTCACCAAGGGGCACGGCACCGAGAACGATTTCGTCGTGCTACCCGACCTCGACGTGCGCCTCGACCTGTCCGTGCGGCGGATCACCGCCCTGTGCGACCGGCAGCGCGGGCTCGGCGCGGACGGGGTGCTGCGGGTGGCGAAGGCGGGGGCGCTGCGCGCGGCGGGCGTGCTCGACGCGCTGCCGGACGGCGTCGCCGCCGCGGACTGGTTCATGGACTACCGCAACGCGGACGGGTCGATCGCCGAGATGTGCGGCAACGGTGTGCGGGTCTTCGCCCACTACCTGGCCGCGACCGGGTTGGAGAGCCGCGCGGAGTACGTGGTCGGCAGTCGCGCCGGGGCCAGGCCGGTCACCGTGCACGCGGCCGGTCCGGCGCACGGCGAGGTCACCGTGGGGATGGGCGCGGTGCGTTCGCTGGGGGCCTCGACGGCGACCATCGGCGGCTGGGGCTACCCGGGAATCGGCATCGACGTGGGGAATCCGCATCTGGCCTGCGTCGACCCGGAGTTGTCGGCCGAGGCGCTGGCGAAACTGGACCTGACCGTCTCGCCCGGATACGACCCCGACCTGTTCCCGCTAGGGGTCAACATCGAGATCCTGACCCCGCTCGACGGCGACCGCGTGGCCGATATGCGCGTCTACGAACGCGGCGTCGGCGAAACCCGTTCCTGCGGAACGGGAACCGTGGCCGCGGCGGCCGCCGCGCTGAGCGCCGAGGGCTTCGACCTGGCCTCCGATTCCGGCGAGGTGCGCATCCGCGTCCCCGGCGGCGAGGTCGGCGTGGGCTTGGCGGCGGGGCAGGCGCGGCTGCGCGGACCCTCGGTGCTGGTGGCCACGGGACGCCTGGCCGAACAGTGGTGGACCGGGCTCTGAGCGGGGCCCGGCGGGAATATCGAATGCGCTGACCCGCGACGACGTGGCAGCATGGATGGTGTATGAGCAATTCAGAGAGATTCGACATCACTTCCGCCGACGGTGACGAGCGCGCCGAGGCGGGCGAGGATGTCACCGCGGCCGACTACGGCGACGACGACCCGGTGGCCGCCCACGCCGCCCGGATGGCCGAGCGCGAACAGCGGCTGCGCGGCACCCGGCACGCGGGCTGGTCGGCGGCCCCGACCACCGGCGAGCTCCAGTTGGAGGACCGCAGTTCGCTGCGCCGCGTCGCCGGGCTGTCCACCGAGCTCACCGACATCACCGAGGTCGAGTACCGGCAACTCCGGTTGGAGCGGGTGGTGCTGGTCGGGGTGTGGACCAGTGGCACCGCCGCCCAGGCCGACGCCAGCATGGCCGAATTGGCGCTGCTGGCCGAGACCGCGGGGTCGCAGGTGCTCGAGGCGCTGATCCAGCGGCGCGACAAACCCGATCCGGCCACCTACATCGGCTCCGGCAAGGCCGAGGAACTGCGCGCGGTGGTGCTGGACTCCGGGGCCGACACCGTCATCTGCGACGGTGAGCTGACCCCGGCGCAGCTGACCGCGTTGGAGAAGGTCGTCAAGGTCAAGGTGATCGACCGCACGGCGCTGATCCTGGACATCTTCGCCCAGCACGCCACCTCCAGCGAGGGCAAGGCGCAGGTCGCGCTGGCGCAGATGGAGTACATGCTGCCGCGCCTGCGCGGCTGGGGCGAGTCGATGTCGCGCCAGGCGGGCGGCCGGGCGGGCAGCAACGGCGGCGTGGGTCTGCGCGGTCCCGGTGAGACGAAGATCGAGACCGACCGTCGGCGCATCCGCGAGCGGATGGCCAAGCTGCGCCGCGAAATCCGCGAGATGAAGACCGCGCGCGACACCAAGCGGGCGCGTCGCGATTCCAGCGGCGTCCCCTCGGTGGCGATCGTGGGCTACACCAACGCCGGCAAGTCGAGTCTGATGAACACGTTGACCGGCGCGGGTCTGCTGGTGCAGGACGCGCTGTTCGCCACCCTCGACCCGACCACCCGCCGGGCCGCGCTCGACGACGGTCGCGAGGTCGTGTTCACCGACACCGTCGGTTTCGTGCGCCACCTGCCCACCCAGTTGGTCGAGGCGTTCCGTTCGACGCTGGAGGAGGTGACGGGCGCGGATCTGCTGCTGCACGTGGTGGACGGGTCCGATCCCATGCCCGCGGGTCAGATCGAGGCGGTGCGCGAGGTGATCACCGACGTGATCAAGGAGCAGGGCGCGTCCGCGCCGCCGGAACTGCTGGTGGTCAACAAGATCGACGCGGTCGACCCGACGGAGCTGACGAGGTTGCGCGGTCTGCTGCCGGACGCGGCGTTCGTCTCCGCGCACAGCGGCGTCGGGATCGAGCAGTTGCGGGCGCGGTTGGCCGAGGTGCTCGGCGGCTTGGACGTGGAGGTCAGCGTGCTGCTGCCGTACACCCGTGGCGATCTGCTGGCACGCATCCACGCCGACGGTCGGATCATCTCCTCCGAGCACGAGGAGGGCGGCACCCGGGTGCGCGCCCGCGTGCCGCACGCGTTGGCGGCGTCGCTGGCGGAATTCGCGCACGCGGGCACCGCGAGCTGATTCGCGTTCCTGGGCCATCGCTCCCCGGATATCGGCGGCCGCGGCGGAGAATTCGATCATGAATTCGCCGCCGCGGCTTCCTTTTCCCGGACAAAACTGTCCGGTTTGCTCGGCGGGTCGCGTCGATTGTTGTCTTCGCCACATTCTTCTGTGCTGTCCCGGTCCGCGCGGCAATCGCGACAGTCGGATGCGCGCGGCTACCTCCCCGCTAGCCGACCCGGGGTGCGTTCCAGCTGGATTCCGCTGATCGTCAGGCGATTTCGGTATCGGCGAGTACCGCCGCGGCCGATCGGCGCGGACGGATCCGGCGGGTCGCGGGACCGTCGGAGGCCACTTCCGGGCCATCGCGCGGCGGGCTCAGGAGCCATACCGATCGGGTACCGTGGGTGACCGAGGCCGCATCCACATGCGGCGCAGGGGACGCACATTCCACTACGACGAAGTGCTGGGATCCGACATTCGATGGAGACACCGATGCTTGAATCCTCGCGTACCGAGGTGACCCTTTCCGACGGCGCACCGCTCGAGGTCGCCTTGGACGAAACCGATCTGCGGGTGCTCGAGGCGCTGCTCGCGCCGCTGCGCGCGTGGACCAGTCCACGTTTCCACGGGCTGGACAACATTCCCGCCGACGGCCCGGTGCTATTGGTCGGCAACCACAATCTGATGGGCGTCATCGACGCCCCGCTGCTGATGCCCGAAGTGTTGCGCACCCGCGGCAGGCTCATTCGCGGACTGGCCGAGAATCTGCTCATCTCGGTGCCCGGCGTGCGGCATTTCCTGCACTACTACGGGTCGGTTCGCGGCACCCGCGACAATTGCATGACGCTGCTGCGGCGCGGTGAGGCGGTCATCGTCTTCCCGGGCGGCGGTCGCGAGGCGATCCGCCGCAAGGACGAGAAGTACGTCCTCAAATGGGAGGGCCGCACCGGCTTCGCGCGGATGGCCATCGAGGCGGGCGCGCCGATCGTGCCGGTCGCGATGATCGGCATCGATGACGCCTACGACATCGTCTTCGACGGCGACCACCCGGTCATGCGGCCGGTGCGCTGGGCCGTGCAGGCCCTGGGCCTGAAAACGAACCTGACCCCGCCGTTGCTGCGCGGGCTCGGTCCGACGGCGTTGCCGCGCCCGGAGCGCTTCTACTTCTCCGCGGGCACCCCGATCGACCCGGCCCCCTGGCGCGACGCCGAGGATCTGGACGCGGCCGCATCCGAGTTGCGCGACGTGGTCCGCAAGAGCCTCGAGGAGGAGTTGACCTTCCTGTTCGCCGAACGCGACCGCGATTCCGGTCGCGGCCTGCTCGGTCGGTTGCGGTCGGCCCTGCCCGTCTGAGCGGCGGCCCACCGGGTGCGGCGGTGAGGCGGGGGTTCGGCCGATAAACGAACATCGGTTCCCATCCGGTCCAGGTGAGACAACGATTTCGGGACCAGAAGTGAACAACGGTTCTCATTCCGGGTACCGTGTGTGACAACGACGGGTCGGTGTGGACCGGCCGGTGTGGTCACTAGGAGGTTGGTGTGGAGCGCACACTGTTCGAACCCGAGCACGATCTGTTCCGGGAGTCGTTCCGCAAGTTTCTCGATCAGCATGTCGCGCCGAACCACGCGCAGTGGGAAGAGGAAGGCGTCGTCGACCGCGCGGTGTGGGTCGAGGCCGGTAAGCAGGGCTTCCTCGGCATGGCCGTGCCGGAGGAGTTCGGCGGCGGCGGTGTCGAGGACTTCCGCTACAACGCCGTTCTCACCGAGGAAGTGACCAAGTCGCAGTTCTCGGGCCTGGGTTTCTCGCTGCACAACGACGTCATCGCGCCCTACCTGCTGGAGCTGACCAACGACGAGCAGAAGAAGCGCTGGCTGCCCGGTTTCTGCGCCGGTGAGATCATCACCGCCATCGCGATGACCGAGCCCGGCACCGGTTCGGACCTGCAGGGCATCAAGACCCGCGCGGTCCGCGACGGCGACGACTGGATCATCAACGGCGCGAAGACCTTCATCACCAACGGCATCAACGCCGACATCGTGATCGTGGTCGCCCAGACCGACCCGGAGAAGGGCGCGATGGGCTTCAGCCTGTTCGTCGTCGAGCGGGGCATGCCGGGCTTCGAGCGCGGCCGCAACCTGGACAAGATCGGTCTCAAGGCCCAGGACACCGCCGAGCTGAGCTTCACCGACGTGCGCGTGCCCAACAAGAACCTGCTGGGCACCGAGGGGATGGGCTTCATCCACCTCATGCAGAACCTGCCGCAGGAGCGCATGTCCATCTCGGTGATGGCCGCGGCCGCCATGGAGGCATGTCTGGACATGACCATCCAGTACGTCCGGGACCGCAAGGCGTTCGGCAAGCCGATCGGCGCGCAGCAGAACACCCGTTTCGTGCTGGCCGAACTGGCCACCAAGACCACCGCCGTGCGCGTGCTGGTCGACAAGTTCATCGAGGACCTCAACGCCAAGAAGCTCTCGGCGGAGGACGCCGCCAAGGCGAAGTGGTGGAGCACCGAGGAGCAGCTCGACCTCATCAACCGGTGCCTGCAACTGCACGGCGGCTACGGTTACATGAAGGAATACCCGATCGCCAAGGCGTACACCGACGCCCGCATCCAGACGATCTACGGTGGCACCACCGAGATCATGAAGGAGATCATCGGCCGCTCGCTCAAGCTGGCCTGATCCACCTGGCGTTCGAGGGCGGGACCGGTGGCGGTCCCGCCCTCACCCGTTTCGAAGGCGGGTGGCCTCAGCGCTGCCGGACCAGCGGCAGATACACCTGGTCCACGATCTCGACCAGCACGTCGTCCGGCGCGGACGGAACCCCGCGCACCACGAATTCGTTGCGCAGCAGCACGATCGCGACCGTCGCCACCCGGGGGTGCAGCGCTTCGGGCCGGATCTCGCCGCGCGCGACCGCCCGTCCGAGGATCGTGAGCCACGCGGTGGTGGTGGAGTCCGCGGACTCGTCCGGCAGTTGGGCGAGCAGTTCGGCGGCCCCGCCCGCCGCGGCCATCAGGTCGCGCAGGATCGCGCCGAGCGGGGAACTCCAGTGCCGGTTCGCGCGACGCAACTGTTCGAGGACGTCGCCGCGCAGCGATCCGGTGTCGGGCAGCGCCACGGTGGCGCCGAGCAGGCGGTAAGCCGCGACGCCGAGGGCGAGCCGGTTCGGCCATCGCCGGTAGAGCGCGTTCTTGTTGGTCCCGGCGCGCGCGGCCACCCGGTCCATGGTCAGGCCCGCGTAGCCGGTCTCGGTGAGCTCGTCGGCCGCCGCCCGCAGGATCGCCGCCTCCAATTCCGCGCCGCGCCGCCGCGTCTGCGCCACCGCCGCCTCCTCTCGGTTCCTATCCGGTCGGATCGTACCTTGTTGTGCGCCCTTGCTGTTCTTCTTCGCCTCGAGTTACGGTACTGAACGTTCCTTATTTCGATCCGAAAGGCGACGCCGTGGACATCAGAGGCATCAGCTACGACACCGGATTCCTGCGCGCGGGGAACTACTCGCGCCCCGATCCCGACCCCGACATCGTGCGACGGGAGATGCGCGTGATCCGCGACGACCTGCACTGCACCGCCGTGCGCGTGATGGGCGGCGACCCCGAACGCCTCGACACGGCCGCGAGCATCGCCGCCGAACTCGGCCTGGCGGTCTGGTACTCGCCCTATCCGCTCGACCTCGCCCCCGAGGCGATCCTGACGCTGTTCGCCGACTGCGCAGAGCGCGCCGAACGCCTGCGCGCGGCCGGAGCCGAGATCGTCTTCGTCACCGGCGCGGAACTGAGCCTGATGAACCTCGGCTTCCTGCCCGGCGGCACCTTCGCCGAGCGGATGGCGCTGTTGCGGCGGCCCGACGGTCTGCGCGAACACCTCGGTGACGCGGCGGTTCGGGTGAACGAATTCCTCACCGCCGCCGTCGACCTCGTGCGGGCGCGTTTCCACGGCCCGCTCACCTACGCCGCGATCCACTGGGAGAACGTCGACTGGTCGCGCTTCGAGATGATCTCGATGGACCTCTACCGCAGCGCCGAGGTCGCCGACCGCTTCGCCGACGGGGTGCGCGCCCTCGTCGCCCTGGGCAAACCGGTCGCCGTCACCGAATTCGGCGCGTCGAGTTTCGCCGGCGCCGCCGAGCGCGGTGCGACCGGCCTGGACATCGTGGAATACGACGACCGCGGCACACCCCAGCGGTTGGACGCCCGCTACGACCGCGACGAAGCCGCGCAGGCCGAATACCTGCGCGACCTGCTGACGGTCTTCGAGAACGAAGGCGTGCACGCCGCTTTCGTGTTCACCTTCGCCCTCTACGACCACGTCCACCGACCGGACGGCGACCCGCGCGCGGATCTCGACCTCGCCAGTTACGGCATCGTCAAGGTCTACGAGGATCGCCGCGGCGCGACCTATCCCGAGATGGCGTGGGAGCCGAAGGCCGCCTTCCACGCGGTCGCGGAGCACTACCGGCGGGGCGTGGCGTGACCTCGTGGCCCCGCCGGGATCAGTCCCGGGCGACCAAGCCCGCGAGGGCCGGGGGCAGGGGGTGGCGGTGCAGGACGCCCAGGCGCTGGGTCGCCCGGGTGAGGGCGACGTAGAGTTCGGCCGCGCCGCGCGGGCCGTCGGCGAGGATCAGGTCGGGGTCCACGACCAGGACGGCGTCGTATTCCAGCCCCTTGGTCTCGGTCGCGGAGACCGCGCCCGCCAGGCCGGGCGGTCCGATGACGACGCTGGTGCCCGCCTGGTCGGCTTCGGTGGCGACGAATTCCGCGATGGCGGAGGGGAGTTCGGCGTCGGTGACCGCGCGTGACCAAGGGGCCACGCCGCAGGCGCGCACGGAGTCGGGCGGGTGGACCTCCGGCGCGAAATCGGCGAGCAGGTCGGCGGCCACGGACATGATCTCGGCGGGCGTGCGGTAGTTGACGGTGAGCCCGCGGTAGACCCAGCGGCCGGGGACATAGGGGTCGAGTACGTCGGCCCACGATGTCGCGCCCGCAGGCGCGCGGCGCTGGGCGAGGTCGCCGACGATGGTGAACGAGTGGCCGGGGCAGCGGCGCATCAGCACCCGCCAGTCCATCTCCGACAACTCCTGCGCCTCGTCGACCACGATGTGGCGGTAGGTCCAGTCGCGGTCGGCGGCGGCGCGGTCGACCAGGTCGCGGGTATCGCGTTCGAGGAAGCGGTCGGCCAGATCCTCCGCGTAGACCAGGTCGTGGGCGAACAGGTGGTCCTCGTCGTCCATGTGGTCCTCGCGGGCGACGAGGATGTCCAGGACCCCCGCGGCGTAGGCGGCCTCGGCGCGCTGCTCCCGTTCGGCCGTGTCGTCGGGCGCGCCGTCCGCGCCCAGCAGGTCGACCAGTTCGTCCAGCAGTGGCACATCCGACACCGTCCACGCCCGGCCGTCCGCGCGCAGCAGGGCGGCGTCGGCTCCGGCCGCCCGCAAGCGCTCGGGGGAGGTGTAGAGGTCCGCGAGCAGATCGCGCGGGGTCAGGATCGGCCAGAGCGCGTCGATCGCGGCGACGAACCGGTCGTTCTCGGCCAGTTCGGCTTTCAGGTCGCCGCGCAGTTGTTCCCAGGCTTCGCGGTCGTCCCTGGTCAGCCAACCCTGGCCGATGCGCGCGATGGCGCGTTCGGTGAGCACGTAGGTGACGACGTCGAGGAAGACCGCGCGGGCCTGGTTGTGCGGCAGGCCGCTGGCGCGCGCTTCTTCCCTGGCCCACTCGGCGGTGGCGGCGTCGATGCGGGTCGTGACATCGGACAGTTCGATGGTCAGCGGGTCCTCGGGCACGCGCTGACGGTCGGCGATCGCCGCCGCGAGCACGTCGAGGATTCGGCGCGAACCCTTCACGCGCGCGGCCTGTTCGGTGTCCTCGGCGGTGACGCGCAGCCCCGGCACGAGGTCGCCGACGGTGGTGAACACCACCGTGGTCTCCCCGAGCGAGGGCAGCACCCGCCCGATGTGGTGCAGGAACGCCGGATTGGGCCCGACGACGAGGACGCCGTTGCGCGCCATCTGTTCCCGCTGGGTGTAGAGCAGGTAGGCGACGCGGTGCAGCGCGACCACGGTCTTGCCGGTGCCCGGTCCGCCCTCGATCACCAGGACGCCCGGGTGGTCGAGGCGGATGATCTCGTCCTGTTCGGCCTGGATGGTGGCGACGATGTCGCGCATCCCGGCCCCGCGCGGCGCGTCGACGGCCGCGAGCAGCGCCGCGTCGCCGTGCTCCGCCGCGCCGGGCCGTCCCAGCACCTCGTCGGTGTAGTCGAGCAGTTCGCGGCCGTGGCTGTGGAACTGGCGTCGCCGCCGCATGCCCTCCGCATTGGCGGCGGTCGCGACGTAGAAGGGGCGCGCGGCGGGCGCGCGCCAGTCCAGCAGCAGCGGTTCGAATTCGTCGGCTTCGTCGTGGAGGCCGATGCGCCCGATGTAGGACCGCTCGCCCGTCTCGGCGTCCAACCGCCCGAAACACAGTCCGCTGTCGGCGACGTCGAGTCGTTTCACCTGCTCGGCCAGGGCGCGGACCTCGAAGTCGCGTTCCATCAGCGTGGTACCGGTACCCCGCAGCGCGGTGGTGTATCGGCCCCTGGCGCGCGCCCGCTCGGCGTCCAGGCGCGTGTAGAGGCCGCGCACGTAGTCCTGCTCGCGGCGCAGTTCGTCCTCGTGGTTCCGCGTAGACATGTGCGTGCTCACCCTCTCCGATCCGGACACCGCGGTCGCCGGTCGACGTCGTGTTTCCGGTCCGGCCGATGATTGTGCGGCACCACCGGGGCCTTGCCGCAAGGCCCCGGGTCCGTTATAAGTTGATAGTGGAAAGGCGTGTTCCACCCGCCGCGCCCCCTTCCCCTTCGGCGCACACTTCCTCACTCCGCGAAGCCTGTCACTCCCGAGCCGTTGCGGGCGCGATCCCTTCGCGAACTCCCTCCGATCTGCATGACACCGCAGGGGCGTAGCGCCGGCCGTTGTGGCCCAGGCGCGTGCCCTGCACGACCCCTCCCGATCGCAGGTCGACTTGATGTAGTGCCGTCGACTTCGTTGCCCGCGCCCGCGCCCCCGGACAGAGTCGGTCACGGGACACCGGACGCTACGGGAGGATCGGCATGGCGCGCACGACGGTGATCGGCGGCGGTATCGGCGGGCTGGCGGCGGCCCTGGCCACGGCCGCGGCGGGCGGTACGGCGGTGGTGCTGGAACGCGCCCCGGAATTCGCCGAGTTGGGCGCGGGCATCCAGATCGCCCCGAACGGGATGCGGGCGCTGGAACTGCTCGGCGTGGCCGACCGGGTGCGCGAGATCGCCGTGCGCCTGGAGGAGTTGCGGTTCATGAACGGCGTCAGCGGCGAACTCGTCACCCGGGTGCCGCTGACCGAGGAGTACCGCGCCCGCTTCGGGCGGTCCTACGCCGTGGTGCACCGGGCCGAACTGCACCGGATCCTGGTCGAGGCGTGCGCGGACTCGGACCGGATCGACCTGCGCGGCGGGTGCCGGGTGGTCGGCTACGAGCAGGACCGAACCTCGGCGACGGCGGTGCTCGACTCCGGCGAACGGGTGAGCGGCGCGGCGTTGATCGGCGCGGACGGCATCCGCTCGGCGGTGCGGGCGCAACTGCTCGGTGACGGTGATCCGCTGGTCGCGGGCATCACCGTCTACCGGGCCATCGTCCCGATGGCCGAGGTGCCCGAGGAGTTCCGGGTGAACGCGGCGACTTGGTGGACCGGTCCGGGACAGCATTTCGTGCACTATCCGATCGCGGGCGGGAAGTTCATGAATCTCGCGCCGAGTCGGGAGACGGGGGTGCGCACCGCCTTCGGTGACGTGCCGGTCGCGCGGGAAGACGTCCTGGACTGGTTCGCGCCGCTGTCGGAGACGGCGCGTCGCCTGCTGCGCGTGGCCGGGGAGTGGCGCAGTTGGAGCCTGATCGACCGCGCGCCGGTCGAGCAGTGGTGCGAGGGCCGCGTGGCGCTGCTCGGCGACGCCGCGCACCCGAGCCTGCACTATCTGGCCCAGGGGGCCTGCCAGGCCCTCGAGGACGCCGTGGAACTGGGCGGCCTGCTGGGCGACGCGCGGACCGACGTGGCGGGGCGTCTGCGCGAGTACACCGCCCGCCGTCAGCCCCGGACCGCGCGCGTGCAGCGCACGGCCCGCGCCAGCATCGGACTGTGGCACGCGGCGGGGGCGGCGGCCCAGCGGCGCGACGAGGTGCTGCGCTCGATGTCGGTGACGGATCTGCACGATCGGCTCGACTGGATGCACCGCGCACCAGAATTCGCCGCCGATTCCGCGACCTGACAATGTGCGCGCAATTATCGGACGACCACGGGAATTGCGCGAGGACGCTGCATAGAATTGGTCCATGAATCCTCTGCCGAACAATGACAAGGCCGGAATTTTCCACGTTTTCCGGGAAATCGAGATATCCGCCGATCCGGACACCGTGTTCTCCTGTGTCAGCGACCTGACCCGCTCCGGGGAATGGAGTCCGGAGTGCGCGGGCGGGGAATGGGTGTCCGGTGGCCCTGAGGTCGTCGGCTCGGTGTTCCGCGGGCACAACAACCGGGCGCCCGACGTGGTGGGCTGGGCGCCGGTGGTGCGCGGTGCCTGGACCACCTACGCCGAGGTCGTTTTCAGCGAAAGGCCCAGCGTGTTCGGGTGGGCGATGCGTGACAGCGCGGGCAGGGCACAGCAGAGCGTGTGGTCGTTCCAGCTCGCGCCGACCGCCTCGGGCGGCACCCGCCTGGTCCACTGCTTCGAGATGGGCAGTCTCACCGAGGGGATGCGCGGAATCCTCGCGCAGATTCCCGAACCCGACCGCCCGCGATTCATCGCCGAATGGAGCGACAAGATCGAACGCGATATGTCGGTCACCCTGGCGGCGATTCGCGCGACGATCGAATCGGCCGCCGTCGCGGGCGGGACGAAACGATGATCCTGCAACGTCTCGGGAATCGCGGACTGTATCTGGGCGAATTGTTCGCCGAGGCGGCGCTGCGCAATCCGCACGGTCTGGTGATGTTGAATCATCGGCTGGACGTGGCACCGGAATTGGGGACGACGATCACCGTCGCGGATTGCGCGCGGGTGGTGGAGGGGTTGGCGGTGGCGTTGCGGGCGGCCGGGGTGGGCGCGGGTGCGAAGGTCGCGATCCACAAGTCCGACGGATTCGACATCTTCCTGCTCGCCTGCGCGGTCAACCGGGCGGGCGGCGTGCCCGTCTGCCTGTCGCCCGCGCTGACCGGCGAGACGGTCGGCGAACTGCTGACGCGGTGCGCGGGCCCGTTCCTGGTCACCGACGAGGCGACACTGGTCGAGCGGCTCGACGCGGGCGTGCGCGGCCGCGCACGCGCGGTGCTGGTGGTCGCGGGGGAGGTCGAGGGCACGACGCCGCTGCGGCCCGACACCTCGCGACCATTGGATTACACGCGCCCCGATCGGCATCAGCCGATGCTGGTGACCCACACCTCCGGCACCACGGGCGTGCCGAAACTGGTGGTGCACACGGCGTGGACGATGCGCGCGCGGTACCGACCGCAGGCGGCGGGCGCGCGCCTGCTGTTGCGCGGGCGCGAAGCCGTCGCGATCCAGGTGTCGTTCGTGCACTCGCGGTTGGTCACCGCGTTGGCGGTCTCGCTGCGCCGCGGTTTCCCGCTGGTGATCCTGCGCGATTCACCCGCCGCCGACAACGTCGGACTGCTGGCCCGGTTCCGGCCCGGGGTGTTCGAGGCCCACCCCAACGCGCTGATCGAATGGGAGGAGTTGGCCGAGCATCCCGCCGCCCCGCTGCGGAACCTGACCTTGCTGAGTACCACGTTCGACGCGGTCCACCCGCGCACGGTGCTCGCGCTGCTGGCCGCCTCGCGCAGGCGGTTCCCCCTGCACGTCCAGTTGTACGGGCAGAGCGAGATCGGCCCGACGGTGGTGCGGTTGAGCACGAAATTCCGCAAGGCCACCGCCGACTGGCGCTGCGTCGGCTACGCGTTCCCGGGCGCGACCGACGTGCGGGTGGTCGAGCGGGACGGCAGGCGGGCCACCCGCGCCGCGCCCGGTCCCGTGCAGGCGCTGTCGGACGGACGCGCGGTCACCTACCTCGAGGAGGACGACCGCTACCACCGTCAGGTGGACGGGCGCTGGTGGGCGATGGGCGATGTCGGCTACCGCAGTCGGTGGGGATGTCTGCACCTGTCCGATCGCGAGGTGGACCTGATCCCCGGGATCGACAGCACGTTGCGCGTGGAGGACGAATTGCTGGCCCGCATGGACAGTCTCGCGGAGGTGGTGCTGGTCCGCGACGAGCGGCAGCGCCCGGTCCCGGTCGTGGTGACCCGCGACGAGCGTCCGTTGGACCGGGCCGCCTGGGAGCGCGCGGTGGCGGGTCTGCCGACGCTGTGCGAGCCGATCCAGTTGCCGATGCGGCGTCTGCCGCGCACGGGAACCGGCAAGACGCGGCGATTGGAGTTGAGCCGCATGCTCTTCGCCGTGCGGAGCTGAGATGGCCGCGATGAACGCCGCGTACATCACCGCGTTCGGGCCGCCGGATGCGATCGTGTATGGGCCGCGCCCTCGGCCCGATCCCGGACCGGGGGAGGTGCTGGTCCGGGTGGCGGCGTGCTCGGTCAACCATGTCGACACCTTCCTGCGGTCGGGCGCGGTGCGCGCGGGCGTCGCCTTCCCGCAGATCGTCGGCCGGGATCTGGTCGGTGTGGTGGTCGAGACGGGCGCGGGCGTCACCGGATTCGCGGCCGGACAACGGGTCTGGTGCAACAGCGCCGGGTACGGGGGGCGACAGGGCGCGGCCGCCGAATACGTCCCGGTGCCCGCCGACCGGCTCTACCCGCTCCCAGCGGAGGCGGACGAGGTGGCGGCGGTCGCGCTCGTGCATCCGGCGGCGACCGCCTATCTGGGCCTGGTGGTCCAGGCCGGTGTGCGCCCGGGGGAGACGGTGCTGATCCGGGGGCTCGGCGGCGCGGTCGGGTCGGCGGCGGTGCAGATGGCCGTCGACCTCGGCGCGCGGGTGATCGGCGTGGACCGGGCCGCGAACCTCGACTGGGGAAGCGAGTGCGGCGCCGCGGAAGTGGTGGACGGACTCGACCCCGCGCGGCTGTGGACACTCGCCCCGGAGGGCGTCGACGTCTACTGGAACACCACCACGCGCCACGACGACCTGGCGACGGTGTGCCCGTTGCTGGCCGTGGGAGCCAGGATCCTGGTGTCGGCCGGTCTCGGGGCCGAGGTCGCGGTGCCGCTGGGCGCGCTCTACGTCAACGACGCGAGTATCCGGGGGTTCGCCATCACCAACGCGACCGGCGCGGTACTGGCCGACGCGGCGGTCGCGATCGATCGCCTGCTGGCCTCGGGCGTCCTGCGCTGTCGCGGGATCGAGCGGATGCCGTTGGCCGAGGCGGCGCGGGCGCACCGGTGGCAGCAGGACGGTGTGGTCCGCCCGCGGCGCATCGTGCTCACGCCGTGAGCGCACCGAACGGAAACGGGCCCCGGCGCGCTGCCGGGGCCCGTCGTCGGCGCGCGGGTCAGGCGGTCGGTGCCTGCTCGGTCCAGGCAGGCGGGATGCCGTCCATGTCGAATTGCTTGGACACCCATTCCAATTCGACGAATTCGATGGCGCTCTCGGTCTGGGCCAAGCCGATGCCGTAGGCGCGGGCGACCTCGAAGACGCGCAGCGTCTGGTACCGGATGGCCTCGATGTTCTCCGGGTGGACGTTGGCGGGCTTGTGCCGGGAGATGCTGCACGTGCCGTACGGGCTGCCGTTGTGGTCGGAGGCCTGCAAGGCGGTGTTGGACCCGTTGGGCACGATCAGCGAACCCCAGTGGCACACCGCGTTGTGCACCGCCAGGATCGCGGTCTGCTGCCCGGCGTGCGAGGCCGATCCCGAGGCGAAGACGGTGACCGCCTTGTTCGCCAGTTTGCCCGGAATCGCCACCGGCCCCGCGTGATCGAGGAAATGCAGCAGTTCCGGCGCGGGCAGCCCGAAGTGCACGGGGGTGCCGATCATGATCGCGTCCGCCCAGATCAGGTCCTCCCAGGTGACGACCGGGACCTCGGCGGTCGCCTCGGCCAACTCCTGGTACGCCTGCCCGTCGAGCACCATCGTGTCCGGGAGTTCGGCCAGCTTGCGCAGGCGGACCTCGGCCCCGAGTTCGGTCGCCCGTTCGGCCGCCGCGACCGCGAGTCGATGCACGTTCCCGCTCCGCGAATGAAAGACCACGGCAATGTTTACCACTGTTACTCCTCGACGCTCGGATTCGTTGCGGTCATCGGCCAGCCTGCGCCCACGGATATCGGGCGGCAATGTCGCCTCGAATAGTTCGTCATCTCGGCGGGGAATTCACGGGGGAGGTGACACAATATCGGCGAGCGTGTCGACGCGGCGGCGGGTTCCGCCGATCGTGGATGCCATGACCGAAATCGCACAGCCCGAAACACGACTCGCCCGAAACCCCGAAGAACTGCTCGAGATATTCGCGGTCGCATTCAACGCGGGGGATTACACCGCCCTGCCCGGCCTGTTCGCGCCGGACGCGCTGCAGGTGATGCAACCCGGACAGCCGATCCCGGTCGCCGCCACCCTGGACAACGCCGCGCAGTCCCTGGAACACCGGCTGCCGATCACCGTGAACGTGCGCCACGTCTACACCGTCGGCGACATCGCGTTGCTGATCGCCGACTACGTGCACGAGGGGCCGGGCCCCGACGGCGAGCAGTTGCGGATCGAGGGCACCGCCGCCGACATCCTGGTGCGCGGCGCGGACGGCTACTGGCGCTGCCTGATCAGCAACCCGGCCGGCACCACGCGGGCCTGAGCGAGTCGATGAGCACCGCATCGGGAACGCCCTGGCACACCGCCATCGACGTCCACCACCACATCCTGCCCGACTACTACCTGTCCGCACTGGCGGAACTCGGCGTCCCGTCGCTGCTGCCCAACGTCGACCGGCCGACCTGGACCGTCGAGTCGAGCCTGGCGATGATGGACCGGCAGGGCATCCGCGCCGCCGTGGTCAGCGTGTGGCCGGGCGTGCCCGACCTGCCCGCGGCCGAGGCGGGTCGGTTCGCGCGCCGGATCAACCGGTGGTTCGCCGAGTTCGTCGCCCAGCACGACGACCGCTTCGGCGCCTTCGCGATCCTGCCGTTCCCGCACGTCGATGAGGTGCTCACCGAATTCGAGTACGCGATCGACGTCCTGGGCCTGGACGGTGTCGGCCTGATCACCAACTACCGGGGGCTCTACGTGGCGGACCGGGTGCTCGACCCGTTCCACGCCGAGGCCGCGCGCCGGGGAACGCCGCTGTTCGTCCACCCCACCGCCCCGGCGTGCACCGGCCAACCGAACTTCGGCCTGCCGATCTCGCTCTACGAATTCCCGTTCGAGACGGTGCGCCTCGGCGCGCAACTGATCTACGAGAAGACCCTGGAACGGCATCCCGGCCTGCGGATGATCCTGTCCCACGGCGGCGGCGGACTGGCCTACTACGCGGGCCGGTTGACCTACGGCCCGCTCATCAACGCCGCACTCGCCGACCGTATCGACGACGATCCGATCGGCTCGCTGCGCGGCCTGTACTACGACGTGGCGATGGGCGGCGACGAATTCGCTCTCGCCTCGTTCCGGAAATTCGCCGACCCCGCCCGGATCCTGGTGGGCACCGATTTCCCGCTGATGCCGGAATCGTTCAGCGCGGAGAACGGAAAGGCGCTGTTGGCACTCGGCGGATTCGATGACGCCGACACCGCGATGCTGAATTACGCGAATGCCGAGAAATTGTTTCCGAGATTCGGTTCGATCGGAGAGTGAATCAATCATGTTGAGCGAAGAAATCGTCGCCGCGTACCTCGAGCGCATCGGTGTCGAGGGACCGGTGGACACGGATCTGGCGACGCTGCGTCGCCTGCACGAGCGGCATGTGCTCTCGGTGCCGTTCGAGAGCATCGACTACCACACCGGCGTCGACATCCAGATGGACGAGCGCGCCGTGGACAAGATCGTGCGCCTGCGCAAGGGCGGCGGCTGCGGCGAGATCAACACCGGCTTCCTGTTCCTGTTGCGCGCGTTGGGTTTCGACACCACCCTGCACCAAGGGCAGGTGTGGATCATCGACCGCTTCACCCCGCCGTTCAACCACCTGCTGATGACGGTGAACATCGGCGGCCGCCGCTACATCGCCGACATCGGCTTCGGCAAGGGCAGTCGGTTCCCGCTGCTGGTCAGCGCCGACGGTGCGCAGTCCGATCCGCACGGCGAATTCCGCACCGTGCGCGTGGACCACCGCTCGACCGACGTCTACTGCGGCGGCCGACTGCTGTACCGGTTCTTCGACGAACCCGTGCAGTTGGCCGATTTCGCGCAGAACCTGTGGTGGTACCGGTCGAGCCCGGATTCGCCGCTGCTGCAATCGCTGTTCTGTTCGCTGCCGCTCGAGGACGGCTGGGTGGTGCTCAAGGACGACGTGCTGACCGTCACCCGGGGCGGGGAGAAGACCACCACGAAACTCGAGGACGACGCCGCGGTGCTGACCGCCTACCAGGAATGGTTCGGCATCCCGCTGGACAAGCGTCCGCCGCTGAGCCCGCACCACACGGGGCGGCTGAAGATGTCCTTCGATCAGGGCTGAGGGGGAATCAGCGTGCCCACCTGGAATCTCGCGCCGGTCGACCTGTGCGGTGTAGCCGTCGCCCTGCCCAAACGCGTCGTCACCAACGCCGACCTGTGCGCGGTGCTCGACAGCACCCCCGAGTGGATCGAGCAGAAGATCGGCGTCCTGGAGCGCCGGTTCCTCGATCCGGAGGAGAGTCTCGACGATCTGATGACCGAGGCCGCGGCCGCCGCGCTGGCCGCGGGCGAGTTGTCCGCGGCCGAGGTCGATGTCGTGGTGACCGCCACCTCGAGCCCCGACTACTTCTTCCCGTCGGTGGGGATCACGATCGCCGACCGACTCGGCATCGACACCTCCCGCATCGTGGACCTGACCCAATACGCCTGCGCGGCCTCCACGTACGCACTGCACCTGGCCGCCTGTCTGCTCCAGGAGCAAGGCGTGCGGACCGCGCTGATCGTGTGCGGGGAGCGGGTCTCCGGCATCACCGACCCGACCGACCGCACCACGCGGATCTTCTTCGGCGACGCGGCGGCCGCCACTGTGTTGCGGCGCACCGAGTCCGGCGGACTGCTCGCCTACGATCTCGGCCATTCGCCGCACCCCGCCGTGAATCTGGCGACCCCGTGGTGGGCGCCGCACGCCGAGGTCGGCGGCCGGACCGAGGCCGGGCGCACCTACATGAACATGGACGGCAAGGTCGTGTGGGATCAGGCCATCACCCACGTTCCCGCCTCGGTGCGCGCCACTCTGGGGCACGCCGGGCTCGCGGTCGGCGACATCGCCGGATTCGCCCTGCACCAAGCCAATGTGCGGCTGGTCAGGGAGATCGGCAAGGTCGTCGGCGTCGATCCCGCGCGGGTGCCGATCACCGGCGACGTGCTGGGCAACACCGGCGCGGCCTCGCCGCTGACCTCGCTGTACAAGCTCGCGACCGCCGGGCTGGCCCGCCGCGACGACGTCATCGTGCTCGGCGCGATCGGTTCCGGCTTCTTCTGGGGATCGCTGTGCTTCCGGCTCGGCGCGGACCTCGGTTGGGCTGGTTGACGATGTCGGAGGATCTCGACACCCGTCCCGTGACCGCGCGTCAGCAGCCCGTGTGGGAGGACGAGCGCGCGGTCGCCCTGGCGCGGCGGGAACTGGCCGAGCGCGCCCCGCTGGTCGACGGCGAGGGCGTGGCCAGACTGCGGCGCGCGCTGGTCGCGGTCGCGGCGGGGGAGGCGCTGGTCGTGCAGGCAGGCGACTGCGCGGAGGACCCGGCCGAGCGCACCGCGGCCGACGTCGCGCGCAAGGTCGGCCTGCTCGACGCGCTGGGCGGCGAACTGGCCCTGCGCACCGGACGTCCCGTCCTGCGGGTCGGCCGGATCGCGGGCCAGTACGCCAAACCCCGGGGACGCACCCACGAGACGGTCGCCGGGGTGGAGATCCCCAGCTACCGAGGGCATCTGGTCAACGGGCCCGAACCGCTGGCCCAGGCCCGCAGGCCCGACCCCCGTCGCCTGCTCGACTGCTACGAGGCCGCCCGCGAGGTCATGGGCCACCTCGGGTGGCGCGGGCTGGGCCGCTACTCCTGGGACGGCGCGCGGATCTGGACCAGTCACGAAGCGCTGCTGCTGGACTACGAGATCCCGCAGGTGCGGGCCACCGCCTCGGGCGCGCTGCTCGGGTCGACGCACTGGCCGTGGATCGGCGAGCGCACCCGCGACCCGGACGGCGCGCACGTGCGCCTGCTCGCCGAGGTGCGCAACCCCGTCGCCTGCAAGATCGGCCCCGACATCGACGTCGAGGAACTGATCGCGCTGTGCGAACGGCTCGACCCCGCCCGCGAACCCGGTCGGCTCACGCTGATCGTGCGAATGGGGGCGGCGAAGCTGGCCCAGCGCCTGCCCCGCCTGGTGCGCGCCGTGCGCGCGCGCCAACACCCGGTCATCTGGATGTGCGATCCGATGCACGCGAACACCGTGATCCTGGCCGACGGCGCCAAGACCCGCTACCTCGACGCGATGGTGCGCGAAGTGACGCGGTTCCGGTCGGTGCTGCTCGAGGCGGGCGCGGTCGCGGGCGGACTTCATCTGGAGACCACCCCCGACGATGTGGGCGAATGCCTGTCCGATCCGTCGCGGACCACCGTGGGCAAGTACACGAGCCTGTGTGACCCGCGACTGGCTCCGCCTCAAGCCCGCGCGGTCGTCGCGGCCTGGCACTGCTGAAGGAACACGAAATGCGTATGGATGGAAAGGTCGCCTTCGTCACCGGGGCGGCGGGCGGCATCGGCGCCTCGGTCGTGAGCAAACTCGCCGAGGCGGGCGCTCATGTCGCGGCGGTGGATCTGGAACACGCCCGACTGCGCGAACTCGAAGAGGAGTTGTGCGGGAAGGGATGGTCGGTGCTCGCGGTGCCCGCCGATGTCAGCGAGGCCGCGTCGGTGGCCGCCGCGGTGGACCGGGCCGAGAACGTGCTCGGCCCGGTCGACTACCTGGTCAACGCCGCGGGCATCCTGCGGATGGGGCCGGTCCGCGAACTCACCGACGAGGACTGGACCACTACCTTCGCGGTCAACACCCACGGCGTGTTCCGCGTCTCGCGACTGCTGGCCGACCGGATGGTGGCCCGCCGCGCGGGCGCGATCGTCACGGTCGCGTCCAACGCGGCCAGCGTGCCGCGGATGCGGATGGCCGCCTACGCCGCGTCCAAGGCCGCCGCGGTCGCCTTCACCCGGTGCCTCGGCCTCGAGGTCGCCGCGTCCGGAATCCGGTGCAACATCGTCGAACCCGGGTCCACCGACACCCCGATGCTGTGGTCGATGTGGCACGACGAGACAGGGGCGAGCGCGACGGTGGACGGCAGCCTCGACGCCTACCGGGTCGGCATCCCGTTGCGCAAGATCGCCCGTCCCGAGGACGTCGCCGAGGCCGTCGCGTTCCTGTTGTCCGACAGCGCCGGTCACATCACGATGCACAGCATGGTGGTCGACGGCGGCGCTTCGCTGGGAGCGTGAGGGCCGATGGGCGCACCGAATTCGGCCGCGCGGACCGATCCGCCTGCGGCGATCCTGAGCGGGCGGACGCCGTCGTTCGCCCTGCTCCACCGGCCCGGGGCGGGCGCGGAGGGGGTCGTGGACGTCCTGAGCGGTCCAGTGCGCGAACTGGATTCGCTCGCCGAGATCCCCGTCGTCACCGGCGACGGGTCCGGACGGCCGGCGCACGACACCCTCGTGGTGATCCCGCACCGCCAGGTGGCCGAGCGCGGCTTCGACTGCGTGGACGACCGCAGTCCGCTGCTGGCGATGACCGTCACCGACGCGCACACGGTCGCGCTGCCGGACCTGCTGCGCGGGCTGCCCGACCGGCCCGCCGTCGCGACGGACGGCCGTTTCGACCTCGACGACGAGGATTACGCGGAGATCGTCGGCCGAATCATCCGCGACGAGATCGGGGCGGGGGCGGGCGCGAACTTCGTCCTCAAACGCACCTATCTGACCACCCTGCCCGACTACGACCGCGACACCGCCCTCGCGGCGTTCCGCCGGTTGCTGACCCGCGAGACCGGCAGTTACTGGACCTTCCTGATCCACACGCCGGAACGGACCTTCCTCGGCGCGACGCCGGAACGGCACATCAGTGTGGCCGACGGGACGGCGGTGATGAACCCGATCAGCGGCACCCTCCGCTACGGCGGGTCCGGGCCGCGCGTCGCCGAGGTCCTCGCCTTCCTCGCCGACGCCAAGGAGGCGGGTGAGCTCTACATGGTGGTGGACGAGGAACTGAAGATGATGTCGCGGATCTGTTCCTCGGGCATCCGGGTCACGGGTCCGTACCTGAAGGAGATGGCCGACCTCGCCCACACCGAGTACTTCATCGAAGGCCGGACGGACGCCGACGTGCGGGAGATCCTGCGCGAGACCATGTTCGCCCCCACGGTCACTGGAAGTCCCTTGGAGAACGCCTGTTCGGTGGTGGCCCGCTACGAGCCGGGGGGACGCGGCTACTACAGCGGTGTGGTGGCCCTGCTCGGGCGTGACGGTCGCGGCGCGGCGACGCTGGATTCGGCGATCCTCATCCGCACCGCCGACATCGATGCCCGCGGTCGGGTGCGCATCGGCGTCGGCGCGACGATCGTGCGCGATTCGGACCCGGCCGCCGAGGCCCGCGAGACCCACGCCAAGGCCGCGGGCCTGCTGGCGGTGCTCGGCGGCGGGCGGGCCGCCCGCGTGGGCTCGGACCCGCGGGTGCGGGCCGCGCTGGCGGGCCGCAACGAGGCCATCGCGGAGTTCTGGCTCACGCCACCGCCGCGGGAGCGCGCGGCGCTCGGCGCGGGGGCGGGGCCGCCACGGCCGCGCCTGCTGGTGATCGACGGCGAGGACACTTTCACCTCGATGCTCGCCCACCAGTTGGCCGCTCTCGACGTCGAGGTGACGGTGCGCCGCTTCGACGAGCAGTACACGCTCACCGACCACGACCTGGTGGTCATGGGCCCGGGGCCGGGTGATCCGCGCCGCGCCGACCTGCCCAAGATCGCCCGGATGTCGCTGGCCCTGGACGAACTGTTGGCCGCGCGCCGCCCCTTCCTCGCGATCTGCCTGAGCCACCAATTGCTCGGCCTGCGCCTCGGATTCGGGCTGCGTCGGCTGGACACACCCAATCAAGGTGTGCAGCAGAAGGTCTCGGTGTTCGGGCGCACCGAACAGGTCGGGTTCTACAACACCTACACCGTGGTCTGCGACACCGACGTCCGCGAATCCGAATTCGGGGCCGTCGAGGTCTTCCGCGACCCCGACAGCGGCGAGGTCCACGCGCTGCGCGGGGCGGGTTTCGCCTCGGTGCAGTTCCACCCGGAGTCCATTCTCACCCGCGACGGCGTGCGGTTGCTGCGCTCGCTGGTGTCCGAGGTGTTCGACTCCGCCGTGGCCCACGAGGCCGCGGCGGCCACGGATCGGCCCGCCGCACAACGGCACTGATCCGCGCGCGGCGCCGCGGACCGACGATCCTCGGTCCGCGGCGCCGTCGTGTGCGCGGAAATGATGGCCCGTTCATGTCATCGCAATTCCGCGGTGTACGGATGGAATTGCCGTATTCTGCGCGCACCGCGCGCGCCGGAAATCTGCGCATCGCCTCGGGGTATCGACCCGTAATCTTGCGCATCCCCGGATACCTGCCGTGACAAGTGATAGCCGGGCAGTATTAAGTCGGCGACAAGTAGGTATGAAGTTGCATGGGGAAGAATATCGAATGATCGTGCTGCAGTAGCAATCCAAGGCCTGCTCGACTGATCGGCCCGGTACTGCGGAGTGACCCGATATGTGTGGGGGTTCTATGTCGGCCGGAGAATTCACCGACCTCTGTGATCTGCTCTTCTCCTCGTTGCCGCGCCGGGATCAACGGACCCGCGCCGCGCAGTATCTGCGAGGACTGTTGCAGACCGACGGCCGGAAATCGGTGCGCAACATCGCCCGCACGGTGGGCGGCGACGCGACCGACCAGGGTCTGCACCACTTCATCAGCGCCTCGGACTGGGATTGGCGGCCGATCCGGCGGACCCTGGCCCGCCACGTCGTCGACACCCACGGGATGGAGGTCTGCGTGGTGCACACGATGACCATCCCGAAATCCGGGCGGCGCTCGGTCGGCGTGGAGCGCTGCTTCGTCCGCGACGAGGGCCGGGTGCTCAACGTGCAACGCGCGGTGGGGGTCTGGTCGGTGGCCGCCGGGGCCGCCTATCCGCTGAACTGGCGGATCCACCTGCCCGCGGCCTGGCTGGCCGACGCCGACCGCCGCGCCGCCGCGGCGATTCCGCCCGAGGTCCGCCCGCGTCCGCTCGAGGACCAGGTGGTCGAACTGTGCGCCGAGACGACCGAGGACTGGCGGTTGCCGCGCCGTCCGGTCGTCTTCGACGCACGCGAACTCGACGTCGCCGCCGTCGTCGGTCGACTGCGCGCGATCGGCACGCCGCTATTGGCCCGGATAGCGCCCGACCAGGGACTGTTCGTGGCCGACCCGACGCTGACCGGTCACCGCGGCGCCGCGCCGGTGGCGGCGGGCGAGATCGCCAAGGCCGCCCGCGGCAGCCTGCACGGGATGTCGTGGCGCGGCCGGGATCTGGCGCGCGCCGCGCGGCCGGGCCGGGTGGTGATGGTCGGCGCGGGGTTGACCCCGCGCCCGTCCTCGGCGCCGGAGCGGCCCGCCGACCTGCTGCTGGTGCAGTTGCCCGCCGACGGTTCCGGGACGGGCGGGACACTGTGGCTGACCGACCTGCCCGCGCACCGGATCGGCGAGGTCGCGCGCTGCGCCCACGCGGCGGGACGGGTGGCGCGCGACGCCGCCGAGGTGGCCGAGAAGGTCGGCCTTCGCGACTATTCCGGCCGCTCCTACGGCGGTTGGCACCGCCACGTCACCCTCGCCGGCGCCGCGCACGCCCTGGTCATGGGCTCCGCGTGCGCCGCGAAGGGGCCGATCCGCCCGGCGGTGTGACCGTCGCGCATTTCCGCAGACCGAACAGCCAGCACAGAGAAAGGGAAGACGAATGAGGTTCGGCGATATTCCGGACAGGATTTCCTACGATATGCCGGTCGGAATTCCCGACAATGCGGCCGACTGGACCGTGCGGCCGGAGCGCGCTTATCTGCTCGTCCACGACATGCAACGCTATTTCCTGCGGCCGTTGGACTCCGCCGCCGCGCCGGGCGCGCAGTTGGTGTCGAATATCCGCGCGTTGCGCGCGGCGTGCGCGGAGCGTGGAATTCCGGTCGGCTACACCGCGCAGCCCGGCGGAATGGACCGGCTCCAACGCGGACTGCTGCGCGATTTCTGGGGCGACGGGATGACCACCGACGAATCCGATCGCGAGATCGTCCCCGAACTCGCGCCCGCCCCCGGCGACGACGTGTACACGAAATGGCGCTACAGCGCTTTCCACCGGTCGGTGCTGGCCGAGCGGATGGCCCGCCTCGGTCGCGACCAACTCGTCGTGTGCGGCGTCTACGCCCACGTCGGCGTGCTGATGACGGCGTGTGACGCCTTCACCCGCGACATCCAGCCCTTCCTGGTCGCCGACGCGGTGGCCGACTTCACCGCGGAGGACCACCGGATGACCCTCGACTACGCGGCGCGCCGTTGCGCCTACGTGCAGTCCACGGCCGACCTGCTCGCCGATCTGGATGCGGGCGAGGCGCTTTCGGCCGCGGGGCGCGACACCGACCGTGGCCGGGGGTGACGACGATGACCGAGATCGCGCTGCGCCCCGCGCCCGCCGAGGGCTACCGTCTCGCCGACCGCTTCCGGCACGGCTCGGGCCCCGTGCTGCTCACCGGTGTCCAGGCCGTCGCGCGACTGCTGGTGGAACTGCGCGCCCACGACCGCCGCCACGGTCGGCGCACGGCGACGTTCGTCTCCGGCTACCAGGGTTCGCCGCTGGGTGGGGTGGACACCCTGCTGGCGGGGATGCCGGAGGTGTTGGCCGACAACGACATCGTCTTCCGTCCGGGGCTCAACGAGGAGTTGGCGGCCACGGCGGTGTGGGGCAGCCAGATCGGGGTCGGCACGGGGTCGGCCACCCACGAGGGCGTGATCGGGGTCTGGTACGGCAAGGGGCCCGGCCTGGACCGCGCCACCGACGCCCTGCGCCACGCCACGCTCTACGGCGTCGATCCGCGCGGCGGGATGCTGCTGCTGGTCGGTGACGATCCCGGCTCGAAGTCGTCGAGTCTGCCCGTGGTCAGCGAACGGTCGCTGGCCGCCCTGCACATCCCCGTCCTGGTACCCCGCGACGCCGCCGACATCGTGCGGTTGGGCATCCACGGACTGGCCCTCTCCCGCGCGTCCGGTTGCCCCGTGGCCCTCAAGATCGTCTCCGACGTGGCCGACGGCGGCCGGCGGGTGGACGGTTCGATCGCCGAGGTCGAACCGGTCGTCCCCGAGATCGCGCACGGGGCGGGAACTTTCACCTATCGACAGCGGCCGATGACCGCCGGTCCCGCGACGCTGGAAGCCGAGGCCGATCTGCTCGGCCCCCGCCGCCGCGTCGTGCGCGCGTACGCGGCGGCCAATGCCGTGGACGTCCTCGAGGTCGACCCGCCGCGGGCCCGGATCGGCGTCATGGCCACCGGCGCGACCTACTCGGTGGTGCGACAGGCGTTGCGCGACATGGACATCGATGACGACGCCCTGACGCGCGCGGGTATCCGCCTGCTGCGGATCGGTCTGGTCCATCCGCTCTCCCCGGATCGGGTGCGCGAATTCGTCCGCGGCGTGGACATGGTGCTGGTCGTGGAGGAGAAGGCGGCCTTCCTCGAATCCCAGCTCCGCGACCTGCTCTACGGGACCGCCGACGCCCCGTTGATCCTGGGCAAGTCCGACGAGACGGGGCGCGCGCTGGTGCCCGCCGACGGCGAGTTGACCGTACTGCGGGTGCGCCGGACGCTCGCCCGTTTCCTGCACGGCTACTTGGAGTTCCGCAGGCCGCTGCCGGCCCCGCTGAGCTTGGAGCCGCTCTCGACCCGCCGCGCCGCCTTCTTCTGCAGCGGCTGCCCGCACAACCGCTCGACCCGGGTGCCCGAAGGGTCGGTGGCCTGCGGCGGCATCGGCTGTCACACCATGGTCGCGATGGCCGACCGCGCCGACATGGCCGTGGTCGGGCTCACCCAGATGGGCGGTGAGGGCGCGCAGTGGATCGGGCAGTCCCCGTTCACCGACGTCGGGCACATCTTCCAGAATCTCGGCGACGGCACCTATTTCCACTCCGGCCAGTTGGCCGTGCAGGCGTGCCGGGCGGCGGGGGTGAACATCACCTTCAAGATCCTGTTCAACGAAGTCGTGGCGATGACGGGAGCGCAGGAGGCCGAGGGCGGGCTCACCGTCGCGGCGCTGACCCGCAAACTGGCCGACGAGGGCGTGGCGCGGACCATCGTGTGCGCCGAGGACCCGCGCAGGCACCGTCGCGCCGATCTGGCCCCCGGTACGCTCGTGTGGTCGCGCGACCGACTGGACGAGGCGCAGCGCGCCCTGCGCGAGATCCCCGGCGTCACGGTGCTGATCTACGACCAGCACTGCGCCGCGAACGCGCGCCGTCAACGCAAACGAGGTCGGTTGCCGGACAAGCGCACCCGGGTCGTCATCAACGAGGCGGTGTGCGAGGGGTGCGGCGACTGCGGGGTCAAGAGCAACTGCCTGTCGGTGCAACCGGTGGACACCGAATTCGGGCGCAAGACCCGCATCGACCAGACCTCGTGCAACCTCGACTACAGCTGCCTGGACGGCGACTGCCCGTCCTTCGTGACCGTCGAGGTCGGTGACCGACGGTCCCCGCGCCCGACGCCGACGCCGCCCGAGGTCCCCGAGCCACCGGTCCTCGCCGACGCGGACGCCACCCGCAACGTCCTGATGGCCGGGGTGGGCGGCACCGGGATCGTGACCGTGGACCAGGTACTGGCCACGGCCGCCGTGCTGGCCGGACTGCACGTGTCCACGCTGGACCAGACCGGGCTCAGTCAGAAGGCCGGACCCGTCGTCTCGCACCTGCGCTATGGCCCCGACCCCGAACCCGCCCACCGCCTCGGCCCGGGCAGCGCCGACTGCCTGCTGGCCTTCGACCTGCTCACCGCCGCGGACGCCGCCACCTTGACCTACGGGTCGGCGACCCGCACCGTCGCGATCGCCTCGACCGGGCGCACACCCACCGGCGAGATGATCCACGACATCACCGTCGAGCACCCGGACGCGCCGAACCTGCTGTCCCGCTTGGCGGGCGGGTGCGCGCGCGTGGAATCCTTCGACGCGCTCGCCGCGTCGTCGACGCTGTTCGGCGAGACCACCCAGGCCAATTTCCTGCTCGTCGGCGCGGCCCACCAACTCGGCGCGCTCGGGATACCGGCGTGGGCCGTCGAGCGGGCGATCACGCTCAACGGCGTCGCGGTCGACCGCAATATCGCCGCCTTCCGCTGGGGGCGGGCGCTCGCGGCGAATCCGGCGGCCCTGAACGAGATCCACCCGTCCCCGCCCGCCGCGCCGACAATTGCCCTCGACGCGGTCGCGCGCGCGGATTTCCCCGACGCGGTGCGCGCGGTCGTGGCTCGGCGGGCCGCGGAACTGATCGCCTACCAGAATCGCGCGCTGGCCGAGGAATACGTGGAAATCGTGCGCGGCGCGTGGGAAGCCGAACGCGCGATCACCGACAATGGCGACTACACGCTCGCCGTGGCGCGCGGCCTGTTCCGGTTCATGGCCTACAAGGACGAATACGAAGTGGCCCGCCTGCTGACCGACCCGGCCTTCGCCGACCACCTGTCGGCCCAGGTCCCGGACGCGCGACGGCCGGTCTTCCGGTTGCACCCGCCGCTGCTGCGGAGCATGGGAATGCGGAACAAGATCGGCCTCGGGCCGCGCGCGGCATGGGCGCTGCGGATACTGGCCGCCTCGAAACGATTGCGCGGCACCATATTAGACCCCTTCGGCTACGGACGGGTGCGTGTCGTGGAGCGAATTCTGCGAGACCATTTCATCCGGATGGTCAGTATGCTGAATCGTGATCTCACCGAGAAGACCTATCGGACCGCCCTCGCCGCGGTCGGCGCGGCCGAGATGGTACGGGGGTATGAGCAGGTGAAGTTGGACTCGGTGCGCCGATATCGCGCGACGTTGCGTGAACTCGGACTCGAACCGCCGGAGCTTCCCGGCGCGGTTCCGGTCGCCCACGCGTGAATCCCGCGCGACGACTTCGGTGAATCGCGTTGTGGCGGCGGCGGTCCGGGCGCAGCGCCCGAGAGCCGGGCGTGGTGGAACGTGAGCTGGGGGGTGTGATGACGAGCATTCAGGTCCTCGGACCGTTGCGCGTGAACGTGGGGGGCGAATCGGTGTTCCTCGGCGGGCCGCAGCGGCGGGCCGTACTCGGCAGACTGATCCTGTCGGCGGGTCAGGTGGTCTCGGTCGACCGACTGATCGCCGATCTGTGGGGCGAGGAACCGCCGTCCAAGGCGTCCTCGATACTCCAGGTGCACATCTCGGCGCTGCGCAAGATCCTCGAACCCGAGCGCGCGCCGCGCGCGCCGAGCAGCGTCATCCTCTCCGAGGCGCCGGGCTATTCGATCAACCTGCCCGCCTCCGACGTCGACGCCTGGCGCTTCGACGCGATCATGGAGAGCTACGAGGTCCTCACCCATTCCCCGCAGGCGCCGGACGCGGCCGAGCGCTGCCGGATCCTGGACGTGGCGCTGAACTGCTGGTCGGGCACTCCGTACCAGTCGTTCGTCGGATTCACCTGGGCCTCGGCCGAGACGGCGCGGTTGGTCGAGGTGCGCTTGGCGGCCCTGGAACAGCGCGCCCAGTCGGCGCTGGAACTGGACCGGCCGATCGAGGTGGTCGCCGCGCTCACCCAGGCGGTCCTGGACCGCCCGGAGCGCGAGACCAGCGCGGGCCTGCTCGCCTTCGCGCAGTACCGACTCGGCCGCCAACTCGACGCGCTGGAGACCATCCGCCGGGTGCAGGAGCACCTGCGGGCGGAATTCGGCGTCGAACCCGGCGCGATGCTGCGCGAACTACAGACCAAGATCCTCGACCATTCCCCCGACCTCGACAGTCCCACCGACTGGTTCTACGGCGCACGGCGCGCGGTGCTGCCGGATTCCCCGGTGATCGTGCGGGGCGAGGACGATCCGCCGCCCCCGCCCGAACAGGCCGAGGACGTCGTGCGCACCGACTACCGCGAGGAGTGGTCGGCGTTGGTGGCGGCCGCCGCGGCCACCCGGAGGGGCGGTCCCGCGCTGGCCTGGGTGGCGGGGGAGGCGGGGGCAGGCAAGACGACGCTGGTGCATTCGGTCGCGCGCCACCTGTCCCGCGACGGGTCCACCGTCGTGCTCGGCGACTGCCCCGACGTCTCGCACGCGCCGCCCGCCTGGGTGTGGACCGAGATCGCCGCGGAACTGGCGGGCCACGACAAGGTCGGCGGACCGCCGGTCGCGCTGATCGACGATCCGTTCGCGTTGGCGATGCGGGTGGCGGGCCTCTGCGTCGACATCGTCGAGCGGTCGCCGCTGGTGATCGTGCTCGAGGATCTGCACCGGGCCGACGCGGTCACCCACGAGATCCTGCGGCAGTTGGTGCGCTGGCTCGGCGATTCCCCGGTGCTGATCGTGGTGACCTACCGCCCCTCGGAGGCCACCTCCACGCTGCGGGCCACCTCGGCGGAACTGGCGGGCCGGGCGGCGGCGCGCCTGGAACTCGACGGGCTGACCTTGCACGGGGTGCGCGCGGTCGCCCAAGGCGCCGGGTTGCGCTCGCTGAGCGAGGCCGCGGTGCGCGAACTGCACGAGCGGACCGGCGGCAACCCGCTGTTCGTCCGGGAACTGTCGCTGGCCGCGGCCGCGCACCGGTCGCTGGACGCCCTGCCCTCGGCCGTGGGCCACGTGCTGGCCCGGCAGATCGAGCGACTACCCACCGAGGCGGTGCGGGTGCTCGAGTACTTCGCGGTCTGGGGCGGTGAGATCGATCCCGAAGTCCTGCGCGAACTCTCGGGCGAGACCGAGCGCGACCACCTCGACGCGGTGGGCACCGCCGAACGCGCCGGGCTGATCTCCGTCGGCCGCGGCGGGCGTATCCGCTTCGCGCGCACCCTCATCCGCGATGCTGTCTACCAGCGGATCTCCTCTCTGCGCCGGGCCAGGGTGCACTGGCGGATCTACGACTACCTCGACGCGGCGCCGAAGGCGGTGGAGAGTTCCGGCGTCGAATTCCGCGCCCGCCACGCCGCGCTGGGCGCCAATCAGCAGACGGCCGAACGGGCCCTGGCCCCGGTCACCGCCGCGGCGAGACATTTCGAGGACCTCGGGTTGCGCGCCGACGCCGCGCACTGGTGGGGCGCGGTGGTCGAGTTGCACGAGTTGGCGGGCCACGACTCCGGGCACGCGCACCGCGAGGACCGCGTCACCCTCGCCCACACCCGCTGCAAGTTCGCCACCGCCCTGGCCTTCGCGGGCAAACACCGCGACGCGCGCGTCCAGCGCGACCGGGCGATCCGCATCGCCGAGGACCTCGGCGACTCGCACCTGCTGGCCTACGCGCTGGTCTGGCGCGCGCCGGTCGTCTGGGCGGGCAGGCCGTGGTGCCCGCCCTCGCCCCGGTTGCTCGCGCTACTCGAGCACGCGATCGCCAAGGGGTCGGTCACCACCACCCTGCGGATCGGCCTGCTGGTCACCACGGCGTTCGAGGCGCGCTGGGTGGACGCGGCGCGAGCCCGCGCGGCCGCCGTCGAGGCGGTGCACATCGCCCACACCATCGGCGAGGCCGCCCTGGTGTGCGCCGCGCTGAATGCCTTGGCGTATGTCACCTTCGACAACGCCGCACCCGATTCCCAGGACAAACTGGTCGCCGACCTCGAGCGCGTCGCCGATGACGCGGGCCTGACCCACTACCAGGCGCTGGCCCGCTACCTGCGCTTCCGCGCGGAGTTCGGCCGCCTCGAGATCGCGGCGGCCGTCCGGCACGCCACGGCCGCGCTGGAGCACGCGCGGTGCGCGCAGGTGTGGCCGGTCTTCACGGTGTTCACCGCGTTCTCGTTCACCATCGCGATGCTGTGCGACCGGGCGGGCGAGGTGGAGCGGATCTACCGCTCCTTCCAGCTGCGACTGTCCGAATCCGACTACGTGAACAAGGAATTCCTCGAACTGTGCGGCGCGCTGGTGATCGCCTGGGCCCGTGACGATCTGTCCGAGCTGATCGATGATCTCGAACTGGCCTATCGCGAGGCGCCGGAGGTCGTGGCCCACCCCTACGCCTTGGCCCTGATCCACGCGGGTCAGCCCGAACAAGGCCGTGCCGTGCTGGCCGCGACCCGCCTGGAACGCGACGACCTGCTCGACGCGCCGATGCTGGCGTTCCGGGCCCGCGCGGCGATCGCGGTCAACGACCTGGCCGAGGCCGCGCGGGTCTACGACCGGCTCAGCGGGCATCCGGCGGCGATGATCGGTCTGGACGCCGGGGTCTTCGTCTTCGGGCCCAAGGACGAGGCGTTGGGTGAATTGGCGGCCGCGCTGGGGCGGCACGAGGCGGCGGCGCGGCACCGGCGGCGGGCCGCGGCCGTGGTCGAGGAGATCAGGAGTCGGTTGGCCGCGGTCGACATCGCCGCCCTGGACGTCCTGCTCGGGCCGACCTGCCGCCGGGATCGGCCCACGGCGGGCCGGGCCGAACCGGACTCGTCCTCACTGCTGTCGGCGCAGTTGTAGATCGATGCCGTCCAGGATGTAGTCCAGGCCGCGCCGGAAGTTGGCGTCCCAGTCGTTGTCCTGCATGTAGCGCTGCCCGCTCAACGTCGGATAGCGGCCTGCCTGCTCGCGGACCTGCTCGTAGCCCTGCGCGAGTTCACCGCTCGAGGCGCGCAGATTCGACTGGCTCGAGGCGGAGCCCTGGACGTGGCTGAACAGGACCCAGGTGGCGGCGGCGACTTGGTCCGCGGCCAGCCCGGCCCGGGCCAGGGTCGCTTGCAGGAATTCCATCCAGGCCAGGAAATTGGGGCCGATCAGCGGCCGCCTGCTCGCCGTCAGATGCGCCGACCACGGGTGCAGCAACAGCGTGGAGCGCCAGCTCTCCAGCAGCGCGACGATGTCCGCGCGCCACCGCGCGGGCTCGTGGTCCCCCGAGGGGCGCTCACCGAAGATCGAATCGATCGCCAGGTCGATCACGTCGTCCTTGGTCTCGACGTGCCAGTACAGAGTTGTCGCGCCGACGCCGAGGCGTTCGGCCAGCCGCCGCATGGTCAAGCGGTCCATGCCTTCGGCGTCGAGCAGATCCACCGCGGCCTCGGTGATGCGCTGCCGGGTCAGCGGCGGACCGTTGCGGACCTCGGGGACGGGTCGGAGCCAGATACTGCGCGAGCCAGCTGCTTTGCCGGTCATGGCGTCGATGTCCTCCTCGGCTGGCGTTCGGGTGCGTGCCGAGTGTAGTGCGCCGCCGCGAGCGGGTCGCACGATCGACACCCGTCCCGATCGGGGTGCGGAACCGGTGATAGCCGTTCAGTATTTCCATACTCGCAGCTAGAACATTGGTCCGGTCGGTGGAACACTGGTCTATATCCCGATCAATGTACTAGTCTGCTCCCCGTACGGAGCGGAATCGACGAGAGAGTGGATCTGATGCGGACGCGAGCGCTGTTGATCATCGGAGGCTGGCTGGTCCTGCTGGTCGCGATATCCCCCTGGGTGAGCGGATTCAACGACGTCAAGTCGTACAAGGCCACCGACTACCTGCCGGGGTCGGCCGAGGCCACCGAGGTCGAACGGATCGCGGAGACCCTGCCCGGCGGTTCGGAGAACGTCTTCTGGGTCGTCTACGAGCGCGACGGCGCGATCACCGACGCCGATCGTCAAGCCGCGCAACGGCAATACCAGAGCCTCAACGAGCGCTACGGCGTCAGCGCGCGCCCTGCCGCCGAGGCGATCACCGTCTCCGACGACGACAAGGCCCTGCTGTACGCGGTGCCGGTGAGCGTCTCCTTCGGCAAGCCCTCCGAGTACATCGACGAGTTCCGGGACGTGGTCGCGGACACCCCGCCGGGTCTGGCGGTCTCGGTGACCGGCCCCGGCGCGATGAGCGCGGACTTCGACGGCGCGTTCGAAGGCGTGGACGAACAACTGCTGCTGGCCACCCTGCTCGTGGTGACGGTCCTGCTGCTGCTGATCTACCGCAGTCCGGCGCTGTGGCTGATCCCGCTGATCTCGGTCGCGATGGCCTACGTCTTCTCGATGGGCGTGGTCTATCTGCTGGTCAAGGCCTTCGACATCACCGTCAACGACCAGAGCGCCGCGATCCTGCTGATCCTGGTCTTCGGCGTCGGCACCGACTACGCCCTGCTGATCGTGGCCCGCTACCGCGAGGAGTTGCGACGCGAGGAGAACGTCGGCACGGCCATGATCGCGGCACTGCGCGGCGCGGGGCCCGCCATCGCGGGTTCGGCGGCCACCGTCGCCCTCGGCCTGCTGTGCCTGATCGCCGCCGACATGAACAACACCGCGGGCATGGGCCCGGTCGGCGCGGCGGGCGTGGTCTGCACGCTGCTGGCGATGCTGACGGTGTTCCCGGCGATCCTGGTCCTGTTCGGCCGCTCGATCTTCTGGCCGCGCATCCCCAAGGTGGGCGTCATCGAGTCCGACAAGGCGAGTAGGTCCGGGTTGTGGGTGCGCATCGGCGACACCGTCGCCCGCCGTCCCGCCTGGGCGGTCGCGGCCTCCCTGGTGATACTCGGGGTGCTCGCGCTGGGTCTGCTCGCCCAGACCCGTCCGCTGACCCAGGCCGAACGCTTCGTCGACACCCCCGAAGCCGTCACCGGGCAGTCCGTCGTCGCCGAGCACTTCCCGAAGATGGGCGGCAGTTTCCTGACGATCATCACCCCGACCCCGAGCAGGCCCGAGGTCCTGCGCGCGGTCACCGGCGATCCCGGCATCGCGCTGGCCATGGAAGGACGCACCGGTCCCGACTTCGCCGAGATCACCGCGTTCTCGGTCGACCCGGCCGACTCCGACGGCGATCACGCCACCATCGAGCGACTGCGCGAGAACCTGCCCGGCGTCGCCGAGGGCACCGTCGTCGGCGGCCCCAGCGCGGCCATGCTCGACACCGCCGACGCCGCCTCGCGCGACGAACGCGTGGTCATCCCGCTGGTCCTGGTCGTGGTGACGCTCATCCTGATCGTGCTGCTGCGCTCGCTGGTCGCGCCGATCGCGCTGGTGCTGACCGTCGTGGTGTCCTTCGGGTCGGCGATGGGCGCGAGCATCTGGGTGTTCGAGCACGTGTTCGGCTTCGCGGGGCTCGAACCGGTGTTCCCGGTGCTGGCGTTCCTGTTCCTGGTGGCGCTGGGCGTCGACTACAACATCTTCCTGATGACACGCGCCAAGGAGGAGGCGCACCGGGTCGGCACCAGGGCCGGAATGCGGTTGAGTCTGGCCGTCACCGGCGGCGTCATCACCTCGGCGGGCGTCGTGCTGGCCGCGACCTTCTCCATCCTGATGACGATGCCGCTGGTCGCCCTGGTGCAACTCGGTTTCGCGGTCGCTCTCGGCGTCCTCATCGACACGCTGCTGGTGCGTTCGGTCCTGGTCCCCGCCCTGACCCTGCTGGTCGGGGAACCGATCTGGTGGCCGAACAAGATGACGCCCGGCGGGGCCGATCGCACCGACCCGGACTCCCCGCGACTCGGGTCGCCGGGCAAGGGCGGTGACGATTTCGTGGAGGCGTGACCCCTCCCGTCGCCACGACGTGATCCGGGACGAACGCCGCGGCGTCCGTCCCGGATTCGCGGAGGTGACAGATCCCCGCCGATCCCCTTGCCGGGTTCGGCGGCGTGCGATGCGCTGGAACCATGCCCACCTCCGTCGAAATCCCTTCCGCCGACACCGGTCTGCTCGCACCTGTCCGCGCGGGTGCGCGGGTCGCCGCCCTCCTCGACGACGCCGCCTGGGTGCGCGCGATGGTCGAGGTCGAGATCGCCTTGGCCGGAGCGCAGGCCGCGCTCGGCATCGTGCCCGCCGACGTGCCCGACCGGATCGCCGAGGCCCTCGCGCGCCACGACTTCGACGTCGCCGCACTGGCGGTGGCCGCGCGCGGCGCCGCCAATCCGGTCGTCGCGTTCGTCGCCGAACTGACCCGCGTGGTGGCCGCCCACGATCCGGTCGCCGCCGACCACGTCCACCGCGGATCGACCAGTCAGGACATCCTCGACACCGCCGCGATGCTCGTGGCCGCCCGTGTGCTGGCGGAGGTCCACGCCGATCTGACCGGGCTCGCGGACCTGCTCGCCGCACTGGTCCGGCGTCATCGCGACACACCCGTGGTGGCCCGCACCCTGGCGATGCACGCCGTGCCCACCACCTTCGGCGCGAAGGCCGCGGGTTGGCTCGACGGCGTCCTCGACGCCTGCGACCGGGTGCGGCCCCTCGCGACGGGCGCGCTGCCGGTCCAACTCGGCGGGGCCGCCGGGACCTCCGCCGCCTACCTCGAGGCCGCCTCCTCGCAGGGCCGGGTCGCGGACGCCGCGGCCCTGTACGCCGACCTCGCCGCGGAATTCGCCCGACGCCTGTCCCTGCGTGCCCCGGCGGTGCCCTGGCAGGCCAACCGGACACCCCTCGCCGATATCGCGGGCGTCCTGGCCCAGGTCGCGGGCGTGCTCGGCAAGATCGCCGCCGACGTGATCGCCTCGGCCCGTACCGAAGTCGCCGAACTGGCCGAACCCGCCGCCGCGGGCCGCGGCGAATCCTCCGCCATGCCGCAGAAACGCAACCCGGCGCTGAGCGCCCTGCTCCGCTCGACCGCCACCCAGGTCCCCGCCCTGGTCTCGATCCTGCACACGGCCATGGTCGGCGAGGACGAACGGTCCGCGGGCGCGTGGCACGCCGAATGGCAACCGCTGCGCGACGCGCTGCTGCTGGTCGGCGGCGCGGCCGCGACCGCGGTCGAACTGTGCGACGGCCTCGTCGTCGACGACGCCCGCATGCGCACCAACCTCGCGCTCAGCGGCGGACAGATCCTCACCGAACGCCTGGCGGTCCTGCTCGCACCGCTGCTTGGACGACTCGAGACGAAAACCCTGCTGCGCGAAGCCGCCCACCTGTCCGGGGCCTCCGGCCGTCCGCTGGCCGACATCCTCGCCGAGGAACCGTCGGTGCGCGCGCACCTCTCACCCGAGGCCATCGCCGCCGCGCTGACGCCCGAGAACTACCTCGGGGCCGCGCCGATCGTCGCGGACTCGGTCCTCGCGCGATACCGGCGGATGACAGGGGGCGCGCCCGAGTAGCGATGCTCCGGTGTGGCGATCTGGCACTGTGGTGGGGCGCTGGTGGGCGACCTGACACATGCGCGGCGAAGGTGTTGGCGCGCAACAGCTTCGGTGTGAGGCTTGGCGGTATGGGTGACGCTGAGGTGTTCCGTCTGTGCATCATCGGGCTCGGGCCGCGGGGCCTGTCGGTCCTGGAGCGGTTGTGCGCGAACGAGCGCGCGGCCCCGTCCTTCGACCTCCTGCGGGTGCACGTGGTGGACCCTGCGGCCCCCGGCGCGGGCCACGTGTGGCGCAGCGATCAGTCCCGGCATCTGCTCACCAACACGGTGGCCTGTCAGATCACCGTGTACACCGACGACAGCGCGCGGATCGACGGCCCGATCGAACCGGGTCCGTCCCTGTACGACTGGGCCGTGGCGATCACCGCCGAGCCCACCCCGGATCTGGACCGGCGCACGCTGGCCGAGGCCGCCGCTCTCGGCCCGAACAGCTATCCGACCCGCGCCTTCTACGGCAGTTACCTGCGCGCCTGCTTCGATCGTGTGCTCGCCCGCGCTCCGCGCCACGTCGAGGTGGTCGTGCACGCTTCGCGCGCCGTGGCGCTCGCGGACACCCACGGCCGCACGGTCGGACCCCAGGGTGTGCGCCTCGAGGACGGCACCCGCCTGCACGACTTGGACGCCGTCGTGCTGACCCCAGGTCATCTCCCGGTGCGGCCCACCCGCGCCGAAGCCAGAGCGGCCAGTCTGGCCCGCATCCACCACCTGCGCTACCTCCCGCCCGGCAACCCCGCCGACATCGACCTCACCGACATCCCGGCGGGCGAACCGGTCCTGTTGCGCGGTCTCGGCCTGAACTTCTTCGACTACATGGCCTTGCTCAGCACCGGCCGCGGCGGCGAATTCCACCGCGAGGACGGCAGACTGGTCTACCGCGCCTGCGGTGACGAACCCCGCCTGTACGCCTTGTCCCGGCGCGGCATCCCCTACCACGCGCGCGGCGACAACGAGAAAGGCGTGGCGGGCAGGCACATCCCGCGCTACCTCACCGTCGAGGCCATCCGCGAGCTGCGCGACGCGCGCGGGGCCGTCGACTTCAAACGGGACCTGTGGCCCCTGATCGCCCGCGAGGTCGAAAGCGTCTACTACGCGACGCGATTGGCCGCGCAGGGCCGCGCGGCCGAACGCCCGGCCTTCCTGGACGCCCTCGACCGCGCCGCGTCCGCGCGCACCGGCATCGACCGCCTGCTCGCGGCCTACGGTCTCGCCGATCGGAAGTGGGACTGGTCGCTGGTGGCCGACCCCACCGGGGGACGAGAATTCCAGGGCCAGAGCGAATTCCGCGCCTGGATCCTGGACCACCTCGCCCGCGACGTCGCCGACGCCCGCCGCGGCAATCTCAGCAGCCCCGTGAAGGCGGCCCTGGACGTCCTGCGCGATGTCAGGAACGAACTGCGCTACGCCGTGGACCGCGGCGCGCTCACCCCGCGCTCGCACGCAGAGGACCTCTACACCTGGTTCACGCCGTTGAACTCCTACCTGTCCATCGGACCGCCCGGCGATCGCGTCGAGCAGATGGGCGCGCTGGTCGAGGCGGGCGTGCTGGAGGTGCTCGGTCCCGCCGCCGTCGTCTGCGTCGACGTCCGCGACCAACGCTATGTCGCCTGGTCGCCCCGGGTGGCCGACTTCCGCGTGCGCACCGGCACGCTCATCGAGGCCAGACTTCCCGAACCGGATCTGCGCCGCACCGCCGACCCGTTGCTGCTGCATCTGCTCACCACCGGCCAGTGCACCCCCTTCCGCCTCGAATCCGGTGGCGTCGTGCACGAGACCGGCGGTCTGGCCGTGACGCCGCGTCCGCACCGCGTGGTGGACGCGACCGACACGCCCCATCCGCGCCGCTTCGCCTTCGGCATCCCCACCGAATCGGTGCACTGGTCCACGGCCGTCGGCATCCGCCCCGGCGTCGACTCGGTCACCCTCGCCGATTCCGACGCGATCGCCCGCGCCGTCACCGCACTGTCCCCGGCGCGGGTCGACGCGGGGGCGGTGGATCCGGATTCGGTCACCGTCGCGGTCTGAGCCCCCCTACGACTCCAGCACCGCCGCAACGGTTTCCGGCGTCCAGCGCGACTCGGCTCCGGGGCGGGTGGCGAGGTATCGGGCCACGTGCGGCACGGACCAGTGGTGGGATTCGACCAGACCGGCCGCGAGGTGCCGCAGGTAGGCGGGCGAGGGCGGATTGCCCGGCAGGCCGGTGTAGTGCCGGGGCGCGGTGCAGGTGAGCAAGGGGTGGGTGTCGAGAGTTCCCGCGTGAACCAGGGTTTCGTAACGGCCGGGGCCGAGGGACTGGCGACCGGTGGCGAGGGCTTCGGTGAGGTCGAGATCGGGACCGGGCGGCCGGTACATCTCCTGGGCGACCAAGTCGGCGAACTGTTCGGCGGTGATCAGATACGCGCGGACCGGGGTCTCGCCCGCGCCGTCGGGGTCGTAGAAAGCGCGGCCACCGGTCCAGGTCAGCGATTCGGTCGCGAAGTAGACGATGCCGGGCAGGGTGCGGGCGACGGTGGCGCGCGGCGCGGTCGAATCCCGGCAGCCCGGCAGGGTGATCGCGCCGCCCTCGGGAGTGCCACCGGCGAGATAGCAGCGCAGGCGGGCGCTGTGCATGTTCGAGCCGTAGGCGGCGTACCACACCAGTTCCGTCACCGCGCCATTGTCGCGCGCGCAGCGGCGTATTCGCTTCGCCGCGCGCCCATCCCCGGGTCCCGTGACATCGAATACCTCATGAGATATCGCGGCGGCGACCACGTGTGGTCAGGTTCGAGCCCGCTCGACCGGTGTGCGGCGTGGCGCCGTGATCACGCAGAGAAAGGGAAGAATCATGATTCCGAACTTCGTCGAGTCGCTCGTGAGTGCGATCCAGGGATTCCTCGGGATGCTGTTGCTTCCGTGAGGAATGGCCGGGAACGGAGACCACGGAACTCCGTTCCCGGCCCTTTTTTCGCGCGAGTCCGCGCACTCGGGTCGGGGGTCCGATCGCGTCCCGCGCGAAATCGCCGGTCAGCAGCGAACGGGCGGCGCCTCGTTGCGGAAGCGCGCTTCGACATAATTCCAGGCGTCGGCGAAACCGGCCGCCGCCGTCGTCATGTGTTCGGCGATCTCATAGGGGACGAAGGTGAGCGGCGCGCCCGCGCGGCAATAACGGTCGGCGGTCTGTTTCACCGAATCGAACGGCGTCAGCGTGTCGTAGACGCCCTGCCAGATGTACATCGGGGCGGTGGGGGTTCCGGGGAAATCCCGAAGGCTGTTCTCGTGCAGCACTTCCCGCGCCGCCGGGCTGTCCATCAGTGATTTCGAGGCGGCCAGTTGGTCCGCGCTGCGCATCGCGCCGTGGAACAACAGGAAACGGCGGCATTCGTCGTGGGTGAACTCGCGGAACCACAATCCGGTCGGATTCAGCTGATCCGAGATCGGCAACCGGTCCGGGTATTCGCGTTCCAGGCCCATCGCGGCGGCGAAGGCCAGACCGAAACCGGGATGCGGCGCGAAGCCCAGGCCCAATGCCATCTCCTCCAGATCGGCCGGGATACCGCCCGCCACGACCCCGGCCAGCTTCAACTCGGGAGCGTAGGTGGGTTGCAGTGCGGCCGCCCACGCCGAGGCCATACCGCCGCCGGAATAGCCCGCGATCGCGACCGGGGAATTCGACAGCCCGATCTCGGTCGCGCGCTGGACCGCGCGCACGCTGTCCAAGGTGACCATGCCGCTCAGCTTCGCCGCGCCGTAGGCGACATTCGGGCCGAGATAGTCCGGCAGCGAGATCGCCCAGCCGCGACCGATCGGCAGCATCGCGCCCATCGCGTCCTGGAGTTCACCGTTGAACAGCGATTTGGAGGGATTGCATTTGCTGCCGAGCGAATTGATCAGCGCCTGATACGACACCAGTGGGGGATTGCGCACGCCCGAGGGCAGCAGCACCGTCGTGACGCCCAGGATCGCGTCGCCGCCCGAATTGGTCGAGCGGAATGCCACCTGCCACCCTTCGGTGCCGACATACATGCCGGTATCGATGCGGCGGGTGCGGATTACGTCGCCGGGCGCTTTCGCCGACAGGTCGGCGGGCGCGGTGTAGAACGGATCGGGGTCGGGGGAGGGATAGAGCGGATCGGCGGAGGCGGAGCTCATCAGCGAACCCGCAGTGAACAGGGTGATCAGGATGATCAGAATCCTGGTCAGCGTTCTGGGCAAGGCGGTGAATCCTTTGTATCCGGGGGCGGTGCGGCGCTCGCGCGGTGGAGATACTGGGTGTGCGCGGCGGAGATGCCCCCGGCCCCGACACCGGCTGCCACGGACCGGCACCCTCCGGAGTCAGAGAGTAGCTGAACGGTGGTGGCCGCGAACACTTCCGGTGTGCATGAATCATCACAAGGAATGGACCGCGTTCGGTGACCGGTCACAATGTAGGCTGAGCGGTCGAGGGTGAATTCGCCGTTCCGAGTGTGTCATTCGGCTGCGGTGTCCCGGACGGATCGGCCCGACGGGGTTGACGGGCCGAAAAGGCAACGGGACAGCGACTCCCCGAGGAGGCGCTGTCCCGTTGGGAGACGCGGGTCAGATCTTGCGGATGACCGTGACGACCTTGCCGAGAATGCGGGCGTCGTTGCCGGGGATCGGTTCGAACAGCGGATTGTGCGGCATCAGCCACACCTCCGACCCGGTGCGCTTGAACGTCTTCACCGTCGCGTCGCCGTCGATCATCGCGGCCACGATGTCACCGTTGTCGGCCACGTTCTGCTGACGCACCACCACCCAGTCGCCGTCGCAGATGGCGGCGTCGACCATGGACTGTCCGACGACCTTCAGCAGGAACAGCGACCCGTCGCCGACCAGTTCGCGCGGCAGCGGGAAGACGTCCTCGACGGCCTGTTCGGCCAGGATCGGACCGCCCGCGGCGATGCGACCCAGCACCGGCACGTAGGTAGGGGCCGGGTGGCCGTTGTCCACGCCGGTCTCGGTGTCCTCGACCGCCGCGCCGGGCAGCGTGGTGACCGCGCGCACGGCTTCGTCGAGTCCGCGCACGTCCACCGCGCGTGGACGATTCGGATCGCGCCGTAGATAGCCCTTGCGTTCCAGGGCGCGCAACTGGTGGGCGACCGAGGAGGTGGAGGTGAGACCCACGGCGTCGCCGATCTCGCGGATGCTCGGCGGGTAGCCGCGCTCGCTGACCGAGGTGCGGATGACCTCGAGTACCTTGCGCTGACGCACGGTGAGGTCTGCTCCGGTCGAGGACGGGTCCGCCCCGGCTCCGCTCTCCTCACCCGTGTCGTCTGTGTGGCTCACCGGCAACCGCCTTCCTGTTGATGAACTCGCGCGTCTGAATTTAGTCCGGCCACGACGATGTTTCAAACATCTGTTCGACGCATGTCGGGTGTTCGGGCTGACTTTGTCGGCGGGGCGTGGTAGAAATCCGGCATCGGTTCTTCGAACAAGTGATCGACTAGCGTCCCTTCGAGCCACCCGCAGCCACCCCTCACGGAGGTTTGTCCGATGAAGACCGCAACCCGCACCGCCCTCGCCTCCACCGCTCCCACCAGCGAAGATCTGATTCCGGCCGAGCTCGAGCCGGTGTTCGAACACCGTCCGGCGACGCGCGGTCCGCGCCATGTCGCGGTGCGTCGCCCCCGGGCCGGAAGGCCCGCGGCGGCCATGGCCTACCGCGGGCACCGGTCGACCCGTACGCCCGTGCGCTGCGCGCCCCAGCGGGTGGACAGCGTCGAGCAGGCGCAGGTGGGTTACGCGGTGCTGGCCGCGGCGGCGCTGCTCAGCGCGCTGGTGGTGGCGGCGCTGATCGGCTTGGCGCACTGGCGGGCCGGGCTCATTCCGGAGACGGACCCAGCTCCGGTGCCGGTCGCCGCCGAATACCGCTCGGTGCCCGGCGAGAACTTCCCCCGCTGAACCGTTCCCGACAAGATGTCCGAATTCATCGATCAGCGACTGGAACGTGTTGCTACGGTGCAGTCGACCTGACCGAACGCCTGAGTGCCACGATCGATTACGGGACCCTGCAATGACGCACCACCCCGTCGGACGCGCCGTCCGCACGCTCGCCCGGTTGGTCGGGCTGTTCAGCTGTCTTCTGCTGGGCCTGAGCGCGATTCCCGCGGCCCAGGCCGTACCCGCCTACTCGCTCTACCTCGATCTTCCCGTCGTCAACGGCGAGGGCGAGAACGGCGGCGGGCTGAACCCCGTTCTCCCGCTGGAGGAGTCGACGCTGCGGACCGCGGTCGAACAGGCCCGTGCCGACGGGATCGATCCGTCACGGTACGCCACACTGCTGCACCAGTACTGGCTGGTGGTGGCCACCGACAACGCGAAGATCGATCTCGCGGCCTGGGACCCGACCCGTGGCGTGCGGGCCAACGAGGCCACCTTCAACCAGGTGTATGTGAACTATCTGCGCCTGGCCACCGCGCACCCCGAGTTCTACTGGGCGGGTCTGGCCGGGATCGCGGGCGGGTCCTTCGCCTCCGGGTTCTTCGACATGAGCGATGTCGGCCTGCTGGTCGACCTGCCGGGCATCCACCAACTCGGCACGGCCGTCGCCGACCTGCTGCGCGCCACCCCGCCGGAACTGGTCGCGCAGGTCCCCGGTGACATCCGGTTGCTGGCCGCCGAGGGGCCGCGCCTGACCGCGCAGGATCTGAGCTGGTACCAGACCCGGCTGATGGTCATGCAGAAGCACATCTTCCTGGACCTGGTGCCGATGCACGAGGCCTACGTCGCGCGCGGGATGTCGGGTATCGAGGAGTTGTACGCGGCGGGGGTGATCGACGAGGCGCTGCGCACCGCGTGGGCCGGCCTCGGCGCGGGCGCCACCAAAGGTTTCGTGGACGCGTTGATCGCGATGACCGACCGCGAGCAGAACCACGTCGTCGCCGACCAGTGGGATGCCACCTCGCGCGGTCGCGGCGCGATGGGCCGGGTCCTGACCTACATCAGCACCGTCGCGGGCAAACCCGCCGTCCCCGGCGTGCGCGCGCCCGGCGTCTTCGCGCCCGCGACCGTGCGCGCCCAGGTCAACGGGCAGACGCTGGCCCTGCGCACCCCGCTGCCGAACTTCAACTGGGCCGACCGCCAGAGCCGCTGGGCCTACATCGTCGGCGATCTGGTGCCCCGCCACATCGATATGGAGACCAACCCGGCGATGGCCGCGAGTGTGTTGGGCGAGCCGTTCTGGAACAAGCTCGCGCGCGGCCGACTCGTGCAGCGACTGCCCGAAGTCGTGGCGGACATGACCCAGCAGTGGCGCGTCGGCGGCTGAGCCCGCGCGCCTCCGCGCACAACACCCGGTAGCGGGGCGAGTATTCTCGAAGTGCTATGGAGGTGTAGCAGCCGCCCTGTACACGAGCTCGCCGGGCCGGTCGACACGATCGGAGACCGGGCCGGACGCGAGCGCGCGCATCGACGAAGGATCTCTCGGATGCATTGCCCGTACTGCCGACACCCTGACTCCCGGGTGGTCGACTCACGCGAGGCCGAGGAAGGTGCGGCCATCCGCCGTCGACGATCCTGCCCGACCTGTGGGCGGCGCTTCACCACGGTGGAGACCGCCATCCTGTCGGTGGTCAAACGCAGCGGAGTCACCGAACCGTTCAGCCGGGAGAAGGTGATCCGCGGCGTGCGGCGGGCCTGCCAGGGCCGCGAGGTCGACGACGACGCCCTGAACCTGCTGGCCCAGCAGGTCGAGGACGCGGTGCGCGCCAAGGGCGCGCCGGAGGTGCCCAGTCACGAGGTCGGTTTGGCGATCCTCGGGCCGCTGCGCGATCTGGACGAGGTCGCCTACCTGCGGTTCGCCTCGGTGTACCGCTCCTTCACCTCGGCCGACGATTTCGAGCGCGAGATCCAGGACATGCGAGCGGCGCGCGCCGCCGCGGCGGTCGCGGTCGACTGACGGGCGGGCGGGCGATCAGCGTCGCACGGCCGCGATCGCCTTCTCGATGCGTTTGACCGACACCGGGTAGGGCGTCCCCAACTTCTGGGCGAACAGGCTGACCCGGAACTCCTCGATCATCCACCAGATCGCCGCCACGTCGGGGGCGTCGCGGCGGTGTTCGGGCAGGGCCGAGACCAAGCGGTCGTAGGCGCTCAGGGCGCGGTCGACCTCGGCGATGCCCTGGCGGTCGCGCACGGCCGAACCGGGGAGCGCGGCCAGTCGCACGGCGGCCGCCTCCAGATAGCGCGGAATCTCGCGCAACCGGTCACCGCCCCATTCGGACACGAATCCGGGGAAGACCAAGTCGTCGAGTTGGCGACGGACATCCTCGGCGATATCGCGTTCGACGGTGTCGGCCAGCAGCGAACTCACCCGGTGCGCGCCCGCCAGCACCGGCACCGCCGCGCGCACCAGGCGCGCGACCGCGGAGGTGAACTGAGGCCGGACGCGGGCCAGCAGCGCGTCGAACTCCTCGGGGGAGCGGACCGGGCCGCCCGCCGCCGCGATCAACTCGTCGGCGGCCGCCGCGCGGCAGTCCTCGACCAGGGCGTCCAGGCTGCCGTACGGGTTCTGACTCAGGGTGAGCCGGTCGCGCGGCGGCAGACTCGCGGTGACCGCGCGCACCGAGGTGGGCAGGGCGGCCAGGACCAGCGCGCGGGTGCCGGTGCGCATGGCGGCCGCCTGTTCGGCGGGTGAGCTCAGAACGCGCACCGCGACGCCCTCGGGTTCGGGGACCAGCGCCGGGTAGCCGGTGACCGTCTGCCCGGCGACTTCGCGCCGCACCGTCGCGGGCAGCGTGCCCAGCGACCCCGAGGTCCACACCGTGGCGGGCGCTCGTTCCGCGCCCGCGGTCGCGCGCGCCACCGAGGCCGAGACCTGCTCGGCCAGCGCCGTTTTCAACGCGCCGAGATCCTTGCCCTTGGCCAGGACCGCGCCGGTGGAATCCACGGCCGCGAAGGTCATCCGCAGATGGTCCGGCAGGGTTGTCGGATCCAGATCCGCCGGGGAGACGGTGATCGAGCCGAGTCGTGACAGTTCCCGCGCCAGCCCGACGCGCAGCGGTTCCGAACGCGGGGTGAGCGCGGCCAGTGCGGCGGCGGCGAAGTCGGGGGCGGGAACCACGCTGCGGCGCAACGATTTCGGCAGCGTCTTGATGAAGGCCGCGGCCAGTTCCTCGCGCATGCCCGGCACCAGCCAGTCGAAGCCGACCGGACGGACATGGGCCAGTTGCTCGACCGGGATCGAAACGGTGACGCCGTCGTCGGCCTGTCCCGGCTCGAACTGGTAGCCGAGCGGGAAGGACAGCTCGCCCTGTCGCCAGGCGTCCGGGAAATCGGTGGGGTCCAGACCGGCGGCGTTGTCGTTGACCACCGTGGACTCGGTGAAATCCAACTGACCGGCATCGGTGCGCGAGGCCCGTTTCCACCAAGTGTCGAAATGGCGGACCGAGACGACCTCGGCGGGAATGCGCTTGTCGTAGAACTCGAACAGGACCTCGTCGTCGACCAGGATGTCGCGGCGGCGCGCCCGGTGCTCGAGGTCGGCGACATCCTCGAGCAGCGCCCGGTTGCGGTGGAAGAACTCGTGCCGGGTCTGCCATTCGCCCTGGACGAGCGCGTGCCGCAGGAACAACTCGCGCGACAGTTCCGGGTCGATGCGCCCGTAGTCCACCGGGCGTCCGGTGACCAGCGGGATCCCGTACAGGGTGACCCGCTCGTAGGCGCGGGCCGCGCCGCGCTTGGCCGACCAGTGCGGTTCGGAGTAGGTGCGCTTGACCAGATCGCCCGCGAGCCGTTCGGCCCATTCCGGCTCCACCTTGGCCGCCATCCGGCCCCACAGCCGCGACGTCTCCACCAGTTCGGCGGCCATCACCCAGCGGGGCGGTTTCTTGGCCAGCGACGAACCGGGGAAGATCATGAACTTCGCGTTGCGGGCGCCGAGGAATTCGCGCGACTCCGCCTCCCGCACCCCGATGTGGGAGAGCATGCCCGCCAGCAGTGCTTGGTGCACGGCGGTGGAATCCCACGGGACGCTGTCGTCTTCCGCCTTCGCCGTCTCCGCCGCGCGGGGGCGCGCCCGGTCGGAGTGCGCGGGCCGCCCGCCCCCGCGACGGCGCCGCGAACCCTGTCCGCCGCGTCGCGAGGTCGGTTCCGCCGCGGAGTCGGGGGCTTCGGCGCGCGCGTCCTCGGCGGACCAGCCGAGGCCGCGGGTGATCGTGCGCAGTTGGCCGTGCAGGTCCTGCCATTCCCGGATGCGCAGGTAGTGCAGGAACTCCTCGCGACACATGCGACGGAACTGGTTGGACGACAACGCCGTTCGCTGTTCGCGCAGATAGGTCCACAGGCGCAGGTAGGCCAGGAAATCCGAGCCGTCCACGACGAAACGGGCGTGCGCGGTGTCGGCGGCCTGCTGGAACTCCGCCGGACGCTCGCGCACGTCCTGGATCGACAGCGCCGCCACGATGATCAGCACGTCGGTCAGACAGCCCGTGCGGTGCGCCTGCACGAGCATCCGCGCCATGCGCGGGTCCACCGGGATCTGGGCCATCTCCCGACCGGTGGCGGTCAGCGTCAACCCCGGGTCCGACCGCGATTCGGCGGATTCGGCCCGCGCGGTGCCGGTGTCGGATTCGGCAGGGGCGGTTTCGGTGTCGGCGGCAGCGGCGGGGGCGGGACGCGGCGACGCGGACTGCCTGGTCATCGCGCCGAGTTCTTCCAGCAGGGCGATGCCGTCGCGGATGGCGCGCTTGTCGGGGGCCTCCACGAACGGGAAGTTCTCGATGTCGCCGAGCCCGAGCGCGGTCATCTGCAGGATGACCGCCGCCAGATTGGTGCGCAGGATCTCCGGTTCGGTGAACGCGGGCCTGGTCTCGAAATCCTGCTCCGAGTACAGGCGGATGGCGATGCCGTCGGCGACACGGCCGCAGCGGCCCGAGCGCTGCCGCGCCGAAGCCTGCGAGATCTCCTCGATCGGCAGGCGCTGCACCTTCGTGCGCATCGAGTACCGGGAGATGCGCGCGGTGCCCGGGTCGACCACGTAACGGATGCCGGGCACCGTCAGCGACGTCTCGGCGACGTTGGTGGCCAATACCACCCGGCGGCCCGTGTGCGGCTCGAACACCTTGTGCTGCTCGGCCGCCGACAGTCGCGCGTAGAGCGGCACGATCTCGGTGCGCGGCAACCGCAGATCGCGCAGCGCGTCGGCGGTGTCGCGGATCTCGCGCTCACCGGACAGGAAGACCAGCACGTCGCCGTCGCCCTCGGTGAACAGTTCGCGCACCGCGTCGCCGATGGCGTCGACCGGGTCGCGGTCGACGATCCGGGTGTCGGAGTCCTCGTCGAGCGGAGGCAACTCCAGCGAGAGCGGCCGGTACCGGATCTCCACCGGGTAGGAACGCCCCGAGACCTCCACGATCGGGGCGGGCTCACCGCGCTCGTCGGCGAAGTGGCGGGCGAACAGTTCCGGGTCGATGGTGGCCGAGGTGATGATCACCTTCAGGTCGGGGCGGCGCGGCAGCAGTTGCTTGAGGTAGCCGAGCAGGAAGTCGATGTTGAGGCTGCGCTCGTGCGCCTCGTCGATGATGATCGTGTCGTAGCGGCGCAGCAGGCGGTCGCGCTGGATCTCGGCGAGCAGGATGCCGTCGGTCATCAGTTTGACCAGCGTGCGGTCGGAGGCGTGATCGGTGAAGCGGACCGTGTAGCCGACCACGTCGCCGAGTTCGGTGCCCAGTTCCTCGGCGATGCGCTCGGCGACGGTGCGCGCCGCGAGCCTGCGCGGCTGGGTGTGCCCGATGACGCCGCGGATGCCGCGCCCCAGTTCCAGGCAGATCTTCGGGATCTGGGTGGTCTTGCCCGAACCGGTCTCACCCGCGACGATCACGACCTGGTTGGCGGCGATCGCCGCGGCGATGTCCTCGCGACGCTGGGTGACGGGCAACTGCTCGGGATAGCCGATCGCGGGCACGGCGGCGCGCCGCTGCTCGACGCGGTGTTCGGCGGCGGTGATCTCGGCGGCGACCTCGGCGAGTTGTTCGCCGCGCGCGCGATCGAGGCGGCGGCGCAGCCGGTACTCGTCGCGGAGGGAGAGGTTCGCCAGCCTGGTGCGCAGTTCGCGTGTCGCGGGGTCGGCTGTCCTGGTCATGGCCCTTCCAGCCTAATGGGCCGCGCGGACACGCGGCCCGGGCAGCCCGCGGCGACGGTGGGCGACCCGTCCGGTCGACACCGTTGCGGGAAGTGTGCTCGCTGCCCGAATCGGGGCGGTGACCAGTCCGGCTGTGCGACCATCGAGCGATGCGGTCGGCGGCGGGAACGGCGTGGTGGATCCGGATGCTCCGGGTGGGCTTCGGCGTGCTGGGCGTCCTGGCGCTGGTCTGGATTCCGCTGCGCGACGCCGACCTGGTCACCTTCTCCGTCGCGAACTACTTCAGCTATTTCACCATCCAGTCCAACGTGCTCGGCGTCGCGGTGTTGCTGATCGGTGGCCTGCGCGACCCCGCCGGTCGCCGCTGGCAGACGATACGCGGCGCGGTGACGCTGTACCTGCTCATCACCGGCGTCGTCTACGCCGTCCTGCTGGCCAATCTGGACGTGATGCTCACCGACCGCTGGATCAACGACGTCCTGCACCGCATCCTGCCGATCGTGCTGCTCGCGGACTGGGTGCTGTCGCCCGTCGCGCTCGGCGTCACCGCCCGACTGATCGGCGGCTGGCTGATCTACCCGCTGGTCTACGGGGTGTACACGCTGATCCGCGGCCCCCTCGTGGACTGGTACCCGTACCCGTTCATCGACCCGCGCCACCAGGGCTACGTCTCCCTGATCATCGGGTTGATCGTGCTGGCCGGGGTGTTCGCGCTGCTGGCGCCGGCGGTCGCGTCGGTGGGCGCGCTGGCCACGCGCTGGCGCACGCCCGCGGCCGAGGTGACCTGAACCCCTCAGGAGGTGGACGCGATGACCGCGCTGTGGCACGGATTCGCCGACATGGGCGCCGTCGAACACGACGGCGCGTTCGTGGTGGCCCGCGGTGAGGGCGCCTACATCTGGGACGCGGCGGGGGCGCGCTACTTCGACGCCACCGCCGGGTTGTGGTTCGCCAACATCGGACACGGACGCGCGGAGGTCGCCGACGCGGTGGCCGACCAACTGCGCACCCTCGCGCACTATTCGGGCTTCGGCGACGTCACCGAACCGGTCACCGCCGAACTCGCCCGTCGCCTGGCCGCTGTCGCTCCCGTGCCCGACAGCAAGGTCTTCTTCACCGCGGGCGGTTCGGATTCGGTGGACTCGGCGGCCAAACTGGCGCGGCGGTACTGGCGCGAGGTCGGCCGACCGGACAAGACCGTGCTGGTCGGGCGCACCCGGGCCTACCACGGCATGCACGTCGGCGGCACCTCGCTGACCGGGCTCCCGGCCAACCGGGAGGGCTACGGGGAGTTGATGACCGACACCCGCTCGGTCGCGTGGGACGACGCGGAGGCGTTGGGCGCGCTCGTCGCCGACCTCGGCGCGCAGCGCGTCGCCGCGTTCTTCTGCGAACCGGTCCTCGGCGCGGGCGGGGTGTATCCGCCGCCGCCCGGCTACCTGTCCCGGGTGCGCGACCTGTGCCGCGAACACGAGATCCTCTTCGTCGCCGACGAGGTGATCACCGGCTTCGGCCGCATCGGCGGCGACTGGTTCGCCTCGGCCCGCTACGACCTCGCACCCGACATGCTGATCGCCGCCAAGGGCCTGACCTCCGGATACGTGCCGCTCGGTGCGTTGATCGTCGCCCCGCACGTCGCCGCGCCGTTCTTCGCGGGCGGGGTCTGGTGGCGGCACGGCTACACCTACGGCGGCCACGCGGGCGCGGCGGCCGCCGCCCTTGCCACCATGGCCATCACCGAACGCGAGGACCTGCCCGGGGCCGCCCTCCGCCTCGAGGCGACACTGCGCACCCGGCTGGCCCCGCTGGCCGAACACCCGCGCGTCGCCGAGGTCCGCTCGGGAGTCGGCGCGCTGGCCGCCATCCAACTGGCCGACCCCGCCGACGCCCTGCCCTTGGTGAAAGTACTCCGCGCCCACGGTGTCTCGACCCGCGCGATCGGCTCGGGAGCCCTCCAGATCTCCCCACCCCTGATCACCACCGACGACCAGATCGACGAACTGGCGGCGGGATTCACCGCCGCGCTGGGGTGAGTCTCACACCGCGGTCGCCACGCCGCGCCCGGCGTGGCCCGCGGCCGTACGCAGCGACTTGATCTCGGCGTGCTCGTCGTCGAGTCGCCGCAGCGCCCCGCACCCGACCAAATCCGGCCCGAGGCGGGCGCTCCACATCGTGATCGACGGATCGCGCAACCCCTCGACGTCCAGCGCGTGCATGCTGCCGTCGGGCGAGTGCTCGCGCATCTCGGCCAGATGTTCGCGAAGCAGGGCCTTGATCTCCGGGCCCGACAGATCATCGATGTCCAAGCGCACGTCGGTGGTGTTCGGCACGGCTGCCATTCTCTCGCGGCGAGAGTGCGAGGCTCGACGGCGGTGTGACCGGCGCTCTAGGGTGAGGGCACCTGCCATCGGCGTGTCGGGTGGGGCGAGAACAGTGAGGTTCTGGACATGGGATTTGCCGAGACCCTCGGGACGGTCGCGGCCGGGGCGGTGCGGCGCGCCGCCGACGAGACCTATTACGCCGCGTTGGCGGTGCGCGCCGGCTTGGCCACCCCCGAACGGCCAGACCGACTGGCTCGTATGGGCGTCGCCGTTCTGCGCGCGGGCATGCTCGGCGGCCTGGCCACCGTAGCCGCGCTGCGCTACCGCGACCGGGTGGCCGTTCTGGACGAAGCAGGCCCGGTCACCTTCCGCGAACTCGACGAGCGCAGCACCGCGCTGGCCAACGCCTGGCGGGCGCGCGGCCTGCGCGACGGCGAAGGGGTGGCGGTGCTGGTGCGCAACCACCGCGGCTTCCACTACGCGGTCTTCGCCGCCGCCAAATGCGGCGCCAGGATCATCCTGCTCAACACCGGGTTCGCCGGGCCGCAACTGCGCGAGGTGCTCGCCCGCGAGAGCGCCGACCTGCTGGTCTACGACGACGAATACGCCCCGCTGCCCGACGATCTCGACCTGGCGCGCGGCGCCTACCGCGCCTGGGTCGACGAACCCGCCGTGGACACCCTCGACAACCTGATAGCCTCGGGCGCGCGCCACCGCCCGCGCCCGCCGTCGACCACGGCGCGCATCGTGCTGCTCACCAGCGGCACCACCGGCACGCCGAAAGGGGCCGGGCGCGGTGAACCGAGTTCGCTGGCCCCGCTGGGCGCGATCCTGTCCCGGGTGCCCATGCGGGCCCGCGAGGTCACCGAATGTCCGGCCCCGCTGTTCCACACCCTCGGCTTCGCCCAGGCGATGCTGGCGATGGGATTCGGCTCCACCCTGGTCATCCGCCGACGCTTCGACCCGCAGGCCGTCCTCGACAGCCTGCACGAACACCGCGCGACCGCGCTCATCGCCGTCCCCGTCATGCTGCAACGCATCGTCGACCTCGGTCCGGAAGCGCGGGTGGGGCGCGACCTGCGCAAATTGCGAGTGATCTTCGTCGCCGGTTCGCAACTGGGCGCCGACCTGTGCCGCCGGGTGACCGGCGCCTTCGGCCCCGTGGTCTACAACGTCTACGGCTCCACCGAAGTCGCCTACGCGACCATCGCCACCCCGGCGGATCTGGCCCGCGAACCGGGCTGCGTCGGCAAGCCGGTGCCGAGCACCACGGTGAAGATCCTCGGCGAGGACGGCATCGAACTGCCGCGCGGCTGGACCGGACGCATCTTCGTCGGCAACGACTTCCAGTTCGACGGCTACACCGGCGGCGGCGACAAACCGCGCGTCGGCCGCCTGATGTCCACCGGCGACCTCGGCCATTTCGACCGCGCGGGAAGACTTTTCGTCGACGGCCGCGACGACGACATGATCGTCTCCGGCGGCGAGAACGTCTACCCGGGCGAGGTGGAGGAACTGCTGGCCGCGCATCCGGCGGTACGGGAGGTGTGCGCCTTCGGTGTGGCAGACGAACGCCACGGGGAGCGGTTGCGCGCGGTCGTCGTCGTGCGCGAAGGCCACACGCTCAGCGAGGACGACGTGCGCGAGCACGTCAAAGCGCATCTGGCCCGGTTCAAGGTGCCGCGCGATGTGGTGTTCGTCGCGGAGTTGCCGCGCACGCCCACCGGCAAGGTGCTCAAACGCGTACTGCGCGAGGACTGATCGCGACGCCGGCGCAAAGGTGAATTTCTCGGTGCGCGAGCGTGATCGGCCACCCCGCGATGGACCCGTGGCTATGCTGCACGGTGATCCGACCAAGGGGGACGATCATGAGCGATGCGCGCGAGCGCAGTGCGACGGCCAGGGTGTTCCTGGTCTCGGCGGTCGCGGTGGCGACCTATCTCCTGGCCGCCTCCGTGGTCGCCGCCGCCGTGACGCCACCGGGCGCGCCCATGGTGGCGCGGTGGCGGGCCCGCCGTTCCGCACGATCCAGCGGGCGGGCCGCGTGGTGAGGCGGACGGGCAGCGCGATGACCCGGCTGGGTGGCGTGTGGCGAGGCCAGACGATGCGATGACGCGGCCGTCGGCACGGCGGACAGGTCGGGGCGCGGTGGGCGTGCCGTGAGGCGGTGGGCTTCGGCGGCGTGAAGGCGACGCGGGGGCGGTGTGGGGGCACCGCACGGACCCCTGAACTCCCGCGGACACGGTCTTGTCGGTGCGAGCATGGGTGTACGCGTCGGAAGGTGGTGGGGTGTGACGGCTTTCGTGCAGCAGTACGCCGTGTTGCGGTGGTCGGCGGCGTTCGCCTTCGCCGTCGCGGCGGTGATCGTCGCGACGCGCTTGGCGCTACCGCTCCGTGTGGAGGCGTTGGCGCACAGTGGATTTCGTGCTGACGTCACTTCCGGCGATTCGACCGCGGCGGGCGATTCAGCGGCGGCGGGTGCTTCGGCGGTGGTCGACAATCCGGCGGTGGTCGGCGATTCGGCGACCGCGCGGGAAGTCTCGACGTCCGCGCATCGCGAATCGGATGCCGCGCACCTGCTGATGTGTCTGGTGATGCTGACCATGCTGGTGTTCCCCGCGACCGCGGACCCGCACGCCCTGCGCGGGGTGCTGACCGCGATGGCCGTGGTGTTCGTCCTGCTGCCGCTGATCGGCCTCGCCCAGCACTTCGGCGTCGAACAGCGCTCAGGCGTCGATCAGCACCCTGACGGTACTCGGCACGCCGCTATCACGCCGCACGGCACCGCTATCACGCCGCACCGCAATGGTTTCGACGCGGTGATCCACCGGGCCGGAGCGTTGGGCTACCACGCGGTCGCGGCGGCGGCGATGCTCTATGCGATGTCGGGCCACAACGGCGCCGGCCACTCCGGTCCCGCCGTCGCGCCCGCCCTGGCGTTGGCGACCCTGTTCTGTCTGGACGCGGCCGTCATGCTGGTCCTGCCCGCGACCCACCGTCCGCATCTGCTCGCCCATCCGTCCGCGGGCGCTTCGGCGGTGATCCCGCACCTGGTGATGGACCTGGGCACGGCGTACATGCTGATCGCCGCCGTCCACGGGTGACCCGGAGGCCGGTGACTCAGATATCGATCACCGAATCGGCGCTGACCCGCCCGCCGAGATGCACCCATCCGTCGGAATCCCACTGGGTGAACAGCTGGGAGCCCTTGCCCTGGGTGATGACCAAACCCTGCCTCAGCTGCGCGGTCAGCGCGACGGCCGCCGCGCCGGTGGCCTCGTCCTCGGCGATGCCCATGGTCGGGGCGAACATGCGCGAGCGCAGCGCGCCACGGTGTTCGTCGGTCCAGGTCCACAGGTAGTGCGGGCCGCCGGTGAAATCGTCGGGCCGCAGCGCCTCGAGCTCCTCGAGGTCGGCCACTTGGTGGAAGGTGAAGTCGGGAGCCCATTCGCCGCGGGCCTTGATCCAGGTCAGCCCGCCGGTCATCTCGATCGTGACCGGTCCGGCCGCCATCTGGAGCACCTTGACCGGAATGCCCTGTTCGGCGAACCACCAGGCGGTGCCGACCGACGGATGTCCGGCGAAGGGCAGTTCCAAGGCGGGGGTGTAAACGCGTACGCGGGCGATCTCGTCCACCGGATCGGAGACGACCACCGTCTCGCTGAAGCCCGCGCGGGCGGCCAGCGCCTGCGGATCGGCGGCGATCACCTCGGCGGCTCTGGCGATGCCGAGCTCGTTACCGAGTCGACCCGCGGCATCGGTGAAGACGCGCACCACCTCGACCCGCGTGCTCATGACCTCAGGTTCACCGTGTGTGCCCATGCCGCGAGCCTACCGGCCGACCCGTGCGCCACGGAGCCGACAACGACCCATGTCGATGATCCTCACCGGTGATTGCCGCAAACCCGGTGGTCATCGCACCGGCCGTCGGAAGCTGTGATTTTGCCGATAGCTGAATGGTAGCGAAGAAACGAAACGTGCCCCGCTCCAGAGGGGAGCGGGGCACGGAATCCGACGTCGCGGCGAGTTCAGAGCGCGGCGGCCGCCAGCGACTCGGTCGACACCACGGCCTGCCCGACGCCGGCGACGATGGCCGCCGCGCGCAGCGACTCGAAGATCACCTCGCGCGAGACGCCCGCCTCGCGCAGGGTCTTCTCGTGGGCTTCCAGGCAGTGCGCGCAGCCGTTGATCGAGGAGACCGCGAATGACCACAGCTCGAAGTCGGCCTTGTCCACACCCGGGTTGCCGATGATGTTCATCCGCAGACCCGCGCGCAGATCGTCGTAGCGACCCTCGAGGAACGCCTTGCCGCGATAGAACACGTTGTTCATGCCCATGATGGACGCGGCGCCGAGAGCGGCGTCGTACGCCTCGGCCGACAGGGTGTCGGCCGCTTCCTCGGCGATCTCGCGCAGCGTCGTGGCCGAACGGGTGGCGGCCGCCGACGCGAGCAGGGTGCCCCACAGCTGCTGCTCGGTGAGCACCGTGGTGCGCGAGATCGATGACAGGTTGAGTTTGAGGTCCTTGGCGTACTCGGGGAGGGAGTTCTTCAGGTTCTCAATGCTCATGGGTGATTCCTCGGCTCGGATCGTCCCCGCGGCGCGGGGGTGGGGCGATGATCGTGGTGGTGTGGCTCAGACGCTCGCGGCGAGCAGTTGGCCCGCGTCGATCGTCGGATCGCCCTTCTTCCAGTTGCAGGCGCACAGTTCGTCGGACTGCAGCGCGTCGAGTACGCGCAGCACCTCGTCGACGTTGCGGCCGACCGACCCGGCGGTGACCGAGACGAACTGGATCTCGTTGTTCGGGTCCACGATGAAAGTGGCGCGGTCCGCGACGCCGTCGGCGTTGAGAACGCCGGTGGCCGAGGCGAGTTCGCGCTTGAGGTCCGACAGCATCGGGAAGGGGAGGGTCTTGAGGTCCTCGTGCTGGGCACGCCACTGGAAGTGCACGAACTCGTTGTCGACCGACGCGCCGAGGATCTGCGCGTCGCGATCGGCGAATTCCTCTTCGAGCTTGCCGAACGCGGCGATCTCGGTCGGGCACACGAAGGTGAAGTCCTTGGGCCAGAAGAAGATCACGCGCCATTTGCCCGCGTGGTCGTCGCTGGTGATCCGGGTGAAGTAGTCGTCGGGCTGCTGAGCGTCGACCTTCGACAGGTCACCGCCGATGACGGCGGTGAGGTTGTATGCCGGGAATTGGTCGCCGATGGTCAGCAGGGCCATGCTTGTCTCCTCGTCCTTTGTGGGATTGTCGGCGTGCGATGCGTGCGTTCGTGATCTTGCCCAACGCGCAGTGAAAGGTAAAGGTGATCAGTCGCACTACACTGATAGGCGTGACTGATCAGACTTATCAGCCAACACTGTCGCAGCTGCGTGCGTTCGTGGCGATCGCCGAGTACCGCCATTTCGGCACCGCCGCAGCTCGTCTCAGCGTGAGCCAACCCACGTTATCGCAGGCACTGGCCGCCCTGGAAAACGGCCTCGGCCTACAGCTCATCGAACGCAGCACCCGGCGCGTGCTGGTCACCGCCGCCGGGACGCGACTGCTGCCGCAGGCGATGGCCACCCTCGAGGCCGCCGACCGCTTCGTGGCCTCGGCCACCGGCGGCGGTCTGGGCGGCGCCCTGCGGATGGGCATCATCCCCACGGTCGCGCCCTACGTCCTGCCCACCCTGCTCCCGCAACTGCGCAAGCGACTGCCCGACCTGCATCCCCAGATCGTCGAGGATCAGACCACGCGACTGCTGGAGGGGCTGCGCACCGGGGTGCTCGACGTCGCCTTGCTCGCCCTGCCGACCCAGGCGCACGGCGTCGTCGAGATCCCGTTGTTCGACGAGGAATTCGTGCTCGTCACCCCGCGCGGCCACGAACTCGGCGGTCGCGCCGACATCGCCCCGAACGCCTTGGGCGACCAGCCGCTGCTGCTCCTGGACGAAGGGCACTGCCTGCGTGACCAGACCCTCGACCTGTGCCGCTCCTTCGACGTCGCGCCGGGCGCGGTCGGCGACACCAGGGCCGCCTCGCTCTCCACGGTCGTGCAGTGCGTGGCGGGCGGCCTCGGCGTCACGTTGATCCCCCGGATGGCCGTGGCCGCCGAAACCGCCCGTGGCGCATTGGAAACCGCGCATTTCGCCGCACCCGCGCCGGGACGTACCATCGGACTGGTCCACCGGGCCTCCACCGCTCGCGCCGAGGACTACGAATTCCTCGCCGCGATCGTGCGGGCACACCGTCCGCACTGACAGTTCGGCCGGAGGCGACCGCGGGCGGGCACGTCACATCCTGCATGGCGCGCGAACGAACGGGTAGCCCATCGAGGTGACGACGCACCGGCAAGGGCAGAGCAAACGGGCCGCCCGTTCCCCTGCGTCCCCGCCCGCGGTAGGGGACACTGGGAGGGCAGCGTCCGGCGGCCGTGCCCTCGGATATCTGGTACGGCGGGTGGCACGGAGGCACGGAATATGGTTGCGCGCATCGTTGTGATCCTGCTCTTCCCGGTCGCCTGGCCGATCTACTTCGTGCTCTGGTGCAAGCGTCACCCGGAAGAGGTCCGCCACGCCGTGCACGCCGTGCGCGATCTGCTCCGGCGGCACCCCAGGACCGCCGCCTGGGTCGGCGTCGTGTTCGGCGGCATCGGAGTGATCGGCCATCTGGTCGACGGCGAACTCCCGGCGATGGCCGTCGGCGCGGCCGTGGCGGGCTGGTGCGCGTGGCTGCTGGTGAAGTGGCGGCGGCAGGAATCGGCCGCGCGCGCACCCGCGATCCCCGACGCCGAACGACCCGTCGGCCCGCAGGACACCTTGTTCGTCTACGGCACGCTGCGTTTCCCCGAAGTCCTGCGCGAACTGATCGGGCGCAGCCCGCACACCGAGACCGCCGACCTGGCGGGTTGGCGCGTCGCGGCGCTGCCGGGGCGGATCTATCCCGGTCTGGTCCCCGCGCCGGACGCGCACGCCCCCGGACTGCTGCTGACCGGCCTCGATCCGCGCGAATGGGCGGTCCTGGACGATTTCGAGGACGAGGAATACGAACTGCGCCGCCTCGACACCCCCGACGGCGCGGTCCTGGCCTACGTCTGGACCGGCCCGGTCCTGGACCAGGACTGGGAACACGCCGACTTCGCCACCGCCCACCTGGCGGCCTTCGTCACCGAATGCGGACAGTGGCGCGCGACCGGTTGAGAAACGCCGAACGCCCCGCCGCCGCGGCGACGGGGCGTCCGACGATCTCCTAGCGCCCCGCGCGCAGCGCGTACGGTTCGATCGCGCCGCGCACCAAGGCGCGGGCGTCGAGGGTCTGCGGCCGATACGGCAAGGTGACCAAACGGTCGGTCATCCCCGGCACCGGGTCCGCGATCCGCTCGTTCAGGCCGAACAGGAACGACCACTCGTGCTCGTCGCTGGTGTAGATGACCACCGTGCCGAACTGCTCGTGGAAGCGCGCCCACGACCGTTCCAACGTCTCGTTGCGCCACATCGTCGCGCACCCCGCCTGCGCGCTGAGCACGCCGCCCGGCGCGAGCAGGGCCTTACATCGGGACAGGAACTCCGCCTCGTAGAGGCGGTTGTGCTGCGCGTCCTCGACCCGCTCGTCGGGCAGATCGATGACGATGACGTCATAGGTCCGCCCCTCCCGCTGGGCTTCGGCCAGGAAATCCCACCCGTCGGCGTAGTGCACCTTGATCGGACCCTCGCCCGCCACCGCCGCCGCGAGTTCCGCGGTGGTGTACCCGTAGGGCAGGTGCTCGGCGCACAACTCGACCTCGAGTTGATCGATGTCGACGTGGTCGACCACGGTCGCGCCCGCGCCGACCGACATCTGACTGGCCACGCCCTCGCCCGACCCGATGATCAGCACCCGATCCAGTTTCTCCGCGAGCACGAAGGCCGGAACCATCATCGCCTCGTGATAGGTGAGCTGGGAGAACTCGGTGGACTGGCGATCGTCGTCGGAGAACAGGCTCAGCCCCTGCTCGGTCCTGGCGATGACCATGTGCTGGAACGGGGTGTGGGTGTCGACGACCACCTCGTGCAGATCCCAGGTGCGGGTCAGCCCGGCGCCGACGGGTTCGCGGACCTTCTCCGCCCCGTGACCGCGCTGGATGACCTGCATCCGAACCTCGGCGGGAGAGAGCTTGTCGCGCAGCAACTCGACGGCCTTGGTCGCGCCCGCACCGATGCTTCCGCAGGTGAAGACGTCGACGAAGATGTCGCCGGACTCCGGATAGGTGTGAATCGAGGCGTGGGACTCCGACAACAGCGCGAGGACGGTCACCCCCTGCGGATCGAACTTCTTGTGTACGACATCGCAGATGGTGACGCCCGCCGCGATCAGCGACTCACGCAACGCCGATTCGAGTCGTTCGAGGTCGTCGCACAGCGCCGCGTCGACACCACCGAACTCGGCCAGCACGTGCCAACCGGTGAATTCCGCTGTCATGAGCAGACTCACTCTCGCTCAGCGCCCGAGACATGAACGGTCAGGGGCGGAAAACCATTGAAGGACACCGACGAATAGCTCGCCGTGTAGGCGCCGGTGTGCAGGATCCGGATGGGATCGCCGGCTCGCAACGTGGTCGGCAGAAGGACACGCGTGCGTTGGTACAGTACATCGTCGCCGTCGCAGGTCGGTCCGGCGACCACCGCCTCGTCGACGGGATCGCCGTCGCGGTCGGTCTCGAATTGGTAGGCGATGTACTCGTTCTCCGTCTCGGCCATGCCGTTGTAGCGGCCGACGTCGAGATAGACCCAGCGCCGTCCGTCCGGTGCGGTGCGCACCCCGACGACCTCGGCGTGGATGGTGCCCGCGTCGCCGACCAGCGCGCGGCCGGGCTCGACCACGAGTTCGGTTGTCGCGGGCAGGAATCGGGCGGCGGCGTCGGTGATGACCGCGGCGAACTCGTCGAGTCCGGGAGCGGATTCGGCGTAGGAGATCGGCAAGCCGCCACCGATGTTCACGGTGCGCACGGCGATTCCCTTGTCCGCCAACGCCTCGGTGATCTCGGCGGCCTGGGTGATGCCGATCCGCCACGCCTCGGGATCGAGTTGCTGGGAGCCGACGTGGAAGTAGGGACCCGCGGGATCAAGGCCGAGATCGCGGGCGCGGGCGAGCAGGCGTACCGCCTCGGCGGGCGCGCAGCCGAACTTCGTGCCGAAGGGCGTACGGGAGGCCGGGGCCGCGGACAGGAACCGGCATTCGACTTCGGCGCCGGGGGCGTGCTCGGCGATGCGAGCCAGATCGTCCTCGGTGTCGAAGGCGTAGCGGCGGATCCCCAGTGCGTGGGCGCGCGCGATATCGGCGGCCTTCTTGATGGGGTTGCCGTAGCAGAGGGTGGCGGGCGAGAGGCCCAGAGCCAGACATTGGTGGATCTCGCCGAGACTGGCGACATCGAATTCGGCGTTCTCGGCGGCGAGCAGGGTGATCAGCTCATCGACCGGACTTGCCTTGACCGCGTAACGGATGCGGGTCGGTCGGGGGGACAGGGCGGTGGCGAGGGCGCGGAAATTCGCGGCGACTCTTCCAGGGTCGATGACAAGGAAGGGCGATTCGGGCATAGTAGATCTTTCGGTTCGGCGGCGGGGGAGAGAGTATCAGCGCCCGGTACCCAACTACGAATCCATCGAAACCCGGAATCGCGGGTGGGCCGGACGCGCACCGGAAGGCGGCACGACAGTACCGCTGACCAGCACGAACAAGGGGTCGGGGCGTCAGCCCGCGGTGACGGTGATCTCGTCGAAGACGATCTCGCCCGCGGCGTCGGATTCGGCCAGATCCACCGTGGCGTCGAGGGACCAGCCGTGATCGCCCGCCGGATCGTCGAGCACCTGACGCACCTGCCAGAACCCCGGTCTTCGCTCGATCCCGAGCAGTTGGGGCCCGCGAGCGTCGGGGCCCGTGCCGATCGCGTCGTATTCGGCGAAGTAGGGGGCCAGGGCGGACTCCCAGTCCGGCCCCGTGCCGAGTTCGTCCAGAGCGTCCCAGCGGCGCAGCGCGGCCAGTTCCACCCGGCGGAACATCGCGTTGCGCACCATGACGCGGAAGGCCCGCTCGTTGGCCGAGATGGGCCGCACCGTCTCCGCGCCGAAGGCCACCTGCTCGGCGTCGGCCTCCGCGCCCGGACCGGTCAACTGCTCCCACTCGTCGAGCAGACTCGAGTCGACCTGGCGGACGAGTTCACCGAGCCACTCGGTGATGTCCTCGAGTTCCTCGGTGCGCGCCGACTCGGGCACGGTGCGCCGCAGCGCGCGATAGGCGTCGGCCAGATAGCGCAGCACCACGCCCTCGGAGCGGGCCAGTTCGTAGAACGAGATCAGCTCGGCGAAGGTCATCGACCGCTCGATCATGTCGCGCACCACCGACTTCGGCGACGGCGCGAACTCCGAGACCCACGGGTGGCCCACCCGGTAGGTCTCGTAGGCCGGTTCGATCAACTCGGCCAGCGGCTTGGGCCAGGTGACCTCCTCGAGCAGTTCCATCCGCTCGTCGTAGTCGATCCCGTCGGCCTTCATCTCCTGGATCGCCACACCGCGCGCCTTGTGCTGCTGGGCCATCAGCAGCTGACGCGGATCCTCCAGGGTGGATTCGATGAGCGACACCACATCGAGGGTATAGCCCGGCGCGGTTTTGTCGAGCAACTCGAAGGCCGCCAGCGCGAACGGCGACAGCGGCTGGTCGAGCGCGAAATCCCGTTGCAGATCGACGGTCAGCCTGGCGTGTCTGCCCTTGGCGTCGGGCTCCGGGAGTTGTTGCACCACACCGGCATCGCGCAGCGCGCGGTAGAGCCGGATCGCGCGCAGGATGTGGCGGCGCTGGGCGGGCCGCGGTTCGTGGTTGTCCTCGAGCAGATGCCGCATCGCGTCGAAACAGTTGCCGGGACGGGCGATCACGTTGAGCAGCATCGCGTTGGTCACCGAGAACCGCGACACCATCGGCTCGGGCTGCGCGACGACCAAGCGGTCGAAGGTCTCCTCGCTCCAGGAGACGAACCCCTCCGGCGGCTTGCGCCGCTGCACCTTGCGCTGCTTCTTCGGGTCGTCCCCCGCCTTCGCGAGCAGTCGGGTGTTCTCCACCTCGTGCTCGGGGGCCTGCACCACCACCGTGCCCATGGTGTCGAAACCGGCACGCCCCGCCCGCCCGGCGATCTGGTGGAATTCGCGCGCTTTGAGTCTGCGGGTGCGCACCCCGTCGAATTTGGTGAGCCCCGTCAGCAGCACCGTGCGGATCGGCACGTTGATCCCGACGCCGAGGGTGTCGGTGCCGCACACCACTTTCAGCAGCCCTTCCTGGGCCAGTCGCTCGACCAGTCGGCGGTACTTCGGCAACATGCCCGCGTGGTGCACGCCGATCCCGTGCCGGATGAGCCGCGAGAGGGTCTTGCCGAAACCCGACGCGAAACGAAATCCGCCCAGCGCCGCCGCGATCGCGTCCTTCTCGGCGCGGGAGGCGAAGTTCACGCTGGTCAGCGCCTGCGCCCGCTCCAAGGCCGCCGCCTGGGTGAAATGCACCACGTAGACCGGGGATTGGTGGGTGGTGACCAATTCCTCGAGCGTTTCGGTGATCGGCGTCCTGGCATAGGAGAAATGCAGCGGCACCGGACGTTCGGTCCCCGCCACGATCGCCGCGGGATTGCCGGTGCGCCGCTCCAGATCGCGGGCGAAGAAATCGACCTCGCCCAGCGTCGCCGACATCAGCAGGAACTGCGCGCGCGGCAACTCCAGCAACGGCACCTGCCAGGCCCAGCCGCGATCGGGATCGGCGTAGAAATGGAACTCGTCCATCACCACCTGGCCCACCTCGGCGTCCGCGCCCTCGCGCAACGCCAGATTGGCCAGGATCTCGGCGGTCGCGCAGATGATGGGCGCGTCGGCGTTGACCGCCGCGTCACCGGTCACCATGCCGACCCGCTCCGCGCCGAACACCTCGCACAGCGCGAAGAACTTCTCGCTGACCAGCGCTTTGATCGGGGCGGTGTAGTAGGTGCGCTGCCCGCGGGTCAGCGCGAACAGGTGCGCGCCCACCGCGACCAGGGACTTGCCCGAACCGGTCGGCGTGGCCAGGATGACGTGGGACCCCGAGGCCAGCTCCAGCAGCGCCTCGTCCTGCGCGGGATACAGCGGGGTGCCCTGGGCGGCGGCCCAGAGCCCGAACGACTCGTACAGCGCGTCCGCGTCGGTCCCCGGTATCTCCAGCAGTTCGGTCAGATCCACTCCGCACACCCTACGGGCTCGGATCACCCGCCCCGAGTCGGCTCCGACCTCGCGGCGACACCGTCAGCCGCGGGCCGGGCCCTCGCCGTCCCAGCCGCCCTGTTCGGCCAGGAACCGCTCGAACTCCGCGCCCAACTCGTCGCCGCTGGGCAGTTCGCCGTCGCCCGCGAGCAGACTGGACTGCTGCTCCTGGGCACTGACGAAACTGTCGTACTGGCGCTCGAGCGCGTGCACGACCGTCTCGACCTCGGAATTGCCCGCGATGTGCTCGTTGACCTGTTCGCGCACCCGCGCCGCGGCCTCGCCGAGCGCGGCCAGCGGAATCTCCAGGCCCGCGTTGTCGGCGACGTTCTCCAACAAGGTCTGCGCGGCCTCGGGATAGGCGGTCTGGGCCAGGTAGTGCGGCACGTGCACGGAGAAACCGACCGATTCGTGGCCGTGCTGGGCCATCCGGTACTCCAGCAGCGAGGACGCGCTGCCCGGCACCTGCAACTCACCCGGCCAGCGCTGGTGATCGGCGATCAGGTCGCGATCGGAGGAATGCGCGGTGACCCCGAGCGGCCGGGTGTGCGGGATCGCCATCGGGATCGCGCTCAGACCGATGGTGCGCCGCACGCCGAGCTGTTCGGACAGCAGGCGCACCGCCGAGGTGAACTTCTCCCAGCGCAGATCCGGCTCGATGCCCGCCAACAGCAGGAAGGGGGTGCCCGCGGTGTCGCGCAGCGCCCACAGGTTCAGCTCCGGCTCGGCGTAGTCGGCGAAGTGGTCGGTCTTGAACGTCATCAGCGGACGACGCGAGCGGTAGTCCAGCAATTCGTCCACGTCGAACGAGGCGACGAGTTCGGACTCGAGGCTCTCGCGCAGGTGGGTGGTGGCCAGCCGGACGGCGTGACCGGCGTCGGTGAAGCCTTCCAGTCCGTGCACGAGGACCGGACCCGAGCCATCGGCGGAGGACAGCTGCGGAGCGGGGAACTCCAGTTCGTACATTCGCGACTCGTAGTCCATCGCGTACTCCTTCCTGCGCGGTCCGCACCCACCGGCCGATGCGATGCGGGACGTTCGTGTCCCGGCACCCGACGTGCGCCGCGCGAGGGAACCTCATCCATTGTCCCCCATGACGGTGACGTGCACCGCGCACGGTGTGACACCGCCCAACAGTGTGCGCAACAGCGTTCGGGAGGTGTGCATTCCCGTCCGGGCCGAATCGCCCGGAGCGAGGCCCCGGGATCGGCACGGCGTGGCATCGCCGACGACCACGGGGAGTTTGGCACAGTGAGCCCCGTGACTGTGCCGGTTTCGAGGCGGGGGGTGACCATCGCCGCATCGGGCGTGGTCTCGGTCATTCTAGCGCTGCTGACCGGGTGCGGCGGCCTCGTGGCCGGATCCCCGTTGGCCGCCGACCAGACCGCGGTCCAGCGCCGGATACCGGGCGATCTGGCCGCGCTGCTGCCCGATCCCGGCCAGTTCCCGGCCCGCTATCCGGCCGTGCGCCTGCCGCCGGAGGCCGCGGCGCAGGCGGCGGGCGATCTGACCGGCGTGCCGCGCGGCGCGCGCGTGACGCCTGCGTCGTGCACCCCGCCCGCCGCCGCGCCGGGCCCCGAGAACACGGCCGTGGCGGTGGGCACCGACAACGAGACCCGCGCGACCCTGACCGTCGAGCTGACCCGCACCACCCGGCCGCTGTCGGAACTGCGCGCCCAGTTGCTCGGCTGCGGGGAGATGCAGGTCAGCGGCGCGGGCCCGACGACGACCGTGCGCACCACCCTGGTCGACCCGCCGGACGTCGACGCCGACGACACCCTCGCCCTGCGTCACACGGTGCGCCCCGACGTGGGCGGCGTCGGCCTCGTCCAGACCATGCGGACGGTGGCCGCCCAGATCGCGGACGTGCGGATCACGGTGACCTACATGATCTTCGCCGAGGTGACCGAGATCCCCGACAGCGCGGCCCAGGACGAGTTGTTCGCCGTCGCGGTCCGCGAGGTCCGCGAAGCCTGACCGCCGGTGGCGCGGGGCGCGTCGCGGCGCGTCGTCCACAGCGCCCCGTTCGTCCACAGGGCCGCCGGATCCCCTGGTCGGCGCGATCCCCGTCGCCCGCTCCGAGCGCAGGATCGACCCCATGAGCCCATCGACCGAACCGCACGATCGCGGTGGCGAATCCGCGACCTCCCTCGACAACGGCCCCGCCGCCGCGCGGTGGTGCCGCCGTCCGGTCGGACGGCACGACGGCCCGCCGCCGCTGGGCCGGGGCCTGGCGGTCCAGGCGCACGGCCGCCGCCCGATCTCGGAGCCGCCCGACGATTTCGGCGAGTTCCCGACGCTGGTGGCGCGCACCGCGATGTGCGGCGAGACGGCGCCGCGCTACGGGGCCCTGCGCGTCGAGGATCCGGGCGAGCTGATCGCGGCTCTGCCCGCGATGGTGGGTTTCCGTCCGGAGCGGTCGCTGGTCGTGGCCGTGATCGGCGTGGAGGGCGCGCACGCCACACCGGTCATCGAGGCGGTGGTGCGTTTCGACCTGTGCGAGGACGTCCCGGACACCGACCCGATCGAGACGTTCGCCGGCTGCGTCGGCCAGGTCTGCGCGGTCGACGACGCCCGGCAGGTGCTCGCCGTCGTCGTCGACGACGGCCTGACCGAGGGCCCGCCCACCTCCCTCCCGGGCCGCGCCGCCACCGCGGACGCCGGCCGCGCGGAAGCCGCGGCACTGGTCGCCGCCCTCGAACGGCGGCTCACCGGGCGCGGCATCGATCTCGTCGGCGCGTGGGCGACGCCCGCCATCGCCGCGGGACACCCCTGGTGGAATCTGTTCGACCCGCACCAGCACGGCCGGGTGCCGGATCCGGACGCCTCGCCGGTCACCGTGGCACACGTGGTGGACGGCCGCCCGATCCATCGCACCCGCGCCGAACTCGTGAGCCTGTTGGCCGAGAACACCGCGGGGCGAGCGGAATTCGACGCCTGCCTGAACACCGCGGCCGGTCTGGCGCGTGACCGGTTCGCCGTGGCGGTGCGGCACGGCGCCGTCGACCGCTACCGGCGCGCCGCGCTGGAATACGTGCTGTGGCGGGTGGCCGAGATCGACGCGGGCGGCGCACTCGCCACACCGGTGCTCGCCGAGGTCGTGGTGGCCTTGCGCGACCGGTGCGTGCGCGACAGCGTGTTCGCTCTCGCCGTGGGCGAACACGCCTGGGCCGCGGAACAACTGTGGCTCACCCTGACCCGGGCCAGCACCGGCCCCGACCGCGCCGATCTAGCGGCGCTGCTGGGCTACAGCGCCTACATCCGCGGCGACGGTCCGTTCGCGGGCATCGCCCTGGACGCGGCTCTCGAGGCCGACCCCACCAACCCGATGGCGATTCTGCTCGAGACCGCGCTGCGCGCGGGAATGCGGCCCGAGACCTTGCGCAGGCTGGCCCGCAGCGGTCATGCCACCGCCGCGCGCCTCGGCGTCGACCTCGGCGGGCGGCCCGAATGACCACGGGCGGTTCGTCGGCGCCGCGCGCTCGGTCAGCGGGGGCGCAGGGTGACGGGCAGCGCCGAGGGCGAGAGCACGAAATCGCGGTTCGACGCGCGCACGACGTAGCGCGGATCCGGTTCGGGGCGCCAGCGCGAGAGCAGCGCGGCCGAGGCCAGGGCGATCTCCAGCATCGCGAAATGGTCGCCGAGGCAGCGGCGACGGCCCACGCCGAAGGACAGATTCGCCTTCTTGTCAACCTCGCCCGCGCGCTCGGGCGACCACCGGTCCGGATCGAAGTCCTCCGGGGCGGCGAAGTAACGCGGGTCGTGCTGGACCATGTACGGGCTGAACATGACGGCCGTGCCGTCGGGAATCGTCAGGCCGCCCACCCGGATATCGCCGTCGGCGGTGCCCGCACTGATCCACGGGCCCCAGAAGCGCAGCGTCTCGGCGACCACCTGCTTGAGGTAGGGCAGCGCCGGGAGGTGTTCGGGCCCGACGGGATCGGAGCCCACGACGGCGTCGAGTTCGGCCCACAACCGCTCGGCGATCGGCGGCCGTGCCATCACCTCGTGCCACAGCCAACCCGTCAGCGAGGCCATCGAACCGACGCCGCCCGCGAGCATGAGGATCGCCTCGTCGATGATGTGCTCGTCGGACAGTCGCGCGCCGGTCTCCGGGTCGGTGTGGCGGATCAGGGCCGAGACCACGTCGTTGTAATCCTCGCCGCGGCGGCGGTATTCACCGACCACCCCGCCGATCGCCGCGCGCAGCTTGCGGGATCTGCTGCGCCAGCGGCGGTCCGCGAGCACCCGCATCCGGCGCAGTTGCGGCGGCAGGGCGGTGCGCAGGATCACCTCGCTGAGCAGCCACGGCACGTTGTCCCGGATCTCCAGTCGCGCGCGGTCCCCGAAATCAGCGGTGAACAGCGTCGAGGAGACGGTGTCCAGGATCAGACCGTGGGCTTCGTCCATCAGGTCGACCCGCGCGTCGGCGGGGAGGGCCGCCGCCCAGCGGTGCGCGATCCCCGCGGCGGCGGCCGAGTACTCGGCGAGACGGCCCTGACGCAGCGCGGGGGCGATCATCCGCCTGCGCAGTTTGTGCTCCTCGCCGCGCAGCACGTTCACCGCGGAGCCCGCCACGTCCACGATCGCCTCGCGCAGATCGTCGCGGTTGAACTCCGCGTCCCCGAGTCCGACCTCGCGCACCAGGTCCGGGGTGGTCAGCAGGTAACCGGTCTTGAGCCCGAAGCGGATCCGCACGATCGGCCCGAGCGCGGACAGCGAGGTGACGAAACCGGGAGCGTCGCGCAGCGCGCGCAGCGTGTGCCCGACCACCGGCAGAGCCCCCGGTGCGGTCGGCACCTCGGCCAGCGTGGCCGGGATCGGTGGCGGGTCGAGCTCGCCGCGCGCCCCGGCGTACACCGCGAGCACCTCGGCGAGGTGGTGCGAGCTGCGGACCGAGTCGGTGTGTGCGGCAAGGGCGGCGCGCATCGCGGCGAGGTCCGCGCGATCGGCCGCGAGGTCGGCGACGATGCCGGCCAAGGCTTCGGGGGAGGGGTCGGCGCCGCGCCGCCCGCCGCCCTCGGGCACCGATTCGTCCAGATCGGGATCGCAGTAGAGGACGGGGACGCCCGCGGCCACCGCCTCGAGCAGCACCATGCCCTGGGTGTCGAACCCGTGGGAGGTGAACAGCAGGGCGTCCGCGCGCCGGGCCGCGGTCAACCACTGCTCGCGAGTGCGCCTGCCGTGCAGCCGGATCCGGTCGGCGAGGCCGTGCTCGGTGACGAAGGCCGCGATCGGCTCGGCCTGGTCGCCCTCGCCGAACAGGTCGAGGGTGCAGTCTGGCACGCGCCGCACCGCCTCGACAGCGGCCAGCGGGCGCTTCTCGGCCGAGAGACGCCCGCTCCACACCAGGCGCAGCGGGCCGTCGGTCTCCGGCCCGCTCGGCAGCTCGCGCAAACGGTCGACCAGATCGTCGTCGACGCCGTTGGAGACCACTCGCGGCGCGACGGTCAGCCCGTGCGCCCGCAGCGCCTCGGCGAAATGCCGGGTCGGTGCGATCACCCGATCGGCGGCCGCGGCCTGCGCCACCACGGTGCGCCAGGCGTTGCGGGCGGCCCGGGACTCGACGCCGCGCGGGGTGCGGCCGCGATGCGGGACGTAGCGCCCGTGCAGGATCCGCAGCGCCAACGCGGCGGCGTACGGTGCGGGCGAGGTGTGTTCGATGAACGCGTCGTCGCGGCTCTGCGCGGTGTGCACCAGGGGAATGCCGTGCCTGCGCGCGGCGCGCATCCCGGAGATCGCCACCCCGTAGGTGGTGTGGGTGTGCACGATGTCGACAGGGTGGTGCGCGGCGAACACGGCATCGACCAATTCGTCGTTGCGCGCGCCGGGTACCACCACCGGGAATCCATTCACCAGCGGGCCGCGCGCGTAGAGTTCCACGATGTCGGGGCTGGGGGCCGCGCCGGGCATCGGGGCGACGAACAGGGTGACGCGGTGTCCGGCGAGTCGCAGTCCGCGGCACAGCGAGGCGACCGCGATCTGGATGCCGCCCAGAGTCTCCGGGTGGTAGTCCATGAACAGCGCTACGTGCACACCACAGCACTGTACTTATTCACGCGCCGTACGGAGAGCCCTCAATTCGGGGACGGGCAGGTGCGTGACGGGGGCAGTACGGTTGCCGGGGCAGCAAACCGCACCGAAAGGGCCGACGTGAGAATCGCGATCCCGCTCACCGGGACCCGGGGGGATGTGCAACCGGTGGTCGCGCTGGCGCTCGAACTGCGCCGCCGAGGACACGACATCGTGGTGGGCGCCCCGCCGAATCTGGTCGATTTCGTCACCGCGACCGGACTGACGGCCCGCCCCTGCGGGCCCGATGTCCAGCGGCTCTACAGCTCCGAGGAGGGGCAGCGCGCGCTGGCCGCGGGCAACACCCTGCGGCTGATGCAGTTGGTGGCCCGGCAGATGGCGGGCTACGCCGAGCGGATGAATCGCGAGGTGATCGAGGTGTGCGCGGGGGCCGACCTGATCGTGGCGAGCACCGTCACCGAAGACCGGGCGAGTTCGGTGGCCGAGGCGATGGGGGTGCCCTTGGTCAGCCTCCACTACTTCCCGTGCCGTGCCAACAACGCCTATCCGTTTCCCGGATCGTTGCCCCCGCAGTGGAATCCGCCCGCCGGCGTCAACCGGGCTACCTGGACGGTCGCCGAGAATCTGCGGCGGGTGGTGTTCATGCGCTACCTCAACGCGCTGCGCGCCGACCTCGGTCTGCCGCCCTCACGGGCGAGCACGGCCGCGGTGCTCGAACGGCGAGGGGTCCCGGAACTCCAGATCTACGATCCGGCGCTGGTTCCTGGGCTGCCCGAACAGTGGGACGAGCGCAGGCCGTTCACCGGATTCCTCACCCTCGACCAGCAGGCCCGCGCGGCGGTAGGCGAACTCGCCGGCGACCACGAGGCCATTCTGGACTGGATCGACCGGGGTGAGCCGCCGGTGTTCTTCGGCTTCGGCAGCATGCCGATTCGCGACACCGCCGCCGTCCTCGCGATGGTGACGGAGGTGGCGCAGCGCCTGGGTGTGCGCGCGCTGGTCAGCGCCGGGGGGAGCGATCTGGATCGCGACGCGGTCCGCGGCGGACCCGACATCGCGGTCGTCGGCTCGTTCGCGCACGACCTGGTGTTCCCGCGCTGCGCGGCGGCCGTGCACCACGGCGGGGTCGGCACGCTGTTCGAGAGTCTGCGCGCCGGTCTGCCCACCCTCGTGTGCTCGGTCTCCTTCGAGCAGCCGCTGTGGGGTGCGCAGGTGAGTCGACTCGGGGTCGGAGCGCATCTGCCGTTCACCCGGTTGAACAGGCCCCGCCTGGAACACACCCTGGCGCCGTTGCTGGGGCGGCGGCAGCGGGCGGCGGCCGAGCGGTTCGCCGGCGCCCTGCGCACCGAGGGGACCGTCGAACACGCCGCCGACCTGGTCGAGGCGAGCGCCCGGTGATCGGCGCGGCGATCGCCGATTGCGCGGTGATGTTCCGGCGCTGCGCGCGCCACACCCTGCGCAGCCGCGACACCCTGATCATCTCGCTGCTCATGCCGATCCTGGTGATGCTGATGTTCACCTACGTCTTCGGCGGCGCGATCGCGGTCGGCGGACCGTATCTGGACTACGTGGTGCCCGGAATCATGGTGCTGTGCACCGGCTTCGGGTCTTCCATCACCGCCACCGCGGTTTCGGCGGATATGACCAGGGGCAGTATCGACCGGTTCCGCACCCTGCCCATGTTCCGCTCGGCGCTGTTGGTCGGCCACGTGACCGAAGGGATCGTCCGCAATCTGCTCGCCATCGCGGTCGCGGTGACGGTCGCGCTGCTGCTCGGCTTCCGTCCGGGGGCCGATGTGGGGCAGTGGATCGCGGCGGTCGCGGTGATCACGCTGTTCGTCACGGCGATCTCCTGGATCGCGGTGGCGCTGGGCATGATCGCGAGCAATCCCGAGGCGGCGGGCGGGCTGACCTACGCGATCATGTTCATCCCGTACATCAGCAGCGCGTTCGTACGCACCTCCACGATGCCGGAGTGGCTGCGCGGCTTCGCCGAACACCAACCGGCCACCCCGGTCATCGACACCGTGCGCGGCCTGCTCGGCGGCGGGACCGCCGAGAGCGCACCGCAGGCGATCCTGTGGTGTGTCCTGCTCGCGGCGGCCGGATTCGCCGGGGCGGCCGTGCGCTACCTGCGCTTGGCGCGCCGGTAGCGGTCAGCGCGCGCTGTGCGCCCGGTCGCCGAGGGACTGGAGGAACGACCACGCGTCGGAGACGATCTCGTCGAGATCGTTGTGCACGGGTAGCCAGCCCAACTCCTGCACGGCGCGGGCGCTCGAGGCGATCAGCACGGCGGGATCGCCGGGACGGCGCGGCGCGTCCTGGGCCGCGATCGGCAGCCCGGTGACCCGCTCGCAGGCCGAGATGACGTCGCGGACCGAGAAACCGGTGCCGCTGCCGAGATTGTAGATCCGGTGCACACCCGCCTCGGCGGTGTCCAAGGCCAGCAGATGCGCCTGGGCCAGATCGCGGATGTGGATGTAGTCGCGCACGGCGGTGCCGTCGTGGGTCGGCCAGTCGGTACCGAAGACGGAGATGGCCTTGCGATGACCGAGGGCCACCTGCAACACGAGGGGGATGAGATGGGTTTCCACCACGCGGTTCTCACCGAGGCCGCCGTAAGCGCCCGCGACGTTGAAATAGCGCAGGCTCGTCGCCGCGAGTCCGTGCGCGATCGCGTAGGAGGTGATCGCGTGATCGATGGCGAGTTTGGAGGCGCCGTACGGATTGGTCGGACGGGTGGGCGCGTCCTCGGTGATCGGCACCCGATCGGGTTCGCCGTAGACGGCGGCGGTGGAGGAGAACACCAGACGTCCGGTTCCGCTGTGCCGCATGGCCTCCAGCAGTTCCAGCGTCTTGACCACGTTGCCGTGCCAATACTTCTCCGGTTGCTGTACCGATTCGCCGACCAGCGACTGCGCCGCGAAATGCAGGACGCCGTCGAAGGATTCGGCGCGCAGCAGCGCGGGAGCCGCCTCGGCGACATCGCCCTGCACGAAGCGCGCGCCCTCGGGCACGCCGTCGGCGTTGCCGGTGCTCAGATCGTCGACGACCACGACGTCGTGGCCCTGCTCGAGCAGGACCCGCGCGCAGACGCCGCCGACGTATCCCGCGCCGCCCGTGACGAGAAGCCTCACCCGGCGACCAACTTCACCTGCACGGCGTGCGCCATCTCCTCGGGCAACTCGAAACCGTCGTGGCCCGGCACGGTGATGATGACCGAACCCGGCTTGCTCTCCACCGTGACGCGCGCGTCCGGCACCACACCCGCCTCGCGCAGGCGACCGATGACCTCGGGATCGGTCTGGATGTGCTCGGCCAGTCGACGGACCACCACGGCATGGGAATGACCGTTGGGCAGTTCGGAGAGCCGGACGAGGGTCTCGACCGAATCGATCGGCGCGGCGATGCCGAGTTCGTCCAGGCCGGGGATCGGGTTGCCGTAGGGGGATGTGGTGGGGTGGTTGAGCACCTCGACCAGACGGCGTTCGACGTCCTCGCTCATCACGTGTTCCCAGCGGCACGCCTCGGCGTGCACGTTCTGCCAGTCCAGACCGATGATGTCGACCAGCAACCGCTCGGCGAGCCGGTGCTTGCGCATCACGGCCACCGCCATGCTGCGGCCCTTGTCGGTCAGCTCCAGATGGCGGTCGCCCGCGACGAGCAGCAACCCGTCGCGTTCCATGCGGGCCACGGTCTGGCTGACCGTGGGACCGCTCTGCTCGAGGCGCTCGGCGATCCGGGCGCGCAGGGGCACCACGCCCTCCTCCTCGAGGTCGTAAATCGTACGGAGATACATCTCCGTGGTGTCGACCAGATCCTTCACCTGTTACCCCTTCGTCTGCCCGAATTCTACCCACTCGCCAGCACGGATCCCCGTGGAGGACCGTCACGGGGCCCACGCTCGCCGGGCCGTCGTACTGCTCGCCCGCACCGGTCGGTGCGGCGGCGGATCTCCGAGTGGGCACCCATGGGGCCGCCTCGTCGGCACATGCTCTATTTCTACTGCATGTCAACGTCGAACGGGTGTGGCAGCTTCCCGCGTACCGTTGCGATCATGGCCACTACCCCGCCCGAGGATCAGCCCGCCCCGCTCGAGGGCGCACCGGCCCCGGCCGCGCTCGCGCCGGGCCCCTCCGCCGCGGTGGTGTGGAGCGAACGTTTCCTGGACTACACCTGGACACCGCAGCATCCCATGAAACCGGCCCGACTGGCGTACACCATGGCGCTGGCCGAAAGTCTGGGCGTGCTCGAGGGCGTCGAACGCATCGCCCCGCGACCGGCGAGCGAATCGGATCTGCTGCGGGTGCACACACCCGCCTACCTCCAGGCCGTCGAACAGGCGCAGGCGCCGCCGGTGGCGCTGCACGCGCCACCGTACGGGTTGGGCTCCGAGGACAACCCGGTCTTTCCGCGCATGCACGCCGCCGCCTCGGTGATCGTCGGCGGCACGCTGGCCGCGGCCAGGGAGATCGCCGAGGGACGGACCAGGCGCGCGGTGAGCATCGGCGGCGGTATGCATCACGCGATGGCGGACGCGGCCGCGGGTTTCTGCATCTACAACGACGCCGCGGTGGCGATCTCCTGGCTGCTCGACCACGGTTTCGATCGCATCGCCTATCTCGACATCGACGTCCACCACGGCGACGGGGTCCAGCGGGCGTTCTACCACGACCCCCGGGTGCTGACCTTCTCCATCCACCAGCATCCGGCGACGCTGTGGCCCAACACCGGCTGGCCGGACGAGACCGGCAGCGGGGCCGCGGCGGGCACCGCGGTCAATCTGGCGGTGCTGCCGGGCACCGCCGACGCGCAGTGGCTGCGCGGTTTCCACGCGGTCGTGCCCGGTGTGCTCGCGGCTTTCCGCCCGCAGATCATCGTCGGACAGTGCGGTGTGGACACCCATCGCGAGGATCCGCTGGCCGACCTGGAATTGACCGTCGACGGCCAGCGCGCCGCGTTCCTGGCGATGCGGGATCTGGCCGACCGCTACGCCGAAGGCCGCTGGTTGGCGGTGGGCGGCGGTGGTTACAGCCCGGTCCGCGTGGTCCCGCGCGCGTGGACGCATCTGTTGGCCACGGCGTTGGACCGCGACGTCGACCCGTCGACCCCGGTGCCGTCGACCTGGATCGAGGCGATGGCGGCGGAGGCGCCGACGGTCACGGCGCCGCCGACGATGGGCGACGGCGGCGACATCGCCTACCGCCCGTGGGACGGCCCCGGCGGCACACCCGAAACCGGCGACCCGCGTGTCGATCGCGCGCAACGGGCCGTCGACACGGCCGTGACGGCCACGCGCCGAGCGGTTTTCGGGCTGCTCGGCCTGGATGCGGAGGACCCTCGTGACTGAGCAGACCCCGGGCGTGGACTCGCCGAGTACGCCGGCCGACCCGCCCCCGCCGCCGCAGCACTGGTTCGCCGACGTCCTGGCCGCCGACGGTCGGGTGGTGCGGTTGCGCCCCATCACCCCCGACGATGCCGAGGGGTTGCAGCAGTTCCACGCGGCGCTGTCGGACCGCACGCGCTATCTGCGCTACTTCGGCCCCTACCCGCGCATCTCACCGCGCGACCTCTACCGCACCACCCACGTCGACTATCGCGACCGGGTCGGGCTGGTCCTGGAACTGGGCGATCAGATCATCGCGGTCGGCCGGTACGAACTGTTGGACCGGCCGGGCCCGCGCTCGGCCGAAGTCGCGTTCGTGGTGGCCGACGGCCACCAGGGCCGCGGTCTGGGCTCGATCCTGCTCGAACATCTGGCGGGTTCGGCCGCGGAGGCCAAGATCGACACCTTCGTCGCCGAGGTGCTCGCCGAGAACACCACCATGGTCACCGTGTTCCGGGAAGCCGGCTATCAGGTCGAGCGCAGCCGCGACGGTTCGGTGCTGCACCTGGAATTCGCGATCGATCCCACCGAGGCGCTGGTCTCGGTGCGCGACGCCCGCGAACGGGCCTCCGAGGCGCGCAGTGTCGGCAATCTGCTCGCCCCCCGATCGATCGCGGTGATCGGCGCGACTCCGGCGGTGGGCCGCGTGGGCGGGGTGATGCTGGCGAATCTGCTCTCCGGCGTCTTCCAGGGGCCGGTGTATCCGGTCAACCCGAATCGCCGGTCGGTGCGCGGCGTATTCGCCTATCCCACCGTCCGTGACATTCCCGACGAGGTGGATCTGGCGGTGGTGGCGGTGCCCGCTGCCGCGATCGGCTCGGTGCTCGACGACTGTATGGCCAAGGGCGTCAAGGGCCTGGTGGTGCTGACCGCGGGTTTCGGCGAGACGGGGGCCGAAGGCATGGCGGCCGAACGCGATCTGGTGGCTGCGGCGCGCGGGCACGGGATGCGCGTGGTCGGCCCGAGCGCGCTGGGCATCGCGAACACCGATCCGGCCGTCTCGCTCAACGCGACGCTGGCCTCGATCCTGCCCGCCCGCGGCCGGATCGGGTTCTTCTGCCAGTCCGGTCCGTTGGGCGCGGCGATCCTGGGGGAGGCCGCGGCCCGCAATCTGGGACTGTCCACTTTCGTCTCGGCGGGCAACCGCGCCGACGTCTCGGGCAACGATCTGCTCCAGTACTGGGACACCGCCGCCGACACCGAGGTGATCCTGCTGTACCTGGAGAGTTTCGGTAATCCGCGCAAGTTCTCGCGGATCGCGCGCCGGGTGGCCCGCACCAAGCCGATCGTCGCGGTCAGCAGCGGCAGGCTGGCCGCGCGCACCCAGCCGACCGGCGACATGGACCGTTCGATCGTGCGGGATCTGTTCGCGCAGGCGGGCATCGTGCAGGTCGACTCGATCTCGGAGTTGTTCGACTGCGCCGCCCTGCTCGGCTACCAACCGCTGCCCGCGGGCGGACGGTTGGCGGTGGTCTCCAACAGCACCGCGCTGAGTTGGCTGGCGGTCGACGCCGCCCGCGGCGAGGGCCTCGAGGTGGGCGAGCCGGTGAATCTGGGTCCGCAGGCCACGCCCGGCAGCTATCTCGACGCGGTGGTGGCGGCCTTGCGCGACGACGAGATCGATGCGGTCATCGTCGTTTTCGCGCCCCCCGTGCCCTTGCCGATGGCCGGTTTCGCCGACGCGATCCGCGCGGCGGCACAGGCCGTTCCGGAGGCGAGCAAGCCGATCCTGACCACGTTCGTCGCCGAGCAGGGCATCCCGAACCTGCTGTCCGAGCGCGGTCCCGGCGGCATCGCGGTGCGCGGATCGATCCCGTCCTATCCCGATCCCGAGCGGGCCGCGCGCGCGTTGGCGCGGGTGCGGCGTTACGCCGAGTGGCGTGACAAGCCGGTCTCGGCCGTGGTGCGCCCCGACGGCATGGACGTCGACCGGGCGCGAGATCTGGTGGCGGGCTGGATGGCCGAGGGCGGTCGCTGGCTGACCGATCTGGAGGCCGTGGATCTGTTGGGCTGCTACGGCATCCACATCGTCGAGTTCCGGGAGGTGCGCGACGAGGACGAGGCCGTCGCGGCGGCCGAGGCCCTGGGATATCCGGTGGCGGCCAAGGCCACCGGGGAGTTGTGGCGACGTCGCCCGGATCTCAGCGGTGTTCGCCTGGACCTGTGGCGACCGGAGGCGGTGCGGCAGGGCTACCGGGATCTGGTCGACATCTGCGGCGACCCGGTGCTGCACATCCAGAAGATGGCGCCGACCGGCGTGGGCTGCATCCTGCGGGTGCAGGACGATCCGTCGTTCGGGTCGGTGATCGAATTCGGATTGTCGGGGCTCATCATCGAACTGCTCGGCGACCGCGCGTATCGGGCGCTGCCGTTGACCGAGGACGAATCGGTGGCCTTGATCGACGCGCCGCGCGCGGCGGCGCTGCTCTCGGGCACCCCGGCCAGTCCCCGGGTGGACAAGGCGGCCCTGGCGGAGTCGGCCCGCCGGATCTCGGCGCTGTTCGACGATCTGCCGGAGGTGCGAGAGTTGCTGTGCGAACCGGTGCTCGCCGCACCGACTTCGGCGGCGATCCTCTACGCCCGGGTGCGGGTCGGTCCGCAACCGAGTCGTTTCGACGTGGGGCCGCGCCGATTGGCCTGAGGCGGGCGGACACACCTGGCGGACACCCCGGCCGCGCCGTCGTATCCGGCGTGCCGTCGTCAATGGGCCTATGCGGGCGGTGATCTCGAGGCACCATGGACTCCCGCCTACGAGAGGTACTGCCATGAACAAGCTCGCCGCCATCGCCCTGCCGCTGCTGGCCTGTGCGTTGACCGCGTGTTCGGTCTCCATCGGCTCGGATCCGAAAATCGACGAATCCGAACTGGAGAAGTCGGTCAAGCAGACGCTGACCGAGAAGGTCGGCCAGGAACCGGATTCGATCGACTGCCCCGGCGACCTCGACGGCAAGGTGGGGACGACGATGCGTTGCACGCTGACCGAGGGCGGGGATCAACTCGGCCTGACCGTCACCGTCACGAGCGTGCAGGACGACACCGTCAACTACGACGTGCAGGTCGACCAGAACTGAGTGTTGCCGAACCCCGGAGACGCGTTCGCCGACCGGTTCGCGCGACCCGGAGGGGACGGGCGCGCGGGCACCGGCCGGCGCTGGGACGGTGGCCGGATTCCGGCCACCGGGTACGAGGTGGTCACACGACCACCGAGGGGATCAGCTGGCGTAAGCGCGCAGCCTGTCGGCGCGCTCGCCCTTGCGCAGCTTGGCCATGACTTCGCGCTCGATCTGACGCACCCGCTCGCGCGAGAGGCCGAACAGCTTGCCGATCTGGTCGAGGGTGCGCGGCTGACCGTCGTCGAGGCCGAAGCGCAGCCGGATGACCTGCTGTTCGCGTTCGTCCAGCGTGGCGAGCACGCTGCGGACGTCGTGGTGCAGCAGACCGGCGATCACGGCCGACTCGGCGGAGGTGGCCTCGGAATCCTCGATGAAATCACCGAGCGGGGCCTCTTCGTCGTTGCCGACCGGCATGTCCAGGCTCACCGGGTCGCGGCTGTGGTCCAGTAGATCGGAGATCTTCTCGACCGGGATGCCCGATTCGTTGGCCAGTTCGTCGTCGGTGGCCTCGCGGCCGAGTTGCTGGTGCAGTTCGCGCTTGATTCTGGCGAGCTTGTTCACCTGTTCGACCAGGTGGACGGGCAGCCGGATCGTGCGGCTCTGGTCGGCCATGCCGCGGGTGATGGCCTGGCGGATCCACCAGGTGGCGTAGGTGGAGAACTTGAATCCCTTGGCGTAGTCGAACTTCTCCATCGCGCGGATCAGCCCGAGGTTGCCCTCCTGGATCAGATCCAGCAGCGGCATGCCGCGGCCGGTGTAGCGCTTGGCGAGCGAGACCACGAGGCGGAGGTTGGCCTCGAGCAGGTGCGAACGCGCGGCCTGACCCTCGCGCACGACGGCGGCCAGATCCCGCTTGCGGCCGGCCGACAGACGCTTGCCGGTCTCGAGCAGGTGCTGCGCGTAGAGGCCCGCCTCGATGCGCTTGGCCAGCTCGACCTCGTCGGCGGCCGTGAGCAGCGCCGTGCGACCGATCCCGTTGAGGTACACGCGTACCAGGTCGGCGGCGGGGCTCTGGGCGTCGAGGTCGGAATCGCTGGTGCGCACACGAGTGGTGGCGGGGCTTGTCATGACTTGCCTCCTGTCGGTGGTGTCTCACTCCGAACAACGGACCCGACCTGAGGAAAGTTCCCGCTCGCGGCGGTGATAAACCGCTCTGAGCTGCGGGTTCTCGGCTCTCCTGCTGAGAAGTTCCTGAGAACCCCCACGGGTCGGAACACGGTGCTGACCTCGTCCGCGCTCGTACCCGTCGCTTACCCGTTCTCCCGCGATTACACGGACCGGTTCACACGGGCCGGATCAGCCCGTGTCGGACCAGACCGGTGACCACCGACAGCGAATCGGCGGCCAGTTCCGGATCGTCCGCGTCGTATCCGTGCGCGAGGGCGAGCAGTTCGACCACCTCGTGCAACGGCGGACCGTCGGCCCGCATTCCGGCCACCAGCGAAGCTGTGACGTCGTCCACTTCGTGCTGCCAGCGCGGGCCGTCGCCGCGGTGCAGTCGCGCGACCCGCTGTTCCCAGCCGTGCTCGCCCGAGAGGTAGATCCGCTCCAGCGCGGTGGCGGGGTCGACGGCGAAACGCGCGGACCAGGCCAGGTCGGGGTCCCGGGCGACCGCGCGCAACCAGGCCGACCGCTCGAAATAGTCGCTCGCCTCCGCGCCGAGCGGGTCCTCGAAGCCGTGGGCGAGGTCCTCGGCCAGCACCTCGGTCGGACCGTCGATCGCGCGCAGGTAGACGAACCCGAAGCCGATTCCCGCCACGTCGGCGGCCTCGAACGCGTCGAGCCAGCGCTCGGCGCGCTCCTGCGCTCCCGCCTCACGCGGGTCGAGGCCCGCGTCACGCAGCCAGGTGCCGACATACAGAGCCGGATCGGCGACGTCGCGCTGCACGACCCAGGCGTCGACGCCTTCGGCGGGCAGCCACGAGGACACCCGCTGCCGCCAGTCCTGTCCTTCGACGTGCGCCCAGGCGGCCAGCAGCGCGGCGGTCCCGCCTGGGGCGAGGAATTCCGGCGCGCGCGACAGGACGAGTTCGCTCGCGCCGTCCAGCGCGAGACCGGAATCGCGGTAGGTGTGCTCGACGCGGGCCGGGCCCACCACGAACGGGGGATTGGCGACCACCTGATCGAAGCGGCGACCCGCCACCGGGTCGAACCAGGAACCCTCGAGGAAATCGATGTCGAGTTCGTTGAGGGCCGCGGTCGCCTCGGCCAGCCACAGCGCGCGCGGATTGACGTCGGTGGCGGTGACCGACCGCCCATAGGAACCGGCGTGTACGGCCTGCACGCCGCATCCGGTGCCCAGGTCCAGGACCGAGCCCACCGGACGGGTGGGGGTGGCGCGCAACAGCGACAGCGAGGCGTGCCCGACGCCGAGCACGTGGTCCTCGGTGAGGGTGCGGCGGCGCATGGAGTCGTCCAGGTCCGAGAGCACCCAGCGGGTGCCCGCGCCCACGTCCAGCGGTCGCAGGTCCAACGCCGCGCGCACCCGGTCGCCCGAGCGGGTCAGCAGGCCCGCGGCGACGGCGCGGTCCACCTCGAGCGGGGCGAACGCGGACGCCGCGTCGCGGTCGGCGACGTCGTCGCCCACCAGGAACAGCAGGATCAGCGTGCCGAGGTCGCCCGCCGCGCGCGCGGCCCGCCGGACCGGCACCGGTTCCTGACGGCCGAGCGCGGCATGGGCCTGGTCACCGAGGACCTCGAGCAGGGTGTCCGCGTCGTAGCCGACCCTGGTCAGCGCGGTACGCAGATCCGGGCACAGCGCGGTGAGCGGGGACGCGGTGGTGGTTCGCGGGGTGGGCACATCGGTACTCTGCCATTCCTGCCGCCGCGGAGTTCAGACGCCGTGCGGGTCGCGCGCGGTGACGCAGTAGACGCCCGCGCCCGGGTCGCGCAGCACGATCCAGTGTTCGTGGCGTTCGACCACGCGCGCGCCGAGCGATTCGTGCCACGCCGCGGTGGCCTCGATATCGGAGGAGGACAGGTCGATGTGCGCGGTGGTGCGCCGGTCCTCGCCGAGACGTTGCAGCAGCAACTGCACCGCCAGACCGTCCGAGGAGCGCAGTCGCGCGAATTCCGGCAGCCTGCCCTGCCGGTGCTCCCAGCCCGTCAGGGTCTGCCAGAACGCGGTCTCGACGGCGTGGTCGGCCGGTCCGATGTCCAGGCAGACCTGATCGATGCGGCTGTGGGTGCCGTCGGGCGCGCGGAAGGCGGGGGCGGGCACGCCGCGGGTCCGACCGTGCGGGGTGAAGCAGAAGATCTGCCCGGACGGCGAGCGCAGCACCGCGTAGGTGGGGTGGTTGGCGACCAGGGACGCGCCCAGGTCCAGCGCGACGCGCACCGCCGCGGCGACGTCGTCGACGTCGAGGTCGAGGTGCACGCCGCCGAGGCCGCGCACGGCCTGCATCTTCACCGACGCGGCGGCCGCGAGCGCGGGGTCGGGCAGCAGCGTGAGGAATTCGTCGTCGTGGCCGCGCCGTGCCGAGGCGGCCGTGCCGGTGACCTCGGCCCAGAATCGCGCGCAGTCGTCGAAATGGTGAGCGGGCCGGTCGAGAAAGGCCCAGACCCAGCGAATCATCCGCCGCTCCCGTGTGTCGTCGGACACACGCACCCGGTATGCCCCGGGGACACAGTAGGGGGCGGCTCGGTTCGTGTCGAGCGGATTCGGGAGCCGAACCGGCGCGCGGCCGGCGGGATTTCGACGGGACGTGGCGTTCGCCGTACTCGTGGGCGACGGCGGGATCGGGCACCCTCGTTCCGTGACGGAATGCGAAAGGGTGCGCGACCGCGACGAACCGGTGATCGCGGTCGCCGGGCGGCGCGGGCCGCATCCGGCCTGGGTGGTGGCGGGCGTCGGCTTCGTCGCCCTGCTGGGTGCGGCGGCGTTCCGGTCGGTGCCCGGCGTGCTGATGGAACCGCTGCACCGGGAATTCGGCTGGTCGCACGCGACGATCGGCGCGGCGGTCTCGCTGAATCTGCTGCTCTACGGCCTGATCTCACCGTTCGCGGCGGCGCTGATGGACCGTTTCGGTATCCGTCGGGTGGTGGCGTGCGCCCTGGTGCTCGTCGCGGCGGGCAACGGGCTGACGGTGTTCATGACCGCGTCCTGGCAGTTGGTGCTGACCTGGGGACTGCTGGTCGGCGTCGGCGTCGGCTCGATGTCGATGCCATTCGTGGCGACCATCACCGGACGGTGGTTCGTTCGGCATCGCGGGCTGGTCACCGGCGTGCTCATCGCGGCGGGCGCGACGGGTCAGTTGATCTTCCTGCCGTTGATCGCCGCGCTCGCCGACGAGCACGGGTGGCGCGTGCCCGCGCTGGTGGTCGCGGCGACCGCGCTGGCGGTGGTGCCGCTGGTGCTGCTGTTCATCCGCGACCATCCCGCCGACATGGGCGTCACCGCCTACGGCGCGCCGCCCGGCGACGTCGCGCTGAGCGTCCCCGCGGGAGCGGGCGCGGGCCGGGCGCTGACGGTGTTGGCCTCGATCGCGCGCACCCGCGGATTCTGGCTGCTGGCGGGCGGTTTCGCGGTGTGCGGGGCGTCCACGAACGGGTTGGTCGGCACCCACTTCGTCACCGCCGCGCACGATCACGGCATGCCCGCGACGACGGCGGCGGGGTTGCTGGCGGTGATCGGGATCTTCGACGTCGCAGGCACGATCCTGTCGGGCTGGCTGACCGACCTGCTCGACCCCCGCTACCTGCTGCTGGCCTACTACACCCTGCGCGGATTGTCGCTGTTGATCCTGCCGTCGCTGTTCGCGCCGGAGACCGAACCGAGCATGTGGGTGTTCATCATCTTCTACGGGCTGGACTGGATCGCCACGGTGCCGCCGACGGTGGCGCTGTGCCGGGAGATGTTCGGCGCGGACGGCCCGATCGCCTTCGGCTGGGTCTTCGCCTCGCATCAGATCGGCGCGGCCGCGGCCGCCACGGGCGCGGGCCTGGTGCGCGACCTGCGAGGCAGCTACGACCTGGCCTGGCTGCTGGCGGGCGCGCTGTGCGGGGCGGCCGCGGTGATGTCGATCCTGATCCGGCGACCGCGGCCCGTGGCGGTCGACTCAGCCGTCGATCGAGCGGTGTTGCCCTGATTCGAGGGCGGGCCGGTGGCCGCGACCGTCCCAGCGACTCGGTTCGTCCTTGCGCCGCGGCGGCCGGTCGTTGGCGATGAGCACCGCGATCCACGGCAGGGGAATCGAGATGCCGATGATCAGCAGCGACACCAGCGCGTTCTGCCACACGCTGTAGGCCACGGCCGCGCCGATCAGGCACGGGATGCGGAAGGCCATGATCATCGTGTAGCGCCGCACGCGGGCGCGGTGCTGATCCTCGAGCGAGGGCGCGGCCTCGGTGATGAGCACCGCGTGCTCGGCCTGCCCGGGGAAGTAGCCGCGCGAGCGTCGCGCTCCGGACGTCTCGACGTCGGGGCGATCACCGGGGCCGATGTCGTCGGCCTCGTCGGCATCCCCGTGCTGCTGCATGCCTTCGAGTCTGGCACGAGCGGGTGCGGCATGCACACGCCCAGGTCGGGGCCCTGCCGAAGGCGGACCCTGTCGACAGCGACGGCGGCGCGGATGCGGCATCATGGAGGTCGTGAGTACCGACACCCTGGTTCGCCCGGATTCGACGACCGACGAGACGACGGGCGACGACACCCCGAAATTCTTCCACTACGTGAAGAAGGACAAGATCGCCGAGAGCGCCGTCATGGGAACCCACGTGGTCGCCCTGTGCGGTGAGGTCTTCCCGGTGACGCGCTCGGCCAAGCCCGGTTCGCCGGTCTGCCCCGAGTGCAAGAAGATCTACGACGGGCTCAAGAAGGGCGACTGACCCGGTCCGCCCGCCGTCCCGGCCGCGCCCCGCGCCGGTGCGACCGCCGGGGAGGCGGGCCGCTCGACGGGCACGTCCGCGGTTTCCGGACGGGCGGGCGGCTTGTCGAACACCATCGGCACGTCGGGCTGGGCGGTGCCGCCCGCCGCGTGCGGTCGGTCCGCGCCGTCGTCTTCCTCGTCGTCGCCGTCACCGCGGACCTGATCGGCCCACCAGCGCTTCATCTGCTCCAGACGGGTCGCGCGCGCGGGCCAGAACTCCTGTACGGCCGCGTTGAATTCCGCGCCCAGGATCACCGCGAAGCCGAGGAAGAACGTGAACAGCAGGAACGCGATGGGCGTGGCGAGCGCTCCGTAGCTGACGCCCGTGCGGGTCACCCAGGACAGATACCGCCGCAGTCCCTCACTGGCGGTCATGAAGAACACGCCCGCCACCAGCGCGCCGCCGAAGAGTCGGTGCCAGGGCAGCGTGCGGTGCAGCGCCAGTTTGTAGAGCGTGGTCAGACCGACGATCAGCAGCAGGCCGACGCCCGGGTAGTAGAACGCGTCGAGCAGTCGCAGTCCGGGTTCGCGCCAGATATCGGGCAGGACCCGGCCGATGATCGCGGGGCCCAGCGCCACCAGCGGCAGGATGAACACCGCCGCCACCAGGAACAACACGTACAGCAGCAGGGCGAAGATGCGCTGCCACACCGGATGTCGCGCGTCCTGCTGGCCGTGCGCTTCCACGATCGAGTCGACGAAGGTCGCCATCGCCGAGGAACCCGCCCACAGCGACAGCACGAAACCCACCGACACCACCGCGCCGCGCCCCTTGCCGAGCACGTCGGCGACGGTGGGTTCGATCAGATCCGAGACCACCGAGGAACTGAACAGGTCCCGGCTGAAGGCGATGATCTTGGCGCGCACGATCTCGACGGTGTCGGGGCCGAACCAGCCGCCCACGTAGCCGAGGCTGCCCAACACGCCCAGCAGCAGCGGGGCCAGCGACAGGGTCTGCCAGAACGCCGCCGCCGCCGATTTCGCGAAGATCGAGTCGTTCCACGCCTTGATCGCCACCCGCCGGATCAGCCGCCAAGTCGCCCGGCCCACCCGTCGGGTCCGCCGGGTGAGGGCGGCGGCGTGTGCGGGGCGTGTGCCCGCGCCACCGCCGTGGATCGGCTCGTCGCCGCCCCGCGGATCGGGCTCGCCGGTGGAACTGTCGTCGGTCATCGTGCCTACAGCATCGCGCACGTGCGCTCGACGTACCGGATTGTCGGGGCGACGTGTCGATGCTGACCGCGTGAACGCGACGTGGATCACCGGCGAAACTGTGACGCCGGTCGCGCCCGCCGCGTCGGTTTGGCGACACACCGAAGTCGCCGAGTAGGGTCTTCTGCGTGACTGGATCGGGAGGCGCCGCGGCGGGAAGTGGGGCCTCGCCGGGCGATTCGGGAACGACCGCCGGCGGCGGCGCGCTACGCGCCTGGCAGCGGCGGGCCCTGACGAAATACCTCACCACCAAACCGCGCGACTTCCTCGCCGTCGCGACGCCCGGCGCGGGCAAGACCACCTTCGCGCTGCGGGTCGCCGCGGAGTTGCTGGCCGATCGCACCGTCGATCAGATCACCGTGGTCGCGCCCACCGAACACCTCAAGCACCAGTGGGCCGAATCGGCCGCGCGCAGCGGGATCGCGCTGGATTCGCGATTCTCCAACGCCACGGGCGGCACCTCGGGCGACTACCACGGCGTGGTCGTCACCTACGCGCAGATCGCCTCGCACCCCTCGCGGCACCGGGTGCGCACCGAGAACCGCCGCACCTTGGTCATCCTCGACGAGATCCATCACGCGGGCGACGCCAAGAGCTGGGGCGAGGCCACCGCCGACGCGTTCGGCGACGCCACCCGCCGCCTCGCGCTGACCGGAACCCCGTTCCGCAGCGACGACAGCATGATCCCGTTCGTCACCTACGAACCGGGGGAGGGCGGGCTGCCGCAGTCGCGCGCCGACCACACCTACGGCTACGCCGAAGCCCTCGCCGACGGCGTCGTGCGGCCGGTGGTCTTCCTCGCCTACTCCGGTGAGGCGCACTGGCGCGACAGCGCGGGCGAGGAGTATTCCGCCCGTCTGGGCGAGCCGTTGAACGCCGAGCAGACCGCCCGCGCCTGGCGCACGGCGCTCGATCCGGCGGGCGACTGGATCTCGGCCGTGCTGCGGGCCGCCGACACCCGGTTGCGCCAGTTGCGGGCCTCCGGCATGCCCGACGCGGGCGGCCTGGTCATCGCGACCGATCAGGAACGCGCCCGCGATTACGCCGAACTGCTCGAACACATCTCCGGCGAGAAGCCCGCGCTGGTGCTGTCCGACGATCCGACCTCCTCGAACCGGATCGCCGAGTTCAGCCGCAACACCCAACCGTGGATGGTCGCGGTGCGCATGGTGTCCGAAGGCGTCGACGTGCCGCGCCTGGCCGTCGGCGTCTACGCCACCAGCGCCTCGACCCCGCTGTACTTCGCCCAGGCCATCGGTCGGTTCGTGCGCGCGCGTCGCCCCGGCGAGACCGCCAGCGTCTTCCTGCCCTCGGTGCCGGTGCTGCTGGACCTGGCCGCGCAGTTGGAGTTGCAGCGCGACCACATCATCGGCAAGCCGCACCGGGAGAAGGACGGTCTCGAGGACGACCTGCTGATCGATGCCAACAAGCAGAAGGACGAACCGGGCGAGGAGGAGAAGTCCTTCGTCGCGCTGGCCGCCGACGCCGAACTCGACCAGGTCATCTACGACGGTTCCTCCTTCGGCACCGCGACCTTCTCCGGCAGTGACGAGGAAGCCGACTACCTGGGGATTCCCGGTCTGCTCGACGCCGAGCAGATGCGCGCGCTGCTGCGCGAGCGCCAGACCAAACAGGTCGCCGAGCGGTCCGTGACGCCTGCCCCCGCCGCGCCGGTGGCCACCGCCGCGGCCGAACGGGTCGCCACCGCCGACCGACTCGGCGAACTGCGCCGCGAACTGAACAGCCTGGTCGCCATGCACCACCATCGCACCGGCAAACCGCACGGGGTCATCCACGGCGAACTGCGGCGCGAATGCGGCGGCCCGCCCACCGCGCTGGCCACCGCCGACCAACTCGGCGAGCGCATCGCCGCCCTGCGCAGCAGATGACCACCGTCGCCCTGCGCCGCAGGTGACCACCCGCCGCCCTGCGACCCAGAGGAGCATCGCCGCCCTGCGACGCGGATAAGCACCCGCCGCGCCCTTGACCGGTGGGGTGGTGCGCACCGTCGCCCCGCGGCGCGCCGACAGTGTCCGCGCGTGGTCGGGGATTGCCACGCGCGTCTCCGCGCCTCGAAGACGTGCGAGGGACCAGTGCCGACCCGGGCGGTTGCCGCGCACCGCCGGACCGCCGTTCAGCCGGTGGGTTCCTCGAAGTAGTACCGGGGGTCCAGCGCGTTGATCGGCGTCCAGCGCGGCGATTCGACCGGCGCGGCCTCGTCCGTGGCCGCGTCGAAGTAGCCCTGGATCTCCAAGGCGACGCGCGGGTTCTCGTCCACTCGGCGCGCGAGGTCGTAGAGCACCGCGAGCACGTGCAGGCAGCGGGCCGTGCGCGCCGAACAGGAGCAGTCGGTGGCGGCCACCACCGGGGCGGGTGACGCCTGCGCGGCGACCAGCGCCCGATGCTGCTCGTCGGTGAGGACCACGGCGTCGCCCACGACGGCGGCCACGGCGGCCGCGCGCGCCCGCGACAGCGGGGCGACCTCGAGGTGGGTCACCGACGCCTGGTCGCCGCGATGGATGCTCGCCTTCACGTCGCGGCCCGTGATCCTCGCCCGCACACCGCCGTTGCGGGCGATGCTGCGGGCGCGGGGCAGCAGCGGTTCCGGGCGACGCGCGTCGAGCGGTTCGGCCAGCCGCACCCAGTCCATGCCCCAGCGGGTGTAGCCGAATTCGTTGTCGGCCATCAGTTCTCCTCCCGGACTCGGCGCAGGATCGCGACCAGTCGATCGTCGTCGAGTCGGGCCAGCGCGGCGATGCCGTCGCTGTCGGACAGGTCGGTGAGCGCGGATTTGCGGTCGTGCATGCCGGCGATGTGCTCCTCCACGGTGGTGGCGGAGGTCAGCGTGGTGACGGTGACGGTGCGCGTCTGACCGATGCGGTGCGCCCGGTCCGAGGCCTGCGCCTCCACGGCGGGATTCCACCAGCGGTCGAAGTGGACGACGTCGGCGGCGCGGGTGAGGGTTAGTCCGGTGCCCGCCGCGCGCAGACTCAGCACCAGCACGGGGGGACCGTCCTCGGCCTGGAAACCGCGCACGATCGCGTCGCGTTCGGCCCCGTCCAGGCCGCCGTGGAAGAACGGCGCGTCCAGGCCGAACTGTTCGCGCAGGTGCCGGACCAGCAGATCGCCGGTGCGGCGGTACTGGGTGAACACCAGTGTGGGCGACCGGTTCTCCAGGTTGGCGCCGATGATGTCGGCGCACAGGTCCAGTTTGCCGGAGCGTCCGCCGAGTTCGGTGAGGTCACCGGTGACCAGGCCGGGGTGGTTGCAGACCAGTTTGAGTTCGGTGAGCGCGGCCAGGACGCGACCGCGACGTTCGATGCCCGCGCCGAAGCCCTCCTCGACGATCCGTTCCAGCAGTCGGTCGTAGAGCTGTTCCTGTTCGGCGGTGAGATCGCAGAGCAGGTCGCTGTGGATCTTGGGCGGCAGGCTGGCCGCGACCTGGGATTTGCGGCGGGCCAACAGCACCGGTTCGACAGCGTCGCGCAGGCGAGCGGCGGCTTCGGTCGACCCTTCGCCGATCGGGCGCACGAACCGGCGGCGGAACTGGCCGCGGTGGGCGAACATGCGCGGGGCGACCAGGTTCAACAGTGCCCACAGTTCCTCGAGATGGTTCTCCACCGGGGTGCCGGTGAGCGCCACCGCGGCCTCGGCGCTCAGGGCGCGCGCGGCCCGGGCGACCTGGGTACGCGGATTCTTCAGCGCTTGCGCCTCATCGAAGATCACCGTCGCCCAGGACCGTTCGGCGAGCAGGTGGCCGTGCGGGCGCAGCGTCGGGTACCCGGTCACCAGCACCGTGTCCGGCGCGTCATCGGGCAAGGGGCCGCCGCGCCAGAGCACCGGCCGCAGGCGCGGGGCGAAGCGGGTCATCTCGTGGGCCCAGTTGCCGACCAGCGAGGTCGGGCAGACGACGAGTCCGGGCCCGCGATCGGTGCGGCCGAGCAGGAGTCCGATCGCCTGCACCGTCTTGCCCAGGCCCATCTCGTCGGCCAGCACCGCGCCGCCGAAAGCGTCGACGGTCTCGCGCAGCCACCCGATGCCGCGCACTTGGTAGGGGCGCAGGTCGGCGGTGGGAAGGGCGTCGGCGCGCAGGGTGTCGCGCAGTGTCCGCAGCGCCCGCTCGGCCGAGACCACCGCGCCGCCGATCGCGTTCGGGACGGCGTGCGCGGCGACGGGCAGCGTGTGCACCGTGTCGTCGCCGTCGAGGACCCGCCGCCACAGCAGCAGCGAGGCAGCGGGGCGGTCGATCGGTGCGGTAGGGAGGCCGTCGGGGGCCAGCAACGCGCAGTCCACCTCGGTGACGGTGAGTTCACCGGTCGGGTCGGGGACGGCCAAGGGGAGGGTTTCGCGGTCGCCGATGCCGGGGGGCGGGCCTGCGCGCAGGCCGGTCCAGGTCCACAGCGCGAACATGTGGCGGTCGGGGAGATAGGTGGCCTGTGTCGCGGACAGGATGACACCTCTATCGTCGTAGGGCGTACGGGAAGCCATGACAACGTACACTGTACTGAATTTATTTCCCGCCCAGCCGAGGGAAGACGTGAGCGACGACACCGCCACCCGCACCGCCGAACAGCTCATGACCCTGCTGTGGCGGCACGTCGTGCCGCCGCGGGCGGGCGGGCGCGGACCCCGCCCCAAGATCAGCGTCGACACGGTCGTGGACACCGCCGTGGCGCTGGCCGACCGCGACGGCATCGAGCGGGTGTCCATGCGCACCGTCGCCGCCGAACTGGACATGCGCCCGATGAGCCTCTACACCTACGTGCCCAGCAAGGAGGCGCTGACGGTGCTGATGGTCGACGCCATCGCCGACAGCGCGGGTGACGAACCGTTCGGCGGGACGCCGCGTGAGCGCGCCGCGGCCGTCGCCCGCGAGATCCGCGCCGAATACCTGGCCCACCCGTGGCTGCTGGAGGTCTCGCCCTGGCGACTGGTGCTCGGGCCGGGCCGGATCCGACGCTACGAACGTCAGTTGGCGGCGCTGGACGGGATCGGACTGACCGATCTGGACATGGACCGCACCATCGCGGTGCTCACCGATTTCGCGACCGGCAACGCCCGCGTGGCCGTCGCGGCGCGACGCGAGGCCGAAGTGCTGACCGACGCGCGGTGGTGGGAGGAGCACGCACCGCTGCTCGAACAACTCATGCCGGTCGAGCGGTTCCCGCTGTCCTCACGGGTGGGCGCGGCGGTGGGGGAGCACTACCAGGCTCCCGCCGACCCCGAGGACGCCTTCGAGTTCGGTCTCGCGCGACTGCTGACGGGCCTCCTGGGCGGACCCGACGGGTCGCGCACAGACGGGTCGCGCACATAGGGGCAGCGGGCGACTTGGTCGCCCGCTGCCGGTCAAAGCGTTGTTCTGTTGTTCGATGCTGTTGTGTCGGGACGCGAATACCACGGGTTTCAGGGGGTGGGCGCGGACTCCGTGTCGATCACGGCGTCCAGCTCACGCAGGCGATCCATGTGCTCGTTCGCGTGGTGCTGGCAGAAGAGCAACTCTCCACCGGCGGGCAGCGTGGCACGTACCCGTGCCGCCGCACCGCAGCGGTCGCAGCGATCGACCGCGGTCAGCGGGGTGCTGGTCAGGGTTCCTGGCATGACTCCTCCGTCCTGGCTCCCGGCACTACAGACCGTTCACCTGGTGTGGGGCCCCGTGGTCACTCCGCGGGGCTCGCAACCGCTACTTCCCAGCAGTGGTACGACTACTCTGTCAGACGTTCGGGACGGGGGCTTTGTTCCCGCGAATGATTCAGTGTGTTTTCGATAACATGACCTGCGATTTCGCCACGGGCGAACATCGCGGGCCCCGCTCCTGCACACATCGTCGTTCACGCCTCGATCCGGCCGATCCAGTTGTCTACCGGGAGATTACCCGTGATCCACGACACTCACACGCTTGTTCACATCTGCACCCTGGAGGAGTGGCTCAGCGCTAGGCCGGCCGGCGAGTATCGGACATCTTCACTGGCGGAGGTCGGTTTCATCCACCTCTCCACACCGGCCCAGGCGCACCTGCCCGCCAACCGACTGTTCCACGGACGCCGCGACCTGGTGCTGCTGCGCATCGACCCCGCCCGCGTCGGCTCCCCGATCGAATGGGAGCCCGGCGTGCCCGGAGATCCGGAGTCCATGCTGTTCCCGCACCTCTACGGTCCGCTGCCGGTCGGGGCGGTCACCGCCGTGGTCGACTACTTGCCCGGCCCCGACGGCACCTTCGAGCCGCTCGTTCCCGGCGGGATATGACCAGGTCGCGGGCGTGCTCGCGCGCCGCGCCGGACGCACTCGGGGCTGTCCGGCACACAGCGCGTCCCGAGAGTTAGTGTGGAGTGGTGAACGTCGATGTCACCGCATTGCCCGGAATCGGGGTACGCAAGGATTTCCAGGCGCGGTCGGGCCGCCGCATCGGTGTGGTCGACCACCGCGACGGCGGCATCGACCTGATCGTCTCCAAACTGGACGATCCGGATTCCTGCGCCGCCCAGATCCCGCTGTCCGCCGACGAGGCCGCCGTCCTGGCCAACCTGCTCGGCGCGCCCCAACTCGTCGCCCAGCTGCGTGAGGACCACCGGGATCTGCCCGGCATCACCACCAGACAGCTGCCCATCGGCGAGGACTCCCCGTACGAGGGGCGCACGCTGGGCGAGACCGGCATGCGCACGCGCACCAAAGCCTCCATCGTGGCGGTCATGCGCGCCGGACAGCTGCACCCCTCGCCCGGACCGGATTTCACCTTCACCGCCGACGACGTACTGGTCGTGGTCGGCACCCCCGACGGCCTGGACGCGGCCGCGAAGATCCTGTCCCACGGGTGACCCGTGAACGCCACCGCGCTCGCGTTGCTCGAGCTCGGGGCGGTTCTGTTCGTGCTCGGCATGCTCGGCCGGGTGGCGGCGCGGATCGGGATGTCGCCCATCCCGCTGTACCTGCTGGGCGGTCTGGCCTTCGGGCAGGGCGGATTCGTCGAACTCGGCGCGGCCAACGAATTCGGCCACATCGCGAGCGAGATCGGCGTGGTGCTGCTGTTGCTGCTGCTCGGCCTCGAGTACACCGCGGCCGAACTGGTCACCGGGTTGCGCCGATCCTGGGCGGCGGGCCTGGTCGACATCGTCGCCAACGCGACGCCCGGCGCGGTGGTCGCGGTGCTGCTCGGCTGGGGTTTCACCGGCGCCGTCACCATGGCCGGGGTCACCTACATCTCCTCCTCGGGCATCGTCGCCAAGGTGCTCAACGACCTGGGCAGGCTCGGTAACCGCGAAACACCGGTGCTCCTGTCGATCCTGGTGTTCGAGGACTTGGCGATGGCGGTCTACCTCCCGGTGCTGACCACGGTCCTGGCCGGGATGAGCCTGCTGGCCGGACTCGAGGGCCTGGGCCTGGCGTTGGCGATGGTGACGGTGGTCCTGGTGGTCGCCCTGCGCTACGGGCGTTTCGTCTCGGCGGTCGTGGACAGCTCCGACAACGAGGTCTTCCTGCTCAAACTGCTCGGCGCCGCCCTGCTGGTGGCGGGCGCGGCCTCCGCGCTCAACGTCTCCGCGGCGGTCGGGGCGTTCCTGCTCGGCATCGCGATCTCCGGATCGACCGCCCGCGAGGCCGTCAAACTGCTCGAACCCCTGCGCGACCTGTTCGCCGCGATCTTCTTCGTCGCCTTCGGCCTGAGCACCGACCCGCAGGCCATCCCGCCGGTCCTGGGCTGGGCGGTGCTGCTGGCGGTGATCACCGTGGCGACGAAGGTCGGCACCGGATGGTGGGCGGCGGCGCGGCAGGGCATCGGGCGGATGGGGCGGGCCCGCACGGGCGCGGCGCTGGTCGCGCGCGGCGAATTCTCCATCGTCATCGCGGGTCTGGCCGTCACCATGGGGGCGGTCCCCGGCGAACTGGCGGCGCTGGCCTCCGCGTACGTGCTGCTCATGGCGATCCTGGGGCCGGTGATGGCGCGGGTGGTGGAACCGGTGGTCGGGCTCACCCAGCGCCGGGCGGTCAGCGGCTGAGGTTCAGGCCGCTTCGGCCCGTTCCCGCCGCCGCAGCACGGTCCAGAACCCCACCGCCAGCGCGCCCACCAGCAGTCCGATCAGCGCCGCGCACAGGTGGCCGTAGTCGGTGAAGGTCGGGTCCAGCCACAGCGCCGCCGCCAGCACCGCCAGGATCGTGCCCGCCCACAGCAGTCGGACCCACCCCCGGAAACGGAACGTCATCGCGGTGAGGACCGCGGTGAAGCCGTAACTGGTGCCGACGTCGGCGGCCGTGGCCACCCGCACCGGGATCAGGCCGCGATCGATGGCGTGATCGATCGCGGTGACGGTGAGCAATGTCGCCCCGATGTGCCCGGCGGCGAACAGCAGGATCCAGCGGGTCGTCCCGAGCCAGCGCTCGGCGGCCGCCATGACCACCAGGAAACCGGCGATGGTCAGCCACGGGAAGCCGCCCTCGGTCCAGAACGCCGAGGCGACCAGCACCTGCACCGGATTGTGGCGCATGTTGTACAGATTCGTCGATGCCGACAGGATCAGCCTGCGCTCCACCGCGGGCCCGACGCCGCGCAGGGTCCACCACGTGACGAACAGCGTGAAGGCGTAGGCGGTGGCGGCGGGCGCCGCGCCCAGGTGGTCCCGGATCGCGGGCAGGACCCGCCGCGCCGCGCCCGGCGCACGCCACCGGACGCGCGCCTCGCGCAGCCGGGACCGCAGTCCGACGGTCTCGAGCCAAGGGGAGCGGTACGCGGTGACCACCCGCACGAGTCTGCCGTGCGCGCGCCGGTCGCGGCGATCGACCCGCCCGCCGCTCGGTCGCCGCATGGTCTCGACGCGCGTCGAGACCGCACGACGGATGCGCGCCGACCCACCGGGTGTCCGGTGCGCGCCGTGACCGGGTCGCCTCTGCCCGCGGCGACCGGGCGGTCGCCGGCTGGGCCGACGCCTCGCCGCCGACCGGCATGCTCCACCCGCGTGGGCAGCGGCTCAGCGAGCGCCCGGAACCTCGCGAGTCGGCCAGTAGGCCGTGCCGTTCGATTCGGACGCGGGCCGATTCGGCGGATCCGCCTGTGCCGCAGCGTTGTCCGTCGACCACAGGGAGACGTGTTTGGGCGGCGGCGGCGCCACGTCGTCGGTGGCCGGGCGGATGGTGGCGGGCCGCAGCGGGGGCAGGTCGATGTCGCGTTCGATGGAGGTCAGGCTGACGGCGATGAGCAGCACCATGGTGACGATGCTGATGCCGACGATCAGCGGGGCCAACAGGTGCAGGGCGTCGGTGCCGGGCGGCGTGTCGTGGTGACCCGCGTGCTGGGCGTGCATGCCCGCCATGCCCGTGTAGTGCATGCCGCAGACCGCGACGGCCATGATCAGCGCCGCGCCGACGGCGGCGATCATGCCGCGCACGTTCACGGTGAACCACAGGGCCGCCGTGGCGGCGACCACCGCGATGACCAGCGAGAGCACCACGTACCAGGTGTCGTAGGTGAGCATGGCGTCGGATTTCATCGCGAACATGCCGGTGTAG
>NZ_BAGG01000089.1 GCF_000308695.1 Nocardia takedensis NBRC 100417 | reverse complement strand
GAGTCGGGGTACGCGGCGAACGTGGAGGCCGTCATCACCCCGGCCCCGGCTCCGCTGCCCTTCGACGACCTGCCCGCCGCGGCCGTCCACGACACCCCCGACACCGCGACCATCGCGACGCTGGTGCGGTGGGCGGAGTCGGCGGGTGTGCTCGACCGTCCGGTCACCGCCGCCGACACTCTCAAGAACGTCATGGTCAAGTTGCGTCATCCGGACGGCAAGACCGAGATCGTCGGCATCGGCATCCCCGGTGACCGCGAGGTCGACGAGAAGCGTCTCGGCGCGTCCGTGGAACCCGCCGAGATCGAACTGCTCACCGACGCCGACTTCGCCGCCAACCCCTTCCTGGTGAAGGGCTACATCGGTCCGAAGGCGTTGCAGGAGAACGGGGTCCGCTACCTGGTCGACCCCCGCGTCGGTACCGGGACCAGCTGGATCACCGGCGCGGACGCCCCGAACAAGCACGTCGTCGGCCTGGTCGCGGGCCGCGACTTCACCCCCGACGGCACCATCGAGGCCGCCCAGGTCCGCGACGGCGACCCCTCGCCGGACGGTCACGGCACCCTGGTCGCCGCGCGCGGCATCGAGATCGGGCACATCTTCCAACTCGGCTACAAGTACACCGACGCCTTCGAGGTCGACGTCCTCGGCGAGAACGGCAAACCGGTGCGACTGGTCATGGGCTCCTACGGCATCGGCGTGTCCCGCATGGTCGCCGTGCTCGCCGAACAGCAGCACGACGACAAGGGTCTGCGCTGGCCCGCCGCGATCGCCCCGTTCGACGTGCACGTGGTCATCGCCAATAAGGACGAGGGCGCGCGGGCGGGTGCCGAACAGGTCGTCGCGGGTCTGGACGCCCGCGGTGTGGACGTGCTGTTCGACGACCGCACCGCCTCGCCGGGCGTGAAGTTCAAGGACGCCGAACTGCTCGGCATGCCGTGGATCCTGGTCATCGGGCGCGGCTGGGCCGAAGGCAAGGTCGAACTGCGCGACCGGTTCACCGGCGCGGTCGAGGAGATCGCCGCCGACGCCGCCGTCGAGACGGTGCTCGCCCGCCTGAAGGGCTGACTCCCCGCGCGCACGGCCCCCGGTTGCTCGTACCCGCCGGGGGCCGTTCCGCGTTCTCGGGACTGCTGTCGAGACGATGACGCAATGTCTGTCTACCTACCGCTCCGTAAGGTGAAACCGCTGGTCACGGATTCGACGGACCCCGGATCGGTGGGAGTTACCCGCTGGTAGTTTGGCGGTCATGACGACCTCCGACGCGCTGCTGTTCAACCCCGCCACCTACGACCCGCACTGGTTCGACGCGGAGACCAGGCGACTGCTGAAAGCCACCGTCGAATGGTTCGAGACCAAGGGCAAGAACCAGTTGCTCGCCGATGACCGGGATGCCGTCTGGGTCGCCGACTTCCTGGAGTTCGTCGGCCGGGAGAAGTTGTTCGCGACCTTCCTGACCCCCGCCGCGCACGCCGACGGCGACCCGAACCGGCGCTGGGACACCGCGCGCAACGCCGCGCTCTCCGAGATCCTCGGCTTCTATGGGCTCTCGTATTGGTACGCCGAACAAGTCACGATTCTCGGTCTCGGCCCGATCTGGCAGAGCGCCAACGAATCCGCCACCCGCCGCGCCGCCGCCGACCTCGCCGACGGCCAGGTCATGGCCTTCGCGCTGTCCGAGCAGTCCCACGGCGCCGACATCTACAACACCGATCTGGTCCTGACCCCGACCGCGCCGGGCAGCGCCGACGCCGAGGCCGGAATCCTGTTCCGCGCCAACGGCGAGAAGTACTACATCGGCAACGGCAACGTCGCGAGCATGGTCTCGGTGTTCTCCCGCCGCGCCGACCTCGACGGGGCCGAGGGCTACGTCTGGTTCGCCGCCGACAGCCGCCACGACGCCTACGAACTGCGCGGCAACGTGGTGCACGGGCAGATGTACGTGAGCACCTTCCGCCTCGTCGACTACCCCGTGCGCGCCGAGGACATCCTGCACACCGGCCCCGAAGCCTTCTCCGCGGCGCTCAACACCGTCAACGTCGGCAAGTTCAACCTGTGCCACGGCGGCATCGGCATGGTGGAACACGCCTTCCACGAGGCGATCACCCACGCCGACAACCGGATCCTCTACGGCGAACCGGTCACCCGTTTCCCGCACGTGCGCGGCAACTTCATCGACGCCTACAGTCGCATCGCCGCCATGAAACTGTTCAGCGACCGCGCCGTGGACTACTTCCGCTCGGCGAGCCTCGAGGACCGCCGCTACCTGCTGTTCAATCCGATGACCAAATCCAAGGTCACCTCCGAGGCCGAAGTGGTCACCACGCTGCTGCTGGATGTGCTGGCCGCCAAGGGATTCGAGAAGAACACCTACTTCGCCCAGGTCGCCCGGCTGATCAGCACCCTGCCGCGCCTCGAGGGCACCGTGCACGTCAACGTCGGCCAGATCCTCAAGTTCATGCCCAACTACCTGTTCGAGCCGCAGGACTATCCCGAGGTGGGCACCCGACTCGACGCGGCCGACGACGAGTTCTTCTGGCGGCAGGGTCCAGCGCGCGGTGCGGCGAAGGTCCGCTTCGCCGACTGGGCGCCGGTCTACGACAAGCACGCCGACGTCGCGAACGTGGCCCGCTTCACCGAACAGGCCCGCGCGCTGCGCACACTGCTCGCCACCGCCGCACCCGAGGAGACCCAGCGCACCGACCTGGACTTCATGCTGACCGTCGGCCACCTGTTCTCGCTGGTGGTCTACGGGCAGCTCATCCTGGAGCAGGCGGCGATCACCGGACTGGACGGCGACGTCCTCGACCAGATCTTCGACTTCCAGATCCGCGACTTCAACGCGCACGCGACCACGCTCTACGGCAAATCCTCGGCCACCGCCGCGCAGCGGGAATGGGCCGTGGCCGCCCTGCGCGCCCCCGTCGCCGACGAGGCGCGCGCCGAGCGGATGTGGCAGCGGGTCGCCTCCTACAACGGGGCCTACGCGATGCGACCCTGACAGGTCACGCCAGGAACAGGTCGACCACCAGCGCGTCGCGGTCCTCGGCGGGATGTTCGCGGCCGTCCTCGTCGAGGTCGCGGACCGTTCCCGTCGACGGGCCCGCCGACAGGAACGCCACGACGGCGGCCACGACGAGGACGAGCAGCAGGCAGACACGGCGGGCGGAACGGGACATCGTCGGCAATCCTTCGGCAATCCCCTTGCGGGGCAACGGGTGACGACACCTATTCGGCGCCGCGCCCACCGGGGATGGCCGCTCAGGCGCTTCCTGGCAGCGCCGTCGTCGCGGTGCCGAGGATGACCTGCCAGGTGGCCAGGCGCACGGCGGTCTCGGACAACGCGTCCACGCCGATCCCGCGGGTCTGCTCGGTGGCGGCCTGTTCCACCACGGCGCGCCAGGCCACCGCGGCGTCGTTCTCCACGGCGACCGCGAGGTTCGCGGCGGGAATCGGATCGTCGACCGGGAAGGGCGCGGTGTAGGCGGCCTCCGGCGCGGGCACGGGGACGCCCGCCGCGGTCAGCGCGGCAATGGTGGCGTCACGGCGGGCGCGGTGCGCGGCGGTGAACTGCTCGACCAACCGGGTGCGCTCGTCGGAGGCGAAGGCCGCGACCACCCCGTAGGCGTACACGGCCGCGTACTCGGCGCCGAGCGCGTCGAGCAGGGCGCGGCGTTCGGCGTCGGTCATGCGAGCAGGACTCCCGTCTGCGCGGCACAGCAGGCGCTGATCGAGGCCAGTAGGCCCGCGCGGTAACCGGTCTGGGTCCGGGCGAGGTCCGCGGCGGACCGTTGCGAACCCGTCAGCCGTTCGCGCAACTGCTCGATCGTCGGCGGGGCCGCGGGCGGGATCGGCGCTTCCGTCGAGGCGGGCATCGGGCCGGAACCGGGTGCGCCCGGACCGGGTTCGGCGGTGCGGCGGGTGGGCACGGTGCCGTCGCCGTAGACGCCGATGACGCGCGCCACTTCGGCGCGCAACGCCTCCGCGTGCTCGGTGCGCTGGGCCGCGATCGCGGTGAGCGCGGCCTGCCGCTGGGGAGCCAGCGCGATGGCCGCGGTGGCCGCCGCCGCGTCGGCGCGCGCCGAGATCTCCTGGGCGGCAAGCGGATCGGGGAGGTAGATGGTCTCGTCGGCGCAGCCGGTCACGGCGACCAGTGCGAACGCCCCCACCGCGCCGCCGCCCGCCCAGCGCAGGGCCGTCCGGCGGTCGACCGCCGAAGGGGCGGGAATGCCTGCGGTGCGCCCGGCGTTCGGCGGGGCGAGGGGGCGACGTGGCACGGCACCATCGTGCCAGATCCGCGCGCGTGCTCCGACCAAGGCGCGGACGCCACCGCGATCGACGCCTGGACGGTACCGGGGCCGACGCGTGGACGGGGCCGGGAGCCAGGCGTGTGTGCGGTGGCGACCATGGCGCGGGCAGCGCGGGTTTCGACCGCGACGGCGCAGGATACCCGCCGAATCTTGTGCTCGGCCGTTGGTCCTTTACACTCTCGGGGCGCGTTACGCTAGACCTTCGGTGGAGTTGTTTGCCGACAGCGACTGCTCGACCCCTCGCACCGAACCGACCCCGATCGCGTCACAACTGAACCAGGAGCCGCCTCACATGCCGATGCCGACCGAGGAAAGGGTGAGCCAGCTGATAGCCGGGCTCATCGAGCGACGAGGATTCGACCTCGAGGGTGTCGAGATCTCGACCGTCGGCAAGCAGACCGACGCGCAGGCTCGGGTGACGGTGACCGTCGACAGCGACGCGTCCGCCGATCTGGATACGCTGGCGACCCTGAGTTCGGATCTGTCCGAGGAGCTCGACTCGGTCGGCGACTTCGGGGAGACGGCCTACCTGCTCGAGGTCACCACCCCCGGCGTCGATCGACCGCTCACCGCCGAGCGGCACTGGCGACGGGCGCGCGGCCGCAAGGTGCGCGTCGAGCTACGGTCGGGCGCGCAACCGCCCGACCCCGGCGGATCGTCCCGATTCGAGGCCAGGGTCGGCGCGCTCGAGGGCGACACCGTGGCCCTGGTACTCGGCGGCAAGCAGCGACCGCACCGGGTGCCGGTGGCGCTGGCCGACATCGAGCGGGCCGTCGTGCAGGTCGAGTTCAACCCGCCCGGCGCGTTGGAACTCGAACTCGCGGGCGGCGTCGCCCCGGGCAGGCCAGAACCCGGTCGCGGAGTCGACGAGCCCGCCACCACCACTTCCGACACCACCACCGATGCGCCGACCGAAGGGATCGTGGAATGAACATCGAAATCGAAGCCCTGCGTGCGATTGTCGCCGACAAGGGGATCTCGATCGAGACGGTGATCTCCGCGATCGAGTCCGCTCTGCTGACCGCCTACCGCCACACCGAGGGGCACCAGCCCAACGCGCGGATCGACATCAACCAGAAGACCGGCACGGTCCGGGTGATGGCCCGCGAACTCGACGCCGACGGCAACCTCGTCTCCGAATGGGACGACACCCCCGAAGGCTTCGGGCGCATCGCCGCCACCACCGCGCGCCAGGTCGTGTTGCAGCGGTTGCGCGACGCCGAGAACGAGAAATCCTTCGGCGAGTTCGCGACCCACGAGGGCGACATCGTCGGCGGCGTGGTGCAGCGCGACGCCCGCGCCAACGCCCGCGGCACGATCGTGGTCCGCATCGGCAGCGAACTGCACGGCACCGAAGGGCTCATCCCGCCCGCCGAGCAGGTGCCGGGGGAGACCTACGAGCACGGCGACCGGATCAAGTGTTACGTCGTCGGCGTCTCTCGCGGCCCGCGCGGCCCGCAGATCACCCTCTCGCGCACCCACCCGAACCTGGTTCGCCGGTTGTTCGCCCTCGAGGTCCCCGAGATCGCCGACGGCTCGGTGGAGATCGTGGCGGTGGCCCGCGAGGCCGGGCACCGGTCCAAGATCGCGGTGCGCTCCACGGTGTCCGGGGTCAACGCCAAGGGCGCCTGTATCGGTCCGATGGGGCAGCGCGTGCGCAACGTGATGAGCGAACTGGCCGGCGAGAAGATCGACATCATCGATTTCGCCGACGATCCGGCGGCCTTCGTCGGCAATGCGCTCTCGCCCTCGAAAGTGGTCTCGGTCACCATCGTCGATCCCGAAGCCCGCGCCGCCCGCGTCGTCGTGCCCGATTTCCAGCTCTCGTTGGCCATCGGCAAGGAGGGTCAGAACGCCCGTCTCGCGGCCCGGCTGACCGGCTGGCGCATCGACATCCGCAGCGACGCGGCCCCTGACGTGGGCGGTAGCGCGCCCGCGGAGGCGCAGCGCAGTTGACCGAGAGTGGCGCGCCACGGCGTGCGACGGTCCGTTCGGCGAGTCCCGCGCCGGACCGATCGGATCGGGAATCCGGGCGCCGGGATGACAGGTTGGTAACTTCCGCGGGGGCGGGGTTCGGTGTTCGGAGCGGGACAGCGGTAGAGTGGTCTCAGGTTCAGCGCGAGCCTTCGGTACCTCTGCGGGAAAACACCCCCGATCCGACGCGAGAGCGACGGCCCGGCCCGGTGCGGACCTGCGTCGGGTGCCGGAAGCGCGAGTTGGCCGTCGATCTGTTGCGGATCGTGGCGCAGGATCGGGAATCCGGGGACGGATCCCGTATCGTCGCGATCGTTCCCGATCCGCGGCGCAGACTTCCCGGGAGGGGTGCCTGGTTGCACCCCCTTTCGTCTTGTCTGAGCACGGCAGAACGACGCCGAGCATTCGGCAGAGCACTACGAGTGTCCGGACATCTGGATATCTCAGCCCTGGAGCATTACCTCGAGAACAGGCACGAGCACTCATGAGCACACCGTGAAGTACCAACGATGAACGTCCGTCGGAGATAACCCGAGGTCGTGCGGGCCGCCGTCCCCTGAAACGGCGGGGCTGCTCGACCTCTCAGTGAGGAGAGCAGTGGCAGGCAAGGCCCGCGTGCACGAGTTGGCCAAAGAACTCGGTGTCACGAGTAAAGAACTACTCGCCAAGCTCAAGGAGCAGGGCGAGTTCGTGAAGTCCGCGTCGTCGACGGTGGAAGCGCCCGTCGCCCGCAGGCTTCGCGAATCGCTGTCGGCGAAGTCCGCGCCGTCGGATGCCAAGTCGGGCGCTCGTCCCGGCCCGTCTTCGGGGCGTCCCGGCCCGAAGCCCACCCCCGGCGGCGGTCCCCGCCCCGGTCCGCGCACCCCGTCGCCCGCTCCCGCGGCCGCCAACGGTGCGAACGGTTCCGGCGACCGGACCCAGGTCCGTCCCGGCCCCGCGGCCCGTCCCGGTGACGGCGCGCGCCCCGGTCCCTCGGCCAAGCCGGGTCCGGCTCCCACGCCGGCCCCCGCTCCCGCGCCCGCCGCACAGGCCCCCGCCGCCAAGTCGAACGCGCCCGCCCCCGGTGCTCCGGCCGGTCCGCGGCCGACCCCCGGCGGTCCGCGCCCGGGTCAGCAGCAGCCGGGGCAGCAGCAGCGTCCCGGTGCGCCGACGCAGGGCGGTCCCCGTCCCGGCGGTCCCAAGCCCGGCCCCAAGACCCCGCGGGTCGGCAACAACCCCTATTCCTCGGCTCCCGCGCCCGAACGTGAGCGCGCGCCGCGTCCCGGCCCCGCCCAGGGCGGTCCCCGTCCGGGTCCGGCCCAGGGTGGCCCGCGTCCGGGTCCGGCCCAGGGCGGTCCCCGTCCGGGTCCGGGTCAGGGCGGTCCCCGTCCGGCCGCGGCCCAAGGCGGCGGTGCGCGTCCCGGTGGTCCGCGGCCGAGCCCCGGCTCGATGCCGCCCCGTCCGAACCCGGGTGCGATGCCGCAGCGTTCGGCCCGTCCCGCGCCCGGCGCGGGCGCCGGTCGCCCGGGTCGTCCCGGCGGCGGTCCCGGTGGCGGCGGTCGTCCCGCGGGTGCGGGTGGCGGCGGCTACCGCGGCGGTGGCGGCGGCGCCCCCGGCGCCGGTGCCGGTGCGGGTGCTCCCGCCGGTGGTGGCGGCGGTTTCCGCGGTCGTCCCGGTGGCGGTGGCGGCGGTCGTCCGGGCGGTCCCGGTGGTCGCGGCGGCGCCGCGGGCGCCTTCGGCCGTCCCGGCGGTGCGCCGCGTCGCGGCCGCAAGTCGAAGCGGGCCAAGCGCGCCGAATACGAGAGCATGCAGGCGCCCGCCGTCGGCGGTGTGCGGCTGCCCCGCGGCAACGGCGAGATCATCCGGCTCGCCCGCGGCGCGTCGCTGTCGGACTTCGCGGAGAAGATCGACGCGAACCCGGCCGCTCTCGTGCAGGCCCTGTTCAACCTCGGCGAGATGGTCACCGCGACCCAGTCGGTGAACGACGAGACCCTCGAGCTGCTCGGCAGCGAGATGAACTACGTCGTGCACGTGGTCAGCCCCGAGGACGAGGACCGCGAGCTGCTGGAATCGTTCGACCTCACCTACGGCGAGGACGAAGGCGGCGACGACGATCTCGAACAGCGTCCGCCGGTGGTCACCGTCATGGGTCACGTCGACCACGGCAAGACCCGCCTGCTCGACACGATCCGCAAGGCCAACGTCCGCGAGGGCGAGGCGGGCGGCATCACCCAGCACATCGGCGCCTACCAGGTGCTGACCCACCTGGGCGACAACGACCGGCTCATCACCTTCATCGACACCCCGGGTCACGAGGCGTTCACCGCCATGCGTGCCCGCGGCGCGAAGGCCACCGACATCGCGATCCTGGTGGTCGCCGCCGACGACGGCGTCATGCCGCAGACGGTGGAGGCCATCAACCACGCGCAGGCGGCCGACGTGCCGATCGTCGTGGCGGTCAACAAGATCGACAAGGAAGGCGCGAACCCGGACAAGATCCGGCAGCAGCTGACCGAATACGGTCTGGTGGCCGAGGAGTACGGCGGCGACACCATGTTCGTCGACATCTCCGCCAAGCAGGGCACCAACATCGAGGCGCTGCTCGAGGCGGTGCTGCTCACCGCGGACGCCGCCCTCGACCTGCGGGCCAACCCGAACCAGGACGCCCAGGGCGTCGCGATCGAGGCCCACCTCGACCGCGGCCGCGGCCCGGTGGCCACCGTGCTCATCCAGCGCGGCACGCTGCGGGTCGGCGACTCGATCGTGGCGGGCGACGCCTACGGTCGCGTGCGCCGCATGGTCGACGAGCACGGCGAGGACGTCACGGCGGCGCTGCCGTCGCGCCCCGTCGAGGTCGTCGGCTTCACCTCGGTGCCCGGTGCCGGTGACAACCTGATCGTCGTCGACGAGGACCGGATCGCCAGGCAGATCGCCGACCGCCGCAACGCCCGCAAGCGCAACGCCTTGCAGGCCCGCAGCCGCAAGCGGATCAGCCTCGAGGATCTGGACGCCGCGCTGAAGGAGACCAGCGAGCTCAACCTGATCCTCAAGGGCGACAACGCCGGTACCGTCGAAGCGCTCGAGGAGTCCCTGATGGGCATCGAGATCGACGACGAGGTGCGCCTGCGGGTGATCAACCGCGGTGTCGGTGGCGTCACCGAGACCGACGTCAACCTGGCCTCGGCCTCGAACGCGATCATCATCGGGTTCAACGTCAGGGCCGAGGGCAAGGCGACCGAACTGGCCAACCGCGAAGGCGTGGACATCCGGTACTACTCGGTGATCTACCAGGCCATCGATGAGATCGAGAAGGCCCTCAAGGGTCTGCTCAAGCCGATCTACGAAGAGGTCGAGCTGGGTCGGGCCGAGATCAGGGCCATGTTCCGCTCGTCCAAGATCGGCAACATCGCCGGTTGCATGGTCATCTCGGGCAGCGTGAAGCGCAACGCCAAGGCGCGCCTGCTGCGCGACAACGTGGTGGTCGCCGAGACGATGACCATCTCCTCGCTCAAGCGGGAGAAGGACGACGCCGTCGAGGTCCGCGAAGGTTACGAGTGCGGTATGACCGTGACCTACAACGACATCAAAGAAGGCGACATCATCGAGGCGTACGAGCTGCGCGAGAAGCCGCGCGACTGATCGACGCCCGACGCCGCGCCACCCCGCCCGGGTGTGGCGCGGCGTCGCGATCCGACACTAGAGAAGGTGTGCGTGTACCTGGGTGCACTCGAATTCGACATCCTGCTCGGGGATGTGCACTCGCTCAAACAGAAGCGTTCGGTGATCCGGCCGGTGTTGGCCGAATTACAACGCTTCGGGGTGAGTGCGGCCGAAGGTGGGGAACACGACCTGCATCGCCGCGCATTGCTCGGCGTCGCCATGGTCAGCGCCGGTACGGCGCATTTGACCGAGGTGCTGGACAAATGCGAACGCCACGTCGCGGCGCGTCCGGAGTTACAGTTGCTGGCAGTACGCCGCCGGATCTTCGGACCCGAGGACTGAACGTTTTCATAGTGAAGTGAGGAGGAAACGGCCATGGTGGATCAAGCCAGGGCACGCCGACTCGCCAAGCGGATTTCCTCGATCGTGGCGACCGCGATCGAATACGAGATCAAGGATCCGCGGCTGCGTTTCGTGACGGTCACCGACGCGAAGGTCACCGGTGATCTACGCGAGGCGACGGTGTACTACACGGTGATGGGCGAAACCCTCGAAACCGAACCGGATTACGCCGCCGCGGCCGCCGGTCTGGACAAGGCCAAGGGTGTGCTGCGTTCGAAGGTGGGCGCGGGCACCGGGGTGAAGTTCACCCCGACGTTGGCGTTCGTGCTGGACAAGGTGCCCGATGCCGCGCGCGAGATGGAGGAACTGCTCGCGCGCGCCAGGGCCGCCGACGACGCGGTCGCCAAGGTCGCCTCGACGGCCACCCACGCGGGCGAGGCCGACCCGTACAAGGTCGAGCGCGACGACGACGAGTCCTGAGTCCGGTACGAGAGCGTCAGAGCTGCGGCACGAATGACAACCAGCGGTGAACCGGTCGATTTCGGCGCGGCCGTCGAGGTTCTGGACAGTGCCCGCTCGGTGACGGTGCTGTGTCACGTGCAACCCGACGCCGACACGGTCGGCAGCGGGTTGGCGCTGGCGTTGGTGCTGGAGCGGCGCGGGGTGCCCGTGCGGGTGTCCTTCGCCGAACCGGCCGAACTGCCGACCTCGATGGCCTCGCTGCCGGGGGCGCACCTGCTGGTCGCCCCCGAACAGGTGCCGCGCGAGGTCGACGTGCTGGTCGCGGTGGACTGCGGCAGCGCGGGCAGGCTCGGCGCCCTCGCCGATCGGCTCGCCGGGGCGGGGACGACCGTGGTTGTCGACCACCACCGCTCCAACACCCGCTTCGGCGAGGTCAACTTGGTGGACGTCGACGCGGTGTCCACCACCAGCGTGCTGGCCGCGCTGTTCGACGCCTGGGGCGTGCCGATCGACCGCGACGTCGCGCACTGCCTGTACGCGGGTTTGGTCACCGACACCGGTTCGTTCCGCTGGGTCCGGCCCGGCACCCATCGCTTGGCCGAACGCCTGCTGGCCACCGGTATCGACGGCGGCGAGATCGCCCGCACCCTGCTGGACACCCACCCTTTCGGCTGGCTGCCCATGCTGTCGCGGGTCCTGGCCACCGCCCGTCTCGAACCGGCGGTGCGCGGGGGCATCGGCTTGGCCTACGCCGTCGTCCGTCGCGATGACCTGGTCGGCGTCTCGCCCGAGGAGGCCGAGAGCGTCATCGACATCGTGCGCACCACCGCCGAGGCCGGGGTGGCGGCGGTGTTCAAGCAATCCCGTGTCACCGAGGACCGCTGGGCGGTCTCGCTGCGCTCGCGCGACAGCGCGCCGGGGTCCGGTGACGGGGTCGACGTGGCGGTGGTCGCCACCACGCTGGGCGGGGGCGGGCACCGGTTCGCGGCCGGATACACCGCGTACGGGCGCATCGAAGACGTTCTCGCGGGCCTGCTCGCCGAACTCGGCTGACTCGAGACGGTTCGGTCCGGCGTGGCTCCGGGGTGTGCGCCGTCGAGACCGTCGAACGGAGACCGTGTCGGTGGGTGCCGCTACGGTGGCCGCGACGGGAGGGAGAGCTATGAGCCGAGGGGGTGACGTGGAATCGTCCGCGCCGACGGAAGTGGCCGCGCCGGGCGAGCGGTTCGAGGACGTGGCCTCGGCCGGTCCGCGCCGGGTGTTCGGCATCGCGGTGCCCACGCTGGGCGTGCTGGTCGCCGAACCCGTCTACCTGCTGTTCGACATGGCAGTGGTGGGGCGGCTGGGCGCGGGAGCGCTGGCCGGACTCGCGGTGGGCGGGTTGGTGCTGACCCAGGTCAGTTCGCAATTGACCTTCTTGTCCTACGGGACCACGGCGCGGTCGGCGCGCAGGCACGGCGCGGGCGACGAGCGCGGCGCGGTCGCCGAGGGAGTGCAGGCGACCTGGATCGCGGTCACCGTCGGCCTGGCGATCCTGACCCTCGTGCAACTGCTGGCCGTCCCGGTGACCTCGGTCATCGCGGGCGGCGGCGAGATCGCGGCCGACGCGCTGTCGTGGCTGCGGGTCGCGCTGTTCGGCGTGCCGCTGATCCTGATCGCCATGGCGGGCAACGGGTGGTTGCGCGGGGTGCAGCAGACGCGCCGACCGCTCGGGTACGTCGTCGCCGGGCTCGCGGTGTCGGCGGTCCTGTGTCCGGTGTTGGTGCACGGTCTCGCGGGCGCACCCCGGCTGGAACTGGTGGGTTCCGCGGTGGCGAACCTCGCCGGGCAGTCGTTGACGGCCGCGCTGTTCCTCGGTGCGCTGCTGCGCGCCCGCGTCCCGCTCACACCGCACTGGTCGGTGATCCGCGCGCAATTGGTGCTCGGGCGCGATCTGATCGTGCGGAGTCTGGCCTTCCAAGCGTGCTTCGTGTCGGCCGCGGCCGTCGCGGCGCGTTTCGGCGCGGCGTCGGTGGCCGCGCACCAAGTGGTGTTGCAGCTGTGGAACTTCCTCGCCTTGACGCTGGATTCGCTCGCCATCGCGGCCCAGACCCTGGTCGGCGCGGCACTGGGCGCGGGCAACGCCGTGGGCGCGCGCGCAGTGGCCCGCCGGGTCACCGCCTACTCCGAAGTGTTCGCGCTGGTCTTGGCCGCGTGTTTCGCCGCGGGCTACGCCCTGATCCCGCCGCTGTTCACCGAGGACGCCGCCGTCCTGGAACGCGTCGGCGTGGCCTGGTGGTTCTTCGTCGCGATCATCCCGGTCGCGGGCGTCGTGTTCGCCCTCGACGGCGTCCTGCTCGGCGCGGGCGACGCCGCCTTCCTGCGTACCGCCACCCTCACCTGCGCGCTGGTCGGCTTCCTGCCGGCCATCTGGTTGTCGCTGCTGCTGGACTGGGGGATCGCGGGCATCTGGTCCGGGTTGGTCGCGTTCATGCTGCTGCGGATGGCGGCCGTGGTGTGGCGCACGATGTCGGGTCGGTGGGCCCGGGTGGGGGCGGACGTCCCCGCGGGCTCGGCCTGAATCCCACCCCGTCGATCCGGTCGTCGCGGGCGTTCGCGCGCGGCGGCCCACCCGTGCCGCGGCCGGAATCCGAGCTTGTCGGGCGCACCGGGGCCGAGGGCCCGCGCGGTGGCCTCACTCGGACCTGCGGACCACCACGCGCGCGGGGCGCACCGAACGGCCGGGGACACTTAATCCGGGTTGCAGGACCGTGTCGACGGTGCGGTCCTGCGCGGCGTCGGCGACCTTGACGACATCGGCCGCCTCCATGCTCAGCGAGTCGAACGGTTCGCCGGGGGCGGGGTCGACCAGGATGCCGCCGCGTCCCACCAGGAGGCGTTCGACGCGCGCCGCGACGGCCGCGAACGCGGCGCGCTCGCGGTCGGATTCGGCGGTGGCGGCGCACGCGCGGGTGTCGCCGAGCAAGGCGAACAGTTCGGTCACCAAGGGAAGGTCGGCCCCTTGGCGTTCGCGACGGTCACGGGCCTTGGCGTCGTCGACGAGGCGGTCGAGCGTGCCCGCTTGGCGTGCCAGGATCCGGGAGAGATCCTCCACGCGTTCGGCGAGGTCGGCCTGACCGGCGCGCAGGTCGGCGACGGCGGTCCCCGCTCCGGGTCGGTCCGGGGACGCGTCCGGCCCCGCCGGGGCGGTGTCGGCGGTCGTCCGCAGGTCGTCGGCGCCGGCGGCGGAGGCGACTGAATCGGTCATGATCGCACCATATCCCGATGTCGGAGGCGGCCGCGTCGGACGGTGTCGTGGCCGGTCAGGGGGTGGGCGCGAATGTGGTCCCGACGGCTGGGCCGGTGTCGGAACCGACTGCTACGATCGCGTGCCATGGGGGTCTACGGGATCGACCTGGGCACAACGAACTCGGCGATCGCGCGCATCGACGCCGACGGTCGCCCCGAGGTCATGGTTGGGATGAACGGCGAGCCGACGGTGCCGTCGGTGGTGCTGTTCGCGTCCGCGTTCGACCATCTGGTCGGCGAGGGCGCGCGGCGGCAGGCACGCCTGGATCCGGAGCACGTCTGCGCGTTGGTCAAGCGCCGGATGGGCGATGCGGAATGGCGTTTCGCCGCGCACGGGTCCACCTGGTCCGCGCCCGCGGTGTCGGCGCTGATCCTGAAGAGTCTGGCCGCCGACGTCGAGTTCGGCGGCGGCGAACCGGTGCGGCGCGCGGTCGTCACGGTGCCCGCCTACTTCGGCGACGAGGAGCGGCGCGCCACCATCCAGGCGGGCAGCTACGCCGGGTTCGACGTGGCGGGTGTGCTGTCCGAGCCGATCGCGGCGGCGCTGTCCTACGGTTTCGGCAGGCTCGACGGCAGCGTGGAGATCGGCAAAGCCGGTGCGCGCGAGACGGTCCTGGTCTACGACCTCGGCGGCGGCACCTTCGACGCCACCGTCATCGAACTGGCCGACCGCCGCATCTCGGTGCTCGCGGTCGAGGGCGATCATCAACTCGGCGGCGCCGACTGGGACGAGCGCATCGCGCTGCACCTGTCCCAGCGGTTCTGCGCGGCCAACCCCGACGCGGAGGATCCGCTGGACGACTCGGCGGGGTCGCAGATGCTGGTCCTGGCGGCCGAACAGGCCAAGCGCGAACTCTCGGAGTCCGAGCGCACCGAGGTCGTCGTGGCACACGACGGCGCTCGCGCGGTCATCTCGCTGACTCGCGACGAGGTCGAGGCGATGACGGCTTCGCTGATGCGGCGCACCATCGATCTCACCCGCGACTGTCTGGAGGCCGCGGGTAAGCGCGGGGTGTCCTCGGTGGACAGGTTGCTGCTGGTCGGCGGTTCGTCGCGGATGCCGATGGTGGCGCGCGAACTGCGCAAGGAACTCGGCCTCGACGGCGAACTGCGCGATCCCGACCTCTCGGTGGCGCGCGGCGCGGCCCTGTACGGCGAGAAACTGGAGATGGAGCGGCTCATCGCCGCCGATCTGGTGACGCGCGGGCGACTACGCGACGGGTCGGGGCTCAACGAAGCCGCGCCCGCGGATCTGGACCAGTCCGTGGTGCGGGTCGCGGCGTCGTTCGGACAGCCGGTCTCGCTGGTGCGGCGGATGCTGGAGATCCAGGTCGACACGGTCGTGTCGCGCGGGTTCGGCGTCCTGGCGCTCGACACCCATTACGGCTTGGCCGCGGCATGGCTCGTGCATCGCAATCAGACGTTGCCGGTGCGGGTCCGGCGGTCCTTCGGCACGGTGCGCGAGGATCAGGACCAGATCGAGCTGACCATCGTCGAACAGCAGGGCCAGGCCGCCTCGGTGCGCCCGGAGGACACGAAAGTGTTGGTGGAGGGCAAGATTCGCGGAATCCCGCCCGGCTATCCCGCGGGCAGCGAGGTGCGCGTCACCTTCGAGATGGGCTTCGACGGCGTCCTGCACGTCACCGCCCACCACGTCGACGCGAACATGCCGCTGACGTTGTCGGCGCAGACGGGGGCCACGCTGTCGCAGGCCGACGTCGCCCGGGAACTGGATCAGGTGCAGCGCTCGCGTCGCCGCGCCGGTTAGCGGTCGCCATGGACGCGTTCGATCCCAACGACTACCGCAAGCGGGTGCTCGCCGCCGTCGAGCGCCGCGGCGGCCTCGAGTTCTCCGATTCCTTCGAGCTGTACGACATTCCGCTCGAGGAAGCCGAATCCCTCGATGACGTCCAGGTGGGCGCGCGGGTCGAGGAGGTCTGGGGGTTCTGGCAGCGTCAGCGCGACCATCCGAAGTACCGGGTCCTGGTCGGACTGCTGGTCGACAGCCACGAGCGGCGCAGTGAACTGCTGCTGCGGGCGAGTTCGCGGCGGGCCGAGGCCATGCGGGTGCGTCAGGAGCGCGAGCAGCGCGACGCCGAACGCTACGAGATGCTCGACACGGCCATCGGCCGGTTGGTGCAGCGGCACGGCGGCGTGCCCGCGAGCAAGGTCGCGGGTCTCGAGGAGATCGGCGCGATGGGCGGACTCTCGGCCGCCGAGGTCGCGGGCCGGTTGCGCAGGCATCGGATCCTCGAGCAGGAAACCGCACGGCCGGAACCGGTCGCGCAGGCGGTCACGGTGACCGAGCAACGCCGCAAGCAGATCGCACAGTTGCTCGGCGAATGGGCACGACTGCTGGACGGTCAACCCACGCCGACGTTGTTCGCGTTGCTGGGGCTCGATCCCACGGCGGCCTCGCGGACCGAGGAGATCCGACTGCGCGCGGAGGCGCTGCGGGCCCGGTCGCGGGAGTTGCCGCCCGGTCGCGTGCGGGTCGTGTTGGACGAATTGCTCGTGCACGTCCAGGATCTGCTCGCCGGCGGCGGGCCCGCCGCCGAGGAGTACGTGCGCGCGGTCATCGAGGACGTCACCGCGGAGTTGCGTCCGAAGGTGCGCGCCGCGGTGCTGGTCGAGGACGAACTGGTGGGCGAGGATTACCAGTTCCTGCTCGAGGAGGCGATGGAACTCGGCCTCGATCGCGCCCGGGCGGTCCAGGTCCTGACCGAGTTGACGACCGCGCTGGGCGCGCGCATCGAGACGCCATCGGTCGCTCCACCGCCGCCGAGCGGCGGCGGGTACACCCCGCACTACGATCCGCGACCCGTCGCACCGCCCGCGCGCGGCTGGGAGGAACCGTTGAAGGCCGCGCGCGCCGCCCTGCGCGCGGGTCGTCCGCAGGAGGCCGCGCGGCAGGTGGCCCAGGCCCGGCAACTCGACAACGGCGCGGGCGCCACCCAGATCCGTTCGATCGCCGACGAAGTGGAACGCGTCCTCGCCGAGGCCGTGACCCGCTGGCGCAACGTCGGTTCGGCGCGCGCGGGCAAACGCTACGTCGAGATGCTCGACCACCTGGAGTACCTGCGGCGTTCGGCCGCCGACGTGCCGCCGCCCACCGGCCACACCGACCTCGACGAACTACTCGCCGAAGCGGCACGCGCCATCGAGGAGGCCGACCGTCAGGTCGCCGCCGCCGATACCGCGCCGCCCGCGCAACGCACCCGCGCTCTGCTCGCGGCCCAACGCGTCTGCGCCGATCACGAAGGCGTCTGCGCCGCACTGGCCGCCACCCCGGTCGAACCGCCGACCCGCGTCGCCACCACGCGATTGCCCAACGGCTCGGTGCAGGTCAGCTGGTCACCGTCGGCGACACAGGACGCCACCTACCGTGTCACCCGCCTGCAACCCGACGGCTCCTGGCGAGTAGTCGGCCGCACCCACACCACCGAACTCGAGGACGGCGGCGCGCCCACGGGCGAGATCCCCGTGTATGCCGTGGCCGCGGCGGTCGCGGGTCGCTACTCCGATCCCGCGCGCTCCGACGCGCCCGCCGCACCGATGCCCCCGCCCACCGGAGGGGCCGCCCCGACCGCTGTGCACCCGACGGCCGCGCCATCGTCCGCATCCCCCCGGCCGGCGGCATCGGACGTCACCGCATCGGGATCTGCGGCGTCAGGTGCGCACTCGGCGGCACCGGTCACCGAGGCGACGGCCGCGCACTCTGCCACGGGGGATCATGCGTCGCCTCGGGACGAGCCGAACCCCGGCGGCATCCCGACGGTCTCCGCGCTCGGCGAACAGGGCGGCTTGCTGGTCTTCACCTGGCCCGCCGGCGTGACCGAGGTGTATGTGGTCGCGCGGGCCGACGCTCCGCCGTCGGCCCCGGACGATCCGGCGGCGCGGGCGTGGAAGGTGACCAATATGCGGTACGAGATCGACGGGGGCGTGAAGATGCCGGCAGAACTCGCGCGGCCGTGTCATGTGGCGGTGGCTTCGTGCCGTCGCGAGCCGAACGGCACGCTGACGGTGGCGCCGGGCTTCGCGGCGACCGCACGGCTGCACTGGGTGGTGTGAACGCCTCGGGCGCGGCCTGTCCGTCGTGTGTCGGCGGGATGTGACAAGGTGGGTGTGGTGATACCCAAGTTGATGGCGGTCAGCGACATTCACGTCGGGCACCAGGGGAATCGGCCGGTGGTCGAGCAGATCCGGCCGGATTCGCCCGAGGACTGGCTGATCGTGGCCGGTGATGTGGGGGAGAAGTCCGAGGACGTCCGCTGGGCGTTGGAGTTGCTGCGTTCGCGGTTCGCGAAGGTGATCTGGGTGCCGGGCAACCACGAGTTGTGGACGACGCCGAAGGATCCGGTGCAGATGCACGGCGCGGCCCGCTACGACTATCTGGTGTCGATGTGCCGGGATCTGGACGTGCTGACCCCGGAGGACCCGTATCCGGTGTGGGCGGGGCCGGGCGCGGAGGAGTTCGGTGAGCCGGTGACGTTGGTGCCGATGTTCCTGCTCTACGACTATTCGTTCCTGCCGGAGGGTGCGACGACGAAGGCGGAGGGGCTGGCGATCGCCCGCGAGCGGAATGTGGTGGCGACCGACGAGTTCATGCTGTCGCCGGACCCGTATCCGACGCGGGACGCGTGGTGCAGAGCACGGTTGCAGACGACGCGGCGCCGTCTCGACGCGCTGCCCGAGGGCGCGCCGATCGTGATGATCAATCATTTCCCGACGGTGCGTCAGCCGACGGATGTGCTGTGGTATCCGGAGTTCGCGCTGTGGTGCGGCACCACGGAGACGGCGGAGTGGCACACCCGCTACAACGTGGTGTGTTCGGTGTACGGGCACCTGCACATTCCGCGGACCTCCTATTACGACGGCGTCCGGTTCGAGGAAGTGTCTCTCGGTTATCCGCGTGAGTGGCAGCGGCGTGGGCTGCCGGAGGCGTTGTTGCGGCAGATCCTGCCGACGCCCACCTATCCGCCCGGCTCGTTGAACAAGTGGGGCGGCCATTTCCAGGTGACGGAGGAGATGGAGGCCGCCGCCGCGGAGATGCGCGAGAAGGCGCAGCGCCGGCGCGGCCTCTGAGTCGATCGGTCGATATCGGCCCCGTGTTGCGGGCCGATGTCGGCGCACGGATCGCGGAGAGGTTTCGGTCACGGACCCGTAACAGCGGGTGACCTCGGGGGAAATATCAGGTGGGGAACGTATACACCCATGGATACCGAGGTGGATACGGTGCCCGCCGGGACGCGGATCGGCGCGCACGACGAACTCGCGGCGGTCGAGCGGCCCGCGCTCGGCGACGAATACGAGAGTGAACCGGTGCCGCTGTCGGCCCGGCGCGGACTTTGGTCGGTGTCGGCGGTCTGGCTCGGCTTCCCGATGATCCTGACCTGCGCGGTCTTCGGCGGTCTGATCGTGTACTCGCTGGGGTTCTGGCGCGGGATGCTGGCGATCCTGCTGGGCAATCTGGTGTTGATGGGTTACGTCGGCGCGCTGAGTTACCTGGCGGGCGCGACGGGCAAGAGTTTCGCGCTGATCGCCGTGGACACCTTCGGCAGGCGCGGCTACCGGGTCGTGTCGGCGTTCCTGGCGACCGTGGTGATCGGCTGGTTCGCCTTCCAGACGGGCCTGACGGGGTCGATCCTGGCGGCGACGATGGGGTGGAGCGAGCGCTGGACGAGTCTGGGCGCGGGGATCGGCTACGTCCTGGTGACGCTGTTGGGCATCCGCGCGCTCTCGGCGATCGGCGTGATCGCGGCGCCGCTGTATCTGGCGTTGGGGGTGACGGCGGTCGCGCTGGCCCTGGACGACGCGAGTTGGTCGGCGGCGCTGGACTATTCGGGCGGTGCGGGGACGGCGGCGCTGAGCATGGGCGCGGCGGTGACGCTGGTCGTGGCCTGCTTCATCGACTCGGGCACCATGACGGCCGATTTCACCCGGTGGTCGAAGAACGGCAGGCAGGGCTTCCTCGCGGCGTTCTCGGCGTTCCCGCTGGGCAACAGTGTGGCGCTGGTGATCGGCGGTCTGATCGTGGCGTTGGGCGCGGCCGCCGATCCGGCCCGTGACGGCGGAAATTTCCTCGCGATCCTCATCGATCAGGGCGGCTGGCTGGTGCCGGTGGCGGTGGTGTTCGTCTTCGTGAATCTGGGCTCGGTGTGCGCGCACTGTCTCTACAACGGCGCGGTGGGCTGGGGCCAGTTGACGGGGCGCGGTATGCGGTCGTTGAGCGTGGTGCTGGGTGCGGTCGGCGTGGCGCTGGCGGTCGCGGGCGTGTGGTCGCATTTCGAGACGTGGCTGAACCTGCTCGGCGTGATCGTCCCGCCGATCGGCATCGTGCTGATCCTGGACCAACTGGTGTTGCCGCGCCTGGGGCGCGCCCGCCCGGTGGCGCGTCCGTGGCGTCGGGAGTCGTTCCTGGCGTGGGGAATCGGTTCCGCGGCGGCGCTGGCCGCGCACGAATGGGCGCCCGGTCTGTCCGACGCGCTGGTCGGCATGGTCGTCGGCGCGGTCGTCTTCTACGCGGCACGGGTCGTCGCCGGAGACCGGGAAACCGCCCTCGAACGAAAGGCAGTGGCATGAGCAAACAGGTCGACGCCCGCCCCTACGCGTGGCCCTTCGACGGACCGGTGGATTCGGCCCACACCGCGGTGCTGTGCATCGACTGGCAGGTCGATTTCTGCGGTCCCGGCGGCTACGTCGACGCGATGGGCTACGACCTGTCGCTGACCCGGGCCGGACTGGCTCCGACCGCCGCGCTGCTCGCCGTGGCGCGCGCGGCCGGGATGACGGTGGTGCACACCCGCGAAGGGCATCGGACCGATCTGTCGGACCTGCCCGCGAACAAGCGATGGCGCTCGGCGCGGATCGGCGCGGAGATCGGGTCGGTCGGTCCGCAGGGGCGCATCCTGGTGCAGGGCGAACCGGGCTGGCAGATCGTGCCCGAGGTCGCGCCGCTGCCCGGCGAACCGATCATCGACAAACCGGGTAAGGGCGCGTTCTACGCCACCGATCTGGACCTGGTCTTGCGCACCCGCGGCATCCGCTACCTGGTGCTGACCGGCATCACCACCGACGTGTGCGTGCACACCACGATGCGCGAGGCCAACGACCGCGGCTTCGAGTGCCTGATCCTGTCGGACTGCACGGGCGCCACCGACCCGGACAATCACGCGGCGTCCCTGCACATGGTGACGATGCAGGGCGGGGTGTTCGGCGCGGTGGCCGATTCGGCGAGCCTGATCACGGCGATCGAATCCTGAGCGGCGCGCTCCACTAGGCTCGTCGGCGATGATCGAGAACATCTTGCCCAACGGCGTCGCCTCGGCCGAACTGCTGGCGTATCCGGACGACCTGACCGCGCACCCGGCGGAGGAACACCTCATCGCCAAGGCCGTCGAGAAGCGTCGCCGCGACTTCATCGGGGCCAGGCACTGCGCGCGTCAGGCGCTCGAGCAACTCGGCGAGACCCCGGTCGCGATCGGCAAGGGGGAGCGCGGGATGCCGTTGTGGCCGCGCGGCGTCGTCGGCAGTCTGACCCACTGCGACGGGTACCGTGCCGCCGCGCTGGCGCACAAGCTGCGTTTCCGCTCGGTCGGGATCGACGCCGAACCGCACGACGCGCTGCCGGAAGGCGTGCTGGATTCGGTGAGCCTGCCCGCCGAGCGGGAGTGGCTGGCCGGCCTCGACACCGGACTGCACCTGGACCGGTTGCTGTTCTGCGCCAAAGAGGCCACCTACAAGGCGTGGTTCCCGTTGACGTTGCGCTGGCTCGGTTTCGAAGAGGCGCACATCACCTTCACTGTCGAGGAGACCGCCGACGGCGGTTCGGGCACCTTCCACAGCGAACTGTTGGTCCCGGGTCAGACCACCGACGGCGGCACGCCGCTGACCGAATTCGACGGGCGCTGGCAGATCGGCGGCGGACTGATCCTGACCGCGATCGTGCACGGCTGATGGCGACGGCGAGCGCGCGGGATCTGCTCGGCGGTCTGCTGATCGTCGACAAGGACAGCGGTCCGACCAGTCACGACGTGGTGGCCCGGTCACGAAGGTTGTTGCGCACCAAGAAGGTCGGGCACGCGGGCACCCTGGACCCGATGGCCACCGGCGTCCTGGTGCTCGGTGTCGAACGCGCGACGAAGCTGCTCGGGCTGCTCACGCTGACCACCAAGGCCTACACCGCCACCATCCGCCTGGGGCAGGCCACCACCACCGACGACGCCGAAGGTGAAGTCCTGGAGACGATTCCGGCGGGTCACCTCGCCGACGCCGGGATCGCGGCGGCCGTCGCCGCGCTCACCGGCGAGATCGAGCAGGTGCCCGCGACGGTCAGCGCGATCAAGGTCGACGGCGAGCGCGCCTACGCCCGACACCGGGCAGGGGAGGAGGTCCGGTTGGCGGCCCGTCCGGTCACCGTCTCCCGGTTCGATATCACCGCCCGGCGCGACGAAGGCGGCTTCGTCGACCTGGACGCCGTCGTCGAATGCTCCTCCGGCACCTACGTGCGCGCACTGGCCCGCGACCTCGGGCGAGCGCTCGGCGTCGGCGGGCACCTGACCGCGCTGCGCCGCACCCGCGTCGGACCGTTCACCCTCGGGCACGCGCGCACCCTCGCGGAGTTGACGGTCGCCGCCGAAGCGGACGCGCCGCTGCTGAGCCTGGGCATGGACGAGGCGATCGCCACCGCGTTCCCGCGCCGCGAGATCTCCACCGAGCAGGCCGAATCCCTGCGGGACGGACGCTGGCTGGAACCCGAGGGTCGCAAGGGCGTGTACGCGGCGGTCACCGCCGACGGCGAGGCCATCGCGCTGCTCGAGGAGAAGGGGCGTCGCGCCGCCCCCGTGCTGGTCGTCCGCCCGCGCGGACTGCTCGACTGACTCCGAACCGTCCATCCCGCGAGCACATTCCGTACAGTGGGGTCGACGGCCGTGGGAGGCGTGTGAGATGAGTGGACATCCGGTCGACGTCTTCGACCTGTGGGATCACGACGGCGACGGCCAGGTCTCGGTCGAGGACATCCTCGCCGGGATCAGGGCCACCGGCCGCGAAGTCGACCTCGAGGCCGTCGAACGCCTGGTCGCGGCCGCCGACACCGACGGTGACCACTTGGTCTCGCGCGCCGAATTCGACGCCGCCGTCCTCGGCGGACGCATCGAGGTCACCGACGCGGCGGCCGCCTTCGAGGTCTTCGACGTCAACGGCGACGGCCGCATCTCGGTCGAGGAACTGGAATCGATGATCCGCCACATCGGCGCGGGCCGTATCGACGAACCCGCCGCCGACCTGCTCGCCGCCGCCGACCTCGACGGAGACGGCTACCTCTCGCCCGCCGAATTCCGCGCGCTGCTGGACTTCCTGTCCCGCTGAGTCAGTGGGTCATCCAGATGGCCTCGGCCGCCGGACGACCCAGATCGATGACCGAGTCGGGGCCGCCGAGCCGAATCGCGATGGTGCCCGCGAAATCCCGGCGCTCCTCGACGGTGATGACGGTGTCCAAGGCGATGCCCACCGAATCGAAATAGCGCAGCATGTCCGGGTCCGCGTCCGAGATCCGCGCCACCCGGCCCGATTCCCCGGCCCCGAAATCGCTCAACTGCCGGGCGGGCGGTGTCGGCACCGCGCCGTCGGCCGACGGGATCGGGTCGCCGTGCGGGTCGCGGTCCGGATGCCCCAGCTTCGCGTCGATGCGCGCCATCAGCAGATCCGACACCGCGTGCTCGAGCACCTCGGCCTCGTCGTGCACCTCGTCCCAGCCGTACCCGAGTTCGTTGACCAGGAACGTCTCGATCAACCGGTGCCTGCGCACCATCGCCACCGCCGCGCGCCTGCCGTGTTCGGTCAGCGTGATCGACCCGTAGCGCGCGTGCTCCACCAAGCCCTGGTCGGCGAGTTTGCGCACCGCCTCGGACACCGTCGAGGCCGACACCCCCATGCGCTCGGCCAACAACTTCGTGGTCACCTTCTCCTGCGACCACTCCTGCGCGGTCCAGATCACCTTCAGATAGTCCTGGGCCACCGAGGTCAGCTCGGGAGCCGCCACGGCCGTGCCGCCCGCGCTCGCGTCTGGTCCCGAGCCGCCGGGCAACTCGCGTCGGGTGGCGATGTCTCGTTTACCGGGCACACCTCGAGCTTATGCATTCGGCAGCGGATTCACACACTGCGACGCCGACCCGCCGGCCCGGACGAACCCGCGGGCACGCCCCGGCGAAAACCACGGAAACGTTCGATGACATCCGCTCCGCGCGAATACCGTTCGCGCCCTGCTGAACGCGGGTGCCCGCGGCCCGCGCGCTCCCGCGCCGGTACTTCGGTCGGACCGCCCTCCGGCCGGTCGATTAGGCTTTGCCCCGTGCAGAGATGGCGAAGTCTCGAAGACGTGCCCGCGGACTGGGGGCGCTGTGTGCTCACGATCGGCGTATTCGACGGCGTCCATCGCGGCCACGCGCAACTGATCAGCCGCGCCGTGAAGTCCGCCGCCGCGCGCGGCGTCCCGGCGGTGCTGATGACCTTCGATCCGCACCCCATGGAAGTGGTCCGCCCCGGCTCGCACCCCGCGCAACTGACCACCCTGACCCGCCGCGCCGAACTCGCCGAAGAACTCGACGTCGACGTGTTCTGCGTGATGCCCTTCACCCACGACTTCATGAAGCTCACCCCGGCCCGCTACGTCCACGACCTGCTGGTGGAACGACTGCACGTCGCCGAGATCGTCGTCGGGGACAACTTCACCTTCGGCAAGAAGGCCGCCGGCACCGTGCAGACCATGCGCGAACTCGGCGAACGCTTCGGCTTCGAGGTCGACGGCGTCAAACTCGTCGGCGAACACGCCGTCACCTTCTCCTCCACCTACATCCGGGCCTGCGTCGACGCGGGCGACATGGCCGCCGCCGCCGAAGCCCTCGGCCGCCCGCACCGGGTCGAAGGCGTCGTCGTCCACGGCGACGGACGCGGTCGCGAACTCGGCTTCCCCACCGCCAACGTGGCCCCGCCCATGCACGCCGCCATCCCCGCCGACGGCGTCTACGCGGGCTGGTTCACCGTCCTGGGCCCCGGACCGACCATCGGCACCGTCACCCCCGGCGAACGCGCCATGGCCGCCATCTCCGTGGGCACCAACCCCACCTTCTCCGGGCGCTCGCGCACCGTGGAGGCCTACGTCCTGGACGGTGAGGCCGACCTCTACGGCCAGCACGTCGCCGTCGACTTCGTGGAACACCTGCGCGGCATGGAGAAATTCGACTCCCTCGACGACCTGGTCGTCGCCATGGGCCGCGACGTCGACAACGCCCGCAAGGTGCTCGGCGCCTGATTTCGCCTGCTCGTCGCCCTCCGGTAAGGTGGCTGCTCGGGTTTGCTGCGGTCCGCGGCGGCGCCCGCTCCGGAATACCGGACATTCGAGCGCGGAACTGAGAAACGGGAGTGGAAGCCGCATGGCACTGACCACCGAACAGAAGACGGCGATCCTCAAGGAATACGGCCTGCACGAGAAGGACACCGGTTCGCCGGAAGCCCAGATCGCGCTGCTGTCCAAGCGGATCTCCGACCTCACCGAGCACCTGAAGGTGCACAAGCACGACCACCACACCCGCCACGGCCTGCTGGCCCTGATCGGTCGTCGTCGTCGGCTCTCGAAGTACCTGCAGAGCAAGGACATCCAGCGTTACCGTTCGCTGATCGAGCGGCTGGGTCTGCGTCGCTGATCTTCGGCGTCGGAATATGCTCGACGGGCGTGCCTTGCGGTGCGCCCGTTTCGCGTTTGTGAGTCTTGATGGTGGGACACGCTGTCGCATGGGTGTCGGGGGGAAGGGAAACGGGGGGACGTACAATCTGTGCCGTTGGCTTTTCGTGTGTGGGACGGATCGCCGTTCCGGTCGGGGTCCGATCGGTTCGCAGCGAGTCTCCCGGCGCACGACAACACGGCCGTACGCACTCGTCCGCGTGGCGTCGGTCTTCGGTAGTGGCCTCTCGGGTATCCGACGGGCTTCGATCGATGACCGCCTCCGCGTCGCCGTCTCCAAGGGGATACGGCCGGGTGCGAGCGCGCAGCCAGGAAGGTTGCGACGCGTCCGTATCCGGTACGGCCGACGACAGTCGGGTCGCGCCCACGAGGGTGCGCCAGACCCGACGAGACGAGAGGTTGAGAACAGAGAATGACCGAAACAACTGAACGCAAGTCCTCGGCCGTCGAGGTCGAGCCCGGAGTCTTCGAATCCGTCGCGCTGATCGACAACGGCGCCTACGGCACCCGCACCGTCCGCTTCGAGACCGGCCGTCTGGCCCGTCAGGCCGCGGGTTCGGTGGTGGCCTACCTGGACGACGAGACCATGCTGCTGTCGGCCACCACGGCGGGCAAGCACCCCAAGGACCAGTTCGACTTCTTCCCGCTGACGGTCGACGTCGAGGAGCGCATGTACGCCGCGGGCCGCATCCCCGGCTCGTTCTTCCGCCGCGAGGGCCGTCCCTCCACCGACGCGATCCTGACGTGCCGCCTGATCGACCGGCCGCTGCGCCCGTCCTTCGTCGACGGCCTGCGCAACGAGATCCAGGTCGTCGTCACCGTGATGAGCCTCGATCCCAAGGATCTGTACGACGTGGTCGCGATCAACGCGGCCTCCGCGTCCACCCAGATCGCGGGCCTGCCGTTCTCCGGACCCGTCGGCGGCGTGCGCGTCGCGCTGATCGAGGGCCAGTGGGTGGCCTTCCCCACCGTCGAGCAGCTCGAGGGCGCGGTCTTCGACATGGTCGTCGCGGGCCGGGTCGTCGACTCCGGTGACGTCGCGATCATGATGGTCGAGGCCGAGGCCACCGACAAGGTCATCGCACTGATCGACGGCGGCGCGCAGGCCCCCACCGAGGCCGTCGTGGCCGAGGGCCTCGAAGCCGCCAAGCCGTTCATCGCGCGGTTGGTCCGCGCCCAGGCCGACCTGGCCGAATTGGCCGCCAAGCCGACCGGTGAGTTCCCGCTGTTCCCGCCCTACGAGAACGACGTGTTCGAGGCCGTGGAGGGCACCGCCAAGCGTGAGCTGAACGAGGCGCTGAGCATCGCCGACAAGCAGGCCCGCGAGGCCAAGATCGACGAGATCAAGGTCGAGGTGCTGGCGCGGCTCGGCGACGATTTCGCCGGTCG
>NZ_BAGG01000090.1 GCF_000308695.1 Nocardia takedensis NBRC 100417 | reverse complement strand
CTGGTCGATCTCACTGTTCGAGCGCCTCGACGCCGCCGCGCCGGAGAGCAGCGATCCGTGGAACAACGCGGGCACCGGCCACTCGGCGCTGTGCGAGCTCAACTACAGCCCGCAGAACGCCGACGGCTCGGTCGATGTGAGCAAGGCCATCGACATCAACGAGCGCTTCCAGGTCTCGCGGCAGTTCTGGGCCCACGCCGTGGAGAACGGCGTCCTGGGCGACCCGTCGCGCTTCATCAACCCGATCCCGCACGTGAGCTTCGTCCACGGCGCGGACGATGTGCAGTACCTGCGCAAGCGCTACGAGGCGCTCTCGCGCCACCCGCTGTTCGCGGGCATGGAGTACATCGACAGCCCCGACGAGTTCGCCCGCAGGCTGCCTTTGATGGCGCGCGGCCGCGACTTCTCCGAACCGGTGGCGCTGAACTGGACCGACGCGGGCACCGACATCGATTTCGGCTCGCTGACCAAGGAACTGCTCGCCTACCTCGGCGCGTCCGGCGTCGACCTGGCCTTCGGTCACGAGGTACGCAACCTGAGCAAGCAGTCCGACGGCAGTTGGGTGGTCAAGGTCCGCAACACCCGCACCGGCGCCCAGCGCAGCGTGCAGGCCAAATTCGTCTTCGTCGGCGCGGGCGGCGGCGCGCTGCCGCTGCTGCAGAAGGCGGGCATCAAGGAGATCAAGGGCTTCGCGGGCTTCCCCGTCAGCGGCCAGTTCCTGCGCTGTACCAATCCCGACCTGATCGGCAAGCACCGCGCCAAGGTCTACGGCAAGGCCGCCGTGGGCGCGCCGCCCATGTCGGTGCCGCACCTGGACACCCGCGTCATCGACGGACGCGCCGGACTGCTGTTCGGCCCCTACGCGGGCTGGACCCCGAAGTTCCTCAAGGACGGCAGCAACGGCGACCTGTTCAAGTCGATCCGCCCGGGCAACCTGAGCCCGATGCTCGGTGTCGGCCTGACCGAACTGTCGCTGGTGAAGTACCTGGTCTCGGAACTGCTCAAGTCGCAGGCGGGCAAGGTCGACACGATGGGCGAGTTCATCCCGCGGGCCAACGGCCGCGACTGGGAACTGATCACCGCCGGACAGCGCGTGCAGATCATCCGCCGCAAGGGTGTGGGCGGCGTGCTCGAACTCGGCACCGCCGTGATCGCCGCGGGCGACGGCAGCATCGCCGGTCTGCTGGGCGCCTCGCCGGGCGCCTCGACCTGTGTGACCGCCATGCTCGACGTGCTTCAGCGCTGCTTCCCCACCGAATACGAGCAGTGGACCCCCACCCTGCGCACGATGATCCCGTCGCTGGGCGTGAAACTCTCGGAGAACCAGTCGCTGTTCCAGGACGTCTGGGACTGGACCTCCAAGACGCTCAATCTCACCGATGTGACCGCGAACACGCCGCGCCCCGCGGGGGTCGCGGCCCGCGCGTAGGTGTGATAGCAAGACGCGATGATGTCAACGGTCGCACTCAAACGGGCATGGGCGCAGGATCTCGATACCGCCACCCTGTATCAGCTGTTGAAACTGCGCGTCGAAGTCTTCGTCGTCGAACAGAAGTGCGCGTACCCGGAACTCGACGGCCGGGATCTGCTGCCGGAGACACGGCACTTCTGGCTCGCCGACGAGGGTGAGATCATCGGCACCGTGCGACTGCTCGAAGAGCACCACGACGGGGTGAAGAGCTTCCGACTCGGCAGGCTCTGTACCGCCGTCCCGGTGCGCGGGCACGGCTACACCACCCGGTTGCTGGAGGCGGCCCTGGCCGAGGTCGGTTCCACGACCGTGCGCCTGAACGCCCAGACCTACCTGGTCGAGATGTACGCCAAGTTCGGATTCGAACCCGACGGCGAGGCGTTCGACGAGGACGGCATCGCGCACCTGCCGATGCGTCGCGGCTGACGTACTCCCACACCCGCGCCCACCCCGGTCACCGAGGTGGGCGCGTTCGCGTGCGCACGGCGGGGTGACGGCGGCGCCGCGCGACGGCTTGCCTAGTCTGGTGAGGTGTCCGTGTCCCATGCCGAAGAAACCGCACTGTCGTCCCACACCGCCCTGGCCGAGGGCGAGGCGGGATTCCCGTTCTCCGCGGTCGTGGGCCAGCAGCGGTTGCAACTCGCGCTGATCCTGTGCGCGGTCCATCCCGGCATCGGCGGCGTGCTGGTGCGCGGCGAGAAGGGCACCGCCAAATCGACAGTGGTGCGCGCGCTCGCCCATCTGCTCCCGCCGGTCGTGGACGAAACCGGCGCGCGCCCGGCGCGGTTGGTCGAACTGCCCGTGGGCGCCACCGAGGACCGCGTGGTCGGCTCGCTGGATCTGGAACGCGTGCTGCGCGACGGGGAACAGGCGTTCCGGCCGGGTCTGCTGGCCGCCGCCCACCACGGCGTGCTCTACGTCGACGAGGTCAACCTGCTGCACGACCACCTGGTCGACGTCCTGCTGGACGCGGCGGCCATGGGCCGGGTGCACATCGAACGCGACGGCGTCTCGCATTCGCACCCGGCGCGTTTCGTCCTGGTCGGCACCATGAATCCGGAGGAGGGGGAGTTGCGTCCGCAACTGCTCGACCGCTTCGGCCTCACCGTCGACGTGGTCGCCTCGCGCGAGGTGGACACCCGGATGGCCGTGGTGCGCGCCCGCCTGGACTACGAAGCCGACCCCGCGGGGTTCGCCGAACGCTTCGCCGCCGCCGATCGCGAAGTGGCGCAACGGATTCTCAACGCCCGCGAACGGGTCGCCCGGATCGCCCTGGACAACGGCGAACTGCGGCGCATCGCCGCGCTGTGCGCGAGCTTCGACGTCGACGGGATGCGCGCGGACCTGGTGGTCGCGCGCACCGCGGCCGCGCACGCCGCCTGGCGCGGCGGCGACGCCGTCACCGAACAGGACGTGCGGATCGCCGCGGAACTGGCGCTGCCGCACCGCCGCAGGCGCGACCCGTTCGACGAACCCGGGATCAGCGAGGACCAACTCGACCAGGCCATGCGCGAGGCGGCCGAGGAGGTCGAGCGCGCGGGCGATGGCGCGCCCGAGGCGGCGGGGGAGCAGACCGATTCGTCACAGGACTCCGCCAACCGCACGGACAGTGAGGGTTCCGGTGCCGACGGCCCGGACGCGGGCCTCCCGGACGACAACGCCTCCGGCAACGCCCCCGAGGACGGGGCGGCGGGCGATAGAGGACCGGACGGCAGTGGGCTCGACGGCGATGGGCTCGACGGCAGAGGGCCTGACGACAAAGGCCCGGATGGCAGCGGTCCGGAAGGCAGCGGCCCGAGAGGCGACGGCCCGGACGACGACGGCCCCGGCGGCGGCGCGCCGAACGGACGCGGCGGCTCTGGCGAGAACCGCACCGGCACACCGACTCCGGGGTCCGTGACCGCGCCGCGCTGGGAGGTCCCCGGCGTGGGCGAGGGCGCACCCGGGCGACGCTCGCGCGCCGAATCCCGGCACGGCCGCACGGTCCGTCCGAGCACCGACCCGCGCGCCGGCCTGCATCTGCTCGGCACCGTTTTCGCCGCCGCGCCGCACCAGCATCGTCGCGGCCGGATCGCGGGTCCGCTGGCGCTGACGGCCGAGGATCTGCGCGGAGCCTATCGCGAAGGGCGCGAAGGCAATCTGATCGTGTTCGTGGTCGACGCCTCCGGGTCGATGGCCGCGCGCGACCGACTGTCCGCGGTCACGGGCGCGATCGTCACCCTGTTGCGCGACGCCTACCAGCGCCGCGACAAGGTCGCCGTGATCACCGTGCGCGGGGCCGAGGCCGAGTTGGTCCTGCCGCCCACCTCGTCGGTCGACATCGCCGTGCGTCGCCTGGCCGATCTGCGCACCGGGGGCAAGACGCCGCTGGCCGCGGGACTGCTCGAAGCGCGCCGGGTGGTGGCCCGCGAACGGGTCCGCGACCCGCGCCGCCGCCCGATGCTGGTGCTGCTCACCGATGGCCGCGCGACCGGCGGCGTGGACCCGCTGCCGCGCGCCCGTGCCGCCGCGGCGCTGCTCGCTCGGGACGCGGTGACCTCGATGGTGGTCGACTGCGAGCGCGGGATGATCCGCCTCGGCCTGGCCGCCGATCTGGCCCGCGACCTGCGCGCCGGATATGTGCGTCTGGCCGAGTTGACCGGTGCGACGGTCGCCGACCTGGTGCGCGCGGGCGCGGGCCGCGCCGCCGCCTGACCGCCTTCACGATTAGGAGAGCCGATGCCCAAGGGCGTCCCGGAGACCGTCCCCGACGACGGTCTCACCACCCGGCAGCGCCGCAACCAACCGGTGCTCGCCGTGCACACAGGCCCCGGTAAAGGCAAGTCGACCGCGGCCTTCGGCATGGCGTTGCGCGCCTGGAACCAGGGCTTCGACGTCGCGGTGTTCCAGTTCGTGAAGAGCGCGAAGTGGAAGGTCGGCGAGGAAGCCGCGTTCCGCACCCTGGGGACGTTGCACGAGCAGACCGGCGCGGGCGGCGCCGTCGAGTGGCACAAGATGGGCGAGGGCTGGTCCTGGACCCGCAAGCAGGGCAGCGACGAGGACCACGCCGCCGCGGCGCGGTCGGGGTGGCGCGAGATCGCCCGCCGCCTGGACGACGAACAGCACCGTTTCTACGTCCTGGACGAATTCACCTACCCGCTCAAGTGGGGCTGGGTCGACGTCGAGGAAGTCGTGGACACCCTGGTTCGGCGGCCCGGCAACCAGCATGTGGTCATCACCGGCCGTGACGCCCCGCCCGCCCTGATCGAAGCCGCCGACCTGGTCACCGAGATGACCAAGCTCAAGCATCCGATGGACGCGGGCCGCAAAGGCCAGCGCGGCATCGAATGGTGAACCCCGTGCCCGCCGTCGTCATCGCCGCGCCCGCCTCGGGCAGCGGCAAGACCACGCTGGCGACGGGTTTGATCGGCGCGCTGCGGCGGGCCGGTCACCGGGTCGCGCCGTTCAAGGTCGGCCCCGACTACATCGATCCCGGCTACCACGGACTCGCCGCCGGACGTCCCGGGCGCAACCTCGACCCGGTGCTGGTGGGCGCGGGGCGGGTGGTCCCGCTGTATCGGCACGGCGTCCTCGGTTGCGACCTGGCGGTGGTCGAAGGCGTGATGGGCCTGTTCGACGGACGCATCGACGACCAGGACGCGAGTCCGGTCGCCGAGGGGTCCACCGCACAGGTCGCCGGACTGCTCGGAGCGCCGGTGGTCCTGGTGGTGGACGCGCGCGGCCACAGTCAGAGCCTGGCCGCCCTGCTGCACGGCTTCGCCACCTTCGACAGCGGTGTGCGCTTGGGCGGGGTCATCCTGAACCGGGTCGGCAGCGAACGCCACGAACAGGTCCTGCGCGCCGCCTGCGACCGCGTCGGACTGCCGGTCCTGGGGTGCCTGCCCCGCCTGGCCGCCCTCGAAGTGCCCTCGCGTCACCTCGGCCTCATCCCCGCCGTCGAACACGGGGCCGCCGCCACCACCGCCGTCGAGGCGATGACCGACCTCGTCGCCGCCCACGTGGATCTGGCCGCCGTCGCACGACTCGCCTCGTCCACCGTGACCGGCCCGGCCTGGGACGCGTCGGCCGAACTCCGCGCGCAAGCCGAGGCGCCCGCGGGGACGCGCGGTGTGCCCGCGTCCGCGGGGACGCGCGGTGTGCCCGCGTCCGCGGGGCCGGTGATCGCGATGGCGGGCGGTCCGGCTTTCACTTTCGGCTACGCCGAACACGGTGAACTGCTGCTCGCCGCCGGGGCGCGCGTCGAGGTCTTCGACCCGCTGCGCGACGAGTTGCCTACCGGCACCGGCGGTTTAATGCTCCCCGGCGGATTCCCGGAGGAGCACGCCGCGGCCCTCGCCGCCAACGGCCGACTGCTGGACCAGGTGCGCGCACTGGCCGCCGCGGGTGCGCCGATCCACGCCGAATGCGCGGGCCTGCTCTATCTGACCCGCTCCCTGGACGGCCACCTGCTGGCGGGTGTGATCGACGCCGACGCCGAATTCGGCCCGCGCCTGACCCTCGGCTATCGCGACGCCGTCGCCCTGCGGGACTCGCCGCTGTGGCGCACGGGCGAACGCGTGGTCGGGCACGAATTCCACCGCACCCGCCTGGTGCGCGTCGGCGACTCCGATCCGGCGTGGGCGTGGCGCTCCCCGTCCGGCGAGACGGTGCGCGAAGGGGCGGTGCGCCACCAGGTCCACGCCTCCTATCTGCACACCCACCCCGCCGGAAACCCCGCCGCGACCGCCCGTTTCGTGGCCGCCGCCCGCCTCCCCGCTCCGGTCGGTCCCTGAGCGCCCCGATGTGCTCGGACTCCGCGCTCGAATCGGCTCCGACGGCAGAGCGCGCGCCGTTGGTGGTCGGGCTCGGCCTGCGCCCGGATACCTCCGCCGCCCGCATCGTCGCGGCGATTCGAGAAGCGCTGGGGGAGTGTGTGATCGGAGCGGTGGCGACCCTCGACCGGCGTGCCGCCGAACCGGGTGTGCGCGAAGCCGCCGTCCTGCTGGGGGTGCCCGTGCTCGCCTTCGCCGCCGAGACCTTGGCCGGAGTCGACGTGCCGAATCCGGGGCGGCGCACCCGAGCGGCGGTCGGCACCGGGAGCGTCGCGGAGGCCGCGGCGATCCTGGCCGCCCGCGCGCCGTTGACCCATCCGAAGCGCGTGGTCGACGGCATCGTGGTGGCCGCCGCGACGCGCCGCTGACCGGCATCGCCGCGGCGAGCGCGCCCTCGGCCGGGAACAGGTCAGGGAGCCACGGAGGTCCAGTCGGCGAAGCCGGTGGGATCGTGCCGTCCGAGGCTGGCGTGCTCGAACAGACCCCAGCCCTCGGCCTCGCCGCAGCGGGCGTGAGCGACGAAATCGGTGACGCCGTAAGGGATGCGGGCGGCGACGGCGGGATCGGTGAGGTCGTAGCGACTGGTGGAGGTCCAGTCCCGGCCTTTCCACTGGCCGTGCTGCCAGTCGGGGTCGCCGCCGTAGCCGCAGCCGATGTGCAGGGGAACGCCGGTGCCGGTGGTGATCTCGACGGTGACGGGTGTGCCGTCGAGAGCGGTGAGGTCCAGGCGGGCGGCGGTGGGGACGCGGGTGCCGCTGCGGTAGTCGATGTGCACGCGCGGCCAGCCGAGTTGTTCGACGCGCCCGTCCGGCCACACGCGGACGGCGTCGTTGAGGGTGCGGGTGCCGTCGGGTTGTTCCTGCACGATGACGACGATGGCGAAATCGTCGAAGCGCAACGGCACGTAGAGCCACCAGAACCCGCCGGACGGTTCGCTCGCGGCGCGGCCCGCGGGTTCGGTCTCGCCGACGGGCCGGATGCCCCAGGAGCGATCGCGGCTTCCGGTCCACACGGCCGGATCGACGGCGATGTCGTCGCCGTCGACGTGCAGGGCGCCCGCCCAGGAACCGACCTGCGCGAACCGGGACGCCTCGATGATGGGCCGGTTGCCGTTGAGGATCAGGTGCGGTTGTTCCTGCACGGCGGGAAAGGCCCCGGTCCAGGTGAGGTCGAAGCCGAGGTCGTCATGTTCGCAGATCACCCGGATCCGGTGCAACGCCTCGACCACTTCGATCCGGTAGCCGCCGACCTTCATGTCGAGTCCGCGTTCGGCCAGGGCGTCGGAGAAGCGCACCGTGCGCTGGATGTCGCCACGGCGCACGCAGGCGAACGCGTCGGTGACCCCGAGGTTCGGGTACACCCCGAAGCCGGTGACGAGGAAGGTGTCACCGCGGTCGGAGGCGTTGAAGTAGCTGCGGTCGTAGAAGTTCCGGTCGCTGCTGGTGACGCGGGCGAACGACAGCGGGGTCTGGTGGATGGCGTATTCGTCGAGGGGCGTCGGCATGGTCAGTCCCATTCGTAGGTTCCGTCGAGCAGTGCCTCCAGACACGCCCGGTGCATCACGTAGTCGTCGCGTTCGGCGGGCGGTTCGGCTTCGCCGAAGTGGATCATCCTGCGGGTGATGCGCGCCATCACCACGGCGTGCCGCAGCGCCGCGTAGACCAGGTAGAAGTCCAGGTCGCGCGGGGTGTGGCCGGAGATCCGGCGGTACTGCTCGGCGACCTGGTCGCGGCGCAGGAACCCGGGCAGTCCCGGCATCCCGAATTTGACGGCGAGGTCCTGGAAGAAGCGGTGGATGAAGATCGTCCAGGCGAGGTCGAGTTCGCGCGGGCCGAGCGCGGCCATCTCCCAGTCCAGCACCGCGACGGGGTCGAAGCCGTCGAAGATGATGTTGCCGGGTCGGGCATCGCCCCAACTGAGCACGTCGGGGCCGGGGTCGGCGGGCCAGTGCCGCTCGAGCCAGTCGAAGCCGCGGTCGATGAGCGGGATGTCGTAGCCGTCGTCGGCCAGCGCCCACCGGTACCAGTCCTTCTGGGCGTCGACGTGGCGGCGCAGTCCCGAGCCGGGGCCGTCGAGCATGGGGAAGCGGGCGGTGGGGTCGTCGATGGCGTGGATCGCGGCGATGATCTCGAGGGTCTTGTGGGTCAGGTGCGCGCGTTCGTCGTCGGTGGCGTCGAACAGCCAGCCGACGAAGACGTAGGGCGGGTTGTCCGAGGGGACCCGCCCGTCGACGCGCCGCATGACGAAGAAGGGCGCGCCGAGCGGGTTCTCCCCGGTCTCGAGCCAGCACAGTCCGGGGACGGGCACGTCGGTGGCGGCCGCGACGCCTTCCATGACCCGGTACTGGGTGGGCAGGTCGTAATCGCGGAACACCGGGAAGGCGTCGGCGTCGGGGGCCAGGCGGGCGACGAAGGAGCCGTGTTCGTCGCGGCCTCCGGCCCGCCAGTCGGCGTCGAACAGGATCGAGGTGCTGGACATGCCGCCGGATTCCGGGCGGGCCAGGCGGGAGATGGCGGGCGGTCCGTCGGCCCCGACCCGTCCGCCGAGCCAGCGCGACAGGTCCTCGGCCAAGTGCTCGAGATCGCGTTCGCTGACGGTCAGCTTCATGCGTTCGGTGTGGTCGGATGCCTCGGCCATCGGTGTCCTCCTGAGCGTGCCGCGTCCGGGAGGTGACTGTAACGTGTTCTAGTTGTTTCGCGCCGGAAAAGGACCGAAGAAACATCCGGGCCTTTCCCCAGCGCCGCGGAGCCACCCCGACGCGCGGAAACACCGCTCGCGGGCATGCCCGTCGCGATCACCCTCGACCGGTTCGACCCCGCGGATCTCCCGGTGCGGCGCGGCGGATTCCACTGGGTGCGGGAGAGTCCCGCCTTCGAGTGAGTCTCACTCGGGATCGGCGACCCCGATGTCCTCGAACCACAGCGCGGGCTGATCGGCGATGAACGCGGTCATCAGGTCGACGCAGCGCCGGTCCTCCAGCACGGTGACCCGCACGCCGTGCTCGGCCAGCCAGTCGTGACCGCCGTGGAAGGTGCTCGCCTCGCCGACGATCACCGCGCCGATCCCGAACTGACGCACCAAGCCGCTGCAATACCAGCACGGCGACAGGGTGGTCACCATGGTGGTCGAGCGGTAGTCGCGGCGGCGGCCCGCCGCGCGGAAGGCGTCGGTCTCGGCGTGCATGCTCGGATCACCCGACTGCACCCGGCGATTGTGTCCGCTGCCCAGCAGGGTGCCGTCCGCGTCGAACAGCGCCGCGCCGATCGGCACGCCGCCCTCGGACAGTCCGCGCAGCGCTTCCCCGTAGGCCACCTCGAGCAGGGCCTCGACCGATTCGATGCTCATGCGCCGAGCCAAGCACGCCCGCGCGCGCCACGCGACGCGACGCGCGCGCCGCTCACCACAGCGAACTCGTCTGGTTGCTCCAGTGCGGCGAGGGCCGGAACAACTCGCCGGTTCCGGCCACGAAGGCCCGGCGCGCGGCGGCGTCGCCCCGCAACTGGGCGACCAGCCAGGCCGTCGGATAGCCGAGATAGCCCGCCACCCCGACCGAGCACGGCGCGGAGGCCGCCGCGCAGTCGGGCTGACCCTGCACATCGTTGTGGTCGGGGCCGTTGAGCGTCGCCCACACCTTCGGCACCTGCGGCGGGGTCGCCTCGTAGTAGGCCAGATTCGATTGCAGCCCCACCGCCTGCCACGGGATCGGCTGCCGCGACGGCGAGATGAACGCGTCGGCCGAACCGTTGACGAAGAACAGCGATCCCGCGCCGACCGTTCCGGTGTCGGCGCAGGTCGGCTTGTTCGAGCACAGCGCCTGCGCGGGGATCTCCAGCGGCACGGCGGTGCGGATCGCGCCGTGCGCGTCGCGCAGGGCGTTCACCACGCCCGTCGCCCCCTGGGAATGACCGATCGCGCCCACCGCGGCGGTGTCGAGTCGGCCGAAGAACACCGACCCCGGATCGGCGGCGCGGTCGAGCAGATAGTTCAGCGATTCCCTGATCGCGACCCCGGACCCGGTGAAGGAATTCTCGGTCGCGATGACCACGAACCCCCACGACGCCAGGTGGCGCAGCAGATAGGCGTACTGATCCGGCACCGCGTTGGTGCCGTTGCCCCACAGCACGACGGGGTGCCGGGTTCCGCCCGCGCCCAGCGCGCTCGGATACCACAGCGCGTAGCCGGACCCGGCGCCGTCGCAGCAGTCCGCCCCGTGTCGTTCGCTCACCTGCCACGGCCCCGGCGCGGAGTAGGTCGACTCGATCCCCGCGTTCGGCGCGTATCCCGGATCCGCTTGCGCCCCAGCGGCTGTCATGTTCGCCGCGAGGACGGCCACCGCCACCGCCGCTGCCCGCAGCGCGGACACCCAACCCTTCATGCGGCGAGTATAGGAACCGGTCGGTCCCCGCCGCCAATGACCGGATTGTCCGACTCTGTGCGGGAGCGGTCGCGGCCCGGTCCGTGACGGCGCGCACATGCCCGAATCCGTCTGCGGGGCCCGCGCGCCGAGGCCGTAGTCTCGTCCCTTGTGCCGACAACGTCAGACCCCACCGAACCCGCGCCGCCCGGCGACCCGAACTACCTGGTCGGGCTCGATCTGCACGGTCGCCGCGTCGTCGTGGTCGGCGGCGGATCGGTGGCCCAGCGCCGCCTCGGACTGCTCATCGCCGCGGGCGCCGACGTGCACGTCGTCAGCCGCGAAGTGACTCCGGCGGTCGAGGGGATGGCGAGCGCCGGACAGCTGAACCTGACCCTGCGCCCCTACGCCGACGGCGACCTCGACGGCGCCTGGTACGCCATCGCCTGCACCGACGAACCCGCCACCAACGCGGCCGTCGTCGCCGAGGCCGAACGCCGCCGCGTGTTCTGCGTGCGCGCCGACAACGCCCGCCTCGGCACCGCCGTCACCCCGGCCACCGCGCGCTACGACGGCATGTCGCTCGGCGTGCTCGCCGGCGGCGCGCACCGCCGCTCGGCGGCCATCCGCACCGCGTTGCTCGAAGCGCTGCAATCGGGTGTGGTGACCGACGATTCGACGCCGATCGCCCCCGGCGTCGCACTGGTCGGCGGCGGCCCCGGTGATCCCGACCTGATCACCGTGCGCGGGCGCAGACTGCTGGCCAGAGCCGACCTGGTCGTCGCCGACCGCCTCGCCCCGCCGGAACTGCTCGCCGAACTCGGCCCCGACGTCGAGGTCGTCGACGCCGCGAAGATCCCCTACGGGCGCGCGATGGCCCAGGAGGCGATCAACACCGCACTGGTCGAAGGGGCCAAGGCGGGCAAATTCGTGGTCCGCCTCAAAGGCGGCGACCCCTACGTGTTCGGACGCGGCTACGAAGAACTGGAAGCCTGCGTCGAGGCGGGCGTCCCCGTCACCGTCGTCCCCGGCGTCACCAGTCCCATCTCCGTCCCCGCCGCCGCGGGCATCCCGGTCACCCACCGCGGTGTCACCCACGAATTCGTCGTGGTCAGCGGACACCTCGCCCCCGACCACCCCGAATCCCTGGTCGACTGGCCCGCGCTGGGCCGACTGCGCGGCACGCTGGTGCTGATGATGGCCGTCGAACGCATCGAACAGTTCGCCGCCGCGCTGCTCGCGGGCGGCCGCCCCGCCGAGACCCCGGCCACCGTCATCCAGGAAGGCACCCTGCGCACCCAGCGCGTGCTGCGCGCCGACCTGGGCACCGTCGCCCAGCGGGTCCGCGCCGAGGGCATCCGCCCGCCCGCCATCGTCGTCATCGGCCCCACCGCCGGGTTCTCCGCCGACCCCGAGGCGATCTGAGCTCGAGGGTGTTCACAACGCGGCGGTCGGTCGGTTGTGGGGCCTCGGTCGCTTCCACGGCGGCGACCGGCCCCCGAGCCGGTGTCCGTTACAGTGGCTCACCATGCTCCAGAAACCCGCTGCGGCGATGCAGTACCCGGTGACGCAGCGGGCCTTCGGGCTCGCCATCTTCGTGCTGAGCGGTCTGCAACTCATGGTGGTGCTCGACGGCAGCGTGGTGATCCTGGCCCTGCCGCGACTACAGCAGGAGATGGGGCTGTCCAGTTCGGGCAGCGCCTGGACGGTCACCTCCTACGGACTGACCTTCGCCGGTCTGATGCTGCTCGGCGGACGCATCGGCGACGCGTTCGGCCGCAAACGAATGCTCATCGTCGGCGTCGCCCTGTTCACCTTCGCCTCGCTGCTGTGCGGTCTGGCCACCGGCGAAGCCATGCTCATCGCCGCGCGCGCCCTGCAAGGCATGGGCGCGGCGCTGGCGGCACCCTCCGCCTTCGCGCTGGTCGCGACCACCTTCGCCCCCGGCAAGGCCCGCAACCAGGCCATCGCCATCGTCGGTTCGATGGTGGGCGTCGGTTCGGTCGGCGGCCTGGTCATCGGCGGCGCGCTCACCGAACTGTCCTGGCGCTGGATCTTCCTCATCAACGTCCCCATCGGCGTGCTCATCGTGCTCGGCGCGGTCTACTGCCTCACCGACACCGACCACCACCGCGTCGGCCTCGACATCCGCGGCGCGGTCCTGGGCACCCTGGCCTGCACCGCCATCGTGTTCGGCGCGACCGAAGGGCCCGAACTCGGCTGGGGCCACTGGTCCATCATCGGCTCCCTGGTCGGCGGTTTCGTCCTGCTCGTAGCGTTCGTGTTCGCCGAACGCCGGGTCGACAACCCGCTGGTGCCGTGGTCGCTGTTCGACAGCCGCGACCGCGTCGCCACCTTCGTGCTCATCCTGCTCGCGGGCGGCGTGCTCGGGGCGATGACCTACTTCGTCGCCCAGTTCCTCCAGAACGTCCTGCACTACAGCCCGCTCTACGCGGGCGTGGCCTGCATTCCGTTCACCGTCGGCATCGGCGTCGGCGCGGCCGCGGCCTCCAAGGCGGTGCTGTTCGTGGCCCCCCGCTGGCTGCTGGCCGGGGCCGCCACCGTCCTCGCGGTCGGGTTGCTGTTCGCCTCCACGCTGGACCGCCACGTCACCTACCTGCCCACGCTGCTGATCCTGCTCGTGGTCATCGGCGCGGGCGTCGGCGTCGCGATGGTGCTGGCCCCGCTGTGCGTGCTGGTCGGCGTGCCCCCCTCCGACATCGGTCCGCTCGCCGCCGTCGGCCAGATGTTCATGAACCTGGGCACCCCGCTCGCGATCGGCATCCTGACCCCGGTCGCGGTGTCGCGCACGCTGTCCCTCGGCGGCAACACCGGCCACTCCGCGAGTATGACCGCCGCCCAGATCGACGCCCTCAGCAACGGCTACACGCTGGTGCTCGCGGTGTGCGCGGGCGTCGCCGTCCTCATCGGCTTGATCGCGCTCACCCTGCGGTTCACCCCGCAGCAGATCGCCCAGGCCCACCACGCGCAGGAGGAGTCCCAGCGCGCGTGAGCGTGGGCGACGAACCGTGAGCCGCCGCGCACGAGTGCTCAGATCCGGCTGACGACCTTCTGCGGCGTGACCCGCACGATGATGCGGTCGGGGCCGTCGTCCGGGGCTTCGGGGTTCAGATCCGCGTAGTCCGTGCCGACGTACTTGCGCGCCAACCGGTTCGGCAGATCCCGCTTCGGATCGTCGGTCACCGTCGCGGTGCCCAGGATCTCCGCGTACACGTACGGGTTGTCCGGCGGCAGGATCAGGATCGTCACCCGCGGGTCGCGCAGGATGTTGCGGCCCTGCTTGCGCGGGCGGGTCGTGGAGAACAGGATGTCCTCGCCGTCGCGTTCGATCCACACCACCGTCAGGTGCGGCCTGCCGTCGGCATCGATGGTCGCCGCGGTGGCGAACACCTTCGTGTCGTCGATGTGCTTCTTGAGGTCGTCGGAGAGTTCGGCTGTGGTCACGCTTCGGAGGAACATCCGCGCGCCCCCGAACATTCCGCCCGGCCCGGATACGGGAGGACCCGGGGGGCTAGCCTGCCCCCGAGTCCCATGCAATGCCGCCGATATTCGCACAATCCTGATCGAGGGATCGGATCACCCTGACACGTCGCGTCCTGCCTTTGGAACCATCCCCCACTGGCTGAGGGAGCCGGAGTCGAACCGGCATCTCGACGCTCGCCGTCCTTTCCTCACGATCGGTGTTCGGCGGCGAATACTCGTGCTGGAGCGAGAATCTGAGCCTCGTCACGGCTGCCTCTGCCGGTTGGGCTACCCGGGCGGGTACCCGGGGCGGGACTCGAACCCGCACTGACACCGTGTGATTCAGCTTCACCTTCAGTTTGAGTGTGCGCTCCCGCGCTGTTCCCGCGCGAAGGCGGGAACGACTGTGGGTCCGGGACGCGCCGCGCGCCCCGGACCGGCCTCATCGGAACAGGTAGCCGAAGATCACCTCACCCGCCTTGCGGTCGGTGATCTCGGTCCCGTTGGCCTCCTCGCGCGCGAACTTCACCGCCTGCGCGAGCTTCTCGATCCGCTCGGCCAGTTCGTTGACCCGCCGCGCGGGCAGCGCGCCGGAGAACTTCACCGTGGTCCAATGGCCGATGGCGATGTCCTCGTAGTACACCTCGACCTGGGCCGGGTGCTTCTCGGTGGCCTCGGCCTTGACGTGGTTGCGCGGCACCTTCTTGGTGCGCAGCGTGCGGACCGCGTCGGTGCGCCAGGTGTCGCTGGAGTCGTCGAAGGACCACGCCTCGGCCGCGTCGAGGACGGGCAGCTTCTTGACGAACCCGTGCAGTTCGTTGAGCTGCTTCTCCAGGAACAGCAGGTAGGACACGGGCACGCCGGCGAGCAGGGTCGTACCGTCGACGGTGACGTCGGCCCTGGCCTAGGTGTTGGCCCAGTCCTTGGTCGCCGTGACGTCGAACAGTCGGGTCAGCGTCGCGGCCGTGCGCCGCAGCACCTCCTCGGACTTGACCTGCACGCGGGTGGATTCGGCGGGCAACTGCTCGCCTTCCTCGTCCTTGGGCTGGTAGGTGCGCGCGATACCGGCCGGCAGCGCGGGCTTGGTCAGCAGGCCCTGGGTCTCGGCGAGTTCGCGCTGCGCCGTGCTCTTGACGCCCTTCTCCACTTATCCCGACCCGTCGGTAACCGCTCAGGGGCGGGGGAAGCGGGTGCGGACCACCGCGCGTTCGGAGCGGCGTTCGGCGTCGAGCAGGAGCATGGCGGTGGTGAGGGTGGGGGCGAAGAGGTCTTCTTCGCCTCGTTCGATCATGCGCTCGACGGCGGCGTTGATGTCGGCCGCGGCGGCGACCAGTGCCTGCGCGGAGTGGCGGTAGGCGCTGGTGGGGACGCGGCCCGGCTCCTGAGAGGGGTTCATGCGGCCGATCAGGTCGATGGCGCGCAGCAGGTAGTGCACGAGATCCTTCTCGGCCGCGGTGAGGGCGGGCAGTCGGGCGGGGCCGTCCGGTGGTTTGTTCGACATGGGAACGCCTTCGAGTCGGGGTTGGCGCTCGCGGGGCGGGGACACGCGCACGCCCTTCGATTCTGGCAGGCGCGCCCGGTCGAGGCGACGTGTGGCGAGGTGATCGTCGTAGCCCGAGGTGCCGTTTCCCGAGAAGTGGTCCGGTGGCTCAGCCCGCGGTCATGCCGCCGTCGACGACGAATTCCGCGCCGGTGCAGTAGCTGGACTCGTGGCTCGCGAGGTAGACCAGCAGCGGGCTGACTTCGTCGGGGACGCCGAGTCGGGTGCGGGTGTCGCTGTCGCGATCCACGGTGGCGGTGTCGTCCGCACCGATCATCGAGGTCAGGATGCCGCCGGGGTGCACCGAGTTGACGCGCACGCCGTGCGGGGCGAGTTCCAGTGCGGCGGATTTGGTGAGTCCGCGCAGGCCGAATTTGGAGGCGGTGTAGCCGTGTACGCCCGCGACGCCTTGCAGACCGGCCGCCGAGGAGATGTTGACGACGCTGGCGGGCCGGGCGGCGACGAGCGCGTCGCGGGCGGCGCTGAGTCCCAGGAACGGCCCGGTGAGGTTGATCGCGAGGATGTTCTGCCACTGCTTCTCGGAGTACTGGCCCAGCGGGCCGCCGTCGAGGATGCCCGCGTTGTTGACCAGGACGTCGAGTTTGCCGAAGCGGCGCACGGTTTCGGCGACGGCGGCGTCCCAGTCGCCCGCGCGGGTGACGTCGAGGTGGAGGTAGGCGGCGCGTTCACCGAGTTCGGCGGCGAGTCGTTCGCCCGCTTCGTCGGCGATGTCGCCCAGGACCACCGCGGCGCCTTCGGCGAGGAAGGCCCGCGCGTGGGCGGCGCCCATGCCCGAGGCGCCGCCGCTGATCAGCGCCACCCGTCCGGTCAGGCGGTCGGTCATGAGATCTCCTCGTCGGTGGTGCGCACGCGCACCGTGATCGGGTCGTGGGGCGCGTCGGGGCGGTAGACGCACCGGGTGCGGGTGTAGATGGTGGGCATGCAGCGGTTGCAGTGCACGCACGCCGAACGGGTGCTCGCGTCGGCGCGGATGCGGTGCAGCAGATCGGGTTCGCGCAGCAGGGCGCGCCCCATGGCGACGAAGTCGAAGCCCTCGCGCATGGCGGTGTCCATGGTGTCGCGGTCGGTGATCCCGCCGAGCAGGATCAGCGGCATGGACAGTTCGCGGCGGAACTGGCGGGCCCGTTCGAGCAGGTAGGTGTCGCGGTAGGGGTATTCCTTCAGGAACGCGCGCCCGACCAGGCGGAAGCCCCAGCGGGCCGGTCCCGGCAGCACTTTCGCGAATTCGGCGCGCGGCGCGTCGCCGTGGAACAGCAGCATCGGGTTGAGCAGGGAACTGCCCGCGGTGAGTTCGAGCGCGTCGAGCGCGCCGTCGGCTTCGAGCCAGGCGGCGACCTGCAGGGCCTCGGGCACCGTCAGCCCGCCGCGGCGACCGTCCTCCATGTTGAGTTTCGCGGTGACCGCGAGTCTGCCGCCGACCGCGTCGGCGACCGCGACGGCGATCTCGCGCGCCAGGCGCGCGCGATTGCGGGTGGAGCCGCCGTAGCCGTCGCGGCGGCGGTTGAGCAGGGGGCTCAGGAATGCGCTGACCAGGTAGTTGTGGCCGAAATGGATTTCCACCGCGTCGAATCCGGCCTGTTCGGCCAGCAGGGCGGCGCGCGCGTGCGCTCGCACCAGGTCGCCCAGGTCGGTTTCGTCGGGCGCTTTCATCGCCCGCATGCCGAGCGGGCTGAACAGCGGACTCGGCGCGAGCGCGGGCGCGCGGTTGGAGGCGGCGTTGGCCACCGGGCCCGCGTGACCGATCTGGGCGCTGGCCGCGGCCCCCTCGGCGTGGACGGCGTCGGTCAGTCGGCGCAGGCCGGGCACGGCCTCGGGGCGCAGCCAGATCTGGTGCCGGTCGGTGCGTCCGCCCGGGGCGACCGCGAGGTAGGCGACCGTGGTCATGCCGACACCGCCCGCGGCGAGTTCGCGGTGGAATTCGATCAGATCGTCGGTGGCGAGCGCGTCGGGGCTGCGTCCTTCGAAGGTGGCGGCCTTGATCACCCTGTTGCGCAGGGTGATCGGGCCGAGGCGGGCCGGTGCGAAGATGTCGTGCATGGTCACTCCTGTGCCGTGGTGAGTCCGGCGACGACGAAATCCCGCAGTGTCGTCACCGCGCGTTCGGAGATGCCGTATTCCTCGATCTCGGGGCTGCCGAATCGCATGATGATCAGGTCGAAGGCCAACATCCAGCGGCGGCGGGCCTCGCCGGTGGCCAGGTGCGGGAGCAGCGCCGTCCAGGAGTCCATCCGGAACCAGCGGCCCTGCCAGGCGGTGAGGTGCCTGCCGAGTACGAAGCGGGCCAGCAGGCGCAGGTGCAACCTGCCCATCGGGTCGGCGGCCAGGTCGACGAAGGGCGCGAGGATGGCGTCGACCAGTGCCGGAACCGAGTCCGCGCCCGGTGTCGCCGCGGCCATGCCGCCCGCCCACAGCGGTCCGAGTCGATCCTCGATCAGCGCGCCGACCAGGGCTTCCTTGGAGCCGAAGTGGTAGTGCACGGCCGCCGGGTTGGCTCCGGCCTCGGCGCAGACCGCGCGCACCGACACCTCGTCGTACGGCTCGGTCAGCAGCAGTCGTTCCGCCGCGGCCAGCAGTCGCGCCCTGGTGCCGGTGGATACCTTCTCGGCCATGTCGAAAGTAGAACACGTTTCAAACAGAAGTTCAATCACTGATTGAAACCGCCACGACAGTGGTCGATCCCACGCGGGTGAACCGTTGCCGGACACCGACTCCGCGCGCCAGACTCGGCGGATGAGCGATGTCGAAGAGGACCTGCTGCGCCGCTGGACGGACCTCGCCGGACCCGGGGCCGAAGCGGTGGGAGCGGATCTGGTGGCCCGCTACGCCGAACCCCACCGCCGCTACCACACCGTGCACCACCTTGCCGCCATGCTCGCGGTCATCGACGATCTGGCCCCGGCCGCCGTCGACCTCGCCGCGGTCCGCCACGCCGCCTGGTTCCACGACGCGATCTACGCCGTCGACCGCGCCGACAACGAGGAACGCAGCGCGGAACTCGCCGAATCCGTCCTGCCGACCCTCGGTCACTCCGCCGGATTCGCCCGCGAGGTCGGACGACTCGTGCGGGTCACCGCGCGCCACGACCCCGCCCCCGAGGACCGCGACGGCGGCGTCCTCTGCGACGCCGACCTGGCCGTGCTGGCCGCCGACACCGCCGGGTACGCCGCTTACACCGCCGCCGTGCGCGCCGAATACCGGCACGTGCCCGACGACCTGTTCCGCACCGGTCGCGCGGCGGTGCTGCGCAGTCTGGCCGACCAGGAGCGACTGTTCCACACCCCGCTGGGCCGGGAACGCTACGAGGCGAAGGCGCGCGCGAACCTCGCCCGGGAACTGGCCGCGCTCACGGAGTAGGCGCTCGTCCGAAACCGACTGTGCCGAAAACCGAGCGGCCCACCGAGGAACCGGCTCACCGGGACGCGGGCGGGTCGGCGGCGCGACTCAGGTGACGACGACCAGTTCGGTCGGGGAGACGATCTCGACCCGCAGCCCCGCCTTCCTCGCCACCCGCGCGACGCCGCGGACATCGGTCGGGTCGGCCCGGGTGAGCACCAGCGCGCGCGCCAGCAGCCCTTTGTGGTGCTTGTTGAAATGGCTGACCACACTGCGGCTTCCGTCGGCGTGCTCGGTGACCACGTCGGCGGTGATCGCCCCCGGCACCCGACCGAGTTGCTGGTAGGCGCCCGAGCGCAGGTCGATCACCAGATCGCCGTCGGTCTCCGCGGTCAGCGCGGGGGCGAGTTCGTCGCGCCACACCGCCGACAGCGTCGGCAGGCCGGGCAGTTTGGAACCGCCCGAGAGGCGATAGGCGGGGATGCGGTCGCCCGCGCGGACCACGCCGAACAGCGCCGATCCGATGGCCAGTCGCGCGCGGGCCTTGTCGCGCTGCACGCGGGTGAACGACAGCGCGTCCAGCGCGTCGTAGAGCACTCCGGTGTAGCGCTGGAGCGCGGGATGGGTCGGTGCGGTGCGCAGGGCGGCGTTGCGCGCGATCTCCGCCTCGGCCCCCTTGCCGAGGCCCAGGGCGGTGCGGGTGGCCTCCGGGTCGCCCGCCAGGTCCACCAGCGCGCCGATCAACCGCTCGCGCACGGCCGTGAGCTGCGGCATCGACAGCTCCGCCAGTTCCAGGGGCGCGTGCGCGCCACCGTCCGACTTGGTCTCCGAGGGAGGCAGCAGCACCAGCACGACCGGATACGGTACTCCCGGTCCGAGGCGTTGCGGCAGGCCGCGGGGCACGAGGACTACTCTGTGCACCCGTGATCACCCGCCTCTCGCACCTGTTCCTGCGCACCCTGCGCGACGATCCCGCCGACGCCGAGGTGCCCAGCCACAAACTGCTCGTGCGCGCCGGCTACGTGCGGCGCATCGCGCCCGGCGTGTACTCGTGGCTGCCGCTGGGGCTCAAGGTGCTGCGCCGGGTGGAGGAGGTCGTGCGGCAGGAGATGAACGCGATGGGCGCGCAGGAGATCTCGCTGCCCGCCCTGCTGCCGCGCGAACCCTACGAGGCCACCAAGCGCTGGACCGAGTACGGCGACGCGCTGTTCCGACTCCAGGATCGCAAGGGCGCGGACTACCTGCTCGGCCCGACCCACGAGGAACTGTTCGCGCTCACGGTGAAGGGCGAGTACAACTCCTACAAGGATCTGCCGGTCACGCTGTACCAGATCCAGACCAAGTACCGCGACGAGGAACGGCCGCGGGCGGGCATCCTGCGCGGCCGCGAATTCGTGATGAAGGACTCCTACTCCTTCGACCTGGACGAGGCCGGCCTGGCCGCCAGCTACCAGGCCCACCGCGAGACCTATCAGCGCATCCTCGCGCGTCTGGGCGTGCGCTACGTCATCGTCGCCGCCACGTCGGGAGCGATGGGCGGCAGCGCGTCGGAGGAATTCCTGGCCGAGAGCCCGGTCGGCGAGGACACCTACGTGCGCTCGCTC
>NZ_BAGG01000091.1 GCF_000308695.1 Nocardia takedensis NBRC 100417 | reverse complement strand
TCCAACGTGCGGGCGGGGATGCGGTGGCACACCTGGTGCGTGGTGACCGCCGCCGACCCCGGCGAACGATTCGCCTTCCAGGTGCGCCGGTGGGGTGTGCGCAAGCCGTCGCTGCGGGTGGCCGTCGCGTCCTGGGAGTACCGCTTCGAGTCGGCCGAGGGCGGCACCCGGGTCACCGAGACCTGGATCGACGACCGCCGTTCCTGGCCCGACGCGGTCGCGGCGGTGTTCGACAGGCTCGTCACCGGCAAGCGCGGATTCGCCGAATTCCAGAAGGGCAACATCCGCCGCACGCTGGCGCGACTACGGGCGGACCTGGAGGCCGCGACCCGCTGACCCGGCAGGCCGTTCACCGCGTGAGCCACGCGCCCGCGCACACGAACACCGCCGCCAACGCCGGCAGGCAGCCAAGCGCCCACTGGCGGGCCGTGGCCGAGTCGGCGCCGAAAGCCGGTACGACGCCGGTGAATCCGCGCGAGACCATGGCCAGGTGCACCCGTTCCCCGCGTTCGTAGGAGCGCAGGAACAGGCTGCCGAGGCCGCGCGCGGTCGCGCCGATCTGCCGCAGGGTGCGGGGGTCGTCGCCGCGCGCGATGCGGGCCAGGCGCATCCGCGCCGCCTCGTCGGCGATGACGTCGACGTAGCGCAGCATGAGCGCGACGATCACGACGATCATGCCGGGCAGACGCAGCCTGCTGAGTGCCCCCGGCAGTTCCCGGACACCGGTGGTGGTGGCCACGGTCACCGAGATCGCCACGCCGAGCGTGCCTTTCGCGACGATGCCCCAGGCCGCCCAGAGCCCCGCGGTGGACAGTGACAGCCCGGCCACCGTGACTCGCGGGTCACCGGCCGCAAAAGGCAGTCCTACCGCGAGCACCACGAACGGGACCTCGATGAGCAGGCGCGGGGCCACCCAGCGCGGCGGTAGTCGGGCCGTCCGCCAGACCGCGACGATCCCGAGCGCGAAAACGAGGTAGGGCCAGAACATCTCGCGCGGCGTCGCGACCACCGCGGACACCGCCGCGACCGCGCACACGATCTTCACCTCGGCGGGTGCGCGGTGCACCGGGGAATCGCCGGGCAGATGCAGACGACTGCCGAGGACCGACATCTAGGGTTTCTCGGCCGGTGCGCGTCGCCCGGTCCGGATGACGCGCACCAGGACGAACAGCACCGCGAACGCGGCGGCCGCGCCGAGGACGCCCGCCACGCCGGTCAACCGGTCGTCGCCGTCGACGGTGTAGTCGGCCAGCGGCCAGTGGGCCAGCGCGTGGTCCTCGGCGTTGCGGGCGACGCAGTCGCCGGTCAATTCCTCCGCGCCGTCGACCTCGAGCACGTCGCAGCCGCGCCGGGTGGTGGCGTCCAGACCGTCCGGTTGCGCACTGGCGGCGTAGGAGAGCAGACCCGCGACCACCACCGCGACGGCGGCGAAGCCGATCAGGAATCCGTTGAGCGACACCGCGAAACGTGCGCTGGGGCGTGCGTCGGGCGCGCTGTGGCGCAGCAGGTACACCAGATCGGGCCGGGCGTTGACCACCGCGGTGACGGTGATCGCGGTGATGACGCCCTCGCCGACGCCGATCAAGGCGTGGGTGAGGAGCATGTAGCCGGTGACAGCGCCGACGGTCGAGCCCGCCGCGCCGCCGATCGCGTATTCGGCGACGAATCCCAGTGCCGCGCACAGGGTCGCGAGCAAGGCGGCGAGGAAGGCGACGGCGGTGAGGCCGCCGCGCCGCGACAGCACCGGCAGCAGCGGGCGCGCGATCAGGTAGCCCGCCGCGACCCCGATCAGCGCCATGTTGGTGATATTCGTGCCCAGCGCGGTCAGACCGCCGTCGGCGAACAGCACCGCCTGCACGACCAGCACGATCGCCACGCACAGCGCGCCGACGTACGGGCCGACCAGGATCGCGGCGAGCGCGCCGCCGAGCAGGTGGCCGCTCACCCCCGGCAGGATCGGGAAGTTCACCATCTGGGCGGCGAAGAGGAAGGCCGCGACCAGACCGGCCATCGGCGCGGCGCGTTCGTCGAGTTCGGCGCGGGCCCGCCAGGCCGCGTAGCCGAGTCCGGCGACGGCGAGCACGGCGAAGATCGCGGAGGTGGGTGCGTCGACGATGCCGTCGCTCATGTGCATGGCGGTGGTGGAACTGCTCACCCGACGAGACTTTACTTCCATATCTGTACAGGTGCACAGATAACTATGCCGGGATTTGCCTCCGGCCCGCGGCGAACGGCAGAGTGGAACCGTGGCAGCAGGCCCCCCGAACCCTCCCGCCTCCGGTCCGCGCGCGGTGCCGGGCCTGGACGTGGACGGCATCGAGCACTGGGCCCACCGATTCGACCTGCTCTCCGATCCCAACCGGTTGCGACTGCTGGTGTGCCTGCACCACACCCCCGACCAGAGCGTCAACGATCTGGCCGCGCTGGTGGGGATGTCGGCGACCGCGGCCTCGCACGCGCTGCGCCTGCTCCGGTACCAGGGGTGGGTGAGCGCGTCGAAATCCGGTCGGGTCGTGCGCTACCGCCTCGCGGACGAGACGGTGCACCGCCTGCTGCACTGGATCGGGGCGACCCACGCCACCGAAGCGGGCTCGCGCTGAGCCGGCTCAGGTCACCGGGTCGGCGGGTGCGCCGGTCGATTCGGTGATGCTGGTCGGGATCTTCGGCAGCGCGTGCGGGTGGTTGCGGCCCAGCCACGACAGCAGTTCCTCGCGCACCGCGCAGCGCAGATTCCACACCGCGTCCGCGTCCGCCGCCGACATGCTCGCGCGCACCACGATATTGGTGGGCGTGGAGTCGGTGACCAGCAGATTCCAGTTGCGTCCGTCCCAGTCGGGATGGTTGCGCAGGTATTCGTAGAGGTGCACCCGCAGTCGCGGGATCGGGGTGCTGTGGTCCAGGTGCAGGAAGACGGTGCCGGTGATCTCGGGACCACCGCGCGACCAGTTCTCGTAGGGCTTGCTGTTGAAGTAGGAGACCGGCATGGTCAGCCTGCGGTCGTCCCAGATGCGCACGGTGAGGAACGCCAGCGTGATCTCCTCCACGGTGCCCCATTCGCCCTCGACCACCACGGTGTCGCCGATCTTGACCGAATCGCCGAAGGCGATCTGCAATCCGGCGATGAGGTTGCTCAACGTGGACTGGGCGGCGACACCGGCGATGATGCCGATCACGCCCGCCGAGGCGAGCATCGAGGTGCCCAGCGCGCGCATGCTCGGGAACAGCAGCAGGATCGCGACGGCGGCGGTGGTCACCACCAAGATCGAGGTGATGATCCGCCGCACCAGCGCCAACTGGGTGCGCAACTGACGGACCCTGGTGATGTCACGGGTGCGTTCGGCGTAGGAGCGCAGCGTGTTGTCGGCGGTGGCGTCGGCCACGCGGATGACCGCCCACGCCGCCGTCATCGTCGCGGCGGCGGCCAGGATGTTGCGGATCAGGTCGTCCTGGGGCAGGTCGAGATCGGCCAGCGGATAGGTGGCGTGCAGGGCCAGTGAGCCGAGCAGCAGTTGCAGCGGTAACTGCACCCGCCGCAACAGGTTCGGCAGTCGGGTGTCGGGTCTGTGATCGGACAGGTAACGCAGGCCGCGGTCGAACAGCAACCCGACGGTGACGGTGACGGCGATCGTGGCCGCGAAGACGATCAGCGGCCGCAGGAATTCCTCCAAGGGGATCCGACTCCTCGAGCGTTCGGCGCGGCGCGAGGGCCGCGCAGATCGGTCGGCGATCAGCGCGAGCGGGAACGCCGGTGTGGACCATGCGCAACTCCTTCCGCTCGGCGTGCCTCCCCTGCCGCGTACCCGATCGGCGCGGCGTTATCGGATCGTGCCGGTGGCGAATCTCACCCCACCGTGACGGGGACCGGCAGGCGCAGCCGCCGGTCCCCAGGTCTGTCAGACCGCCTTGCGTTGGCCCGCGTCGACCAGGATGTCCGCGCCGATGGTGCTTCCCGAGCGCGGCGAGCACAGCAGCACGATGGTGTCGGCCACCTCCTGGGGATCGATGAGGCGTCCGGTGGTGAGCTGCATCATCTCGGCGGCGCCCTTGTCGAGCACCGTCTCGCGGTCGCTGCCGGTGGCCGCCGCGATGACGTCGGCCGCGCCGCCCGCCTCGGTCCACCACGGGGTGCGCACCGGGCCGGGCGACACGGTGTTCACCCGAATTCCGCGCGGCCCGAACTCCTCCGCCAACGACTTGGTGAGCGTCCGCACCCCGGCCTTGGCCACCCCGTAGTCGACGTTGATCCCGGACGGCAGGTGCGCGAGGGTGGAGGACACGTTGACCACCGCGCCGCCGCCGCGCGCGAGCAGCAGAGGAATCGCGGCCCGCACGGCGCGCACCGTCGCCATGAGATTGAATTCGAGCATCGCGTGCCAGTCGGCGTCGTCGAGATCGGTGAAGGAGAAACGCGGGAGCACCGCGCCCGCGGGCGGGCCGCCCGCGTTGTTGACGAGAATGTCCAGGCCGCCGAATTCCTTTTCGGCGGCGCGTATCACCCGCGCCGGACCGTCGGCGGTGCTGAGGTCCACCGGAATGTGGCGGAGTCGGTCGCCCGCGAGTGCGTCGAGTTCGGGACTCGGTCGTCTCGACGCGGCCACCACCAGCGCGCCTTCTTGGTGCAGGGTTCGGGCGGTGGCCAGGCCGATTCCCTTGGACGCACCCGTGACGACCGCGATCTTGTTCTGCAACTGGAGTTCCATGCCGACGAGCCTGCTGCGGCCCGAGTCGTGCCGCCGGCGACTTCCGGTCACCGCGTTGTGCGTGGTGCGTGGGAGTTTCCGCGCTCGGGCGATCCGGACGATTCGACAATTTCCGACGCGATTCGGCCTCCCCCGAAGCTTCCCGAAAAGAATGTGCACCGATGCGCATTCCCGTGACCATTCACGCATGACGACACTAATTCAGGGCATCCCCGAAGCGGTGTCGTTCACGTGAATGACCCCGGTCTGCGTTGCGGGTCCGAACAGGACGGTTCGGACAATAGCGGGCGTACCGGACCATCGGCAAGTCGTGGGCCCGTGAAAGGTGTTGTCGTGGGGTCTTTTACGAACCGACTGACGGGTACGGGATTTGGTTCGCCGCCGCCCTCGATCGCGAACGATGAGATTGCCAGGCGTTTGCTTCACGGACTCGAAATACGCACTCAACGGGGAGATTTGAGAGAACTGGTTGGTTTGTTTCAGGAATGGCCACGAAAAGGACTGTCGGTCACTAGTGGATGGCCGTGGAAACCGCAAGAGTCGCAGGGCACTTGTCGAGGGGACTTCCCTGGCGGATTCGATGCACGCGGGTGCGTCGAATGGTCGTCGGCCGTCGTGATCGGTACTCTGCTCGGAGAGCATTTGCCGTGCTCAACCGGCGAAAAGTGGTACCGGACAGCGCGTCTCGCGTTACGCGTGTCGCGCACATCCGGGAGTGTCGGGTTGGAACACGGAAAGATCACAATGCTCGCATCAGGTAGGACGCAATCTTGCGTTCTTGCATCTGTACGCGCATGATCCAGCTAACCTGGTCGTGAACCACCGATCCGATGACCGGGATTACCGAATCGAGAGCCAATCATGTTGGTACATAGAGCATTGTTGTCGGCCGAATTCCGGGTGCTTCGATGAGCGCGCCGACCGTGGGGGTACTGCCCACCGCTCCGCAAATACTGTGTGCATTCCAGGGCCGCCGTTTCCAGGACCGCGAACTGTTGCGCTCGGCGCACGCACTCGCGGAACTGCACGCCCGCCGCAACAAGGTCGGCGACGAATTCCTGGTCGCCGAAATAGATTGTCGACGCGGCGAGCTGGTCGACGACATCAACGAATGGATCGCGCAGGAGATTCCGCAGGATCGGTTCGGCGCCACGGTGCACACCGAGAGCCTCGGCGCGGTGGTGGACCGGATGGCCCGCAGTTGGGTCGAGGCCAACCAGGCCATCGACGTCGACGGGCCGCGCAGCGACAACACCCATAAACACTGGTATCACCTGGCCGAACTCGTGGACGGTTACACTGATCTGGTAACCGACGTGGCCGGCGGCCGCCGTCGACTTCCCGGTCAGTAGACACTCCCGGCTTCGAAGCAGGCACGGAATCCGGCCACCTCGGCGTCGCCCGACGGTGACCGCTTCGCGATGGTCAGGTCACGGGCGTGATCCATTCGACCAGTGGGTCCGCCCCCGAATGGTGCAGCCGGGCGCAGTGGGACGGCGGGCGCAACGGCGCGCCTCGCCCGGCGTGCCGCGTGGTCGACTGGCGCGGCACGCCCGCAAGGAGTCCGCGCGCGAGGTTTCTCAGACCCGGTCGCGCACCCAGATCATCATCTGCCCGCTCTGGGCGGGAGTTGCCGGTTCGGCGGCCTCGACGTGGTCCAGGCGGTACCCCGCCCGTCGAGCCACCGCCGCGCTGCGCAGATTGGCCACATCGCAGCGGATCCGCACCCGATCGACACCGGGCAGTGCCAGCGCGCTGTCGGTCAGGGCGACAACCGCACGCGTGATCACCCCGCGTCCGCCGTGCGCGACATGCCCCCAGTAGCCGATCTCCACGGTGCCGGTGCTCCCGCGCTCGTGCAGGCCCATGCCGCCGAGAACGGCGTCGGTCGCGTCGAAGAGCCCGTAGAGGAAGTCCTCGCCGTTGTGCGGCCATCCCGTCGACCATTCCGCCAGCAACGCGCGTTGGACCTCGAGCGTTGCGGGTGTAGTCGCCCACGGCAGCCAAGCGTGCAGGTGCTCGAAGGACTCCGCCAGGGCCCGCACCTGGGCCTGGGCGTCGCCGATTCGCCAACGGCGCAGAACGAATTCGTCGATGTCGAATCGCTGCGGCGGCACGAGGCCGTCGGCCAGGGTTCGCGGTCGGGCGATGTCCATCATCCGATGGTCGTCGCGCGGCCGCGCGGGCCGCAAGTGGATTTCGGCTCAGACGGCGGCGGCGCGGCGTTGTTCGCGTCGCTCGCGGCGTTCGCGGCGGCGTCGGCGGAAGCGGCGAATTCGGCCGGCCAGCAACCAGACCAGCAGCAGGCCCGCGGCCAGCAGGACGCAGGCGATGATCGCGGCCGGGACGGGGTGGAAGATCGCCAGGGTGAGGACGCCCGCGGCGGTCACGTCCTCGGCGGTGCTGGCGACGATATTGCTGGCGGGTTCGGGCGAGGTGTTGATCGCCATCCGCAATCCGGCCTTGACCAGGTGGCTCAGCAGGGCCGCCGTGCCGCCGACCGCCGCGGCCGCCAGTTCCGGCAGCGACCCGTCGGAACCGGCGATCAGGGCCGCCACCACCGCGCCCGAGGCGGGCCGAACGACCGTGTGGAACGAATCCCAGAAGGTGTCGAGGTAGGGGATCTTGTCGGCGACCGCCTCGAGGAGGAACAGCACGGCCGCCGCGATCAGCACATCGGTGCGTTGCAGGCCGGCGGGGACCTCGTCGGACAGACCGGTCACTCCGGCCAGCCCGAACAGCAACACCACAGCGTAGGCGTTGATCCCGCTGGCCCAGCCCGCGGTGAAGATCAGGGGGAGCAAGGACACCGCACCGATCCTAACGAGTGCGCGGAATCCGTGGCGCGAGCGCAGATCAGCGCAGCGCCGCGCGCCCGCGCAGACGGCCGAGCAGCACCAGCGACACCAGGGTCACCAGCACCAGCAGGGTCGTCCCCGCGGCGGCGTCGAAGATCTCCCCGCGGTCGGTCTGGGCGAAGATCGTCACCGGCAGGGTGCGCCACGAGGCCGGGTAGACCATGATCGTGGCCCCGAGCAGGCGGGACAGGCGCGTGGTGGAAGGGCGCACGGTGGAGCAACTTTCGCTGGGGGGAGATTCGGGGATCAGGCCAGGACGATCGCGGGGAAGTCCGTGACCGAGGCGACGATGTGGGTGGCGCCCGCCGCGCGCAGGCGCTGTTCGTCGTGCGCGCCGGTGAGCGTGCCCGCGACGATCCGCGCGCCCGCGGCGAGACCGGTGGCGATGTCGCTGGTGGTGTCGCCGAGGACGGCGACCCGGTCGACGGCGTCGGCGCGCAACCGCAGCACCGCGGCGAGCACCAGATCGGGGAAGGGGCGGCCGCGTCCCGCTTCGGCGGGCGCCACGGTCAGGTCGGCGAGGTCGCGCCAGCCCAGCGCGTTCAGCAGTTTGTCCTGGGTGCCGCGGCTGAACCCGGTGGTCAGCGCGACCTTGACGCCGGCCTCGCGCAGCGCGGTGATCGCTTCGGCCGCACCGGGAACCGGCGCGATGTCGACCTCGTCGACGAGATCGTCGTAGGCGCGCTCGAAGGCGGCGTTGGCGGTGCGGGCGCGCTCCTCGTCACCGGTGAGGGCGCGGAAGACCTCGATCTTGGACTGGCCCATGGTGTCGATCACGTAGCGGATGGCCTGTTCGCGTCGCGGCCCGTCGGGGTCGATGCCGCCCGCGGTGGCCGCGACCTCGAACGCGCGCAGGACCAGGCCGCCGTCGGCGACGGTGGTGCCCGCCATGTCCAGGACGGCGAGTTGGATGTTCTTGTCGGACAACGTCACTCCTCAGAGATTCAGCAGGGTCGCGGTTTGTTCGCCGAGCGCGGGGCCCAGGGTCATGCCGCGCCCGCCCGGGCCGGTGACGACCCAGACGTGCTCGTCGGCGCGCACGCGGGTGACCAGCGCGCCGGGGTCGACGCTCTGGCTGTAGACGCCGGCCCAGCGCCGCACCACCTTCGGCAGGCGGCGGCCGAGCAGTGTCTCGGTCACCTCGGTGAGGTGGTCATAGGGGGCCTCGTCCACGTCGAAGGGGAACGGCTCGGTGTATTCGTGGGTGTCGCCGATGGTCAGTCCGCCGTGCACCCGCTGCACGCACAGCAGTTGCATATGGTGTTCGGCGGCGACCGCGGCCTGGGATTGTTCGGCCGCCAGTTCGTTCACCGCGGGGCCTGCGAAACCGGGGTAGTAGCGGAAGCTGTCGCCGTCGGCGATCGCGGTGGTCAGCGGTTCGCCCAGCGGGGCGGTCTGCATCATCTGCAAGCGCACCCGGCGCACCGGCAACTCGGCCGCGAGTTCGCGGGTGAGTCCGCCGTGCGCGGCGCCGGGGCAGTGCAGGACCAGATCCGCTTCGAAGACGCGGCCCCGGTCGTCGGTGACCGTCGCGCCGGACCCGGTGTCCGCCACCGAGCGCGCCTCCGTGCCCGCGTGGAAGGTGTAGCGGTCGGTGGCCGTCAGGTGGGCGCGCAGCGCGGGCAGCGCCTGCCGGGATTCCACGGCCGCGTCGGTCGCGCAGTGCAGGCCGGCCAGGAAGTCGCCGCGCAGCGCGGGATTGATCGCGCGCACCCGGTCGGGGTCGAGCACCTCGAAACCGCGTTCGGCGGCGGTGTCGCCGGCCGCGGCGGCCTCGGCGACGGCCAGTTCGGCGGCGGTGCGGACCAGGGTGATCGACCCGCAGGCACGGAAGCCGACGGTGGGGATCCGGCCGCCGATCTCCTCCCACAGTTCCCGCGAGCGCAGGGTCAGCGCGAGTTCGGCGTCGGTGCGTCCCGAGACCCAGACCAGGCCGAAGTTGCGGACGGTCGCCCCGCGCGCCTCGGGTTCGCGTTCCAGGTGGACGACCTCGTGTCCGCGGGTGAGGGCCGCGAGCGCGTGGGCGGTGCCGAGAATGCCGCCGCCGATGATGACCAATCGCATGCGCCCATGGTGGCAAATGGTCTAGACCGATGGGTGTTTCATGTGCGAACGTTGGGTTAACAATTGGTATAGACCATTTGGGGTAAGCTGTCCGCATGGATGTGACAGGGGTGGCGGGGATTTCGCCCGGGGCGGGCCGCATGCCCAAGTCCTACGTGGTGCGCACCGAACTCGAACGCATCATCGCCGAACTCGAAGAAGGCGACCCGGTCCCCTCGGAACGGGATCTGGCCGTCCGCTTCGAGGTCGCCCGCGAGACCGTGCGCCAAGCGCTGCGTGACCTGTTGGTGGAAGGCAGGATTCGCCGCCAAGGCCGCGGCACGGTGGTGTCGCGGCCGAAAATGGTGCAACCGCTGTCGCTGCGCTCCTACACCGAGGGCGCGCTGAGCTACGGCCGCGTCCCGGGCCGCCTGCTGATCCGCTGGGACGACGTCCCCGCCGACGCCGACACCGCCCGCGACCTCGACCTGCACCCCGACACCCCTGTCATGCACCTCGAGCGCGTCCTGCTCGCCGACGGCGAGCGCATCGGCCTGGAGAGCACCTTCCTGCCCCGCGACCGTTTCGCCGACCTGCGCGAGACCTACGACCCGACCACCTCCCTCTACGCCGCCGTCCGCGCGCGCGGCGTGACCTACGCGAGCGCCACCGAACGCATCGAGACCGTCCTGGCCTCCCCCCGCGAAGCCGCCCTGCTCGAATGCACCACGGCCCTGCCCCTGCTGCTGCTGCACCGCCGCAGCCTCGACCAGCACGGACAGCCCATCGAACGGGTCCGCTCGCTCTACCGCGGCGACCGCATCGCCTTCGAGGCCCGCCTGACCCGGTGACGTGCCGGTTTGCCCGGCGCGCCCTCGGGTAGCCGCGCGATAACCATGGCGAGGTGGAGGAGTGAGATGGTCGACGGCGAATGGCCCACCGCGAAGTCGTCGGAAGGGGTCCGGCCGCCGGGCGTCTCCGACGCGACGGTCGAGGCGCTGGGCAAGTTGTCCGAGGCGTTGGAGGCGGTCGAGCGCGCCCGCGGCCACCTGTACTCGTTGCATCAACTGATCGGCGGGGCGGATCTGATGCTGTCCGAGGCCGCCGACCTGTTCGACGAGGCCGGGCACGACGGGTGGGCGAGCCGGATACGGGAGGAATTGATCGGACTCAACCTGATCGAGGGGCGGTGGAGTTTCCAGATGGTGGAGGAGTTCGACGACGGGTACTGGTCGAGTTTCCGTGCCGCCGAGCGTGCGGCGCGCGAGGAGTTGGCGGGCGGGGTCCGCCATGTCTTCGAGGCGGAGTTGAAGGAGCGGCGCAGGACGAAGGGCCGGGCCGGGCACGAGGCCGGGCCACCCGGGAGTTGACGCGCGCTCCGGCTCAGGAGTGCAGGGTTTCGGACGGGGAGCGGCCGTAGTTCCGCCGGTAGGACTTGGCGAAACGGCTCGGATTGGTGAAACCCCAGCGGTAGGCGATCGTGGTGACGGTCTGTCCGTCGCCGGGGGTCGCGGCGCGCAGATCGTCGTGCGCGCAGGTCAATCGCAGGTGCGCCAGGTGCTGCAACGGGGTGGTGTCCAGGTGTCGGCGGAAGGCCAGTTGCAGCGCGCGGGGGGTGACGAAGGCCGCGGCCGCGATATCGGCGACGGTGATCGGCTCGTGCAGGTGGGATTCGAGGTAGACGATCGCGCGGCGCACGGTGTCGGGGTGGGCGTCGTGCCGGTCGACCGGGTCGGGGTCGGTCCGCGCGCTGGTCGGCATGGTGGCCAGGACGGTCGCGGCCAGGTAGTCGGCACTGGTGGCGGCCAGCAGTGGGTGGTCGACCAGGTCGGTGTCGGCGGCCACCTGCTGGAGGTGGGCGATCACCGAACCCAGGTGTCGTCCGGAGGCCGCGTCGACCGGCCGATGTCCGATCAGCCGGACCGGCGGTTCCCCCGCGGCGGTGGTGACGCGGTCGAGCAGGCTCGGATCGAACATGGTGATGTCGTAGCGCGAGGAGCGGACCACGCCCGAATACGGCAGGTCGGGCGGGGTGAGCAGACCGGTCTCGCCCGGACGGAACTGATCGGGGCCGGTGTCGCGGTAGTTCTCCTCGATCGTGCCGGTGTGCACGGTGACCAGGCAGACCTTGCCCAGGGGATCGGCGTCGTAGGCCATGTCGAAACCCAGGTCGAGCCGATCCAGGCTGACCGGCCCGAGCAGATCGCGGCGGATGCGTGTGCGCACACCGGTCGGGCTGTCGTTGCCGATGCTCATCTTGGTATAGGCGCTGTTGAGGAAATCCTCGGTGGCGGCGAGGTCCGCGCTGTCGAAAGTCAGATCCGGCACGGTCGATCCTCTCGTCGGCGAGATCGCCCGACCGTGCTGTCGCGCCGCGCAATAACGGTCTCGTTCGATCCCGGGAGCCTGTGCACGCGCTCGAAGGACTCCACCCACGATACGCCGCTAGCGGAATTCGGCACCCCGGGTCCGTTCAGCGCAGTTGCGGGGCGACCTTGTCCCCGAGCAGTTCGATGGCGTGGTGCACCTTCTCCGGCGGCAGGGTGCCGACGCTGGTGTGCAGCATGAACCGGTCCAGGCCGAGGGTGTCGCGGACGGTGGCGATCTTGTCCGCGACGACCTCCGGGGTGCCGAGGAACAGCGAACCCTGTGGTCCGCGCATGGCGTCGAACTGGGCGCGGCTCATCCGGCCCCAGCCGCGTTCGCGTCCGATGACGTTCATCGCCCGGGTGTAGGGCTCCCAGAATTCGCTGATCGCGGCGTCCTCGGTGTCGGCGAGGTAGCCGTGGGCGTGCACCGCGACCGGTTGCCGTTCGTGCCCGCCTTCGGCGAGTGCGCGGTGGTAGAGCTCGACCAGCGGGGCGAAACGGGCGGGTTCGCCGCCGATGATGGCGATCGCCAGGGGGAGGCCGAGAAGTCCGGCGCGGACGACGGATTCGGGGCTGCCGCCGACGGCGATCCAGACCGGCAGCGGTCGGTCGTCAGTGCGGGGGTAGACGACGGTGTCGGTCAACGGTGCGCGGAACCGGCCGTTCCAGGTGACGGGCCGCTCCTCGCGCAGTTTCAGCAGCAGGGCCAGTTTCTCCTCGAACAACTCGTCGTAGTCGGCGAGGTCGAGGCCGAACAGCGGGAACGACTCGGTGAACGAGCCGCGGCCCGCCATGAGTTCGGCGCGGCCCTGGGACAACCCGTCGAGGGTGGCGAAGTCCTGGTAGACGCGGACCGGGTCGTCGGAGCTGAGCACGGTGACGGCGCTGGTCAATCGGATGCGTTCGGTGCGGGCGGCGATGGCGGCGAGCACCACGGCGGGCGCGGAGGCCGCGAAATCCGCGCGGTGGTGCTCCCCGACGCCGTAGACGTCGAGCCCGGCGGCTTCGGTGGCGACGGCCTCGTCCACGACCTGGCGCAGCCGTTGGGCCGCCGTCGGCGCGGGACGTCCGTCGGTGGGGTAGAGCTCGGCGAAGGTGGTGAGTCCCAGTTCCACGGCCGGGGTCCTCTCAGTAGTTTCTGTGTCAACCACTCACTCGAACCGCCCCCGCCCCGCCACTATTCCAGCCGGCTCCGAGCGGGACCCCCGGGTGGTGGACGGTCGGTGCGGATATTGTTGGTACATGTCTGTTCGGACCCGCAAACCGCTCGTACCCGGCACGCTCTCGCCCACCCGCGAGGTGCCGCGCGCGATCGAGCGCCCCGAGTACGCGTGGAAGAAGACCGTGAACGAAGGGCGCGAGCCCTGGGTGCAGACGGCGGAGACGATCGAGAAGATGCGGGTCGCCGGGCGGATCGCGGCGCGGGCGCTCGAGGAGGCGGGCAAGGCCGTCGCGCCGGGTGTCACCACCGACGAACTCGACCGCATCGCCCACGAGTACATGTGCGACCACGGCGCGTACCCGTCCACGCTGGGCTACAAGGGCTTCCCGAAATCCTGCTGCACCTCGCTGAACGAGGTGATCTGCCACGGCATTCCGGATTCGACGGTGATCGAGGACGGTGACATCGTCAACATCGACGTCACCGCCTACATCGACGGCGTGCACGGCGACACCAACAAGACCTACCTGGCGGGCGAGGTCGACGAGGAGGTGCGGTTGCTGGTCGAACGCACCGAGGAGGCCACGCTGCGCGCCATCAAGGCGGTGCGCCCGGGCCGCGCGCTCAACGTCATCGGACGGGTCATCGAGTCCTATGCCAACCGGTTCGGCTACGGCGTGGTCCGCGATTTCACCGGACACGGCGTCGGTCCCACCTTCCACAGCGGTCTGGTCATCCTGCACTACGACCAGCCCGCGGTGGATTCGGTCATCGAACCCGGTATGACCTTCACCATCGAGCCGATGATCAACCTCGGCGGGATCGACTACGAGATCTGGGACGACGGCTGGACCGTGGTCACCAAGGACCGCAAGTGGACCGCCCAGTTCGAGCACACCCTCGTGGTCACCGACGCCGGCGCCGAGATCCTGACGCTGCCGTGAGGTCCGGCGCTGCCGTGACGTCGCGGTGAGGGGCGCGCTGCTCGTCGCGGGCACCACCTCCGACGCGGGCAAGAGCGTGTTGGTCGCCGGCCTGTGTCGGTTGCTGGCCCGGCAGGGGGTCGAGGTCGCGCCGTTCAAGGCGCAGAACATGTCCAACAACTCCGTGGTCACCCTCGACGGCGGGGAGATCGGCCGCGCCCAGGCGTTGCAGGCGGCGGCATGCGGACTCGAGCCCAGCGTCCGGTTCAACCCGGTCCTGCTCAAACCGGGCAGTGACCGCCGCTCGCAGTTGGTGGTCAGCGGCAAGGCCGTCGGCACGGTCGGCGCGCGCGACTACTTCCGGCGCCGTCGGGAACTGCGCGCGCTGGTGGCCGCCGAACTCGCCGCGCTGCGGGCCGAATTCGACGTGGTGATCTGCGAAGGCGCGGGGTCGCCCGCCGAGATCAACCTGCGCGCCACCGATCTGGCGAACATGGGACTGGCCCGGGAGGCGGAGTTGCCGGTCCTGGTGGTCGGCGACATCGACCGCGGCGGGGTGCTGGCGCACCTGTTCGGCACCGTCGCCGTCCTCGACCCGGCGGATCAACGGCTGATCGCCGGTTTCGTGGTGAACAAGTTCCGCGGCGACGTCGACCTGCTGCGGCCGGGCCTGGACACGCTGACCGAACTGACCGGCCGCCCCACCCTCGGCGTGATCCCGTTCGCCGAGGATCTGTGGATCGACGCGGAGGATTCGCTGGGCACGGTCGGCGACGCCGCCGTGGGCAGGCCCGCCGCGCCGGTCGGCGACGAATGGCTGACGGTGGCCGCGATCCGCCTGCCGCGCGTGTCCAACTCCACCGACGTCGAGGCGCTGGCCTGTGAGCCGGGTGTCGCGGTGCGCTGGGTCAGCGAGGCGTCCCGGTTGGCGGAGGCCGACCTGGTGGTGCTGCCGGGCAGCAAGGCCACCGTGTCGGATCTGGAATGGGTGCGCCGCACCGGGATCGGGGACGCGTTGCGCGAGCGGGCGGCGGCGGGCCGACCCGTCCTCGGCGTCTGCGGCGGCTACCAGATGCTCGGCGCGCGCATCCGCGACGACGTCGAGTCCGGGGCGGGCGTGGTCGACGGACTCGGCCTGCTCGATCTCGAGATCGCCTTCGAACCGGACAAGGTGTTGCGACGGGTGGACGGCCGCGGCGGCGCGATCCCGATCTCGGGTTATGAGATCCATCACGGACGGGTCGCCCGCACCGGCGATCCGGCGTGGCTGGAGGTGCTGGGCGCACCCGAGGGCAGCGTGCGGGGCGCGATCTGGGGCACCCACCTGCACGGCCTGCTCGAGTCCGACGCGTTCCGCCGGGAGTGGCTGGGCGAGGTCGCGCGGCGGGCGGGGCGGTCCGGATTCCGGGTCGCCCCAAACGTGTCGGTGGCCGAGGTCCGCGCCGCCCAACTCGATCTGCTCGCCGATCTGGTCGCCGAACACGTGGACATGACGCGGGTGCGGCGGTTGATCGAGACGGGCGCGCCCGCGGACCTGCCGGTGATCGGCGCGCGACTGCTGCCGACCGTCCCCGGGACGAGCCCCGTCACCGGGTGAGCGCCGCCACCCGGTGACGGTCGCCACGACCGGCCGCCGTCGAGGATCCGACCACAGACTCCGACCGGATCCCGGTGCGGCGGTGTACGTTCTCCGGCATGGATTCTCGGCGGATCACGGTCGGCGACCGGACCTGGACGGTGCGGGTCGACGGCCCGGAAACCCGGCACAGTGTGCTGCTGCTACCCGACGCGGGCGACCCGGCCGACGTCTACGACCAGGTGTGCGCCCGACTGCACAACTCGGATCTGCGCACCCTGGCTGTCGAGTCCGTCGAGGGACTCGACGCCGAGACGGTGCCCGCGCTGCTCGACCAACTCGGCGCGCCCTACGTCAACGTGGCGGCGCGCGGCACGGGCGCGGACCTGGCCTGGCGGTTCTGCTCGGGTTCGTTCGGCCGTTTCATCAGCCTGATCGTGGCCGATCGCGGTCATCCGGCCGCCCCGGGCGCGGACGGCGTGGTCGCCGACGCCGCGTGCAGGCCGATGGAACTTCCGGTCACCGTGCTGGCCACCAAGCACCTGCCGCGCGCGGTCGCCGAAGGGTCGGGCCGATTCGTCTACGGCGAGTTCCGGGTCGTGGACGTCGACGTCGACAACGTGGCCACCGAGGCCGACCACGAACTCGCCACCGAGATCGTGCTACGCACCAGCCTCTGGTGACTCGGCCCGGCGGTATTCCGCCAGCCAGTCCAGCCAGTTGTCGAGTTCGGTGAAGGCGCGGGCGCGCGGTTCGGCCGAGGACAGGAACACGTCGTGCCGCGCGCCGTCGATCGGGACGACGTTGGTGCGGTCGCCCAGGCAGCCCGCCCAGCGCTGGATCTGGCGCACGTCCAGCACCACGTCGGCGACGTCGGCGCGCGGCCCGTACTCGCGCCCGAAGTGGGTCAGCCGCGAGCGCAGGATCAGCGAGGGCACGCCCACGTCGAGCCCCCGGTGCAGGCGGGCGTGGCCGTTGCGGATCGCGCGCAGCCAGCCGAAGCGCACCGGGAACCCGGCCAGCGGCTTCCAGTCCAGGTCGTAGTCCCATTCGCCGGAGGCCGAGGTGTGCAAGCTGTCGCCGTAGGTGCTGATCCCCGAACCGGGCAGCGCGACCATCGAGCGGAACCGGCCCAGGGCGTTGATCAGCGGGGTGCCGATGCTGCGGTAGTAGGCGGGGCCTTGCAGGTCGAACCACGGGCTGTTGAGCACCAGTCCGGTGATGCCCGCGGCCACCGTGCCGGTGTCGCGCTGGAGGCGGTCCAGCCACAGCGAGACCACCAGTCCGCCCGTGGAGTGGGCGACCACCTGGACCGGCAGGCCGGTCTCGTGCCGGATCACCCGTAGCGCCCGGTTGAGCTCCTCGTCGTAGAACGCGAGATCGGTCACGTAGTGCGGGGTCTGCCCGGGGCGCAGGGACCGGCCGCATTTGCGCAGGTCCAACGCGTAGAAGCGGCTGCCGCGGGCGGCGAAGTGCTCGGCTATGTGCCGCTGGAAGAAATAGTCGGTGAACCCGTGTACGTAGAGCACGGCCGTCTCGGCGGCCGGGCTCGCGGACTCGTCCTCAGGCAGGTGCCGCACCAACGTCGCAACGACGTCGCCCTCGCCGTCCGGGTCGGGGCCGATCGCCAGAACGCGCTGCTGGTAGCCCGCGCCCAGGACGTCGTCCTGCCATCGAGTCCGCTCGGTGATATCGGCCACGCTCGATCCGCTCTCAGGGGTCACCTGAACCAATCTAGGCGACGGATGCGGCGGGGCGAAGTGCTGAACCGGAAGGAATCTATGTCACATTCACCGGGTTCGCTGCGGGTCCACGCGCTTGTGAGGTGCACAATTGGGCATAGGTGAACGGCGGGTAACCTCTTGTCCGCCAACAATCGCATAGCGCCCGTGCCCAGCCTGGTCCACCTTCGGGACGGACCGGCGCAGAAGTGACAAGGAAGTCGATCTACCCGTGCCGAACGCTGCCATGACTGAAAAGACCGATGTGGTCCTCATCGGTGCCGGAATCATGAGTGCCACCCTGGGCGCGCTGCTTCGGCAGTTGCAGCCGGA
>NZ_BAGG01000092.1 GCF_000308695.1 Nocardia takedensis NBRC 100417 | reverse complement strand
GCCCGCGCAGGTCGGCAGCGGCCGCGACCCCGATCAGCTCGAGGCCGAGGCGGCGCGGGTGGAGGCCGAGGAGGCCGAACTGCGCGAGGCCGTGGAGATCGCCGCCGAAACCCTCGAATTCGCCCGCGACGCGCTGGGCGAGCGCGAGATGGCGGCCAAGACCGCCGAACAGGCCCACCTGGCGGCCGTGCGCGCCATCGCCGACCGCCGCGAGGGGCTGGCCCGGCTGACCGGCCAGGTCGAATCCCTGCGCATCCGCGCGCAGTCGGTGGACACCGATATCGCTCGGCTGTCGGTGGCGATCACCGAGGCCAGGCAGCGCGGCGACGCCGCGCGCGAGGAGTTCGAGGCGGTGCAGGGCGAACTCGCCGAACTCGACGCCGGTGAGGAAGGTCTCGACGCCCAGCACGAACACGCCGTGCAGGCGCAGGAGATGGCCGATCAGCGGGTCGCCGAACTGCGCGAACAGGATCGTGACGCCGGGAAGCGGGTGGCCTCGCTGGCCGCCCGGGTGGAAGCCCTCGGTATGAACCTGGCCCGCCGCGACGGGTCGGCCTGGCTGGCCGAGCACCGCGCCGAGGGGCTGCTCGGGCCGCTGTCGGGGATGTTGCGCGTGCACGCGGGGTTCGAGGCCGCCGTCGCCGCCACCCTCGGCCCGCTCGCGGACGCCGTCGCCGCCGATTCCGACGCGACCGCGCACGCCGCCCTCGCGGCCTTGAAGGAGGCCGACGGCGGGCGGGTCGCGCTGGTCTTCGCCGCCGCCGACCCCGCCGCCGGGCGCGCGCCCCTGCCGGGTTCGGCGCGCTGGCTCGGCGAGGTCGTCGACTGCCCGGAGCAGGTGCGCGGCGCACTGACGGCGCTGAGCGCGGGCGTGGCCGTGGTCGAGGATCTCGACCAGGCGGGCTCGCTCGTCGCCGAACGCCCCGACCTGCGGGTGGTCACCCGCGACGGCGATCTGCGCGGCAGCGGATGGGTGCTCGGCGGCTCCGACCGCGCGCCCAGCCAACTCGAGATCCAGGCCGAGATCGACGCCACGGAGGCCGAACTCGTCGCCGCGCGCCGCCGCGCCGAAGAACTCGAGGCCGCGCTGTCGGGCGCGCTGGACGAGCAGACCGACCGCAAGGACGCCGCCGATCAGGCGCTGCTGGCACTGCACGAATCCGATCAGGCGCTGCTGGCGATCTACGACCGGCTCGGCAGACTCGGTCAGGCCGCCCGCGCCGCCGAGGCCGACACCGCGCGCCTGACCGACCAGCGCGCCGAAGCCGAGGCGGGCCGCGAGAAGACACTGACCGATCTGGCCGACCTCGAGGACAGGCTGCGCGCGGTCGAACTCGAACACGGCGACGACGACGGGGCCGGTGCGGCCGGCACCGAGGCCGCGGGCCGCGCCCGGGAAGAAGCCGCCGCCGCGCTGGCCGAGGCCCGCACGATGGAGGTCGAGGCCCGCCTGGCGGTGCGCACCGCCGAGGAGCGCGCGGAATCGGTGCGCGGCAAAGCCGATTCGCTGCGTCGCGCCGCCCGCGCCGAACGCGAGACCAGGGCGCGGGCCGAACGCGCGCAGGCCGCGCGCAGGCAGGCGGCGGCCCTGGCGGCGGCCGTCGCCGAATCCGGGGCGCGGGTGGCCGCCGAACTGGAGAAGGTGGTCGCCGAGGCGGGCGCGCGCCGCGACGAGCTGGTGCGCCGCCGCACCGAGGTCGCCGGCCAACTCGACCAGGTCAAGGAACGGGCGCGCGCGCTCGCGGGCCAACTGACCCAGCTCACCGACGCCGTGCACCGCGACGAAGTCGCCAAAGCGCAGGCGGCGCTGCGCATCGAACAGTTGGAGGCGACCATCGCCGAGACCTTCGGCATCGCGCTGTCGGACCTGATCGCCGAATACGGTCCCGACGTCCCGCTGCCGCCCTCGGATCTGGAGATGGCCGAATACGAGCAGGCCAAGGAACGCGGCGAACAGGTCACCGCGCCCGCGCCGATGCCCTTCGACCGCGCCTCCCAGGAACGTCGGGCCCGCCGCGCGGAGAAGGATCTGAGCACCCTGGGCAAGGTGAACCCGCTCGCACTCGAGGAGTTCGCCGCGCTCGAGGAGCGCTACAACTTCCTGGCCACCCAACTCGAGGACGTCAAGAGCGCGCGCAAGGATCTGCTCGAGGTGGTCGCCGAGGTCGACGCCCGCATCCTCCAAGTCTTCACCGAAGCCTACGAGGACGTGGAACGCGAATTCGTCGGCGTCTTCGCGAAACTGTTCCCGGGCGGCGAGGGCCGGCTGGTGCTCACCGACCCCTCCGACATGCTCACCACCGGCATCGAGGTCGAGGCCCGGCCGCCGGGGAAGAAGGTCAAACGGCTCTCGCTGCTCTCCGGCGGTGAGAAGTCGCTGACGGCGGTCGCGTTGCTGGTGGCCATCTTCCGCGCCCGCCCCTCGCCCTTCTACGTCATGGACGAGGTGGAGGCCGCGCTCGACGACACCAATCTGCGCAGGCTGATCGGCCTGTTCGAGCAGTTGCGGGAGAAGAGCCAGCTGATCGTCATCACCCACCAGAAACCGACGATGGAGATCGCCGACGCGCTCTACGGCGTCAGCATGCGCGGTGACGGCATCACCCAGGTGATCTCGCAGCGCCTGCGCGGCGACACCCCGACACCGGTCGGCGCGGCGAGCTGACACCGGCGGCGTGGGCTGGTGCTGTCACGCGGGTGATCTCGTGGCGTTTGCGCGGTGATACTGCGACTTCGGTCGGCGTGGCGAGCTTCGGTCAGCGGGGCGAGCCGAGACCGGTGGGGCGGGCTACTGCTGTCACGGGTGATCTCGCGGCGTTTGCGCGGTGACACTCCGACACCGGTCGGCGTGGCGAGCCGAATCCGTCGGTGGGCTTTGGTCGATTTCCGGGAAGTGTCGAGGTCAGGCGTGGATCGGGTTGCCTGGAACGGGCTTTGACGGGCTCGGCTGGTAAACCGTTCGCCCGCGCGGATTCCGGAGCGTGCTCGCGAAACCGCCGTTGCTCCAGAGGTGTCGATTGTGGTCGCGTGTAGGCCCGTTGGAACCGGTTGGCGTACAACGGTCCCGACGACGCTCCGAGCGGTATTCGCGCCGAACGTCCGGGAAGTGCGGTGCCCGCGCGGAATGGTGAGCGTGACGAATCTCTCGACTCGCGATGCCCGCCACGGGCGTGTCACCGACGATCGCGAGCCGCGCGGGCCCGCTCGGGACAGGGGCTACCGCGGCACCCGCTGGTCGGCGCGGCTGCCGCGTGTCGTGGCGTCGGTCGGGGGTGGGCTCAGAGCAGGTCGCTGACGTCGTCGGGGACGTCGACGGCGTATTTGCGCAGGATGTCCATGGAGATCACTTCCAGAGCGTTCTCATGGGTGGCGGCCAGCACCACGGGGGCGGCGACGCCGTCCTCGTGGGCGTGCAACCAGCGCACGGCGACCACGCACCAGCGGTCGCCCGGCTGCAAACCGGGGAAATTGTTCGCGGGCCGCGGCGTGCTCAAGTCGTTCCCGATGGACGCCTGATGCTCGAGGAACTCAGCCGTTACCACTGTGCACACCGTGTGGCTACCGAGATCCTCCGGTCCGGTGCTGCAGCAGCCGTCGCGGTAGAAGCCGGTGAGCGGATCGGTGCCGCACTCTTCCAGCGGCCCCCCAAGCACGTTTCGATCGGTCACGTCGCCGATCCTATTGTCACTTCGCGAGAAGTTCCGCAGGACAAGAAATCTCGGGGGCACTGTTCACCGCCCGATCGCTGCCCGTCCGCACGGCCCGCGAGCCGAGGACCTGCGGCGCGACGCGCCGGCCTGCCCGCGCGGCCACTTCTGCAAGGATGTCGGTGTGAGTGCCGAAGCCTGGATTCTCGTTGCCGTGGTCGCCGCGCTGCTGTTGGTGGCGCTGGTGGCCGGATTCGTTCTGTACAAGCGCCGACGCGTCTCGCTGACGGCGCCCGCGGAGGAGAACAAGGAGCTGACCGACCGGTCGGGCGGTTATGCCGCGTCCGGCGGCTTCAGTTTCAGCCAGGGCGGCGCGGCCACCGCGACCCACCCGGAGCCGCTCCCCGTCGAACGCACCGACACCGACGGTCAACCGCACGTCGGCGACGACGCCGCAATTCCCCGCGACGCGCCCAAACGCGGCATCACGAATGTCACCCTGCCCGACACCGACGTCGAGCCCGACACCTCGACCGAACCGCAGGCCCCCACCGACACCGCCCCCACCGACACAGCGCCGACCGTCACCGAATCGGACGCCACCGAATCCGGCACGGGTGTGATCACACCGCCGGACGAGACTGCGGGCACGGCGCAGGCCGACACCACCGGGGCACCCGCGAAGGACGCGGGAGTAGCGCCCGCGACCGACACGGCTCCGACGACGGGGACTGCCCCGGCAACCGGCGCGGCTCCGACGACCGGCACGACGCCGACCACCGGTGTGGCTCCCACCACCGGTGTGGCTCCGACCACCGGCACGACGCCCGCCGAGGCCACGACCACAGCCCCCACCGGGAAGGCTCCGACGACCGGGACCGCTCCCGCCGAGCCCACGGCCCCGGCCACGGCCCCCTCGACCGACACCGCCCCGACCGAGGCCGCGGCACCCGCGAAGACCACGGGCGCGACGCCCCCCGCGACGGAACCCGTCCCGACCGAGGAGATCGAACCCACCAGCGGCCGTCTGGTCCGCCTGCGCGGCCGTCTGTCGCGCTCGCAGAACGCCGTCGGCAAGTCGCTGCTGGGTCTGCTGGGCGGCGGCGATCTGGACGAGGATTCGTGGGAGGAGGTCGAGGACACGCTGGTGCTGGCCGATCTGGGCACCGCGAGCACCGAGGCCGTGGTGAGCCGGTTGCGCGAGGAGATGGCTTCGCGCAGTGTGCGGACCACCGAGCAGGCCCGCGAGGTGCTGCGGTCGGTGTTGATCGAGGCGTTGCGTCCGGAGTTGGATCGCGCGGTGCGCGCGCTCCCGCACGACGATCATCCGTCGATCTTGTTGGTGGTCGGCGTGAACGGCACCGGCAAGACCACGACCACGGGCAAATTGGCCCGCGTTCTGGTGGCCGACGGTCGCCGGGTGCTGTTGGGCGCGGCCGATACCTTCCGCGCCGCCGCGGCCGATCAGCTCCAGACCTGGGGTGAGCGGGTCGGCGCGGAGACCGTGCGCGGCAAGGAAGCGGCCGATCCGGCGGCGGTGGCCTTCGACGCGGTCTCGGCGGGGATCGAGCGCGGCGTGGACGCGGTGCTGATCGACACCGCGGGCAGGCTGCACACCAAGACCGGCCTGATGGACGAGTTGGGCAAGGTGAAGCGGGTCGTGGAGAAGAAGGCCGCGGTGGACGAGGTGCTGCTGGTCCTGGACGCGACGGTCGGCCAGAACGGTCTGATGCAGGCCCGGGTGTTCGCCGAGGTGGTCGACATCACCGGCGTGGTCCTGACCAAGTTGGACGGCACCGCCAAGGGCGGCATCGTCTTCCAGGTGCAGCACGAATTGGGTGTTCCGGTGAAGTTGGTCGGTCTCGGCGAGGGCGCGGACGATCTGGCCCCGTTCGAGCCGGGCGCTTTCGTGGACGCGCTGCTGGGCTGAGGCCCGGTGCGGGAGATTTGCTGAGCCGCCCGCGGGTCCGTCGGGAACGACGGGCCGCGGGCGGTGTGCGGGAAATGCCGCGACGGGTTCGGCGCGGTCTCCGCAAACCCGGCGTGGCGGAGGCGGAATGTTTGCCGATTCCTACTGTTCGGTAAGTACGTTTTCTCTGGTGCGGTGCGAGCCTCACACCTGCGAAGAAACGTGTGGTGCACGTCACGAAACGTGGAAGCAACACAAACAAGCGATCCGTTCACGCAGGTGAAACATCACAGCATGACGGATGAAACACCGAGTGAGGAACCTTCTGTGCAGGTCCATTTGCCGGAATCGGCAGGGCCCGAGATGAGGAGGACATTAAGGTGGCATTTCCCGTAATCGGCGCGCCGGACGCCGGTGACACCGCATGGATGCTGGCCAGCTCAGCACTCGTGCTCCTGATGACACCCGGACTCGCGTTCTTCTACGGCGGCATGGTCCGCGCGAAGAACGTGCTGAACATGATCATGATGAGCATCAGCGCCATGGGATTGGTGACGATTCTATGGGTGCTGTACGGCTTCTCGATGACCTTCGGTGAGGACAAAGGCAATCTCATCGGCGACCCGGGGCAGTATTTCGGATTGAAGTCGGTATTCGGCGGTAGCTACCTGGCTTCCACCGATCCGGCGGCGCCCGCCGCGATTCCGGTATTCGGTACGATTCCGCTATCGCTGTTCGTCGCGTTCCAGCTCATGTTCGCGATCATCACGGTCGCCCTCATCTCGGGCGCGGTCGCCGACCGCCTCAAGTTCGGTTCCTGGCTCCTGTTCGCCGGCATCTGGGTGACGGTCGTCTACTTTCCGGTCGCGCACTGGGTCTTCGCCTTCGACGGCTACACCGCCGAGGAGGGTGGCTGGATCGCCAACAACCTCAAGGCGATCGACTTCGCCGGTGGTACCGCTGTGCACATCAACGCCGGCGCCGCGGGCTTGGTCCTGGCCCTGATCCTCGGCAAGCGCAAGGGCTGGCCGCAGACCCCGTTCCGCCCGCACAACCTGCCGTTCGTCATGCTCGGCGCCGGTCTGCTGTGGTTCGGCTGGTACGGCTTCAACGCCGGTTCGGCCGCGGGTTCCAACGGCATCTCCGCCGCGACCTTCCTGACCACCACCGTGGCGACCGCCGCGGCGCTGCTGGCCTGGCTGCTGGTGGAGAAGTTGCGCGACGGCAAGCCCACCACGCTGGGCGCGGCCTCGGGCATCGTGGCCGGTCTGGTCGCGATCACCCCGTCCTGTAACACCGTCAACGTGGTCGGCGCGCTGGCCATCGGTGTCGTCGCGGGTGCGCTGTGCGCCTTGGCCGTCGGCCTGAAGTTCCGCTTCAAGTTCGACGATTCGCTCGACGTGGTGGGCGTCCACCTCGTCGGCGGTCTGATCGGCACGCTGATGGTCGGCCTGGTCGCCGCGCCCGAAGCACCGGCGGCGATCGAAGGCTTGTTCTACGGTGGTGGCATCGAGCAGTTGAAGCTGCAGGCGGTCGGTGCGTTCACCGTTCTCGCGTACTCCCTGGTCGTGACGGCGGTCATCGCGTTCGCCATCAAGTTCACCATCGGCTTGCGCGCGTCCGAGGAGGAGGAGTCGGCGGGTCTCGACGAGTCCGAGCACGCGGAGACCGCATACGATTTCGCTGCTGTGGGTGGCACGGCGCGCACGCTCGTCAAGGAGGCATGACGACAATGAAACTGATCACGGCAATCGTCAAACCGTTCACCCTCGAGGACGTGAAGTCCGGGCTCGAGCAGGCGGGTGTGCTCGGTATGACGGTCAGTGAGGTCCAGGGGTACGGGCGTCAGAAGGGCCACACCGAGGTCTACCGCGGTGCGGAGTACTCGGTCGACTTCGTCCCGAAGGTCCGGGTCGAGGTCGTCGTGGACGACGCCTCGGTCGACAAGGTCGTCGAGGTGATCGTCGAGGCTTCGCGCACCGGCAAGATCGGTGACGGCAAGGTCTGGGTGACCCCGGTCGACACGATCGTCCGCGTCCGGACCGGCGAACGCGGGACCGACGCCCTCTAGACCGCACGGTCGGCACGGAAAATCGAATCGAGCGGCGGCCTCGCTCCCACCGGTGAAACCGGTCGGGGCGGGGCCGCCGACATTGGACGGGCGGTGGGTTTGTGGGTAACGAGCGTGACAGCGGCGCACGGACGAACGGCAAGGTGTCCAACGGGGCGGCGGACCTGGTCCGCGCCCGCGAACAATTACTCGACGGCGGGTTACCCCGCAATCCGCGCCTGGACGCCGAATCCCTGCGGGCGGCCCTGGTCGATCTCTACGAGTTGTGGCTGACCAGCAAGGGGGCCGAACTGGGGATCGTCGCCGACAGCGGTTTGGCCGTGGTGGCGGTGGGCGGGCTCGGCAGGCGCGAGATGCTGCCGTACTCGGATCTGGACCTGGTGCTGCTGCACGACAACGTCGATCCGACGCGGGTGGCCGAGGTGGCCGATCAGCTCTGGTACCCGCTGTGGGACGCCCACATCAAACTCGACCACAGTGTCCGCACCGTCCCGCAGGCGCTGCGGGTCGCCAACGACGACCTGATCGCCGCGCTGGGCATGCTCGAGGCCCGGCACATCGTCGGCGACGTGGAACTGAGCAATCTGCTCATCGGCGGGGTGCGTCGGGAGTGGCGCACCGGAATCCGCACCCGTTTCGACGATCTGATCGCGGCCGCGCAGTCGCGTTGGGAGCGCAGCGGTGAGATCGCCCACCGCGCGGAACCAGATCTGAAGAACGGCCGCGGCGGCCTGCGCGACATCCAGTTGCTCGACGCCCTCTCGATCGCCCAGTTGACCGACGCCATGCCCGGTCTCGGCCCCGACGTGCCCGGCGGCGGACTCAAGCACGCGCACCGCCGTCTGCTCGACGTGCGCACCGAACTGCACCGGGTGGCCGGGCGGGCGCGCGACCAACTGCGCGCCCAGGACGCCGACGAGATCGGCGCCGCGCTGCGCATCGGCGACCGGTTCGACCTGGCCCGCACCCTGAGCGATTCGGCCCGCACGGTGAGCTATTCGGTGGATGTCGGATTGCGCACCGCCGCCAACGCGCTGCCGCGGCGCGGCCTGGCCCGACTGCGCCGCATGCCGGTGCGTCGACCACTCGATGAGGGGGTGGTCGAGCACAGCGGTGAGGTGGTGCTCGCCCGGGACGCGCGACCGCAGCGCGATCCCGGGCTGATCCTGCGGGTCTCGGCGGCCTCGGCGCAGACCGGTCTGCCCATGTCGGCGACCACCCTCAACCGCCTGTCCGAGGACGCGCCCGAACTGCGCGAACCGTGGCCCAAGGACGCGCTCAACGATCTGCTGGTGCTGCTCGGCTCCGGGCGCGGGGTGATCAACGCGATCGAGGCGCTGGACCGCACCGGCCTGTGGGGGCGACTGCTGCCCGAATGGGGCGCGGTGCGTGACCTGCCGCCGCGCGACGCCATCCACACCTGGACGGTGGACCGTCACCTGATGGAGACCGTCGCCTACGCCAGCGCGATCAGCACCCGCGTGGCGCGCCCGGATCTGCTGATGCTCGGCGCGCTGCTGCACGACATCGGCAAGGGCCGCAGCGGCGACCACAGCGTCGTCGGCGCGGATCTGGCCACCCAGATCGGTCGCAGGCTGGGCCTGTGGCCCTCCGACGTGCGGACCCTGAGCGCCATCGTGCGCCACCACCTGCTGCTGCCCGACACCGCGACCCGCCGCGACCTCGCCGACCCCGACACGGTGCGCTCGGTCGTCGACGCTCTCGACGGCGACGTGCAACTGCTCGAACTGCTGCACACGCTCGCCGAAGCCGATTCGCTGGCCACCGGCCCCGGGGTGTGGGGCGACTGGAAGGCGTCGCTGATCGGGGAACTGGTGCGGCGCTGCCGGTTGGTGATGCGCGGGGAGGAACTGCCCACCCCCGAACCGATCGCCCCGGAACTGCTGGAGAAGGCGACCGCGGGCGGCGTGCACGTCGACCTGCGGCCGGGGGAGGGCAAGTACACCTACGTGGTCACCGTCATCGCCCCGGACACGCCCGGGTTGCTCTCCGACGCCGCGGGCGTGTTGGCCCTGCATTCGCTGCGCGTCCTGTCGGCCTCGGTGGGTGGCGAGGGCTCGTCGGTGGTCAACACCTTCGTGGTGTCCCCGAAATTCGGCGATCCGCCGGAGCCGGGTCTGCTGCGCCAGGAACTGATCCGGGCCGGTGCGGGTGATCTCGACCTGTCCGCCTTGCTGTCCAAGCGCGAACGCGAGGCCACCGGGGCGGTCCCCAAGCCCTACGCGCAGGCCCACCCGCGGGTCATCTGGGCCGACGGTTCCACCCCGGACCAGGCGATCCTGGAGCTGCGCGCCGAGGATCGCCTCGGGATGCTGAGCAGGTTGGCCGCCGCCTTCGCCGCGTCACGGGTGAACGTGCGGTGGGCCAAGGTGCTGACGATGGGTTCGGCGGTGGTCGACGTCTTCGGCCTCGAACTGGGGGCCGACGACGGGCCCGAGCGACGGGCCGCGATCGAGAAGGCCGTTCTGGACGTGGTGCCCAGACCCGCACCGAAGAAGCCGGAAGACGCCGGTTCTCCCGGCGCCGATCCGGTTTCCTGATTGTTCACCGAATGCCCAGTTCGTCGGCGGATCGACGCGGGTCCGCCGGCGGAATGCCCAGAAATCAAACCGTTGCACACCGTTTGCCGAAACATAGCTGAGTGACCTTCGGTGCTCCCTAGTATCAGACCGGTCGGCTATCGCGAGCACGAGGGGAGCAGTTCGGTGGCTATCGAAGTTGTTTCTGCGCGAACGATGACCAGTGACGAGACGACCCACATGGCGCGCTGCGTCGGTGGAGACCTGTGGGTCGTCTCCTGGCTGCCCGGCCGCACGCTGACCGGCAAGCAGGCGGTGACCGCGATGACCATCGCGACGACGACCGCCACCCGCGAGATCATCACCGATGTGGAAATGGCCATGCTCGACGAGCTGGCGCTCGAACTCGGCCTCACCGCCCGCGAGGCGATGTTCATGGTGGCGGCCGAGAATCACGACTACCGGCGGACGGTCGAACCGCGCCGCCGCGCGCTCGGCTGAGACGGGGGACCTCCCCGGTTCGGCACCGGTTGCGCGCCGAGGTGGACGATCCGATTACCCTGGGATGCACTGTTCATCCACCCGGCCGGTCGCCCCCGGCTGCCGTCCCCCAGGGACGTCCCCCGAGATCAGGAGCGCGATCGGTGTTCGAATCCCTGTCCGACCGGCTTACCGGTGCCCTGAAGGATCTGCGCGGCAAGGGGCGACTGTCACCGGCCGACATCGACGCCACCTGCCGGGAGATCCGCCTGGCACTGCTCGAAGCCGACGTCGCGCTGCCCGTCGTGCGCGGTTTCATCGCCAGCATCAAGGAGCGCGCCAAGGGCGCGGAGGTCTCCGCGGCGCTGAACCCGGCCCAGCAGGTCGTCAAGATCGTCAACGAGGAACTGGTCGGCATCCTCGGCGGTGAGACCCGCCGGATCACCCTCGCCAAGACCCCGCCCACCGTCATCATGCTCGCGGGTCTGCAAGGCGCGGGTAAGACCACCCTGGCGGGCAAGCTCGCCAAATGGCTGAAGGGGCAGGGTCATCAGCCGCTGCTGGTCGCCTGCGACCTCCAGCGCCCCGGCGCCGTCACCCAGCTCCAGGTGGTCGGCGAACGTGCCCAGGTCCCCGTCTTCGCCCCGCACCCCGGCACTTCCGTCGGCGGCGGCGAGAACCCGCTCGGCATCACCGCCGCCGATCCGGTCGAGGTCGCGCGCAACGGTGTCGCCGAGGCGAAGGCCAAGCAGTACGACGTCGTCATCGTCGACACCGCCGGTCGTCTCGGCATCGACGAGACGCTGATGCGGCAGGCCGCGGGCATCCGCGACGCCGTCCAGCCCGACGAGACGCTGTTCGTGCTCGACGCGATGATCGGCCAGGACGCGGTCAGCACCGCCGAGGCGTTCCGCGACGGCGTCGGCTTCACCGGCGTCGTGCTCACCAAACTCGACGGCGACGCCCGCGGCGGCGCGGCGCTGTCGGTGCGCAACGTGACCGGCGCGCCGATCATGTTCGCCTCCACCGGTGAGAAGCTCGAGGACTTCGACGTCTTCCACCCCGACCGCATGGCCAGTCGCATCCTCGGCATGGGCGATGTGCTGACGCTGATCGAGCAGGCCGAACAGGTCTACGACGCGCAGCAGGCCGAGGAGGCCGCGCGCAAGATCGGCAGCGGCGAACTCACCCTCGAGGACTTCCTCGACCAGATGCTGGCCATCCGCAAACTCGGCCCCATCGGCAACCTGCTCGGCATGCTGCCGGGCGCGGGCCAGATGAAAGACGTGCTGTCCCAGGTCGACGACAAACAACTCGACCGCGTGCAGGCCATCATCCGCGGCATGACCCCCGCCGAACGCGAGAACCCGAAGATCATCAACGCCTCGCGCCGCCTGCGCATCGCCAACGGTTCCGGTGTGCAGGTCTCCGAGGTCAACCAACTCGTGGACCGGTTCTTCGAGGCCAAGAAGATGATGGCCGCGATGGGCCGTCAGATGGGCATGCCCGGCTCCCGCCGCGCCAACAACCGCAAAGGCAAGAAGGGCAAGAAGGGCGGACGCGGCCCCACCCCGCCGAAGGTCCGCGGCGGTCTGCCCGGGATGCCCGCGGGTATGCCCGGCCTGCCGCCCGGCATGGACCTGTCCAACATGCCCGCGGGCCTGGATCAACTTCCCCCGGGTCTGGAAGGTTTCGACATCTCGAAACTGAAGTTCCCCAAGAAGTAGTCCGCCCGGGATGTCCGCAGGCCCGCCCGGTCTACCGCCCGGCATGGATCTGTCCAACATGTCCGGGGCTTGGACCACCTTCCTCCGGGTCTGGAGGGTTTCGACATCTCGAAACTGAAGTCCGCCCTGTCATCGGAAGCGGTGATCGCGCGCCAACCGGTGGGCGTGGTCGTGTAGCGGGTGGCCGGTGCGACTGGCCACCCACTGCACCGTGAACGGCGTCCGTCGTCCGATGGCCTCGCACACCCGCGCCCGAACCGCCTGCGACACCGGGTACGCGCCGACCGCCCCGGTCTCCAGCGCGGTGACGATCGCCTCCACCGCGCTCACACAGTCGGACCGGATGTGCAGCGAGCGGCCCGCCAGCGCGGGGGACAGGGCCGTTTCGCGCACCCGAAGCCACAGCACCGGCTCGGCATCGGCCAGAATCGCGGCGGTGCGCGCGTGGCAACCCCGCGCCCGGTCGGAATCGGCCGCGTCGACCGCCGTGATGACGGTCTCGCGCAGGTCGTGGAAGCAACGCCGCGCCACACTGCGATGCACCCGGAGCACCGCGAATTCCTCGTACCGCTCGCGCAGTTCGTCCAGTCGGCGTGTCAGTGCGCGGTCCCGCGCGAGCCGGGCCGCACCGAGGGTCACCGCGATATCCGCGCGCACCTGCAACTCGACGCTGCTCAGCGCGCGGTACCAGCGTTCCACCACCGGTGATTCGTCCAGCCCCGGAACGTATTCGACGGTCAACGAACGCCGCACCGCCGCCACGAAGGCGCTGTCGTCCAGGCTCAGCAGACGATCGGTGTCCGGCGTGTCGCTCGCGGGCAGCCAATCGTTGTCGACGGCCCAGGCATACCAGTCGAATCGAGGGAGCCGCGAACGTTGGGGCGCCGCACCCCACTCGGCCTCGAACACGCGCGAATAGTCCTCGGGAAGCAGCATTTTCATCAGCCAACCGCACATGTTCCCGAATTCCTGGCGACCGCCGCGTCGATGCCGGAGCGTGTTCACCGCCCGCCAATCCCGCGCGGCCTCGTTTCGCAACTACTCCGCCCGCCCACACCGCGCGCTCACCTGTTCGAGTCGCGCGCGCGAATACGCGAGTTTGCCCACCTGGACCTCGCCCTCGAACTGCGTCTGCACGTAATGCAATCCGTGCGCGCGCACCCACAGCAACCGCGGACTGCGCAGCGCCGCGAGCACCTCCGACGACGCCGTCTCCTCGACCTCCGCCCGGCACGCCGCCGCCGGCACGTCGAAGTCGGACAGCATCGACTCCACCAGAACCTCGGACACCGGCGCATCGGTCATGCGCAGAAGGTAGACCCACCCACCGACACGGAACCGACCTCCCGGCGTGTCGAAAACCGCCGCGCCCTCGAGGTTTCGACTCCGTCAGTGTCGCGGTGCCCTTCACCCGGCGTCGGAGATACCCGCGCGGTGTCGGCGCAAGACCGTGCGGGCAAGCTCCACGGGGTCCGTGGTGGTGGTGTCGACCGTCGTGTCGTAGGGGTGCCCGTGCGCGTGCACCGAGGCGAAGTGTCCGCGTGCCAGGCCATTCGGGTTGCGTCGCGGCAGTTCGCGCTGCTCGGCGACCTCCAGGGGGCAGGTGACGGCGACGAAATGGACGTCGAGGCCGGTGAGCGCGTCCCGCCACACCGACATCAGGTCGGGCGTCAGCAGCATCTCGTCGATCACCAGGTGGTCGCCGCCGCGGGCGAACGCCGCGGCCGCGACGCACGCCGAGCGCAGCATGCGACGGCCGACCGTGCCGTAGCGGATCACCACCATCGGTCGCCCGTGCCCGTCGACTCCGGTGCGGTCGTACCAGAATCCTTCGCGACTGAGCGGCCCGTCGCGTCCGCCGCCCCAGTTCGGCGGGACGAGACCGAACAGGATGTCGATGCTCCAGTGGACGAACGGGACGTCGCTCACGTCCTGGATCGTTCTGGCCAGGGTGGTCTTGCCGGAACTCGACGTTCCGTTGAGGAAGAGGACGCGTCCGTGAGCCACCCGACCGAGCCTAGGGCCTCACGACCGCCGCTCCCGCTAGTTCTGCTCGGCGGCCTCGGTGGAGATCCGCTCGAACTCCGCCGCCATACGGGCCGCGAGAGCCTGGGCCGCCGACAACGGGCGCACCATCACCGTGAACTCGGTGATCAGGCCGTTCTCATCGAAGTGCAGGAAATCGCAGCCGGTCAACTGCTTGCCGTCCACGGTGGCCTCGAACAGCAGCGCGTGGTCGCGCCCGCCGACATCGGTGATCTCGCGGACGTACCGGAAGTCCTCGAACACCCGCACCACCCCGCGCAGGATGGCCGCGGTGATCGCCTTCCCCGCGTACGGCTTGAACGCCACCGGACTGGTGAACACCACCTCGTCGGCCAGCAGGGCTTCGATCCCCGCCTGGTCCCCGGCCTCGACGGCCGCGCGGAACGGATGCATCGGCTCACCTCCGTCTCTCATGTCTTCGGGCTCTCACTGTCTTCGGGGTGAATCGGAGACTAACCCGACGGGGACGGCGGCTTGCGCGGAACTGCCCGAACCGGACCTGCCAGTGCCGTGCGGTCGAACTCATCGTGCGGGTCGGCCTCGGAGCCGGGAGCGGAAGGTAGGGCAGACCACGATGCCACCAATCCGTGCAGCAGCCCCGTACCTAGTTCATGTGCGCGGTTTGGTGCGTACCGTTGCCGTGCGCGCCGGACCCGTGCCCGCCGGGATCCGCGCACCGAGTTCGTACGCACTCGGATGTGCGCGTGAGTTCGTGGGCCGCGAAGGAGGAGACGATGACCGAAGGACGAGTGCTGGTGATCGGCCTCGATCCCGCCGCGCTGTCGGGCTGGAACCCGGAACCGGTCCTCGCGGCGATCGAGCGGGGCCGTGCCCGCTTCACCGAACTCGCCATCCCCGCCGACTACTGCCTGGTGGCCCTGGACGCGCACACCGAGGACGCCATCACCCGGGCGCTCACGCAGGCCGACTACGCCTGCGTGGTGATCGGCGGCGGCATCCGCACCCACGAACCGCTGCTCGACCTGTTCGAGAAGGTGATCAACCTCGTCCGCGAGCACGCGCCCACCTCCGCGATCGCCTTCAACAGCGGCCCCGACGACTGCGCCGACGCCGCCCTGCGCTGGTTGCGCTGAGGCGCTGGGGTCGGTTGCGCTGAGGCGCTGGGGTCGGTTGCGCTGAGGCGCTGGGGTCGGTTGCGCTGAGGCGCTGGGGTCGGTTGCGCTGAGGCGCTGGGGTTCAGCGTATGCCCGGTTGTGCGATTGCGCCGTCCGCCTGCGAGATCGCACCGCTCGCCCGATGTGCACGGGAGCCATCCGGGGTCGTCCGGTCGACGGCGACTTGCCGGCGCAGCGGGGCGGCCAGATCCGGGCGATTCCTGCTCGGCCAGGCGGAAATTCGGTTGTCACCCCGGTGTGCGGTCTGGCCTCATGGACGCGATGAAGCAGCAGCGCCCCGCCACCGCCCGATCCGTCGCCGACGGACTGAAACTGCACCGCCACGAGGTGCGGTCGCCCGGTGCTGTCCGCACGGTGATCACCTTGCGCCCCGGTACGCACGCCCGTTTCAGTACCAACCGCTTCCACGAGACCTGGCACGTGCTGTCCGACGAGCACGGCGCGCGCCTGCTGGCCCGACTGCTGTGGGGCCTGTCCTATCAGGCGCGTCCGGGCACGGTCGTGCTGATCGACCGTCCGTACCTGACCCCCACCCCGTTCGACGCCGATCCGGCCGACCGCATCGTCCTGGTCCCCGGTTGGTGCACACCGTTCGATGATCGGTACGCGCGCGGTCTGCGCGCCGGACTGCCGTTCCAGCGTTCGGCGGGCACCGTTCGCTGGCGCACCTTCGGCTTGGACCGCACCCTGCGCCCAGAGGCGCTCGAGAAGTGGTGGGACGTCCACCGACACCGCGACGAGACGGGAACGGTCGTCCGCCGACACGGCTTGATCGTCCTCACCCCGTCCACCCCGGAGGAAGCCCGCATCTGGGCCCTACGCGTCGCCGGCCTGGACACCGCGGGCGCATACGGCTCCGATCATGCCTACCTCGGCCCGTGGAACGGCGGTTTCGACGGTGAGGTCCAGATCTTCCGCCGCTTCCGTCCGATGCTGAGCGTGGCCCGACGAGCCCGCGCCCAGGTCTTGGCCCGCCCCGCCGCCCCGACCACCCCCGACGCTCTCCGCGAACAGGTCTGGGACGAATGCCGCACCATCCGGCAAGACGCCCGCACTCACACCCGGTTCTCGGGCGGGAGGAAGCGGGTCAGAAGGAGCCCATGTCGGCGGAGAGCCATTGTTCGGGGCGCATGAAGACCGCTACCTGCTCGCCGTGGGAGACGGCGAATTCCAGGTAGGGGCCGACTTGCTCGGGGGCGAGGTAGCGGGCGGCCATCTCGCGGTGTTGCGCGTCGGTCATGGGTTCGACGCGCAGGATCGGGCCCTCGGCGGTGACGTAGCGGACCGAGGGCGTCACGACCTGGGCCATGATGCTGAAGCGGCCCGCCGCCTCGAGCAGGCGGATCTTCTTCGATCCGGCCCCGGTGAGCAGCCAGAGTTCGCCGCCGGGGGTGTACTGGTACCAGATGGGGACGTTGAGTGGGGCGCGATCGGGGGCCGCGGTGACCGCGAGCGCACCGATGTGCGGTTGGGCGAGGAATTCCTGTCGTTCCGTCAGCGTCAGCGCCATGCGGTCCACCCTAGGCGACCCCACCGACAACGCCCCCGTATCAGCCCGCTGACCTGGACCGACATGTCACCGCCGGGTCAGCGGGTCACGCAGTCCGAGGTGTTCGCGCAACGTCGTCCCGGTGTAGTCGGTGCGGTAGACCCCGCGTTCCTGGAGTTCGGGGACCAGCCAGTCGACGATCTCGTCGAGTCCGGTCGGCACCAGGTAGGGCGAGATGTTGAAGCCGTCGGTCGCCCCGTGCCGCACCCAGCGCGCCAATTCGTCGGCCACCTTCGCGGGGGTGCCCGCGAAGCCGGAACGCTCGGTACTGGCCGTCACCACCTGGCGCAGCGACAGGTTCTCCGCCTCGGCCCTGGCCCGCCATTCCCGCGCGATCTCGAGCGGGTCCTGTCCGCCGCGCGGTGACCCGCGGGTCGGCGCGATCGGGCGCGGTTCCGGATCCTGTTCGGGCAGCGGGCCGTCCGGGTCGCGGTCGGACAGGTCGCGCCCCCACACCTGACCGGCCAGTGACAGCGCGGTCTGCCCGGTGTACTGGCTCTCCTTGACCCAGCGGACCTTCTCCTCGACCTCGGATTCCTTCTCCGCCAACACGATCTGGGTGCCGGGCAGGATGCGGATGTCGTCCTCGGGGCGTCCGGCGGCGCGCAGGCGGGCGCGGATGTCCTCGGCGAAGGCGAGCGCGTCCTCGAAGAAGGTGCCGTGCCGGGAGAAGATGACATCGGCGTGCGCGGCGGCGAAATCCCGGCCCGTGGGGGAGTCCCCGGCCTGGAAGATGACCGGGTGTCCTTGCGGGCTGCGCGGCACGGTCGGGCGGATGGTGGCGCGGATGTGCGCGCCGTCGCGTTCGACGGTCCGCACCGCGTCGGGCGCGGCCCAGGACGGGCTGTGCTGGGAGGTGGCGATGACGTTCTCGCCCCAGGAGTCCCAGATCTCGCGCACGGTGGCGACGAATTCGGCGGCGCGCTCGTAGCGGTGGGCGTGGTCGAGGTAGCCGCCGCGCCGGAAGTTCGCGCCGGTCCACGCGTTGTCGGTGGTGACGGCGTTCCAGCCCGCGCGCCCTTCGGAGAGCACGTCGAGGCCGGCCAGGCGTCGGGCCAGGTCGGCGGGTTCGTTGTAGGTGGTGTTCTGGGTGGCGACCAGTCCGATGCGGTCGGTGATCCCGGCCAGCGCGGCGAGTTGGGTGATGGCGTCGGGACGTCCGGCGATGTCGAGTTCGAGGATGCGGCCGTCCTGTTCGCGCAGTCGCAGGCCTTCGCCGAGGAAGAAGGCGTCGAACAGGCCGCGTTCGGCGGTGGTCGCGACCCGGCGGAAGGTCTCGAAGTCGATCTGCGAACCGCTGGCGGGGTCGGACCAGATCGTCGTGTGGTTGACGCCTTGGAAGAAGACGCCGAAATGGACCTGGGCGTCGGGGCGGGGGGTGTCCGCGGTGCGGTCGGTCATGGCTGAGTCCTTTTCGTTCAGTGCGTGACCGCGTAGCGGTTGGCCGGGCGGGACAGGCCGAGTTCGGCCCGCAGGGTCGACCCGGGCACCGGGCGGTGCGCGTGGCCGCGGGCCAGCAGACCCGGCAGCACCAGTCGCGCGAGCACCGGCAGATCCTCGTCGATCACCGCCGGGCGCAGGCGGACGCCGTCGACCCGTTCGGCCAGCTCCGACAGCAGGTCGATCAACGCGGCGGCCGAGCCCGCGAAGACCGAACCGGTCGGGACGTGCGCGTCGAGGTCCTCGAGTCGATGCGCGGCGGAGGCCGCGGGAGTGTCCAGCGCGACGGTCAGATCCGCGAAGGTCAGCGGGGTCGCGCTGTCCCGGGTGAGCGCGTCGAGGTCGCCGCGGGTCGACGCGCGGATCAAGCGCACGTCCACGTCGCCGTCGGCGCCGAAGACCACCGGCTGACCCTGCGGCGGGCGCGGCACGATCGCGGGGCCCTTCACCGAGAACGTGTCGCCCTCGAAGTCGATGTAGTGCAGGCGATCCCGATCCAGGAACCGGCCCGAGGCGACGTCGCGGATCACCGCGTCGTCCTCCCAGGAATCCCACAGTCGGCGCGCGACCTCGATCGAATCCCGTTGTTCGCGGGCCAGTTCGGCGTCGCCGGTGACCTGCGGACGTCCCCAGGTCGCGGCGGCGCGCGGATCGTCGAGGCGTTCGGCGATCCAGCCCGCGCGTCCGCGCGAGGCGTAGTCCAGGGTCGCCACCTGCGAGGACGCGTGGAACGGTTCGGTGTAGGTGGTCGAGACGACCGGGACCAGACCGATGGTGCTGGTGGCGGCCGCGACGAAAGCCGCGCGGGTCACGGCGTCCAGGCGGGCGGGCACGTGCTCGTCGGGCAGGATCGAATCCGCGAACGTCGCCAGCGTGAATCCGGCATTCTCCGCGGCCCTCACCCGGGCCCGCAGCGTCGCGCCGGACAGCAGCCGATCGGGTGTCCGCGCGGCACGCCGCCACGCCGCCGGATGGAATCCGTCGCCGTCGAGTTCGATACCTACCGCGAATCCGCTCATGGTCCGCCTTCCTCCACAGTCCGGAATTCGAGAATGTTCCGCGCGGGGGCGAACGCGCGACGGTTTGATTCGCGCTGATCGCAATGTTCGGCGCGGACCAGCGGGCGGCGGCGCGCGGTGTCGACTCTCACATCGGTGTCGACCCGATATCGGCGTCGCCCGGAAACGGGCCGGTCCCGGTAGGTTCTGGGTAGTCCCAGTCCAGGAGGTCGGTGTGCATCTGCGCGGTGTGGTTCTGCCCGGCGACGAGGTCCGCGATCTGTGGGTGCGCGACGGGGTGGTGACCTTCGAGCGCGTCGCCGACGCCGAGACCCTGTGCGACAGCGGCTGGATCGTGCCGGGACTGGTCGACGCGCACTGCCACGTCGGCATCCGCTACGGCGGCGGACACGAGGACCGCGAAGGCGCGATCGCGCAGGCCGAGATAGAACGCGACGCGGGCGCGCTGCTGCTGCGCGACGCGGGTTCGCCGATCGACACCCACTACCTCGACGAGCGCGCGGACCTGCCGCGGATCATCCGCGCGGGCCGTCACATCGCGCGCCCCAAACGCTATATCCGCGAACTCGGCGTGGAACTCGACGACGAACGCGACCTGCCGCAGATCGTGGCCGAACAGGCCCGGTACGGGGACGGGTGGGTCAAGATCGTCGGCGATTGGATCGACCGGTCGGTCGGTGACCTGCGCCCGCTGTGGAGCGAGGCCGTCCTCAAAGCGGCCATCGACGCCGCGCACGCCAACGGCGCTCGCGTCACCGCGCACGTCTTCGGCGAGGACGCGCTGCCGGGACTCATCGGCGCGGGCATCGACTGCCTCGAACACGGCACCGGCCTCACCGACGACACCATCGCCATGATGGTGGAGCACGGCACCGCCTTGGTCCCCACCCTGGTCAATATCGACACCTTCCCCGAGATCGCCGACAGCGCGAGCAAATTCTCCACCTACGCCGCGCACATGCGCGACCTGCACCGCCGCGTCCGCTCCACCGTCGCCGCCGCCCACGACGCCGGCGTCCCGATCTACGCGGGCACCGACGCGGGCGGTTCGATCCGCCACGGCCGCATCGCCGACGAGATCGCCGCCCTGACCGCCGCGGGCCTGTCCCCGCACGACGCGCTCGGCGCCGCCTCGTGGAGCGCCCGCGCCTGGCTGCGCCGCCCCACCATCACCGAATCCGCCCCCGCCGACTTCGTCGTCTACGACGAGGACCCCCGCACCACCCCCACCGCCCTCACCAACCCCCGCCACGTCGTCCTGCGCGGCCGAGTAGTCGCCACCGGCCCCGTAACCGACCACCGCTGAGCCTGTCGACCTACCGCGTGGCCGGTTGCCGCGACTACAGTCGACATCGGGCCGCGGCGGCGGATCACGCCGAGGCGGCCCGGCTTCGAATCCGGCGACTGATGGCCGTACGCGACGGGGAGATCGGACGGTATGACGACGAATACCGAGGTTGCGATGATCCATCCGCTGGGACCGACGACCGTGGAAGACTGGCTGGCGGAAACCCCGTCGGTCGATGGCTCGCGACTCGAACTGATTCTGGGGTACCTCTTCATGTCGCCGGCGCCCGGGGGACCGCATCAATACGCGGCTGGGGAGTTGTTCGTGGCACTGCGCACCGCCCTGCGTGCGGCGGGGCGCGAGGACCTACACGTGCTCCCCGCCGTCGCCGTGCGCATCAGCACCGCCTTCCGGACAGGGGTGGTCCCGGACGTGGCGATCGTGAACGTCGACATCGACCGCACCAGCTTCGCGCCGGAGGAACTCGTTCTCGCCGTGGAGGTCTGGTCGCCCGGCAACACCCGCGAGGAACGTGACACCAAGACCGCCGGATACGCGGCGGCGCGCGTGCCCTACCTGTGGGTGGTCGAACTGCCGGACGGCAAACCGGCCCGCTTCGAGGGCTACCGACTCGGTGAGCAGGGCTACCGCCAGGAGGTCTTCGCCGCCTCCGGTGAAACGGTGACGGCACCGGCCCCCGTACCCGTCACCATCGACACCTCCGCGTTGCGCTGACGCTTCTTCTCAGAGGTGTGCGGCGTGTCCTTTCCCGTCCAGCGAACGGTACCGATGATTCGGCGGCGCGGAACTCGTCCATACCCGGAGGACGATAGGGAGGTGCGGCATGCGTGATCTGGTGGTCACCGAGAACATCACCGTCGACGGCGTCATCGACGCGACCGAGGGATGGTTCACCGTCGGGGACGACGCGGTGGACGAATCCGACATCATCGCGGAGTTGGCGGCGCACACCGCGCGGTGCGACGGCGTGCTGTTCGGCCGGGTGACCTTCGAGCAGATGCGCGGGTACTGGCCGGAGCAGACCGACGACACGACGGGCATCGCCGAGGACCTGAACGAGATCACCAAGTACGTGGTGTCCGGGTCGCTCGGCGATCCGGGGTGGCGCAATTCGGTGGTGCTGCGCGATCTGGAGCAGGTGTGCGAACTGAAGCGGCGACCCGGGCGCGACATCGTCAGCACCGGCAGCATCACCCTGGTCCACGCGCTGATCGCGGCGGACCTGGTGGACGAGTTCCGCTTGTTCGTCTACCCGGTGGTCCTGGGCCGTGGTGCGAAACTGTTCGTCGACGGAGGCGCGGCGCCGCCGTTGCGGCTGGTCGAGAACAAGAGTTTCCGGTCCGGTGTGGTGTTGCTGCGTTACCGGCGGGCGTGAGGACGCGATTTCGGGAGCGCTCGCCCGGTCTGGCACAATGGTGCCTCGTCCTTCCCGGACAGTGTCAGCCCGTCTCCGGTCACGTACCGCGCGGCGGTCACACACTCCAAGCGCGAAACCGGGCTCGCAGACCGTGCGGGTTGCTGAATCGCGTCGTGACCAACCATTGGAAAGAGGCAGATCAGCATGGCTGTTCGCATCAAGCTCACCCGCCTGGGCAAGATCCGCAACCCGCAGTACCGCGTCGTCGTCGCCGACGCCCGCACCCGCCGTGACGGCCGGGCCATCGAGTCCATCGGCAAGTACCACCCGAAGGAAGAGCCCTCGCTCATCGAGATCGATTCCGAGCGCGTCCAGTACTGGCTGGGTGTCGGCGCGCAGCCGACCGAGCCCGTGCAGCGCCTGCTGGAGATCACCGGTGACTGGCAGAAGTTCAAGGGCCTGCCGGGCGCGGAGGGCACCCTGAAGGTGAAGGCCGCCAAGCCGTCCAAGCTGGACCTGTTCAACGCCGCGCTGGCCGCCGCCGACAACGAGCCCGTCGCCGAGGCCGTCACCCCGAAGAAGAAGGCCGCCAAGAAGGACGAGGCCGAGGCCGCCGAGACCGAAGCCGCCGAGTAGATGAGCGCCGTCGTCGCCGATGCCGTCGAACATCTGGTTCGCGGCATCGTCGCCAACCCGGAGGACGTCCGCGTCGAGTTGATCACCGGCCGTCGCGGGCGCACCGTCGAGGTGCACGTGCACCCCGACGACCTGGGTAAGGTCATCGGTCGCGGCGGCCGCACCGCCACCGCGCTGCGCACCCTCGTCGCCGGGATCGGCGGCAGGGGCATCCGGGTCGACGTGGTCGACACCGATCAGTAGATGGAACTCGTCGTAGGGCGGGTCGCCAAGTCGCACGGTGTGCGCGGCGAACTCGTCGTCGAGATCCGCACCGACGATCCCGCATCGCGTTTCGCGCCGGGCGCCACCTTGCGGGGGCGTCCGGCGCGCTCGTCGGAGGTGCGGGAATTCACCGTCGAGTCGGCCCGTGAGCATTCCGGGCGGCTGCTGGTCGTCCTGCGCGGGGTGTCCGACCGCGGCGCCGCCGACGCGTTGCGGGGCACGCTGTTCGTGGTCGACAGCGCGGATCTGCCGCCGAACGAAGATCCGGACGAGTTCTACGATCACGAACTCGAGGGCCTGTTCGTGCAGCTCACCGACGGTACGCCGGTGGGTACGGTGCGCGAGGTCCTGCATTCGGCGGCGGGGGAGTTGCTCGCGGTGCGCGCAGCCGAGGACGGTCGCGAGATCCTGATCCCGTTCGTCACCGCGATCGTGCCGACGGTGTCGTTGTCGGATCGGCTCGTCGTGATCGATCCTCCCGAGGGTCTGCTCGACCCGGAATAGGGCAGGAGGGGCGATGAAGATCGATGTCGTCACGATCTTTCCGGAGTATCTGGAACCGCTGCGCACCGCGCTGCTGGGCAAGGCGATCGAACGCGGCTTGATCTCGGTGGAGGTCCACGACCTGCGCCGCTGGACCCACGATGTGCACAAATCGGTGGACGATTCCCCGTACGGCGGCGGCCCCGGCATGGTCATGAAGCCGACGGTGTGGGGTCCGGCGCTGGACGAGGTCTGTCCCGACGACGCGCTGCTGGTGGTTCCGACGCCCGCGGGCGTCCCGTTCACCCAGGCCACCGCGCACCGCTGGGCCGAGGAGAAGCATGTGGTCTTCGCCTGCGGCCGCTACGAGGGCATCGACCAGCGTGTCTTCGACGACGCGGCGCGGCGCGTGCGGGTCGAAGAGGTCAGCATCGGCGATTACGTCCTGATCGGCGGCGAGGCCGCGGTGCTGGTGATGACCGAGGCGTTCGTGCGTCTGCTTCCCGGTGTCCTCGGCAATCAGCAATCCCATCGAGAGGATTCGTTTTCCGACGGTCTGCTCGAAGGGCCCAGCTATACGCGTCCGGTGAGTTGGCGCGGTCTGGACGTGCCGCCGATCCTGCTTTCCGGTGACCACGCGAAAGTGGCGGCGTGGCGGCGCGAGGAATCCTTGGCGCGCACCCGGGCCAGGCGGCCGGATCTGTTGCCGCCGAGCGAATCCTGAGCCGTGGTGCGTTCCGCCGGGGTCTACCGCCTCAGGGCAGCAGCCCGAACCTTCTGGCGACGACCACCGCTTCGTAGCGCGTGCGCGCGTCCAGTTTGACCATCGCGTTGCGCAGATAGCTCTTGACGGTCTCCGGGCCGAGGCTGAGCCGTTGCGCCGCTTCCTGATTCGTGCAGCCGAGCGAGATCTGCCCGAGGACGTCGAGTTCCCGGCGCGACAGTCGCGGCGCTTGCGGCGCGGGTTCCTCGTGCAGCGCGCGGGCCATCCGTTCGCAGACCGAGTACAGCCGGGCGCGCAGTCCGTCGTCGCCGACGTCGTGGCTCAGGTCGCTCAATTCCGCGTACAGGGTGCGCAGTTCTTCGGTGGCCGCGGGCGCGGTCGCCGCCGTGGGGGCGGCGAATTCGAGTAGTCGGAGTCGGCGGTCGACTTCATCGCGCACGGCGATCTCGTGCGCGAGTCGCCCGCTCGAGCGCACCATCAACTCGGCGGTGCGGTCGCCGAGCGGCGCGTCACCACGGGTGGCGGCGTAGAGCACCGCCCTGGACCGGTCGCCCACCACCACCGGGACCGCGATCACCGAGCGGATGCCCTCCCCGGCGACCGGTCTGTCGTAGTGGTGGGTGATGTGGTCGGAGCTGTAGTAGTCGGTGACGGTGATCGGGCGGCGCATGTCCACGACACGTCCGCCGAGACCGGAGGCGCGTCGCACGGGCAGTCCGCGCAGTCCGTTGGTGACCGCGCCGACGAATTCGGTGAGCACCAGGACGTCCTCGTGCACCTCGCCGCCGAAGACCATCGGGACGCCGGTCCGGTCGGCCAGCGCGCGGATCTCCGCGCGCAAGGCGTCGGCGTCGCGCGGACGCAGTAGCGGAGCGTTCACCGGGATCACCCCAATTCGGGGGTAGTGGGACCGAGGGTGTGACCCACATCCTAGGTGACACCGGGTGGCATATGTCCCCGCCGGGAGGATTCGAGGAGACGAGATGAGTGTGGACCTGAGTGGGCGGGTCGAGGAACTGCTGGCCGCCTACACCGGACCCGATGCCTGCGCCGCCGAGTTGCTGTGCGATCGCCATCCCGCCGAGGCAGTGGCGTTCACCCTGGTCGACGCCGATCTGAGCTCGGTCGACCTCACCTACGGCGAACTGCGCGAACGATCGGCGCGGTGCGCGGCGGCGCTGGCCGATCTCGGTGTCGAACCGGGCGACCGGGTGGCGACGTTGATGGGCAAATCCGCGGATCTGATCGTCACCCTGCTGGGCATCTGGCGGCGCGGGGCGGTCCACGTCCCGCTGTTCACCGCGTTCGCGCCGCCCGCCATCGCGCTGCGGTTGGCCGCGAGTCGGGCCCGGCTCGTCGTCGCGGACGCCGATCAAGCCTGCAAGCTCGCGTCGGGCGCGGACCTGCCCGCCGACCCGCCGTGGCGGCTGGTGATCGCGGGCGAGCGACCCGCCGCCGCGAACGGGGCCGTCCCGCTCTACCTGGCGGACCTGCTGTGGTCGCACGCGCCCGACGATCCGGGCGCGGCGGCGGCGGTGCTCGGCGGCGACGGTCTGCTGGTCCAGTTGTTCACCAGCGGGACCACCGGAACGCCGAAGGGCGTGCCCGTCCCGCTGCGGGCGCTCGCCTCGTTCCACGCCTATCAGGAATTCGCCCTGGACGTTCGTCCCGGCGACGTGTTCTGGAACGCCGCCGATCCCGGCTGGGCCTACGGGCTCTACTACGCGATCCTCGGGCCGCTGGCCTCGGGAACCCGCAGCCTGCTGCTGCACGCCGGGTTCTCGCCCGCGCTGACCTGGCAGGTCCTGGAGAAGTTCGGCGTCACCAACTTCACCGCCGCTCCCACGGTCTACCGCGCGCTGCGCGCCGACGACACGCCCGTGCCCGCCGGACTGACCCTGCGGTGCGCGTCCTCGGCGGGCGAACCGCTGACCCCGGAGGTGGTCGCCTGGTCGGCGCGCACCCTGGGCGTCGCCGTGCGCGACCATTACGGACAGACCGAGCACGGCATGGTCATCGGCAACGCCTGGCACGACCGGCTCGCCGCGCCGGTCCCGCTGGGCTCGATGGGGCGGGAACTGCCGGGTTGGCGGTGCACCGTACTGGCCGACGAAACCGATCTGGAGGCCGCGCCCGAACAGATGGGGCGGGTCGCCGTCGACGTCGCGAACAGTCCGCTGCTGTGGTTCGGCGGCTACCTCGACGCTCCCGAGCGCACCGCCGAGCGCTTCACCGCCGACGGACGCTGGTATCTCACCGGCGACGCGGGCTCACGCGACGCCGACGGCTGCTTCCGGTTCTCCGCCCGCGACGACGACGTGATCATCATGGCGGGCTACCGAATCGGGCCCTTCGAGGTGGAAAGTGTTCTGGTACTGCACGAACAGGTCGCCGAGGCGGCCGTGGTCGGCGTGCCCGACGCGCTGCGCGGCGAGGTGCTCGAGGCATTCGTGGTGCTGCGCAACGGTTCCGAGGGCGACAGCGCGCTCGGCGCGGAACTGCAACGGTTGGTCAAGGAGAAGTTCGCCGCGCACGCCTACCCGCGCCGGGTGCATTTCGTGCCGAGTCTGCCCAAGACGCCCAGCGGCAAGGTGCAGCGCTTCGTCCTGCGCGGACGCGGCGTGAGCTGACCGTGCGGCGACCGCACTTCACCTGGGTGTCGGTCGGCTGTCAGCGGACACCGGTAGTGTCTGCGGCGTGACGACAGCGCCCGAGATCGCCAGTTCAGCGACGAACACCGACACGCCCGCCGCCACGCCGTCCGCTCTCGCGGGCGTCGCACGGCGCATCGCCGACGAACTCGGTGTGCGCGAGAGTCAGGTCAGCGCCGCGGTCGAACTACTCGACGGCGGTTCGACCGTGCCGTTCGTCGCCCGGTACCGCAAGGAGGTCACCGGCGGCCTGGACGACGCGCAACTGCGGCAGCTCGACGAACGTCTGCACTATCTGCGCGAACTCGACGAGCGCCGCGGCGCGATCATCGAATCCATCAGGGGTCAGGGCAAACTCGACGACGCGCTGCTCGGTCAGCTGATGACGGCCGAGACCAAGGCCCGTCTCGAGGACATCTACCTGCCCTACAAGCCCAAGCGGCGCACCAAGGCCCAGATCGCCCGCGAGGCCGGTCACGAGCCGGTCGCCGACGCCCTGATCGGCGACCCCGCCACCGATCCCGCGCAGTACACCGCCGAACAGCTCGAGGGCGCGCGCGCGATCCTGGTCGAGCGTTTCGCCGAGGACGCCGACCTGGTCGGTGAACTGCGCGAACTCATGTGGAACCGGGGCCAGATCAGTTCCACGGTGCGGCCCGGCAAAGAGGAGGCGGGCGCGAAGTTCGCCGACTACTTCGAGTTCAGCGAACCGTTCGACAAGCTGCCCTCGCACCGGATCCTCGCGCTGCTGCGCGGGGAGAAGGAAGAAGTGCTCTCCCTGCAACTGGAATCCGACACCGAGGAACTCGAACCCGGGCAGCGCTCGATCTACGAGGGCCGCATCGCGGTGCGCTTCGGCATCGCCGATCAGGGGCGCGCCGCCGACACCTGGCTGCTGGACACCGTGCGCTGGGCGTGGCGGACCAAACTCCAGGTCAGCCTGGGCATCGACACCCGGATGCGGTTGCGCCAGGCCGCCGAGAAGGACGCGGTCGACGTCTTCGCCGCCAATCTGCGCGATCTGCTGCTCGCCGCGCCCGCGGGCACCCGCACCACGATGGGCCTGGACCCGGGCTACCGCACCGGCGTGAAGGTCGCGGTGGTCGACGCCACCGGCAAGGCGGTCGCCACCGAGGTCATCTACCCGCACAAGCCGCAGGGGCAGACGGAGAAGTCGCTGGCCGTCCTGGGCGCGCTGGTGGCCCGGTTCGGCGTCGAACTGATCGCCATCGGCAACGGCACCGCCTCGCGCGAGACGGACGCGCTGGCCACCGAACTCATCGCGCGCATCCCCGAGAACAAGCCCACCAAGATCGTGGTGTCCGAGGCGGGCGCGTCGGTGTACTCGGCCTCGGCCTACGCCACCCAGGAATTGCCCGACATGGACGTGTCGCTGCGCGGCGCGGTCTCCATCGCGCGCCGCCTGCAGGACCCGCTGGCCGAACTGGTGAAGATCGACCCCAAGTCGATCGGCGTCGGCCAGTACCAGCACGACGTCTCCGAGACGCTGCTGGCCCGTTCGCTGGGCGCGGTGGTCGAGGACGCGGTGAACGCGGTCGGCGTCGACGTCAACACGGCCTCGGTGCCGCTGCTGTCGCGCGTGTCGGGCATCGCGGGGTCGGTCGCGGAGAGCATCGTCGCCCACCGCGACGAGAACGGCCCGTTCCGCAGTCGCACCGCGCTGCTGAAGGTTCCGCGTCTGGGGCCCAAGGCGTTCGAGCAGTGCGCGGGCTTCCTGCGCATCCGCGGCGGCGACGACCCGCTCGACACCTCCGCCGTGCACCCCGAGGCGTATCCGGTGGTGCGGCGCATCCTGGAGAAGACGGGCAACGGCGTCACCGAACTGATCGGCAACACCGCCGCGCTGCGTTCGCTGCGTCCGGCCGACTTCACCGACGACTCCTTCGGCGTCCCCACCGTCACCGACATCATCGCCGAACTCGAGAAGCCCGGCCGCGACCCGCGCCCCGAGTTCAAGACCGCCGAATTCGCCGCGGGCGTGGAGAAGGTCGCCGACCTCGAACCGGGCATGGTGCTCGAGGGCGTGGTCACCAATGTCGCGGCCTTCGGCGCGTTCGTCGACGTGGGCGTGCACCAGGACGGCCTCGTGCACGTGTCCGCGATGTCGCGCAATTTCGTCAACGATCCGCGCGAGATCGTCAAATCCGGTGACGTGGTCAAGGTGAAGGTGCTCGAGGTCGACGTGGCGCGTCAGCGCATCGGCCTGACCCTGCGCCTGGACGACGAACCGGGCACCGCGGGCAAGTCCGGCGGCAACCGTGGCGGTCAGGGCGGACGCGGTCAGGGCGGCGGCGACCGTCAGCGACAGGGTGGCCAGAACCGCCAGCAGGGCGGCGGTCAGGGTCGTCAGCAGGGCGGTCAAGGCGGTCAGGGCGGGCGCAACCAGAACCAGAACCGCGCGCGCGGCGGAGATCAGCGCCGCAACGCGCCCGCACCCACCGGGTCGATGGCCGACGCGCTGCGCCGGGCCGGTTTCGGCCGGTAGCGCCACACACGGACGAAGGGGCGGGCGGCCATGCGCAGATGGCTCGAAGAGGATGTGATCGCGCAGGGTCGCCTGCCCCTGCTGTGCTTCCTGTTCGGGTTCATCGTCGGCTTCCTGTTCATCCGCCTCAGCGTCCGCTTGATCCGCAAGAAGGTCCGCTGGTGGCCCGGCAACCTGCGCGCGGGCAGCGTGCACATCCACCACATGGTCTTCGGCGTGATCCTGGTGCTCGGCTCCGGCCTGGGCATGGTCGCGGTCTACGACGACGCCGACAACCTCACCGCGAGCCTGCTCGCCGCGGCCTTCGGCGTGGGCGCGGCCCTGGTCCTCGACGAATTCGCGCTGATCTACTACCTGCGCGACGTCTACTGGGAGGAACAGGGCCGCACCTCGGTCGACGCGGTGTTCGTCGCCCTCGCGGTGACGGGTCTGCTGTTGCTCGGCTTCCACCCGCTCTCGCTGCTCGAGATCAACGACTTCCGTGCCAACATGGGCACCGAGGCCCGCATCGTCGTCAGCGCCTTCGCGATCGTGAACCTGATGCTGGCCGCGATCGTCATCGCCAAGGGCAAGATCTGGACGGGTCTGTTCGGCATGTTCTTCCCGCCGCTGCTGGTGGTCGGGGCGCTGCGGCTCAGCCGCCCCGGCGCGCCCTGGGCGCGGTGGCGTTACGCCGACCGCCGCCGCATGATGTACCGGGCGATCGTCCGGGAGCGTCGCTACCGGCGTCCGGTGATCCGGGCCAAAATCTTCATCCAGGATCTGATCGCGGGCAAACCCGACGTCGAGCACGCGCGGGTGGCCGCGGAGGCCGAGCTGAGCAGGAAGGTGGTGCCCGCGCCGCCCTCGCCGCATCCGCACCACCTGCCGTGGGAGCGCGACGCCGACAGCTGACCAGCGGGGGCGATTTTTCCTGCGTGCGCCCGGTCTGGCACAATGCACGGGTTGCCCTGGGTGCTTTGTCGACCCCGGGAGCACTCCTCAATTCGGAGCATGAACCGGTCGCGCACCACCCGTGCCGCCAGGGTCCTCTGTTCGCGCACACATCAGAAGGATGGACATGAACACCCTTGACTTCCTCGACGAACGGTCGCTGCGCAGCGACGTCCCCGACTTCCGGCCGGGCGACACCCTCAATGTGCACGTGAAGGTCATCGAAGGCTCGAAGGAGCGCATCCAGGTCTTCAAGGGCGTCGTCATCCGACGTCAGGGCGGCGGCGTCCGCGAGACCTTCACCGTCCGCAAGGTCTCCTTCGGCGTCGGCGTGGAGCGCACCTTCCCGGTGCACACCCCCAACATCGACCACATCGAGGTCGTGACCCGCGGCGATGTCCGCCGGGCCAAGCTGTACTACCTGCGTGACCTGCGCGGCAAGGCCGCCAAGATCAAGGAGAAGCGCTGAGCTTCCCGTCGTGAGGCCGCGGTGCGCGAACGCATCCGGCCTCGCGGCCACGGCGTGAAAGCCGTGACAGCCCTTAGTAGCCCGGCACCGGACCGATCGTCATGGTGTCGGGCTACTCTGTTCGGCGTGGCAGACGAAAGTGGGTCGGTGGCGATGTCCGGTTCGGACGACGAAGGCGCGGGGCGCACCCGGCGCGCGCGACGCCAGAAGAAGGTCAAGAAACAACGCCCGTTCTGGCAGGAACTGCCGATCCTCATCGTCATCGCGGCCGTCATCGCGGCACTGATGGTGAGCTTCGTGGGCAGGCCCTACGTCATCCCGTCCCAGTCGATGGAACCGACTTTGCACGGCTGCCCGGGCTGCACGGGCGACCGGATCTACGTCGAGAAGATCACCTCCTACTGGAGCGATCCGGAACCGGGCGACGTCGTGGTCTTCGTGGGCCCGCCGTCCTGGAACACCGCCTACCGCTCGATCCGCTCCGACAACGGTGTGGTGCGCGGCGTGCAGAACTTCTTCTCCTTCTTCGGCCTGGTCCCGCCGGATGAGAACGACCTGGTCAAGCGGGTGATCGCGGTCGGCGGTCAGACGGTGCAGTGCTGCGATGCCGAAGGCAGGGTGCTGGTCGACGGCAAACCGCTGGACGAGCCCTACGTCGAGAACGACTACAAGTGGACCCCGGGCCAGCAGAACGGCACCTACCCGTCCGGCCGCGTCTTCGGCCCGGTGCGGGTCCCGGAGGGCCATTTGTGGGTGATGGGCGACAACCGCAACCAGTCCGCCGATTCGCGCGCCCACGTCGGCGACGAGTGGCAGGGCACCGTCCCCATCGACAACGTGCGCGGCAAGGCGGTGTTCAAGATCTGGCCCCCGAACCGCATCGGTCCGATCAGGAGTCAGGATCCCCAGACGAACTGACCGGCGCGACAGGGCGGATGATCGAACGGTGGGGCAGAGTCGAGTGGCCGTGATGCCGAACAGCGGGTGGCCGCCGCGGGTGGTGATGCGCCGGGCGGGCGGCCTGCGCACGTTGGAGGCGGCGCTGATCCGCGGCGGGCTGGGGCCGGTCGCGGGCGTGGACGAGGCGGGCCGCGGGCCGTGCGCGGGGCCGCTGGTGGTGGCCTCCTGTCTGCTCGCCCCCAAGGCCTACGACCGGTTGGCCGGCCTGGACGACTCGAAGAAGCTCACCGAGGCCACCCGGGAAGAGCTGTTCCCGATCATCACCCGCCTCGCGCTGGCCTACGAAGTGGTGGTGATCCCGGCCTGGGAGATCGATGCCATCGGCATCCACGTCGCCAACATCGAGGGCATGCGCCGTGCGGTGGCGGGCCTGCGCCACACCCCTGGCTACGTCCTGACCGACGGTTTCCGGGTGCCGGGCATCCCGGTGCCCTCGTTGCCCGTGATCGGCGGCGACGCGACGGCGGCCTGCATCGCGGCCGCGTCGATCCTCGCCAAGGTCACCAGGGACCGGATGATGGTCGAATTGGACCGCAAGCTGCCCGGCTACGGATTCGCCGCCCACAAGGGCTACAACACGCCCGAACACACCGCCGCGTTGGAACGTCTCGGCCCCAGCGACGAACACCGCCGATCCTGGCGCAACGTGCGCGAGGCGCTGGGGTTGCGCCCGCTCGCGGCCGAGTCGTCCGCGACGCTCGCGACGGTGGTCGACGGCGTCGAAACGGTCCTCCCGGAGGGCGCGCGGGACAGCCGAGTGGCTACCGACGCCGCCCATGCGAGATGATGTGCGCAGACGACGCAGCGGCGTGCGTGACCGGCCCGCGGGTGTGATCGCCCACCGGAGCCCAGCGAACACCGCACATCGAACGCAGTGCGGCGAAGAAGGAGGACGTTCCACCCGATGAGTGCCGAGGACCTCGAGAAATACGAAACCGAGATGGAACTCTCGCTCTACCGCGAGTACAAGGACATCGTCGGTCAGTTCTCGTACGTGGTGGAGACCGAGCGTCGCTTCTACCTGGCCAACTCCGTGGAGTTGCGCCCGCAGAACGCCGACGGCGAGGTGTACTTCGAAGTGCGGATGAGCGATGCGTGGGTGTGGGACATGTACCGCCCGGCGCGCTTCGTCAAGCACGTGCGGGTCATCACCTTCAAGGACGTCAACATCGAGGAGTTGGAGAAGCCCGACCTGCGGCTTCCCGAGTAGCCTCACCGGTTGTGCACAGGGTGGCCGATTTCCACAGGGCAGCGGTTTCCCCAGGTCGGCGCGGCTGATCGCGGCCGCCCGGCGGGCACGCTGATCCGGTGGCAGACAATCAGGCGCTCGGCGCACAAGGCGAAGAACTGGCGGCCCGGTTCCTCGAGGCCGCGGGCATGCGGATCCTCGCGCGGAACTGGCGCTGCCGCTACGGCGAACTCGATCTGATCGCCGCGCACCGCGAGGTCACCGCGTTCGTCGAGGTGAAGACGCGCACCGGCCTCGCCTACGGTGTCCCCGCCGAAGCGGTCACCTACACCAAACAGCAGCGCATCCGACGCACCGCGCTGAGCTGGCTCGCCCAGCAGCAGGGGAGCGCGCCGCAGATCCGCTTCGACGTCGTCGCGGTCGTGCTGCGTCGCGGGTACCGGCCCGTGGTCGAACATCTCGCGGGGGTGTTCTGATGGCGCTGGGCCGCGCCCACTCGGTCGCCGTGACGGGCGTCGACGGGCATCTGGTGGAGATCGAAGCCGATATCGGGCAGGGCCTGCCGTCGGTCAACCTGGTCGGCCTGCCCGACACCGCGCTCCAGGAATCGCGCAACCGGGTGCGTGCCGCCGTGGCCAACTCGGGGGAGAAGTGGCCCGACGGCCGCGTGGTGCTGGCCCTGTCACCGGCCACACTGCCGAAGGTCGGCAGCGTCTACGACCTCGCGCTGGCGGTATCGGTCCTCGATGCCGCGGGGGCGGTCCCCTCCGACCGACTCGGCGCGACGGTACTGCTCGGCGAACTGTCGCTCGACGGGCGGGTCCGGCCGGTGCGCGGTGTGCTGCCCGCCGTGCTCGCGGCGCGCAAGGCCGGATGGTCCACCGTCGTGGTCCCGGAATCCGCGCTCGCCGAGGCCGGACTGGTGGACGGCATCGAAGTGTTCGGCACCGACCATCTGCGTCGCGTCATCTGCTGGTTGCGCGGCGAAGGGGGCCTGCTCGAACCGAACGGCGCCCCGCCCGATACCGCGCGCCCCGGCGGCGACCTCAGCGAGGTCGTCGGTCAGGACGAAGCCCGCTGGGCCCTGGAAGTCGCGGCCGCGGGCGGGCACCACCTGTTGCTCACCGGACCTCCCGGCATCGGGAAGACGATGCTCGCGCAACGTCTTCCCGGACTGCTCCCCCCGCTCACCGACTCCGAATCGCTGGAGGTCACCGCCATCCACTCCATGGCGGGCGCGCTCTCGGGCGAGCACCCCTTGGTCACCTCGCCGCCTTTCGTCGCCCCGCACCACTCCACCTCCGCCACGGCGATGGTCGGCGGCGGGTCCGGTTCGGCGCGGCCGGGCGCGGTCAGCCGCGCCCACCGCGGTGTGCTGTTCCTGGACGAATGCGCCGAGATCGGCACCAAGGTCCTCGAAGCGCTGCGCACCCCGCTGGAGGAAGGCGAGGTGCGCATCGCCCGCCGCGACGGCGTCGCCCGCTATCCCGCGCGTTTCCAACTCGTCCTGGCCGCCAACCCGTGCCCGTGCGCCTCCGCACGCGATGTCGACTGCATCTGCGCACCGCTGGCCCGCCGCCGCTACCTGGGCAAACTGTCCGGCCCACTGATGGACCGCATCGATATCTGGGTGCGGATGCACGGGCAGGGCGGCGGAGCGTTCAGCGCCGCCGTCGCCGAGAGCAGCGCGGTCGTGCGCGAACGCGTCGCCGCCGCACGGCGGGCCGCGGTCCGTCGCTGGCACGAACACGGTTGGACCACCAACGCCGAAGTCCCGGGACACGCCCTGCGCCAACAGTTCCCCCTCGTCCCGGAAGCGGTCGCCCCGGTCGAGTCCGCCCTGCGCCTTGGCCGCATGTCGGCTCGCGGCGCCGACCGCGCCATCCGCGTCGCCTGGACCATCTGCGACCTGCGCGGCGGCGAGTCCCCCTCCGCCGAGGACGTCCTGCTGGCCCTGAACTTCCGTCAACGAGGTGCGCAGTGAGCGGTCGAATTCAGTGCGGCACGACACAGGCCGGTGTGCCTCCGTCGGAGCCCACGGGTCTTCCGCTGTGGTCAGGAGGGGTGCTCAGGTTGTCCGCTCTGGTCGGGGGGAGGGCGAGAGACGAAGTCCGGTGGTGATGACGGATGCCGCGGTGCGGTGTGCGTTCACAGGATGTCTCGGCTTCGGTGACCCCGCTCCGGCCAGGACGGTGCGGTGATGAGGGAGTTCGGTGGTGCTGTCCGCCGCCCGAACGCGGGTGTGCGGTCAGTGGCGGTGCGGTTTCGGATGGCGCTGATCAGGAGGCGGCGAGGGACGGAGTCCGGCGCGGTGTGGTTCACGGACTACGCGGCTCGGGAGGCGCCGCTCCGGTCAGAAAAACGCGCGGTGAGGGAGGGGAGCCGGTGGTGCGAGAACCACACACAGAGGGAGGGGATGTGCGGATGACGATCGATGCCGAGGGCATGGCAGGCGGTTCCACCACGGCGGACGGCGTGGTGCGCACCGTCGACTTGGATCGCGTCGAGGATCGGGACCCAGAGCGCAGGCTCGCGTGGGTGTATCTGTCGCGGGTGGTGCAGGGCCCGTGCGCCCCGCTGTCTGCGCTGATCGCGACGGTGGGCGTGGTGGAGGCGGCGCGGGCGGTGCGCGAGTGCGATCTGCCCGCCTCGCTGCGCGTTCCGACCGCGCAGCGACGCGATATGGACTGCGCTGCCCGTGATCTCGAAACCATCGAACACTCGGGCGGTCGCGTCGTCACCCCCGACGATCCCGAATGGCCCGCGTGGCGGATGGCGGGACTCGGCCGACTCGATCCGGGCGGCGATCAGGACGCCGCCGTGCCGCTGGTGCTGTGGGTGCGCGGCAACGCGTCGCTGCTGACGGTCACCGAACGGTCGGTGGCCGTCGTCGGGGCCAGGTGCAGCACCGGCTATGGCGATCGGGTCACCGGCGAGATCGTCGGCGATCTGTCCGCTCGCGGCCTCACCATCGTCTCCGGAGCCGCCTTCGGCATCGACGCGGCGGCGCACCGGGCCGCGCTCGCCGCGGGCGCGGCCACCGTCGCCGTCCTCGCCTGCGGCGTCGACCGCCCGTACCCCGCCCAACACGACCGCCTGCTGGCGGAGATCGCCGAGAACGGCGCGGTGGTGAGCGAATATCCACCCGGCACCACCGCTCGAAAACACCAATTCCTGTCCAGGAACCGCCTCATCGCCGCCCTGTCCGACGCTGTCCTCGTCATCGAGGCGGGTGTCCGCAGCGGAGCACGCAACACGGTGAAGTGGGCGCGCCGCCTCGGCCTGCCCGCCCTGGCCACCCCGGGGCCCGTCACCTCCGCGGTCTCCGTCGGCTGCCACCGCATGATCCGCGACGGTGAAGCTTTGCTCGTCACCCAGGCCGCCGACATCCTCGACGAAACCCCCCTGCGCCTGACCGATCCCGCCACCTCCGCCACACCGGACCTCCCCGCCGACCAGGCTGCCGTCTACGCATCCCTCTCCATTCGAGACCCCCACCTGCCCACCGCCTTGGCCACCCGCACCGGCCTCGCCCTCCCGTCGGTGCGAGCGGCCCTGGTCGGCCTGGAATTGGCGGGCCTGGTCACCATGGGATCGAGCGGGTGGCACCGAACCCCACGGGGCGCTCGATGAACCTCTCCGCGATCGGATCGGGAATCGTGCGGCAGGCAGGCGGGATTCGTGATCAATCCGGGCGAGGTCGATTTCCGTTCTGCGCGAGCGCGATCCGATACCGTCGCGCGGGGCCGAGCGGAGTGTCCCGCACCGCTTCGAGCACGCCGCCATTGCGCTCGATGGTCCGCGCCGAGGCGAGGTTGTTCTCGGCGCACACCAGCAACACCGGTCCCATCCCGGCCTCCCGCGCTACCGCCAGCATCCGCCCCAACGCCCACGAGGCCACCCCGCGCCCCCGCGCCGAGGGCGTCACCCCGAACCCGATATGCCCGACCTGCGACACCACCACCCCGTCGCCGTACCGCAACGCGATCCCACCCAACACCCGGTCCCCGTCCACGATCCACCGCGAACAGCACCGCCCCTCGGCACCGGCCCGCTCCCGCGCGAGCAACCGATCCACCCATTCGACGAACCCGGCCTCGGAGGCCACGTCATCCGCCGGCGTGAGCCCGAATCCGTCCTCGTGCGTCCCCGGCCCCCACTCACGATGCGCCGCAACCCATTCGTCGTACAAACGCGCGGTCGGCGCGACCAACTCGAACACATACCGACCCTACCGGCGGGGGCATCGGGGGTGTCCGGTCGAGAACGGTGTTGATCACTCGGCGGCGTCGGCCGGTTCAGGGATGTGCGACCGCCGCGACTGGCCGTTCGGAGCGAGGGGTGTTCTCCTCCGCGAGCACTTCCCCGATGACCCGCGCCCCGACTGGCAATTGGGAGCGAGTGGGCGTTTCGCTCCGCGAGCAGTTCCCCGATGACCCGCGCCCAGGCCGCCCGGACCGGCCGTTCGGGTGAGTAGGCGTTCCCTCCGTTGTTTCCCGCACGGCGGGGTGCGTTCGGCGTGGCGGGTTGCCAAAGGGGGCCGTGGGTGGTGACGGTGATGGGGTGCGGGAGTTACCGGAGGATCTGGCGGCGTTGGTGGCGGAGTACGGGCGGCATCTGCGGTTGGGGCGGAACCGGTCCGCGCACACGGTGCGGGCCTATGTGGGGGACGCGCGGGCGTTGTTGGGGCATCTGGTGGAGCGGTCGGCGGATTCGGCGGTCGGTGAGCTGGATCTGACGTTGTTGCGGTCGTGGTTGGCCGCGGCGGCGGCGCAGGGGACGGCGCGCACGACGATGGCGCGACGCGCTTCCTCGGCGCGCACGTTCACGGCGTGGTTGACCGCGACCGGGAGGCTGTCCATCGATCCGGGGTTGCGGTTGGGGTCGCCCTCGGCGCATCGGGTACTGCCCGCGGTGTTGGGCAGCGGGCAGGCGGTGGAGGCGATGGAGGCGGCGCGGTCGGGGGCACGCCAGCACGATCCGATGGCCTTGCGGGACCGGTTGATCGTGGAACTGCTGTATTCGACCGGTATCCGGGTGGGGGAGTTGTGCGGGCTGGACATCGAGGACATCGACCGCGAGCGGCGGTTGGTGCGTGTACTGGGCAAGGGGAACAAGGAGCGCGCGGCGCCGTTCGGGTCGCCCGCGGACGAAGCGGTCGAACACTGGTTGCGGTTCGGGCGACCGACCTTCGCGACGGTCGAGTCGGGGCGGGCGCTGCTGCTCGGTCGACGCGGGCGTCGATTGGATCAGCGACAGGCGCGCACGGTGGTGCACGAGGTGGTCGCGGCCATTCCGGGTGCGCCCGATCTCGCGCCGCACGGCCTGCGACACAGTGCGGCCACCCACCTGCTGGAGGGTGGGGCGGACCTACGGGTGGTGCAGGAACTGCTCGGGCATTCGAGTCTGGCGACCACCCAGCTCTACACCCACGTATCGATCGAGCGTCTCAAGGCCGTGCACGAGCAGGCCCATCCGCGAGCATGAGGCGCGATCGAACGAGCGGTGGCACGTGACGCGGTGTCGGCTCCCTCGGCGAGTCCGAAGCTCCAATTCCTCCGGCGACGATCTCTCCGCGTGCCCGAGTCTCGAAGTCGCTTCGAATGCCGGAGCGAGCCGGACAGCCGATCGAGCGGGAAAGCCGACCCGCGCGCGGCCGGAACTCGTATTCTGTAACGAGTTCTAGTTTTCAGGAGGGTTCATCCGGATGAGCACGCACACCGTCCTCGGTCGGGAAATCCAGATGCCGGTGCGGATCCGCCACGCGCGGGCATTCATGGCGTCCTACCGCGTGCCCGCCGCCGCCGCGCAGCGCCTCATCGACTACTCGGGACTCGCGGTCGTCCGGGTGCCGCGCGAGCGCGCCCTGTGCACGCTGGTGTTCGTCGACTACATCGACGGTGACCTCGGCCCGTACAACGAGTTCGGTGTGTCGTTCATGGTTCGTCACCACACCGCGCCCACCGGCGGCGCGGTGCGGGATCTGCGCGCGCTGGCCTCCGGCGGCGCGGGCGTGTTCATCCACCGCCTGCCGGTCGACGGCGATTTCACCCTGGCGGCCGGTCGCGGGATCTGGGGATTCCCGAAAGTGCTGGCCGACTTCGAGGTGGATCACGAGAGCCGGGAGCGGCGCGGGGTGCTGCACCAGGACGGCGCGCTCGTGGTCGACTTGACGGTGAAACCGGGCCTGCGCACTCCCGGTGGGCGCGGGGCGGGCACCTCCTTCGACGCCTACTCCCACATCGACGGCGTGACCAGATGCACGACCTGGGAGATGGAACCCACCGGAATGCGCGCGCGGTTGGGCGGCGCGGACCTGCGGTTGGGCGACCACCCGGCCGCGGCCGAACTCGCCGCCCTGGAACTGCCCGCCCGGGCCACCATGAGCTCGGCGGTCGACCGCTTGGCGATGACCTTCCAGGACGCGGTGTCGATCTGATCACGAGCGCGGCGTATTCGGCTGCGCGTCAACCATTCTCGTCCTCATTCGGAGTGGTGCGCGGCGCGCCGTGGCGCACCCGGCGTCGTTCGTGGACGCTCCCGTGCCCGCCCGCTAGGCTGACGTAGCGGTTTGTTTGCCTGTCATCGGAGCCGACCAGGAACGGAGCGTATCCGTGAGTTCGGAGGACTGCCTACGTGGTGTAGCGCGGTCCTGTGACGTCGCAGAACCGGTCGGACGGATGAATTCGGGTCGGCCCTCGGCGGGCGAAGCGTGCCCCCGGATCGGATCGACGCCTCCAGCGCACACTTCGGGCAACTTTTCGCGGGTCGGCGGGAACGCCTGCGGCGGCTCGGTGCCGGCGGCCGGGATCGGGTCGGCATGATGCCGCCCACCCCCGAAACCGAGTCCGAGGACGTCCCACGGCAGATCGACTACCGGTTCACCCTGGCCAACGAACGCACCTTCCTGGCCTGGATGCGCACCGCGCTCGGTCTGCTCGCGGGCGGTGTGGCGGTCGAGACCCTGGTGCAGTCCTTCCAGACGGTGGGGCTTCGTCGCGCGATCTCGGTGAGCTGTCTGGTCCTGGCGGTGATCGTCGCGGTCGGCGCCTACCTGCACTGGCGACGGATACGGCTGGCGATGGACCGAGACGAACCACTGCCCGGCACGTACCTGGTGCCGATCCTGTCGGTGGGCATCACCCTCGTGTCCCTGCTCGCCGGGGTGGCGGTGTTGGTGCGATGAGCGACGCCGACCTCGGAATGGCCACCCAACGCACCGCCTTGGCGTGGCGGCGCACGGCCATCGGCGCGATGGCGATCGCCCTGCTGTTCCTGCACCACGCCGCGGTGAGCGGGTGGCGAGCGGCCGGCGTCGCACCGGTCGTCTGCGCGGTCGCCATGGTCGCGCTGGCGGTCCTCTGTTTCGCCCGCAACCGCACGTTGCACCGTCGGAGATACGGGCACGGCGCGGCCGCGGTAACCCTCACCGCCGCGACGGTGGTCCTCGTCGCCTGCGTGGCGGCCCTGTTGCAGATCGCGGATCCGAGTCTCTGACCGCAGACCGGGTGAACCGGCCGAGTACAGGAGGATGGATATGAGCACAGCGACCGAACCGAGCGCTCTCGTCGCCGCCGCACATCGCCGCGCGGCCGCCGATCTGCCCTTCGCCGACGAGGCCGATCACGCCGACGCCGACCGCGGTTTCATGGCCGCGCTGGACCCGGGGGTGGTCACGACCGCCGACGGAACCGTGGTGTGGGACAGCGACTCCTACGCCTTCCTGCGCGGCCCCCGCCCGGATTCGGTGCATCCGGGACTGTGGCGACAGTCGGGTCTGGTCGGCAGACAAGGGCTGTACGAGGTGACCGACGGCATCTATCAGATCCGCGGACTCGACCTGTCGAACATGACCTTGGTCGAGGGCGACACCGGGGTGGTGGTCATCGATCCGCTCATCTCCGCCGAGACGGCCGCGGCGGGCCTCGCCCTGTATCGCGCGCATCGCGGCGATCGCGCCGTGACAGGGCTGGTCTACACCCATTCGCACGTCGACCACTTCGGCGGCGCGCTCGGCGTGACCACCCTGGCCGATGTCGAGGCGGGCCGCTGCCCGGTGCTGGCCCCGGCCGGATTCCTGGCCCACGCCGTCGCCGAGAACGTCTACGCGGGCACCGCGATGGCTCGGCGCGCCGCCTACATGTACGGCGCGGTGCTGCCGCGCGGGCCACTGGGGCAGGTCGGGGCCGGACTGGGACAGACGACCTCGGTCGGCACCGTCACCCTCGTTCCCCCGACGGTGGAGATCACCGCCACCGACCAGGTCGAGACGGTCGACGGCGTGCGCATGGTGTTCCAGGTGACACCGGGCACCGAGGCGCCCGCGGAGATGAACTTCTACTTCCCCGACCATCGCGCGCTGTGCATGGCCGAGAACGCCACCCACACCATGCACAACCTGCTCACCCTGCGCGGCGCGCCGGTGCGTGACCCACTGCTGTGGTCGAAATACCTGACCGAGGCGATCAACCTGTTCGCCCGCGACACCGACGTGGTGTTCGCCTCGCACCACTGGCCGACCTGGGGCGCGGACCGGGTGACCGAATACCTCAGCGCGCAGCGCGACCTGTACGCCTACCTGCACGATCAGACGTTGCGGCTGCTCAATCAGGGGTATGTGGCGGCCGAGATCGCCGAGCGGATCACTTTGCCGCCCGCCCTCGACAACGCCTGGCACGCCCGCGGGTACTACGGCTCGGTCAGCCACAATGTCAAAGCCGTCTACCAGCGCTATCTCGGGTGGTTCGACGGCAATCCCGCACACCTGTGGCAGCATCCGCCCGTCGAATCCGCCAAACGGCACGTGGCGTACATGGGCGGCGCGGAGGAAGTGCTGCGCAAGGCGCGCAAATCCTACGCGGCGGGCGACTACCGGTGGGTGGCACAGGTTCTGGACTATCTCGTCTTCGCCGAACCGGACAACGATCAGGCGAAACGCCTGCAGGCCAGTACATTCGAGCAACTCGGCTACGGCGCGGAGAACGCGACCTGGCGCAACTTCTACCTCAGCGGCGCCTACGAACTGCGCTACGGGCGGTTCGGCACACCGACGACGCCGGACGCACCCACCGTGGTGGCGGCGATGACCACCGAGCAGATCTTCGACGCCGTAGCGCTGCGCGTCGACGGACCGAAGGCTTGGGAGCACCGCGTGGTCACCGACTGGTGCGTGACCGACGAGGACCGGATCCACCGCGTGGAACTGCGCAACGGCGTGCTGATCCACTACGACCGGCCCGACGGTGTGAAACTGCTCGACCCCGACGCCGAGTTCACCCTGTCCCGCACCACCCTGGCCCGAGTGCTGTTGGGCGGGGACGACTTCGGCGTGGCCGTCGCCGCGGGCGACATCGCCATCGAGGGCGACCCGCTGTCGCTGTCGCATCTGGTCGACCTGCTCGACGCCCCTGACCCGGATTTCGCGATCGTCACCCCTTGAGCGCGGCGTCCGGATCTGGTCTCGGGGCGCCCGACAGCGGTATTCTCGACGTTTGCCCGGCGAACGCGCGGGCTCGGTGATCGGCAGGTGGTTCGGCATGGACGTGGCACAGTTCGAACTCGTCACCGAGCGGGTCCGCTCGGCATTGCGCCTGGGTGGCGGCGATCTGGTCGCCGCCACCGTCACGTGCGTGCAGGCGCTGCCCGTCGAGCACGTCGCGATCCTCATCGACGAACCGCACCTCGGCGCGCAGCCCTGGGCCTGCTCGGACGAGTGGACCGCCGGTGTGGAGGCGGCGCTGTCGACGGCGGGCGAAGGACCCGCCTTCGAGGCCGTGGCCGGTGGGGAGGTGGTCGTGCTTACCGAACCGGCGCGGGACGCGGACCGCTGGCCGACGGCCGCGACGGTGCTGCGGGGCTTGCCCGGCGCGATGGTGTCCGTCCCCCTGACCGCCGGACCGACCCGTCTCGGCGCGCTGAATCTGTATCTCGCCCCGGAGCGGTGGTCCCCGGCGCTGGCCGAGGTCGTCGGTGAAGTGTCCGAACTCATTGCCGCGCATCTCCTCTCGTCCAATGCCGCGCCGCCGCCCACGAGCACACTCATACACCGCGCGGCGGGCGCGCTGATCGCCGAACACGGTCTCGATACTGCCGACGCCTACGCCCGCCTACGCCGCGAAGCCGCCGACCGAGGTTCGACCCTGGCCGACTACGCCGGCCACCTCGTCGGGCGTGGATTCCGCGCCGAGTCGGCCGACCGCTGACCGGCCCGGCTCAGCGGGTGAGCGAGGCCAGGTAGCGGCCCGCGATGAACCGTTGCAACGCGCGCACGACCGGACCGCCCAGCCGCACGTACCAGGTTCCGGGCCGGGAGAACGCGACGACCAGGGCCGTCACGCTGTCGTCGGACGGGTCGTAGTCCACCGCGAACAGTTCCTCGCCGATCTCCGGGTGACCCGGCAACGTGCCGTAGGCGAATCCCCGCCGCTCGCCTTCGGTGAGCACGTACACCACCCGGCACGGCGCGGTGACGCCGATCGGCCCGATTCCGAGGCGCACCGTCAGTTCGGTGCCGACCTCGGCGACCGGAGTGCTCGCCTCGTGAAAGAATCCGGTCCCCTTCTGCATCCGATAGCTGAGGATCTCGTTCGCCGCCCGCTCGAACACCGTGCGCCCGTGCCCGATTCGGCGTCGCGCCGTGAAGCGGTGGTATCCGTCGGGCAGCGTCCCGGCCGTCGCCCCGACTTCGGCGTAGGTGAGTTCCGGTGCGCGCTGGGATTCCATGCTCCGATCCTGTACCCCGCGACCCCGTGCGCGACAGTGCGCGCGGACATCGCCTTCGCCACACACGGTCATCGCGGCTGTACCGGTTTCAGGCGCAGCGGTGAGAGGTGCAGCAGACCGAGCGGGTCGAGGTAGTCGCGCGGAACGCTCGCCTCCCGGCGCAACCCCCAGTGCAAGCAGGCGCCGGCCGCGCACCCGGGATGACCCGCCCGCAGTTCTCCGATCCGCGCGCCCCGCGCGACCCGGGCACCCACCTCGACCGCCGCTCCCACCGGTTCGTAGGTCGTGCGCAGACCACCCTCGTGATCGAGGGAAACGACCGGCTTTCCCGCGACCTCACCCGCGAACGCGACGATCCCGGCTCCCGCGGCGAGGACGTCCTGTCCCTCCGCCCCGCCCAGATCGACACCGCGGTGACCCGGCAGCCAGTCCCTCTCGGGTTCGTCGAAGGGCCGCTCGACGGCGGGACGTGGGCGCAGCGGCCAGTCGAAGTCCCCGGTGGGCGCCGCGCCGGCCGCACCCGCCTGCGCCGCCACCGCCGCGACCAGGACCGCGAATCCGCCCGCGACCCGCAGGATGGTCACCGCGTACTTGGCCTGCGGTTCCGGTTTCGTCACACCGGTCTTCTCATCGGACATCGGACACCTCCGATCGGTCGGTGAGATCTTCGATCTCGGGCAGGTATTCGCCGGTGGGCGCGGACAAGGCCGCGGGCACGCAGTCGGACGTCCGCGAGAGTTCAGATCCGGGCACAGAGTCGGCTGTCGGGAGGAATTCGGATGTCCGAACGGATTCGGAGGTGGGCGCGGATTCGGAAGAGGTCGCGGATTCGACGGGCACGCAGATCGTGGCGGGAACGCCGACGGCGGCGGGCGCGACGGCGGGCAACGGCAGCACCCGCGGCGCGGTGCGCACCATTCCCTCGATCGGACAGGCCGACCCGGTGCAGCCGACGTGGGTGCGCGGCGGACCGGAAGCTGCCGCTTGATGTGCGGCGACCAGCGACAACGCGAACAGCCAGGGGAGGATCAACGTCATCGACACGCTGAAACGGTTCATGGCTCCGACCCTGCCCGCCACCGACCTCGTCCGGGCCGCCGATCCGGCGAATGTGGACAACTTCGTCCTGTGTGAATGCCTGGTGTTTCCGATCCGGGAAATCAGACATCGGGCAGCGCGCTGACCTGCGGTTCCCGCTGTTATCCCTGGTCACAGGGGTGGACGGGAGGCGATTTCGGCGGAGGAGGCCGACGCCGTAGACTGGTCGAGCGGTCTGTGCTGGCACGGACCGACTTCGCGCGCCACCCGTGCTTGTTCGTCCGGCGCTGCTCGACTCCGACCTCAGAACCGAGATCGATCGGCAGCGGCTGTGCTGAGCAGGGAATCGCCGGCTGGTCCCGCCCACGAGGCGAGGTCCGGCGGTTCGGCGGCGCCAGGGCGGCGGATCACCGATCCGCCGCGTCAACCGGCAACGAAAGAGGGATACGGGAGCCATGGCTGTCGTAACAATGAAGCAGCTGCTCGACAGCGGCGCGCACTTCGGACACCAGACCCGGCGCTGGAACCCGAAGATGAAGCGGTTCATCTTCACCGACCGCAACGGCATCTACATCATCGACCTGCAGCAGACGCTGACCTACATCGACAAGGCCTACGAATTCGTCAAGGAGACCGTCGCCCACGGCGGCACCGTCCTTTTCGTCGGCACCAAGAAGCAGGCCCAGGAGTCCATCGCCGCCGAGGCGACGCGGGTCGGCATGCCCTACGTCAACCAGCGCTGGCTGGGCGGCATGCTCACCAACTTCTCCACCGTGCACAAGCGCCTGCAGCGCCTCAAGGAACTCGAGGCGATGGAGCAGACCGGTGGTTTCGAGGGTCGCACCAAGAAGGAAATCCTCATGCTCACGCGTGAGATGAACAAGCTCGAGCGCACCCTCGGCGGCATCAGGGACATGGCCAAGGTGCCCTCGGCCATCTGGGTCGTCGACACCAACAAGGAGCACATCGCCGTCGGCGAGGCGCGCAAGCTGAACATCCCGGTCATCGCGATCCTGGACACCAACTGCGATCCCGACCTGGTCGACTACCCGATCCCGGGCAACGACGACGCGATCCGCTCCGCCGCCCTGCTCACCAAGGTCGTCGCCTCCGCGGTGGCCGAGGGCGTCCAGGCGCGCGCGGGTGTGTCCGCGGGCGACGACAAGCCCGAAGCGGGCGCGGGCGAGCCGCTGGCGGAGTGGGAGCAGGAACTGCTCGCGCAGGCCGCCCCCGGTGCCGACGGCGCTGCCGCCGAGGCCCCGGCCGAGGCCTGAGCCACACCGTCGTATTCAGACACTGTTCCGGCGGTGATCACGTGGCCGTGCGCCCGTGATCACCGCTGACCGGTACTCAGGAGCGTCCGGGCGGTGCAGTCGCCGCCCGCCGCACCCTTTCTCGAAGGAGGCTCGCCACCCATGGCGAACTACACCGCTGCCGATGTGAAGCGGCTCCGGGAGCTGACCGGCTCCGGGATGATGGACTGCAAGAACGCGCTGGCCGAGACCGACGGTGATTTCGACAAGGCCGTCGAGGTGCTGCGCATCAAGGGCGCCAAGGACGTGGGCAAGCGCGCCGAGCGCGCCACGGCCGAGGGCCTGGTCGCGGCCAAGGACGGCGTCCTGGTCGAGATCAACTCCGAGACCGACTTCGTCGCGAAGAACGCGGAGTTCCAGACCCTGGCCGATCAGATCGTGGCCGCGGCGGCCGCCGCCAAGCCCGCCGATCTGGACGAGCTCAAGGCGCTGCCGCTGGACGGCCGCACGGTCGACGCCGCGTTGCAGGAGCTGGCCGCCAAGATCGGCGAGAAGCTCGAACTGCGTCGCGTGGTGTCCTACGACGGCCCGGTCGCGACCTACCTGCACAAGCGTGCCACCGATCTGCCGCCCGCCGTCGGCGTGCTGATCGAGTACACCGGCGAGGGCGAGGCCGCCGCGGAGGCCGCGCGCGGCGCCGCGATGCAGGTCGCCGCGCTCAAGGCCAAGTACGTCACCCGCGACGAGGTGCCCACCGACATCGTGGAGAACGAGCGTCGGATCGCCGAGCAGACCGCGCGTGAGGAGGGCAAGCCGGAGGCGGCGCTGCCCAAGATCACCGAAGGTCGCGTCAACGGCTTCTTCAAGGATGTCGTGCTGCTCGAGCAGTCCTCGGTCACCGACTCCAAGAAGACGGTCAAGGCCCTGCTGGACGATGCCGGTGTCACCGTGACCCGCTTCGCCCGCTTCGAGGTCGGCCAGTCCTGATCTGTGTCGAAAAGGCCCCGGATCCAACGTAATTCGTTGAATCCGGGGCCTTTCCGCTATCTTGTAGTCGGTTCGCGGATCGTGGTGGCCCGGACTCGTGCCGTGCGCGGCCCCGCTCGGCGGCCACCGGGACGCGGGCCGTGCTCCGCGCCGTTCGCCCCGCTCAGGTCGAGGGGTCCTCTGCACCGCGGGAAACCGCATAGGGCAGGATGGACGCGCCCTGTGTTGCGGGATCGCAGACGTATTCGCTTTGCCTGATGACTCGCCGTGTCGACAGACCACACCGCCGAAGGAGACCAGCACGATGACGGAACCCGGGACCGAACGTCCAGGATATCGCCGCGTGCTTCTGAAACTGGGTGGGGAAATGTTCGGCGGCGGCGCCGTCGGACTCGATCCCGATGTCGTGCAGACCGTGGCCGAGCAGATCGCCGAGGTCGTCGAGGACGGTATCCAGGTGGCCGTGGTGATCGGCGGCGGCAATTTCTTCCGCGGGGCCGAACTCGAGGAGCGCGGCATGGACCGGGCGCGCTCGGACTACATGGGCATGCTGGGCACCGTGATGAACAGCCTTGCGCTCCAAGACTTCTTGCAGAAACAGGGCATCGATACCCGCGTGCAGACCGCCATCACGATGGGGCAGGTCGCCGAGCCGTACCTGCCGTTGCGGGCCAAGCGCCACCTGGAGAAGGGGCGCGTGGTGATCTTCGGCGCCGGGATGGGCATGCCGTACTTCTCCACCGACACCACCGCCGCCCAGCGCGCGCTCGAGATCGGCGCGGACGTGGTGCTGATGGCCAAGGCCGTCGACGGGGTGTTCTCCGCGGACCCGCGGGTGGACCCGAGCGCGACCTTGTACACCGAGATCACCCACAAGGAGGTGATCGAGCGCGGTCTGAAGGTCGCCGATGCCACGGCCTTCAGTCTGTGTATGGACAACCAGATGCCGATGCTGGTGTTCAATCTGTTGACGAAGGGCAACATTGCCCGGGCGGTCGCCGGTGAGAACATCGGCACACTGGTACGGTCCTGACCCCGCGCCCCGCGGATCATGACGATGACGACGCTGTGGAGGAACGGTCGTGATTGATGAAGCCCTCTTCGATGCCGAGGAGAAGATGGAGAAAGCCGTCTCGGTGGCGAAGGACGATCTCGGAAGCATCCGGACCGGCCGGGCCAACCCCGGCATGTTCCAGCGGGTCGTCATCGACTACTACGGTTCGCCGACGCCGATCACCCAGGTCTCGAGCATCACGGTGCCCGAACCGCGCATGGTGGTGATCAAGCCCTACGAGCAGTCCCAGTTGGGCGCGATCGAGACCGCGATCCGCAATTCCGACCTGGGGGTGAATCCCACCAACAACGGCGACATCATCCGGATCTCGGTGCCGCAGCTGACCGAGGAACGCCGCCGCGAGCTGGCCAAACAGGCCAAGGGCAAGGGTGAGGACGCCAAGGTCGCGATCCGCAACGTCCGCCGCAAGGCCATGGACGAATTGTCGCGGATCCAGAAGGATGGCGAAGCGGGGGAGGACGAGGTCGGCCGGGCCGAGAAAGAGCTCGACAAGACCACGGCCAAGTACGTCGGTCAGATCGATGAACTGGTCAAGCACAAGGAAGCTGAACTGCTCGAGGTCTGAGGCACCGGACAGGCGCGGCGGGCCGAGGAGGTAGGGAGGGCACCGCACATGCCGCAGACCGGGGAGAGCCGAGGACCCGCCAGGGCGGGGGACGAACGGAACGACGAGTTGAGCGACGGGACAATCGTGGCCGAGAAAGCCGCCTCGACCGGTGCGGCCGACGAGCCGACACCGGCCATCGGCACACCTGATGCGCCGCACGGATATTCCGGCGACGCCCCGAGTGTCGGGCGGCCCGCCGACGACCTCGTGGACCGGGAGGTGCCCGCGGCGCCGGCCGCCGCGCCGCCGTCGGGTTCGCGCGCCGGGCGCAATCTGCCCGCGGCGCTGGCGGTCGGGTTCGGTCTGGGGCTCTCGCTCATCGCGATCCTGCTGTTCGTGCCGAAAGTGTTCATCGCGGTGGCGGGCGCGGCGGTTGGCGTGGCCACCTGGGAGGTGGCCAAGCGACTGCGCGAGGCCGACGTGCTGGTGCCACGGATTCCGCTGATCGTCGGCGGTCAGGCGGTGTTCTGGCTGGGCTGGCCCTACGGTGCGAGCGGTGTGGCCGGAGCGTTCGCCGCGACGGCGCTGGTGTGCATGGTGTGGCGGTTGTTCGACCACGGTCTGCGCACGGCGCCGCGCAACTTCCTGCGCGATACCGCCATCGCCCTGTTCACCCTGTCCTGGATTCCGCTGCTGGCCTCGTTCGCGACGTTGCTGCTGCTCGAACCCGACGGCAACCTGCGGGTGCTGACGTTCATGATCCTGGTCGTGTGCTCCGACGTCGGCGGCTACGTGGCGGGCGTGCTGTTCGGCAAGCACCCGATGGTGCCCTCGATCAGCCCGAAGAAATCCTGGGAGGGTTTCTGCGGTTCGCTGGTCTTCGCCGTGATCGGCGGGTTGCTGACGGTGACGCTGCTGCTGGAGGCGAACTCGATGATCGGCGTCGTGCTCGGCGTCGGTCTGGTGCTGGTGGCCACCGTCGGCGACCTGATCGAATCGCAGGTCAAACGCGAATTGGGCATCAAGGACATGGGCACCTTGCTGCCCGGTCACGGCGGCATCATGGATCGCCTCGATTCGATGCTGCCGTCGGCGTTCGTGTCCTGGCTGGTGCTGTCCACCCTGCTCTGAGCGGGGTGGACGCCCGCCTCAGTGTTTGGCGACCCGCCGCAACTGCATGATGCGCAGGCCGCCGACCAGGGCCATGACCAGTGCGCCGAGGATGACCGAGAGCAGCACGGCCACGCCGATCGGCAGGTTGAACTCCCAGAAGAACAGGCTCACCTGGACGCTCTGCAAGTTCTGCAGGATGAAGATGAGCAGCACGACCAGGATGAGCGTCCCCACGACCAAGCCCATCCAGGCGTAGCCGGTACGCGAGGAGATCGAGGTCTTCTTACCGGTGACCGTCGGGACGGTGGCCGCGGTGGGCGGGTCGACCGTCGGGTGGTCGCCGGGTAGATCTTCGGCGTTGGTGGACATCTGTGCATCATCTCCGACCGCTTCGTCGGGGGCACGCATTTCGTGCCGTCCCGAATCATGTCGCCGTTCCGTGCCCGGTCCGGCGTGCGTTCACCTCGCCCTCCCGCGGTACCCCGTAGCGGCCGGAATACGCGACGAAGCGACCGAATGCGAGAATGGGGGAACTATGACCGTCTCGCTGCCCCTCGTGTTCGACGCCCCGCGCCGCGGTATGCCGCCGCGCCATCTCGCCGATCTGGACGCGGACGGCCGCACAGCGGTGATGGCCGAACTCGGTCTGCCGAAGTTCCGTGCCGATCAGATCGCCCGGCAGTACTACGCGCGGTTGGAGGCCGACCCGGAGCGGATGACCGATCTGCCCGCCCCGGTTCGCTCGGCGATCGGCGAGGCCCTGTTCCCGCCGCTGCTGTCGGTGGTCAAGCATGTGGCCTGCGACGACGGTCAGACCCGCAAGACGCTGTGGCGCGCGCACGACGGCACCCTGCTGGAGAGCGTGCTGATGCGCTACTCCGACCGCAACACCCTGTGCATCTCCAGCCAGGCGGGCTGCGGCATGGCCTGCCCGTTCTGCGCGACCGGCCAGGGCGGACTGGACCGGAACCTGTCGACCGCGGAGATCGTCGACCAGGTGCGCGCGGCCGCGGCGGCCCTGCGCGACGACGAAGTGGCGGGCGGACCGGGCAGGCTGTCCAACATCGTGTTCATGGGGATGGGTGAGCCGCTGGCGAACTACAAGCGGGTGGTCAACGCCGTCCGCCGGATCACCTCGCCCGCGCCGGACGGTCTCGGGATCTCCCAGCGCAACGTGGTGGTGTCCACCGTCGGCCTGGCCCCGGCCATCCGCAAGCTCGCCGACGAGGACCTCTCGGTCACCCTCGCGGTCTCCCTGCACACTCCCGACGACGAACTCCGCGACACCTTGGTCCCGGTCAACAACCGCTGGCCGGTCGCCGAGGTCCTCGACGCGGCCCGCTACTACGCCGACAAGTCCGGCCGCCGCGTCTCGATCGAGTACGCGCTGATCCGCGACGTCAACGATCAGCCCTGGCGGGCCGACATGCTCGGCAAGAAGTTGCACAAGGCGCTGGGCTCGCGGGTCCACGTCAATGTCATCCCGCTGAACCCGACACCGGGCAGCGAATGGGACGCCGCCCCCAAGCCTGTCGAACGCGAATTCGTTCGTCGCGTCAACGAGCAGGGCGTGCCATGCACCGTCCGCGACACCCGCGGCCAAGAGATCGCCGCCGCCTGCGGACAACTCGCCGCCGAAAACTGACGCGCTACTACGCCGTCGGCACCTTGGGGGTAGGCGTGGCATTGCTGAAGTGTCGGTCCGCCGTAACCCATAATTGGAAATATCGGGAGTCAACAGGCGTTTGGTCTGTTTGCTGGTCGGTCGAAGTACTTGCTGGTCACGAACCATGTTGTGCGCAACTTGGCTCGCCCCACGGCGCTTGGCGCCTGTCGTGATTCTACGGGCTGCGGGTTAGACCGTTCCGCTCGCAGTCAGCTCGGCACCGGGCGCTGTCGGTCCGGCGGTGGTGCGGCGCTTGTCCAGGCGTCGCGAACGAGGCGGAGTGCGTGAGCGGCAGTCACCTCGAGTCGGGTTTGGCCTGCGAGTTGTGCATGCCATTGAGCTTCGCTTGGGGCGGTGGCGAATTGCCAGGGTTGTGGGGGTTTGTTGGTGGGACCAAGTCATTGGAAAAGGGTGGCGGCCTCATGGTCGATGGCGTTTATTCTTGCGAGGGCCCAGAGATCCCAGAGATCTCTTGGGGCGGCGCGGTCGTACCAGGCGACGGCTTTCGCGGCGGCGAAGGCGGGGCGGGTGGGGACGGACAGGGTAGCGGGTGAGGTGTTGCGGTAGCGCTGGGTGAGACGGCGCGGTTCCGTGGGCCATCGGGTTGTGCCGGTCCTGGAGAGTAGCTGGATCTTGATACCGATTCTGCCGTCCGGGGTGATCAGCCGGGCCGGTTCGGTATCGATGACGGCGCTGAGGCTGGTTTCCCACTCCAGTCGGCCGAATTGGCGCTGTACAGAGCGCGGCAAAGTGCGCGTGAGTTCGGCGGCCAGGCGGGAGCGAGGTGTAATGGCGATGAGGTCGATGTCTTCGCTGAGGCGGCCGTTCGGCAGGTGGGTGCGAGCTAGTGCGGTACCGCCGAAGAAGATGAGGGATTCGGCATGTGTGCTGCTCAGATGGCCGAGTATGAGTGAGATCAGGTAGTCGCGTTCGACTTGGGCGTGCGCGACTCCGAATTCGGTGGCGGTCGCTGCGCGTTCGTCGGGGTCGAGTGTCACCGGTTCTCCACGATGTCCTCGGCACGGTTGAGTGCGGCACGCAGGCGCTGTTCGGTGGCGAGCTCGGTTAGTCGGTCGGTGTCGCAGAGGCGGTAGAGAGTGCGGATTGCCGTCGGTATTTCGGTGTCGGCGTCGCCGAGGCCTGGTCGGTGGGCGAGGTCGAGGACGGTCTGTTCGGGCGTGGTGGCGAGGGTTGGGCCTAGTTCTGTGCGGATGAGTTCGGCATCGAGGCGGTCGATGTCACGGGTGACGAAGCGGATGGTGGCGTCCCGGTCCGTGAGTTGCAGGGCGGCGCGCTGTTTGGGGACTGCCACGACGGCGACCGCCAGGGCGCGAGGGATTGCGCCGAGGACCCGGGCGGCGCTGACGCCCATGAGGATTGCGCGTTCGGGACCGAACATCGCCGTGGCTATGCCGGCGGCGGCGGCCTCGAGTTCGGGCTGCCAGGGCTGGTCGACGCGGTCTTGGGGTACGACGATGTAGTAGCCGTAGGCGGCGCGATGCAGAAGCCCGCGAGCCGCGAGTTTCGCTAGCTGTTGATGGGGATGCTGGTAGATGGCGGTTACGTGCTGGGCGGTGAGCGTGCGCAGCGGTAGGCGCGCCAGTTCCGGGCGAATACCGGCCTGCCTATACCCTGGATCTTCCAATTCCGGCTCAATCATTATTAGAAGTCTAACCTAGAAGGCTAGTAATTCACTAGTGATCGTGACGTTGTGCTCGATGAGGCTGATCAGCCAGCCAAGGCGAGGGTGTCGGCGGGTGGCGGTGCCCGTTTCAAGCAGGCGCCGGGGCCGTCACTGCCGGTCAGGGCATTTGTAAATCCCTGTTCTCGATGCCATTCGTAGACGTGTCTCGCGTGGCGGGGGGCTGGAAAGTGGCTCTCTGAGTGTGAGTTTGACGCCCGAACAGCGCACGCAGGTAGCCCGATTGCTCGGCACCGGTTGGGAAGTCGGCAACAAGGCGGTGACGTTGCGCGCGCTCGCTCTCGCCCTTGCCGAGCACGGTTTGACCGTACGGCAATTCGTCGAGCTCATGGATGGACGGAAGCTGACTGTTCGTCGGGAAACGCAGGCGGTCGAACAGCGCGCAGCAGAAGAGGAACGGCGGAGTGCCCTGCGAATCCTGCGCGCCGTGGGGATTGCCGAGCCTGTGGGGAACGATTGGTTGACCGGCCCGCGGGCACCCCGCTCAGGGTCGGGCGCGGCGGTGGAACCAGCCCAACGGATAGCTCTCGTGTGGCCGCGGTTGCCCTGGGATGGAACAGGATTGCGTCTCGCCCAACTCGCCGCCGAGACGACAGGTGACGCGCACGGACTCGACTACACGACCGATCTCGGGCGAACGGTTGCCCGGCTGATCCATACCGAGAGGGAGTTCGCGCACGAGGAACATCGTGTCCCGAAGCACTGCCCGCTGATGCTGCGGGCGACAGATCGCCGTGAGTCCGTGGGCGTGCTGCTGCTGCGGTGGACGCGTTCGAGTCGCGTCGACACGTCGACAAGAGTCGTAGAACCGTCTGCTGCTTCGGGGGCTTCAGCGAGCTACCATGCACATAGCGCACAACAGACACACTCGTGTTGTGCAATGAAAGGATGCTGTCGTGGCGACCAATATCGAGGTGGATCCGGCGCTGTTGGCTGACGCCATGCGGCTGTTCGGGACCAAGACGAAGAAGGACACTGTCAACACCGCCCTGCGTGAGGCAGTCCAACGGCTGAAGCGTGCTGAAGCGCTGGAACGGCTTGTCGCGAGAGCCGAGGCCGGCGATTTCGACGCGGCGATCGCGGCATACGATGCCCGAAAGGCTGCTCAGCGGGGCGATGTGTGAAGTACTTGGTGGATACATCCGGTATCTGGAACCTGCTCCGCGACAAGGGGACACGCGCGAAGCTGTTCTCCGTCCTGGAGACCGGCTCGATCAATGTGTGCGCACCCACCCGGCTCGAGTTCCTTTTCTCGGCACAAGGCCCTGTGGACCGCGACCAGATGGATTCCGAGATGAACAGTTTGTTCGAGCCGGTTCCCGTGCCCAAGGATGCGTGGCGGTGGGCTGAGATGGCCCAGTACAAGCTCACGCAGCACGGGCAACATCGCGGCCCAGGGCCCCTCGATCTGGTGCTGTGCGCTACTGCGGTCCATCACGGGCTCACGGTGCTGCACGCGGACAATGACTTCACCACGGTCTCCCGTGTGCTGCCTGAACTGACCGAAATCGACATTCGGCGTTTGTGAGGGCTGACAGCTGCAAGCGGCGGTCGGGAGATCGCCGCCGCTGACAGTTGCCGAGGGAGGAGGGGTCAGCGGTTTTTGGCGGGGCGGTTGGTGGCGGCGCGGCGGTCGGCTTCTTTGGTTTTGATGCGCTCGTTCTCGGCGCGGACCGCGGCGAAGGATTCGCGTTCGCGGGTCAGCCAGGCGGGCGGGTCGGCCAGCAGGGTCGCGATCTGGTCGGCGGTGAGGGCGTCGGCGACCTCGGCGCGGGCCAGGCCGCTGTTGGAGATGCCGAGTTTGCGGGCGACGACGTCGCGGGGGAACGGGCCGAGGCGGCGCAGTTCGGTGAGCCAGGCGGGCGGGTCGGCGCGCAATTTCTCGAGCTGTTCGCGGGTGATGTCCGCGTCGCGGAATTCCGCGGGTGCGGCCGGGAGGTAGATGCCGAGTTTGTTGGCCGCGGTCAGCGGTTTCATGGTCTGCGGTTTCCGGTCCTGGCTCACCGGCCAAGCTTAATCGACGTCGGATGCCGCGCTCACCGCCCGTCCGCCGCGCCGCTAGTCTTGCTCCAATGAGCCGGTTCGAGACGATCGATGTCACCCGTCTGCGCTGGTTCGTCGCGGTCGCCGAACAGTTGCACTTCGCGCGCGCGGCGAAATCGTTGAACATCTCCCGGCAGCGTTTGAGCCGCACCGTGATCGAGCTCGAGGAAGAACTCGGCGTCCGGTTGTTCGTGCCGGGGGCGCAGCCGACCGAGCTGACCGAGGACGGGCGCGCGCTGCTGGCGCGGGCCCCGGAGCTGATCGCGGCCGCGGAGGTCGAGGTGGTCACGGCCGAGCCCGCGGAGACGACGCTGCGTGTCGGTTTCGTCCCGGGCGTCACGGTGTCGAAGTGGACGCGGATCTGGGGGGAGCGCTTTCCCGGGATCGCGCTGGAGGTGACGCCCGTCCCGCAGGTTGAGCAGGTCGCCGCGCTGCGTGAGGGCCGGGTCGATATGTGCTTCGTGCGCCTGCCGGTGGATCGCGACGGGCTGGCGGCGATTCCGCTCTACCGGGAGGTGGCGGTGGTGGTGGTGCCCAAGGATCATCCGATCGCGGTGTTCGACGCCGTGACCGCAGCGGAGTTGGCCGAGGAGAAGGTGCAGACCGAGCACGCGCTCGATGACGCGGCGGTGACCTTGGAGATGGTGGCGGCGGGGGTGGGGCACGCGATCGTGCCGCATTCGGTCGCCCGCCTGCACGCGCGCAAGGATCTGGTCTATCGCCCGGTCAGCGACGCGCCCGCGACCGAGATCGCCCTCGCGTGGCCGAGCGCCGCGACCGGTCCGGTGATCGAGGATTTCATCGGGGTGGTGCGCGGACGCTCCGAACACAGCTCCCGCGCCCGGACGATCGCGGCGCCACGGCCGGGTGCACAGGGCAAGCCGTCCGCGGACAAGGGCGGGAAGAAGCGTCAGCCCGTCGCGCGCAAGCAGGTCAAACGGCGCGGGCGCTGAAACGCGAACGCCGCCCCCGCGTGGGCGGGAGCGGCGTCGCATGTCGTGTGCGTCAGCGGGGCTTGCGCCGGTAGATCTTGTCGTAGACGACGATCCCGATCAGCGCGAGCGCGAAACCGACGAGGTAGAGGTCCTCGACGCGGCCCTTGTGGTTGCCGATGAGCATCCCGAGCAGGATGACCGCCACCACGATGGCCGCGATCCGGAAGGTGCGCGGTGATTCGCCGCTCCATCCCCACTCGGCCGACGGCACCTCGGCGGTGTCGACGTGAGAGACGACCGCGCGCTCGGTGTCGGCGGGTTCGAGTTCCGTGGCGGCCACGATCGCTCCTTAGCTCGAGGTACGACCCCGATCGGCGGGGTAGTTCCCCGATATCGTGGCATACGACCGTCCGTCGTAGCCAGTGGCCCTGCCACAATGGGGCCGTGTCCGACATCGTGAGAGTCCTGCTGCTGGGCAGCACCGGATCCATTGGAACCCAAGCGCTCGAGGTGATCGCCGCCAACCCCGACAAGTTCGAGGTGGTCGGGTTGGCCGCGCGCGGCGGCAACACCGAACTGCTCGCGGCGCAGATGGCGGCGACGGGGACGCGCAATGTCGCGGTCGCCGACCCCGCCGCCGCGCGGGCCCTGGATCTGGGGTCGGGCGGACCGGACGCGGTCACCGAACTGGTGCGCCGCACCGAGGCGGACGTGGTGCTCAACGCGCTGGTCGGTTCGCTGGGGCTGGAACCGACGTTGGCCACTCTGGAGTCGGGCACCCGGTTGGCCTTGGCGAACAAGGAGTCGCTGGTGGCGGGCGGTTCACTGGTGACGAGGGCGGCGGCGCCCGGGCAGATCGTCCCGGTGGATTCGGAGCATTCGGCGTTGGCGCAGTGTCTGCGCGGCGGTCGGGCCGAGGAAGTGGACCGGTTGATCCTGACGGCGTCCGGCGGCCCGTTCCGTGGGTGGACGGCGCAGATGCTCGAGTCGGTGAACCCGGAGGAGGCCAAAACCCATCCGACCTGGTCGATGGGGTTGATGAACACCCTGAACTCGGCGTCGCTGGTGAACAAGGGCCTGGAGTTGATCGAGACCCATCTGCTGTTCGGTATCCCCTACGACCGGATCGATGTGACGGTGCATCCGCAGTCGATCGTGCACTCGATGGTGACCTTCACCGACGGTTCGACCTTGGCCCAGGCCAGCCCGCCGGATATGCGCCTGCCGATCGCGCTGGCGCTGGGCTGGCCGGATCGGGTGCCGGGCGCTGCGGCGGCCTGCGATTTCTCGACCGCCTCGACGTGGACCTTCGAACCGGTGGACAACGTCGTCTTCCCCGCCGTCGACCTGGCCAGGCAGGCCGGGGAGGCGGGCGGCAGCGTCACGGCGGTCTACAACGCCGCCAACGAGGTGGCGGTACAGGCGTTCCTGGACGGTCTGATCGGTTTCCCGCAGATAGTGGGGACGGTGGCGCGCGCGGTGGAGGCGGCCGAGCGCTGGCGGGCCGAACCGGAGACCCTGGCCGAGGTGCTCGCGGCCGACCGCTGGGCCCGCGAGCACGCTCGGGCGCTGGTGGCGGGCTGATCCGACGCGCGGTCCCGACCGGTGCCGGCACACTGTGACGTGAGGTCGTCGCGGCCTGCGGTTACTGTGGTCGGGTGCGCGCGGCCGTGACGGAAGCGGGCGTCCGGAGAATCGCGGCCGAACCGGCGGCCGAGGCGACAGGCGAGCCGGGTCACGCAGGAGGGCTGTACATCGATGGTGTTCGCGTTGGGGTTCGTGTTGTTCGCGCTCGGCATCACGATTTCGGTCGCGTTGCACGAATGCGGGCACATGTGGACCGCGCAGGCGACCGGGATGAAGGTCCGGCGCTATTTCGTCGGCTTCGGCCCGAAGGTCTTCTCGTTCCGGCGCGGTGAGACCGAATACGGTCTCAAGGCGCTCCCGCTCGGCGGCTTCTGCGATATCGCGGGCATGACCGCGCTCGACGAGATCGAACCGGAGGATCTGGACCGGGCGATGTACCGGCAGGCCACCTGGAAGCGCCTGGTGGTGATGTCGGGCGGTATCGCGATGAACTTCCTGCTCGGCTTCCTGCTGGTGGCCGTGCTGGCGGTCGGCTGGGGTCTGCCGCGCTTCGACCAGCCGCCGGAGACCCAGCTCGGCACCATGGGCTGCGTGCCGCAGCAGAATCCCGACGGCACCGCGCAACCGTGTACCGGCACCGGTCCGGCGCAGCAGGCCGGATTGCGGCGCGGTGACATCGTGACCGCCGTCGCGGGCGTTCCCGTGGACACCTGGAAGGAGTTCCAGGCCGAGACCCAGAAGCAGACCGGGCCGTTCGACTACACGGTCGAACGCGACGACCGGAGCCTCACCGTCACCGTCGACCCCGTTCGCGTCACGCGCTACCCGGAGGCGGGCGGTCCCGGCAAGGAGGTCGGTGCGGTCGGCGTCGGCTCGGACTTCTACGAACCGGTCCAGTACGGCGTCCTGGCCGCGATCCCGGCCTCGGCGGCTTTCACCGGCGACATGTTCGTGCGGACCTTCCAGGCGCTGGCCCAGATGCCGCAGAAGGTGTCGGCGCTGTGGACGGCGGTGACGGGTGGCGAGCGCGATCCGGAAGCGCCGATCAGCGTCTACGGCGCGAGCCGGATCGGCGGCGAGACGGCCGAGCGCGGGCTGTGGAGCGTCTTCATCCTGATGTTGGCGAGTCTGAACTTCTTCCTCGGCGCGTTCAACATCCTGCCGCTGCTGCCGTTGGACGGCGGACACATCGCGGTGGTGCTCTACGAGAAGGCCCGCAATTCGGTGCGCGGATGGCGCGGATTGGCGCCCAGCGGGCCGGTCGATTATATGAAACTGATGCCGCTCACTTATGCGGCCGTGGTTCTCGGTGGCGCGTACATGGTGCTGACCCTCGCCGCCGACATCGTGAATCCGGTCAAACTCTTCCCGTGAGCGCGCGCTCCCGTGAGCGGATTCGCGTGGGCACTCGGGGGACACCGCCGTGTCAGCCGCGCTGTCATCGCGGTCACGAGGCGACCTCGCGGCGGACGCGACTAAGCTTGGCGAGCGTACGGCACGCGCAGATCGCAGGAAAGTAGGCAGCCGACAGTGACCAGCACAATCGGATTGGGGATGCCGACCGCACCGGCGGCCGTTCTCGCACCCCGACGCAAGACCCGTCAGTTGATGGTGGGCAATGTCGGGGTCGGGAGCGATCACCCGATCTCGGTGCAGTCGATGACCACCACCAAGACCCACGACGTGAACGCGACGTTGCAGCAGATCGCGGAATTGACCGCTTCCGGTTGCGACATCGTCCGCGTGGCCTGCCCGCGTCAGGAGGACGCGGACGCGCTGGCGACGATCGCGCGCAAATCCCAGATTCCGGTGATCGCGGACATCCATTTCCAACCGCGCTATATTTTCGCCGCGATCGACGCCGGTTGCGCGGCGGTGCGGGTGAATCCGGGCAATATCAAGGAATTCGACGGCCGCGTCGGCGAGGTGGCCAAGGCGGCGGGCGCGGCGGGTATTCCGATCCGCATCGGCGTGAACGCGGGCTCGCTGGACAAGCGGATGTTGGAGAAGTACGGCAAGGCGACGCCGGAGGCGTTGGTGGAGTCGGCGCTGTGGGAAGCCTCGTTGTTCGAGGAGCACGGTTTCGGCGATATCAAGATCTCGGTCAAGCACAACGACCCGGTCGTGATGGTCGAGGCGTACCGGCAGTTGGCGGCGGTGTCGGACTACCCGCTGCATCTGGGCGTGACCGAAGCCGGGCCTGCCTTCCAGGGCACCATCAAATCCGCGGTGGCCTTCGGCGCGCTGCTGGGCGAAGGGATCGGCGACACGATCCGGGTGTCGCTGTCCGCGCCGCCCGCCGAGGAGATCAAGGTCGGCGGCCAGATCCTGCAGTCGTTGAATCTGCGGCCGCGCAAGCTGGAGATCGTGTCGTGCCCTTCGTGCGGGCGCGCGCAGGTCGACGTGTACACCCTGGCCAACGAGGTCTCGGCGGGTCTGGAGGGCATGGAGGTGCCGCTGCGGGTCGCCGTGATGGGGTGCGTGGTGAACGGTCCCGGTGAGGCGCGCGAAGCCGACCTCGGCGTCGCCTCGGGCAACGGCAAGGGGCAGATCTTCGTCAAGGGCGAGGTCATCAAGACGGTGCCCGAGGCCAAGATCGTGGAGACGTTGATCGAGGAGGCGTTGCGCATCGCCGAGGAGATGGGCGAGGACGCGTCCGGGGAGCCGGTGGTCACCGTCGGCTGATCGGCGCGACTCGGTGTGATCATTTGCGGATGCGCACACCACGGCGTCGCGTTTCGTGGCAGGCTGTGGTGGTGCGGAGTCTGCTGGAGCCGGCGCGTCGGGCGAGGATCGCCCCCGCGCGTCAGCTCGCGAACAAGGACCTGGCACAGGTCCTCCGTGTGCTGGACACCGACCCGGTGGCCACCTGTATGGTCGCGGCCCGTCTGCAGGAATGCGGACTCGACAGTCGCGGCGGCGGCGCCGGTGAGTTGTGGAGCCGCGGCGGACCGCACGATTCGCTCTGTTTCTCCGGGGCGAATCTGGTTCCGCTGCGCGGCGACCGCGACGCCCTGCGCGCCTTCGCCGAACGCGCGACGCGCTGGCCGCGGGTCTGCTCCTCGGTGGTCGGCAGGCAGGAACTGGCGTTGCCGCTGTGGGAACTGCTGACCGCGCGCTGGGGTCCGGAACGGGAAGTGCGCGGCGCGCAACCGCTGTTGGCGTTGGCCCAGCCGCCCGTGGCGGCGTGTGATCCGCAGGTGCGCCGGGCGCGTCCCGACGAACTCGACCGCTACCTGGTGGCGGCCATCTCGATGTTCATCGAGGAGGTGGGCGTCGATCCCCGGGCGGGCGACGGCGGGCGCGGGTACCGGCGGCGGATTCAGAGTCTGATCGAATCGGGCCGGGCGTGGGCGCGTTTCGAGGACGGCGAAGTCGTCTACAAGGCCGAGGTCGGTTCGTTGTCCCGGCGGACCGGCCAGATCCAAGGGGTGTGGGTGCATCCGGATCACCGGGGGAAGGGCCTGGGCATCACGGGGACGGCGGCGATCGCGAACGCGGTGGTGGCTTCGGGGCGCACCGCGAGTCTGTACGTCAACGACTACAACGAGGTCGCCCGGCGGGCCTACGCGCGGGTCGGATTCCGGCAGATCGCCACCTTCGCGACGATCCTGTTGGATTGAAATGCACCGCGCGATCGGCCGATCCGCTGTCCGGGAAATGAAATACACGCGCGTCGTAGGCGTTTGCCGATAGTTGGCTATACCATCGGTGCCGATGTCGATTCGCATGATCGTCCCGCCTGCCGTCGTGGCGCTCGCCGTCGCGGTGGCGGGGTGCGCGGCGGGTTCACAGGGGCCGGTCCCGGCCGCCGACGCCTTCGTCGCCGCGTTCGCCGCCCGCGATCTGACCCGCGCCGCGCAGTTGACCACGGTCCCCGAGAAGGCTTCGGTCGCACTGGAATCCGCGTGGTCGGAGCTACAGGCCCGGTCGCTGACCGCCGAGACCGGCGCGGCCCGGGTCACCGGTGACACCGCTACCGTCGACTACACCTACGAGTGGAAGCTGCCCAAAGACCGGGTGTGGCGCTACACCGGCCAATTGCAGTTGGGGCGCAGCGACGGTCGCTGGGCGGTCCGCTGGACGGCCTCCGACATCCATCCGAAGTTGGGGGACACCCAGACCTTGGTGCTGCGGGCCCATCCCGCGCCGCGCGCCCGGGTCAACGAGTCCTCGGGCAGTGACGTGCTGGTGCCCGGCAAGGTGACCCGGGTGGCGTTCACGGCCGCCGAGGCGGGCGACGCCGCCGCCGTCGCGCGGGCGCTGGGCGCGGCGCTGCTGCGTTTCGACGACCGACTGACGCCCGAACAGATTCTGCGCGCGGCCCGTTCGGCGGGCGGCGCGTACACCGTCGCCCTGCTCAGCGAATTCGAGTTCGACCAGGTCAGCGGGGAGATCCTGGGTCTGTCGGGTGTGCGGTTGACCCAGGAGTGGGATCTGGTGCCCACCGACCGGCATTTCGCGCCGGATCTGCTCTCGCAGGTCCGCAAGACCGTGATCGAGGAGGTCGACGGCAAGGCGGGCTGGAGTGTGGTCACCGTGAACGCCTACGGCGTGGACACCGATGTGTTGCAGGAGGTGCCCGCGCAGCCCGCGCCCTCGTTCGCGCTGAGCATCGACCGGTTCGTCCAGGCGGCCGCGCAGCGCGCCGTCGACGCGCCTGCCCAGCAGACCATGATGGTGGTGATCCGGCCGTCCACCGGCGCGATCCTCGCGGTCGCGCAGAATCGGGCCGCCGACCGCGACGGTCCGGTGGCCACGATCGGCCAGTATCCGCCGGGGTCGGTGTTCAAGACCGTGACGGCGGCGGCGGCGATCTCCGCCGGGTTGGCGACACCGGACACGGTGGTGCCGTGTCCCAGTCGGATCGTGGTCGGCGAGCGCACGATTCCCAACTACAACCTGTTCAGCGTGGGCAGTGTGCCGATGGCGACCGCCTACGAGCGGTCCTGCAACACCTCCTTCGCCAAACTGGCCAGCGAACTGCCCGCCGACGCGCTGCACGACACGGCCGCGAAATTCGGTGTGGGTCCGGGATACACACTGGTCGGTATGCCGACGACCTCCGGGTCGGTGCCCGCCGCGCAGGATCTGGTGCAGCGCACCGAGGACGGGATCGGTCAGGGGCGCGTGGTGGTCAGCCCGTTCGGGATGGCGATGATGGCCGCCACGATCGCGGCGGGGAGCGCGCCGGTGCCCTACCTCATCGCGGGCAGGCCGACAGTGGTCGACGGCGATCGTCCGCCGGTCGAGCCCGAGGTGATCGACGGGCTGCGCCGGATGATGCGGATGGTGGTGACCGGCGGCACCGCGGAGCGCATCGTCGATCAGGGCGAGGTGTACGGGAAGACGGGCGAGGCCGAGGTGGCGGGCGGCTCGCATTCCTGGTTCGTCGGCTACCGCGGAGACATGGCCTTCGCGACCCTGCTGGTCGAGGGCGGCAGCTCCGACAACGCGGTGGGCGTCACCCGGGATATGCTCGCCGTGCTGCCGCCGGGCTATTAGTGCCTGCTGTCGTTCCGGTGACAGGTGACACCGTCGCGGGCTACCGGTCGCGGCACCGCCATTCGGCTGGGGAATCGGTGTCGCCCGCGCTGTCGGATCGCCACAGGGACGAGAGTGTTCAGACCCGGTGCAGGGCCGCCGAGAGGTGAGGGGTGAGCGGTTCGCCGACCGCGGCCATTCGCAGCGTGTAGTCGAGGGTGTCGCCGACCAGGCTGAAGGTCCGCCCCAGGGCGGTGACCACCTTGGCGGTGCTGGCGCGGCCGACGTCGGTGGACTCGAATTCCATCCGCAGTTCACCGTCGACGTGGGTGAGCGCGCCTTCGCAGATCTCGGTGATCCCGGTGGGGTGGGCAAGGATCAGCTCGACGTGGTCGGGGCGGGGACTGCGCAGGTAGCCGGTCTCCACGTGCAGGGGCCTGCCGTCCTCGGCGGACCTGGTGCGCTGCTTGTAGGTCAGGAACGGGCGGCCGAGATGGCCGAAGCGGACTTCCTCGAGATAGTCGAAGGCGTCGATGGTGGGGTATTCGCCGTGCCCCGACCCGCGCCAGGTGCCCAGCAGCGCGGCCAGCGGCGCGATGGCGGGATGCGGGGTGACGGGCGGTTGCGGTTCGACCACGGCGCCAGCATAGTGCGATGCCGCACCGGGTTCGCACGACATCCGTCGTCATGTCGGCCGAATTCCGCGATCGGACACGTCGGCGAACGGGCGGTCGGCCGATTCGCCCGTCACGGCGGATGTCCACGGGTGAGCGGACACGGCGGACGATCGGATTGTCCGCATCGATTCGTGGCTGTCCGGGATGCGGATCGCGCGACAATCGGGTAGCTGATGAAAGGCCGATGGACAGGCGGCTGGTGCTATGACGAATGTGCGCGACAGATGTTTGGTCCCCGGCAAGGAGCTGATGCTCGCGGCTTGCCGGGGGCTGCCCCACGACAGTCACCCGATGTTGGACGCGGCGGGTGAGCTGGCGCAACTGCACGAGATCCGGGAGCGCACACCGCGCTTCGAGCTGGCCAAACTCGATCGCAGGCGGATGCAGTTGATGCGCTCGGTGGATCGGTGGATCACCTTGGCCACGCCGGTGCCCTACGACTCGGTGGGCCTGCACGAGGAGACCGTGGGCCGGATCGTGGACAGGTTGGCCGAACTCGTCGCGCAAGCCTGTGTGCCGTTGGCGCACGCCCCGGAGGCGGTCAGCTACGACGCGTGGCTGCGGGTCGGCGAATTGGCCGACAACTACCAGGATCTGGTGGACGGTCTGCGCGCGGGCACCCGTCGGGTCCCTGACACCTGTTAGCGACGGCCGAACAGGCGGAAGCCGCGTCCCTGTTTGCGGGGCAGGGTGGCGTAGACCATCGTCATGTCCGCGAACACCTCGGCCTCGCGTTCGCCTTCCGTCCCGAATTCGGCGCGGCCGAGCACGTGTTGGGCCGCCAGCGAGGTGATCAGCGCGGCCAGTGCCGAGGGCGGCGGCGCGGTGTCGGGCGCGGCGTCGAGATCGCCGTGGCCGAGCAGCATGTGGCCGATCTCGTGCAGGATGATGTGCTCGGCGTTGCGGCCGGTGGCTTCCTCGTCGTAGACGATGATGTCGTCGTGTCTTCGGGCGACCCACAGTCCCTTGCCGCGACAGCCCTTCTCGGCGAGCATGTCGCCCGCCACCGGCCGCAGTGAGATGGACCGTTTGCGGTGTGCGGCGACTTCGGCCAGGTAGGCGTTGATATTCCACGGATTGGGGAGCGGCACTGTCCGGGCAGCGTCACCGAAGTGGGCTTCCATGCTGGTCATCGCAGCACACATTACCGACCGGGTCGAGCCGAGTCATCTCCGCATATCGGACATCACCCCGGTGACCGACCCGGTCGATCGATCATTCACCGTGGTCAGGGCTCCGGCGTCGGAATCTTTTCGGTGTGTGGGGGTTCGCGGTGCAGAGCCCGGATCACCAGGTGGTTGACCACCCACAGCACGACGCCGATGGCGAGCAGGACGCCGGCGATGGCGTACTGCTGCGGATTGCGGTCGGTCCATGGGGTGACCAGGAATCCGCAGGTGAGCGCGCCGACCACGGGCAGCACCGTGGGGGTGCGGAAGTGGCTGTGCTCGACCGGGTCCCGGCGCAGCACCAGCACGGCCACGTTCACCACGGTGAACACCGCGAGCAGCAGCAGCGCGGTGGTGCCGCCGAGTTCGGGGACCTCGCCGACGAACAGGATCAGGCCCAGGGCCAGCAGGGTGGTGAAGGCGATCGCGATGTACGGGGTGCGCCTGCCCGCGTGCACCCGCCCCAGCGGTCGCGGGATGACGCCCTGGCGGGCCATGCCGTAGAGCAGCCTGCTGGCCATCAGCATGTTGATCAGCGCCGAATTGGCCACGGCGAACATGGTGATGAAGGCGAAGATGTGGGTCGGGAAGGCGGGCGCGCCGACCTCGACCACCTTCAGCAGCGGGGTGTCGCCCTGTCCGAGTTGGTCGGCGGGGACCAGGGCGATCGCGGTGATCGACACCACCACGTAGATCAGACCGGTGAGCAGCAGTCCGGCCAGCAGCACCTTCGGGAAGATCCGGCTGGGTTCCTTGCACTCCTCGGCCATGTTGACCGAATCCTCGAAGCCGACCATGGCGTAGAAGGCCAGGGTGGTCGCCACGATGACGCCGCCGAGCGCGCTGCGGTCGCCGGTGTCGAATTCCACGACCCGCCCGAAATCGCCGTTGCCGAATCCGAGTGCCCACAGCCCGATCACGATGACGATCAGCAGACCGGTCAGCTCGACACAGGTGAGGACGACGTTGAGTTTCACGCCTTCGCTGACCCCGCGCAGGTTGATCGCGGCGACCACCATCATGAACGCCAGCGCGACCAGGGTGACGCCGATGCCGGTGCTCAGGTCGAACTCGAAGGCTTCGGCGAAGTTGGCGGCGAAGGCGCGTGCGGCGGTGGCGGCGGAGGTGATCCCGGAACTCATCACGGCGAAGGCCACCATGAAGGTGAAGAAGTGCACGCCGAACGCCTTGTGCGTGTACAGGGCGGCGCCCGCGGCATGCGGATATTTGGTGACCAGTTCCAGGTAGCTGAAGCCGGTGACCAGCGCGACGAGGAAGGCGACCAGGAACGGCGCCCACACCGCGCCGCCGACTTCGTTGGCGACTTTGCCGGTGAGAGCGTAGATGCCGGTGCCGAGGATGTCGCCGACGACGAACAGCAGCAGCAGGCCGGGGCCCATGACGCGTTTGAGCGTCGGTTCGGCGCCCTGCCCCTCGGGGGTGTTCGGCCCGGGGTCCGCGCTCGGTCCTGATCCGGCGGTCACATCTGCCATGACGTGCACTCCTACGGTGGGAACGGGTAAGGGTAATACCCCGTCCCGCACCGGAATAGTCGTCCGGCGGCCGTGTCGTGACCCGCCCGGTGGGGCGCGGCGATTCCGGTGGCGCGCTCGGCCGTGTCGCCGGAAACGCCGCGCCGACTCAGCGGCGGTCGTCGAGCAACTGGTCCGCGACGCGCTGGATCCGGGTGATCGAATCGCGCGGACTCAGCGCCATGGCGCGCAGTTGGTCGAAGATCACCCCGAAGCGGCGGATCTCGATGTGGCCCTCGATCAATTCGTCACCGGCGATGCCCTCGACGTAGACCAGTTCGGGATCGTTGGGTTCCGGGAAATCCAGGAGGGTGAACGAGCCCGCCATACCGGGGTGGGCGCCCGCGTCGAACGGGAGGATCTGGAGGATGACGTTCTTCTGCTTGCTCTGTTCGACGAGTTTCTGGAGTTGGCCGTACATGACCTCGGTGCCGCCGACGACGCGGGTGATCGCGGCTTCGTCGAGCACCACCCACAGTTCCAGCGGTTCGTCCTTGGTGAGCACGGTGGCGCGGTTCATGCGCGCCGAGACCCGGCTCTCGGTGACCGCGGCCTCCACCTTCGGCATCGAGGTGTCGATGACCGCGCCCGCGTACTGCGGGGTCTGGAGCAGGCCGGGGATGTAGGAGGTCTGGTAGTGACGGGCCGAGAGCGCCTCGGACTCGAAATTGATGTACGCCGAGTAGACCTCGGTCAGGTTGGCCTCGTATGGCCGCGACATGCCGGGTTTCTGGGCGTCGGAGAGCAGATCCAGCGCGTATTTTCGGCGATCGGGCTCGATGTCGTAGAGCTCGAGCAAGGTCATCAGGGTGCGCCGCTGCGGGCGGGCCTGGGCCGCCTCGATGCGGTACAGCGTCGTGACGTTGATGCCGGTTCTCCCGCTGACCTCCTCCTTGCTCAGATTCACGCCTTCACGCATCTCGAACAGCAAGGCGGCCAGTCGGCGCAATCCGGCGGTGAGAACGGTGCGCTTGCCTGCCATGTCGGCAATCCTCGCACCTCGCGATGCGATTCGGCCCCTAATCGGGCGTCTCGGTCAGGTCTGCGGCATGGGCAGCGGGATCACGATGCCCATCGGCAGGGTGATGCTGGGCTGATGGGTGGGCGGCGGCGGTTCGACGGGCGCCGGTTGCGGTGCGGGTTCGGGCGCTTCGAGCCGGAAGGGCTGCTGCAGCGGACGTTGCGGCGCCGGTTCGGGTTCGGGTTCGGGTTCGGAGAGCACCGGTTGGCACAGCACGCCGCATTCCAGGGTGAGTCCGGGCATGGTGACCAGGGGCGGGGTCTCCCGTTGCGGCGCACTGGCTTCGACCATCGGTTGCAGCGGGATGGCCCCGCCGGGCGCGGTGGGGCCCGCGGCGAGCAGTTGCGGGGCCACACTCGCGCGGGGGGTGGCCGTGCCGGGCGGTATGAGCTGCGGGGAGACGGGGACCCGGCTGGGGGTGCCGCCGTCGCGATAGGCCGCCGACCAGCTCAGCACGTCGGCGGCGTAGGCCATCGAGTTGTTGTAGCGCAGGACCGCGCGCAGTTCCTGGGCGGGGTCGCGCAGGTCGAGGCCGTCGGCGCACAGGTATTTGCCCGCGCCGAGCGCGGCGTCGAAGACGTTGTGCGGGTCGGCGATTCCGTCGCCGTTGCCGTCGGCGGAGTAGCGCGACCAGGTGCCGGGCAGGAACTGCATGGGCCCGACGGCGCGCACGTAGCCGCCGCCTGCCGCCGGGATGACTTCGTTGCCGGGCAGGGTGCCGTCCAGGGACGGACCGAGAATGGGGGTGACGGTGGTGCCCCCGGCGTCGGTGCGTCCGCCGAAGGCGTGGCCGGATTCGATGCGTCCGATGCCCGCCAGCAGGTTCCAGTGCAGCCCGCAGTTCGGCATCGCCGATTCCAGGGCGAGTTCGGCGTTGCGGTAGGCGGCCAGGGAGATCTCGGGAATGCCCAGTGCCCCGGCGGAATCGGGCAGGGCGATCTCGCGCAGCGCGGGCGCGGTGCCCGCGGGCAGCGGTCCGTCGGCGGTGGGGGTGACGGCGTGCAGGCTGCGGGCGGTGCCGGGAACGACCGGAAGCAAACCGACCGAGCCGTCGGGGCCGGCGGCGGCGTCGGCCGCGGCCAACAGGGTCTCCGAGGTGCCCTCGGGGGCGGGCGTGGCTGATTCGGCCGCCGACCCGGACATGACGACACCGGCCGCCAGCAGTGCCGACGCGGTGATCGGGGCTGACATACGCATGCGACCACACCCATCCCGACATCGGGGAATCGGCGCGTCACGGACGCGCCATGACCCCGCTTCCCGAACGACGTCGTCCAGAAAACACAAGAACAGTCATTAACATAGTGCATCAGGTGCCGATGTGGCGAGGGTTTTTGTGACCGAATCACGGGTTCACATCCGGACGCCCGGTCTGGTAAGGGGGCGAGCGTCCCCGACGGGGATGGTTTGCGCGGAATTCGGTAGCTGAAAATCAGCTGAAACGCCAAAGATGAGAATTCTCCGGGAAATTCCCCCGCGACCCTCGGCCGTGCGCACGAAGGTTCCTGAGGCGAAACAACACTCGGAATCGATTGAACAACTGTCCGTGTCCATATCGCGACAGTTGTCGAACAATCCGACGACCCGTGCCACGCGAATAGTGATTGCTGAATGTTGACTGAAACAGAGAGGCTTGGTCACAGAGGTGGTGCTGGATCGGAAAGTGGCGGTCATCGGTGCGGGATTCGGTGGAATCGGCATGGGCGTGGCGCTCAAACAGGCCGGCTACGACGACTTCGTCATTCTGGAGAAGGGCGATCGGGTCGGCGGCGTGTGGCGCGAGAACACCTACCCCGGCTGCGACTGCGATGTGCCCTCACACCTGTATTCCTTCTCCTTCGCGCCGTATCGCAGTGCGCGCAGGCGCTATCCGGGACAGGAACAGATCCTGGACTACCTGGTCGGCGTCACCGAGGAGTACGGCCTCACCCCGCACCTACGCCTGAACACGACCCTGACCGCCGCGACCTACCGCGAAGAACACGGCGACTGGGACCTGGAAACCGCCGACGGACAACACATCCGGGCGCAGGTGGTGATCTTCGCCCTGGGCCAACTGCACCGGCCCTACGTGCCGGACATCCCCGGTCACGCGGACTTCGCCGGACCGGCCTTCCACACCGCGCGCTGGGATCACCACCACGATCTGCGCGGGCGCGAGATCGCCATCATCGGCACCGGATCCAGTGCCGCGCAGATCCTGCCGGAGATCGCGGGCATCGCCCGTCGGGTGCACCTCTACCAGCGCACGCCACAGTGGCTGCTGCCCAAGCCCGCTCGCGAATTCGGCCCGCTGTCGCGGCTGGCGTTGCAGGTGCCGGGGGCGCACCGGATGTATCGCACGGCCTTGCATCACGGTGCGGACGCCGTGCTCGCGCCGATCATGCACCGGGGTTGGTCGGCGCGACCCGCGCAGTGGTTCGCCCGCGCCTACCTGCACCGCCGGGTGGCCGACCGACGCCTGCGCGCGGCGGTCACCCCGGACTATCCGATCGGCGGCAAACGCATCATCTTCGACAGCCGCTACTACCCGACGCTGGCCCGGCACAACGTCACGCTGGTGACCGATCCCATCCACCGCATCGTCTCGGACGGGGTGGAAACCGTCGACGGCGCGCACCGGCACGCCGATGTCCTGATCTACGCCACCGGTTTTCGCGCGACCGAGTTCATGGTGCCGCTCACGGTGCGCGGGCGCGGCGGACGAATGCTGGACGAACAGTGGCGCGACGGGGCCGAGGCGTACATGGGGCTCGCGGTGCCGGGCTATCCCAACGCCTTCCTCATCGCCGGACCGAACTCCTTCACCCCCGCGGGCAGCAACCCGACCATGAAGCAGTACCAGATCGACTACATCGTCGAATGTCTGCGCTGGCGCGAACAACTCGACGGCGCGGCGATCGAGGTGGGGCCGGTGGCGATGGCCCAGTACCAGCGGTGGCTGCGGCGGGCGCTGTCCAAGACGATCTGGACCGGACCGGTGGACAGTTGGTTCAAACACGCCAACGGACGCGTGGTCAATCCGTGGCCCGGGACGACCAAGGAGTTCGCCCGCATGCTGCACCACCATCCCGCCGAGGCGTTCACCCCGGTGCCGCGCGCGGGGACCCCCGCCGACGAACGCACGCTGTGCTGAGGCGCGCGGGCGCGACGGGGGACCTTGCCCGAATGTGATGAACGCGGCGCGGTCACGGGCCTGGTCCTGACGAGAACGACCGCCCGGAGCCGTGTTCCGGGCGGTCGCGTCGTGTGCGGACTGTTGTCGCGCGGGCCCTACTTCTGTCCCGCGCGCACCCCGGATTCCACGCGGTCGCCGAGGTTCTTGTCGACGTTGCGCCAGTACTCGAAGGCGCGCTCGAGCACCGGTTCGGTCACCCCGTCGAGCAGGTGGCCGACGATGTTGTCCACCAACCGTTCCCGCGCCGCGTCGTCGAGGACGTCGCGCACCATCGTGCCCGCCTGACCCCAGTCGTCGTCATCGGCGCGCGGAGTGTAGGCCTGCCGCACCATCTCGCCGTCGGTGTGCCAGCCCACCGGCGGACCCGACACCGCCGGGTCGGCGTGCGGGCCGCCCTTGGAATTGGGCACGTAGACCGGGTCGCCCGGATTGTGATGGCGCATCTGCCCGTCCTTGGAGTAGGAGCGGGCGGTGGTGGCGTGCGGCGAATTGACCGGCAGCTCTTTGTAGTTGACGCCGATCCGGTAGCGGTGCGCGTCCGGGTAGGAGAACCACCGGCCCAGCAGCATCTTGTCCGGACTGGGTCCGGTGCCGGGCACCGAGTTGCTCGGCTCGAACGCGGCCTGCTCGATCTCGGTGTGGTAGTCGGCCGGATTGCGGTTCAACGTCATCTTGCCCACCTCGATCAGCGGGTAGTCGCCGTGCGGCCACACCTTGGTCAGGTCGAAGGGGTTGTAGCGGTAGGTCTTCGCGTCGTCGAACGGCATGATCTGCATGTGCAGCGTCCAACTCGGATGCTCACCGCGATTGATCGATTCCCACAGATCCCTGGTGTGGTAATCGGCGTCTGAGGCCGCCAGCTTGTCGGCCTCGTCCTGGGTGAGGAATTCGATGCCCTGATCGGTCTTGAAATGGTATTTCACCCAGAAACGCTCGCCCGCGGCGTTGTACCAGAGATAGGTGTGGCTGGAATAGCCGTTCATGTGCCGCCACGTGCGCGGGATACCGCGATCGCCCATCAGCCAAGTGACCTGGTGCGCGGATTCGGGGGACAGCGTCCAGAAATCCCACTGCATGTCGTGGTCGCGCAGATTGTTGTCGGCGCGCCGCTTCTGCGACCGGATGAAATCCTGGAACTTCATCGGATCGCGGACGAAGAAGACCGGTGTGTTGTTGCCGACCATGTCGAAGTTGCCCTGTTCGGTGTAGAACTTCAGGGCGAACCCGCGCGGATCGCGCCAGGTGTCCGGGCTGCCGCGCTCGCCGGCGACGGTGGAGAACCGGGCCAGCATCTCGGTCCGCTTGCCCGGTTGGAACAGATCGGCCCTGGTGTAGGCGCTGACGTCGCCGGTCACCTCGAAGGTGCCGAACGCGCCGCCCCCCTTGGCGTGCGGTTGACGTTCGGGGACCCGCTCGCGGTTGAACGCCGCCATCTTCTCGATGAGGTAGGCGTCGTTGAGCAGGATCGGCCCGTCGGGCCCGACGGTGAGCGAATGTTCGTCACTCGGTACCGGGATCCCGGAGTCATCGGTGGTGAAATTCGACATTGTGCTCCCTTCTACCCGCGGTGTTCAGGAGGTCGGGGGCGACGGGTCGACCACGTCGTCCCTGGTCGGAAGCCTACGCCGCCGCGGGGTCGTAGAAGGCATAACACCGGGTCAGCGACTCAAACACCGGGGCGGTCCCGCACCGCCGGGCGTTCGTAAGGATTTCGTTGGAGAACTGCTAGCCGTCCGGGATTCCATAGGACCGTGCGATCGCGAAGGCGACGCCGCCGCCGATCCGAGAGCCGGATCGACACCGGATGGGAGAGACCAGTGCCGACGACGTACGCCACCACCGTCACCGCGCCGACCGTAGCCGTCGACGTCGCCGCCGCCGCGCGGGACCACGCCCGTTTCGGGTGGACGGTCGCCGTCACCGCGCAGGGTCCGCACCTGGTCACCGATGCCGAGGTCGCGGGCATCGAACTCACCGACGCCTTGGCCGCCGGGGTCCGGCGCTACCTGCGCTCCAACAATCTCACCGGCCCGGTCCTCGAGATCCGCGGCGCGGGGCGCCGGGAGATCCACCTGGTCACCGGCGCGAGCAAGGCCCGTCGGGCGATCGAGGCGCTACGCGAGGCGGGCGCGATCGTGCACGTCGACGGCGCGGTGATCCCGCTACCGTCCGGGGGCGGGGACGGACCCGCGTGGGGCGTCGCGCCCGCGGAGGCGCGCTGGGCGCCGCCGCTGGTGGCCGTCGCGGCCGCCGTGCGGTCCGCGGCGCGCCGGGCGAAGCTGCTGGGGGCCACCCGCTGAGCGCCCGAACGCCGCTGTGACGTGGACCGCCGTACCGGTTTCGGTGCGGCGGTCCCGGGTAGTTCGCCCGATGTCAACGCTCGAAGCGACAGACGCTCGAGACAAGAGAGGCGGGCACTATGAGCACACCGATCACGAGCACCCTGGACCCGGAACAGCAGCGCATCGCGGGCGAGGCGTTGCAGGCCACCGTAGTGGACCTGATCGATCTGTCCCTGATCGCCAAACAGGCCCACTGGAACGTGGTGGGCCGCAATTTCCGTTCGGTCCACCTCGCCCTGGACGAACTGGTCGTGGCGGCGCGCGACTTCACCGACACCGCCGCCGAGCGCGCGACCGCGATCGGCGTGAGCCCCGACGGGCGCGCGGCGACGGTGTCCGCGGAATCCGGCGCACTCGGCTTCGAGTCGGGCTGGCAGCAGGACACCGACGTCATCGATTCGGTCGTGGCGAATCTGGCCGCCGTGATCGGCCGGTTGCGCGAGCGGATCGAGTCCACGGAGAAGGCCGATCCGGTCACCCAGGACCTGTTCATCGAGATCGCGGCGCGCCTCGAGCAGCTGCATTGGATGTGGCAGGCGCAGTTGGCCACCGCCTGACGGGCGCGATGGTTACCGCCTGACGGGCGCGATGGTTACCGCCTGACGGGCGCGATGGCCACTGCCTGACGGGCGCGATGGTTACCGCCTGACGGGCGCGAAAGCCGGCGCCGACGGGGCAACGGACAACGCCGCACGGGCGTCGTGGATATCGCACGGCGCCCGTTTCGGCGTTGTCCGGCGGGTAATGCCGGTGGTACCGTCCAGACACATGTCCGAATATGTGTCTGCCCGGTGCTGCCGTCATCCCGCGGGCGGGCGGAAAGGTGGTCGCGGTGGCGATCGTTGAACCGTTGCCGACCGAAACGGGGGAACGCAGGCGCTGGGCGCTGACCAGTCCGGTCGACCGCTCCGCGCTGGGGGAATGGGAGGCGAGCAGCGCGGCCGACGTCGACGCCGCCCTCGCCAGGGCGCGCGCCGCCCAACCCGCGTGGGCCGCCCGCCCGATCGCCGAGCGCGCCGCGATCATCCGCCGCGCGGTCGAGGTGTTGATCGCGCGCAAGGACGAGATCGTCGAATCGCTGCGCGTGGAGACCGGCAAACCGCGCGCCGAGGCGCTGACCATCGAGATCCTGTCCTCGGCCGATTTCCTGAACCATTGGAGCGCGCGCGCCGTGCGCCAACTGCGCGACGAACGCCGCCGCCTGCACGGCTACCTGCTGCCGGTCAAACGGCTGACCGTGCACTACCAACCACTCGGCGTCGTCGGGGTGATCACCCCGTGGAACGCGCCGTTCGTGCTGTCGCTCAACCCGATCACCCAGGCGCTGCTCGCGGGCAACTCCGTGGTGCTCAAACCGTCCGAGGTCACCCCGCGCTCGGGCGCGTGGGCCGTGGACGTACTGCGCGAGGCGGGCGTGCCCGAGGACGTCGTGCAGGTCGTGCACGGCGACGGCGAGACCGGCGCGGCGCTGGTCGCGGGCGATGTGGACAAGATCGCCTTCACCGGCAGCGTGGCCACCGGACGCCGGATCGCCGAGGTGTGCGGCAGGCGGTTGATCCCCTGCACCTTGGAACTGGGCGGCAAGGACGCGATGATCGTGTGCGCCGACGCCGATCTCGAACGCGCCGCCGCGGGCGCGGTCTACCTGTCGATGTTCAACACCGGGCAGGTCTGTCTGAGCGTGGAGCGGATCTACGTGGTCGACAGTGTCGCCGACGAATTCGTCCGCCTGGTCACCGAGAAGGCGGCCGCGCTGACCTACGGCGCCGGGCCGGACAAGGATATGGGGCCGCTGTTCTCCGATCGGCAACTCGAGATCGTCAGCCGCCACGTCGACCAGGCCAAGCAGGCGGGCGCGGTCGCGGCGGTGGGCGGTTCGCCCGGCAAGGGCGACGGACTGTTCTTCGAGCCGACGGTGCTGGTCGGGGTCGATCACTCGATGCCGCTGATGACCGAGGAGACCTTCGGCCCGATCGCGGCAATCATGCGGGTCCGCGACGAGGACGAGGCCGTCCGACTGGCCAACGACAGTGCCTACGGACTCAGCGCGAGCGTGTTCACCAACGACCCCGCGCGCGCCGAGCGGATCGGCAAGCGGCTGATCACGGGGTCGGTCGTGCACAACGACGCCGCCACCATCTACGGCGTGACCGAGGCGCCGTTCGGCGGGCGCAAGGCCAGCGGGGTCGGTCAGGTCAACGGCGTCGACGCGCTGCGCAAGTTCACCCACGCGCAGCCGATCCTGCTGGCCCGGTGGCGCACGAAGTCCGAGCACGTCTGGTACCCCTACACCGCCGACACCGAGAAGACGATCGAGACGATCCTGCGGGTCGCGTTCGGGAACCGTTTCGTGCGCCGTCTGATGTCCTGACCCCGACACGTCGAAAGCGCCGGAACCGCTGTGGGTTCCGGCGCTTTCGCGGGCGGGTCAGTTGCCGTCGGGGAAGATGGCGGCCAGCTTGCCCGAGAGCCGTTCCAGGTAGGCGCGCACCTCCGCCTCGCTCTTGTCCGGCAGACCGTAGAGCACGTCGGTGACCCCTTCGCCCGCCCACTTGACGAGGCGTTCGGCGTCGGGCTTGAAGTCGAGGACCACGACGCGGGGCTTGTCGGCGCGGCCCGCGTCGGCCCAGATCTTGTGCAGCAGCGCGAGCCGTTCGGAGATGTCGGTCTCGCCCGGCGTGGTGATCCACCCGTCGCCCGAGCGCGCGATCCAGGTGAAGGTCCGCTCGGTGCCCGCCGCGCCGATGAGCACCGGCACGTCGCCGCGCACCGGCTTGGGCCACGCCCAACTCGGGCCGAACTTCACGAAATCGCCCTGGTATTCGGCCTCGTCCTGCGCCCACAGCGCCCGCATGGCCTCGATGTATTCGCGCAGGACGGTGCGGCGCTTGTTCGGCGGCACCCCGTGGTCGCCGAGTTCGTCGGTGTTCCAGCCGAATCCGGCCCCCAGCGTCACCCGGCCGCCGGACAGGTGGTCCAGCGAGGCGATGGTCTTGGCCAGCGTGATCGGGTCGTGCTCGACCGGCAGCGCGACCGCGGTGGACAGTTCGATCCGTTCGGTGACCGCGGCCGCCATGGCCAGCGACACCCACGGGTCCAGGGTGCGCGTGTAGCGGTCGTCGGGCAGGCTCGCGTCGCCGGTCTGCGGGTGGGCGGCCTCCCGTTTGACGGGGATGTGGGTGTGCTCGGGCACGTAGAAGGAGTGGAAACCCGTCTCCTCGGCCGCGCGGGCCGCCGCCGCGGGCGTGATGCCGCGGTCGCTGGTGAACAGGACGATGCCGAATTTCATGCGGTGCCTTGTCTTGTCGGTCCGGTCAGTTCTTCGCCGCGGAGATTCCGGCCCGGCGGCCGTAGAAGCTCCCGTCCCCGAGGGACGCGCCGCTGACGTAGCCGCCCGCGCAGATGCCCGCGGTGCACCGGCCCGCGGCGAACAGGCCCGGAATCGGTTCTCCCGACACGTGCAGCACGCGGGAGTCGAGGTCGGTGCGCAGGCCGCCGAGGGTGAATCCGGCGGTGAAGCCGCGCATGTCGAATCCGGCGACCGGGCCGGTGATCGGCGCGACCCACTCGGATTTCTTGCCGAACAACGGGTCTCGGCCCTGTTCGGCGTGATGGTTGTAGACCGCGACGGTGGACTGCAACGACTGCGCGGGCAGGCCCATGTCGGATTCGAGTTCCGCGACGGTCTCCGCGGCCCAGGTGGGCGGCTGGCGGAAGAACGGCGTGGCGGTCTCGGTGGCCAGCGCCGCCTCGTAGGAGGCTTCGTCGATGACCAGGTAGGCGACGTTGTCCTGGCGCAGCAGCGTCATCTGGCCGATGCGCCCGGTGTAGGTGTCCTCGGTGACGTAGCGCTGGCCCTGTCCGTTGACCAGGATGCCGCGCGCGAGCATCTGCGGGTCGCCGAAGAAGGCGACCTCGGTGGCGTCCATGTGCGCGAGTTCCGCGCCGAGGCCCTGGGCCAGTCGGATGCCGATGCCGTCGTGTTCCTCGATGGCCGCGCCGGGCCGCCCGATCAGGCGCGGGGCGTAGCTCTCGATCATCTGGTCGTGGTAGGCGAAACTGCCGGTCGCCAGGATCACGCCGCGTTCGGCGCGGATGGCGATCTCCTCGCCGTAGCGGCGGGCCAGCACACCGACCACGCGGCCCGTGCCGTCGACGATCAACCGCGCGATCCTGGTGTCGTAGTCGACGGTGACGCCGAGTGATTCGGCGGTGGTCGCCAGCGGCTGCATGAGCATGTAGCCGCCGCCCTTCTGCCCCGTGCGCTTGTTCTGCATCCGCGGCACGTGGCCGCGCGGCGCGGGGGTGGCGATCTCGTTGAACGGGGCGGCGTTCTCGCCACCGGAGTACATCAGACCCTCGTCGTGCGGGGGTTCCCAGCCGGGTTCGCCCCAGAACGCCTCGCGGAACGGGACGCCGTTGGCCACCAGCCAGTCGTAGTGCTCGAGGCTGCCGCGGCAGTAGTCGGCGATCTTGGCCTCGTCCACGCCGGGGCCCAGCGCCGCGCGCAGGAACTTCTCCATGTTCTCGGCGGAGTCCTCGAAGCCGAGGGCCTTCTGCAACGGGGTGCCGCCGCCGAGGTAGATGAATCCGCCGGCCTGGGCCGCCGCGCCGCCCCACCCGCTGGTGCGTTCCAGGATCAGCACCTCGGCCCCGGCGCGCGCCGCCTCGATGGCCGCGCAGACGCCGGCGATGCCGTATCCGGCGACCACGACGTCCGCGGACTTGTCCCACGAGGTGACCTCGTCGGCCGACAGCGGCCGCAGGGGAGAGGGGGTGCTCATCGCGCGTCCTTTCCGGCGGCCTTGCGCCGCTGCGCGAGGACCGAGCCGACGACCGAGTCCAGTTTGGTGCCCGCGGGCCACCCGACGTAGTGACACAGGAACAGCGCGATCTCGCGCAACTGGGTCTCGTCGAGTTCCTCGTTGCCCAGCGCCGCGCCGATCTGGATCTCGGCCACGTCGAACAGGCCCTGCGCGGTGAGCGCGCCGAGCAGCAGCAGGCGGCGGTCGCGCAGGCTCAGCGCCTCGCGCGACCAGATGTCGGCGAACAGGTGGTCGGCGGTGACGGCGAAGTGCTCGCCGGGACCGTCCTGGAACTCCCAGCCGTAGACCTCGGACATCTTCGCCAGTCCGCGTCGACGCACGTCGTCGTCGACCGCGGCGGGTGTGTCGGTCATCGCTGGTCCCCTTTCGCGGGCACGTCGTGCCCGGTGTCGGCCTCGTCGCCACACGCAGTGTCTTGAATGCTGTCTGGACAGGTGTTCGGAATATACGACTCGCGGAGCACTCCGCGCAAGCGCCGTTTCGGCGCCGTAAGGCGGCCTCGCGTTGTCCGCGACCTGTAACGGTGATACTGTCCAGACACATGTCCGAGCGTGTGTCTTCCGGTGGGGTGGGCGTCCGCGGCGGACTTCCCGGGAATTCGTGACGGTCCGCTCGGAGACGAAACGCCATGGCCTACAACTTCGCCGACCTGTTCGAGCACGCGGTCGACGCCATGCCCGAGCGGACCGCCCTGATCGAGGACGGTCGCCGGGTCAGCTTCGCCGACCTCGACAGCCGCGCCAACCGCTTCGCCCGTCACCTCGCGACCCTCGGCGTCGGCAACGGCACCCACGTCGGCTACCAGATGCACAACAGCATCGAGACCGTCGAGACGCTGCTCGCCTGCTTCAAACTCGCGGCCGTCCCCATCAACGTCGACTACCGCCACGGCGTCGAGGAACTGGCCGAGCGCTACGCCGACGCCGACGTGGAGGTCCTGATCCATCACGCCACCTACGGCACGATGGTGCGCGCCGCGCGAGCGCGCGGCGGGAGCGTGCGACACACGATCTGCGTGGACGACGGCTTCACCGTCGCCTGGACCCCGGAGACCACCGCCCGCTACGAGCAGGCACTGGCGGCCGCCGAACCGTGGCGGCCCTTCGTCCACCGCACCGGCGACGACCTGTTCCTGATCTACACCGAGACCGGCGCGCCGCGCGGGGTCATGTGGCGGCAGGAGGACCTGTGGCGCGCTTTCGGGGGCGGCATCGACTTCTGCACGGGCGAACGGGTGCTCGACGAGTTCCAGCAGTCGCGGATCGCGGCGCGCACCGAACCGAGCACCTGGTTCGTGCTGCCGCCGCTGATCGAGGCCGCGGGCGTCCTGCCGACCTTCGCCGCGCTGTGGACCGGCAACGCGGTCATGTTCACCCCGCGCTTCGACCCCCGCGCGGTGTGGCGCACCGTCGCCCGCGACCGACCGCAGGTGCTGGTCGTCACGGGGGACGCCATGATCGACCCCCTGGTCGCCGCGTACCGGGACGTTCCGGTCGACGCGTCGTCGCTGATCGCCATCGCCTCCGGGTCCGCGCTGCGCGCGCGCACCGGAGCGGACAACCTGCCCGCCCTGTTCCCCTCGACGGTCATCGCGGAGGGGATCTGTTCCTCCGACGGCGATTTCGGGCACGTCGGCTTCTTGCAGACCGATGCCGATTCCGCGGGCGAACTGCGCGTACGTCCGGGCACCGGGGCGATAGTCGTCGACCGGGCCGGTCGGCCCGTGCCCGACGGGACCGAAGGATGGCTCGCGCAGACCGGAGCCGTGCCGATGGGGTACTACAAGGGCGCGACACACTCGGAGACGCTGTTCCGCACCGTCGACGGCGTGCACGTCGTCCTCACCGGGCATCGTGCGCGGGTCGCCGAGGACGGCACGATCGTGGTCCGCGCCGCCGCCGAACCGGTGCCCGACCCGCCCCCGCCCGATCTCGCCGAGGGCGCGGCCGAACCGATGCCGCGGCTGGCGCGGACCGTGCCCGCGCGGTTCGCGCCGTTCGAATCGGCGGTGCTGCGCGAGCACGTGCGGCGCAGCACGCCGGGATACACGCCGCCGCAGCGGGTTCGGCTCGCGGAGATGATCGTCGGTGAGGGGGCCAACTGCCGGATCCTTCCGCTCGCCGACCGGGGCTGAGCCCGCTCGAGGCAGTGCGGTGCGGCTGGGCGCGACTCGCCCCCCGTCCGGTGCGGCTCAGCTCGATCCGGACAGGTCCGGTGTAGCGGGCTCGGGCGGGACGGCTCCTCGGGTCGAGGAGCGCCTCCCGGCTCGGTTCAGAAGGGGGACGTCACCCCGGGCAGTCCGCCCATCAGGATCTCGAAGACGCTGGGCGCGTTGAGGATCTGCTTGGTGGGCGGCACGAACGCCTGCCCTTCGTTGGTGTCGGTGACCAGATAGTTCGAGTGGCTGCCGGGCACCCGGTCCAATACACCCTCGCAGCGCGGTCCGCCGGTCGCGTTGACCTTCGGCAGATCGCGCGGGTACTTGTACGGCTCGCCCGCCATCAGGAAGTTGGTGTTGAACGACAGCCACGGGTTCGGGCCGCCACCGAAGAGCAACTCCGCCATCGGCATCAGCGACCCGAGACCGTTGATGACGCAGTTCAGCGCGGGCGCGTACTCGTTCAACAGCGCGGTGGTCGGCCGCAACAGGCTCATCGTCTGCGCGAGACGTGTTTCGTTGTCGGCCAACACCGTCCGTCCGGTGTCCGCCAACCCGGTGACGCCCAGCAGCATCGCGTCCAAGTCGCCCTGCGATTGCGCGAGGGTGCCCGAGGTGACCGTCGCGTTGTCGAGGGTGCGCAGCAGGTCGTCGGCGGTGTCGGCGTAGATCCCGCCGACCTGGTTCACCGCGACGGCGTCGCGGCGCAGTGCGGGCAGACTCGGATTCAGCTGGCGCAGATAGGCATCGCCGCCGGCGAGCAGTTCACCGAGTCGCTGCCCGCGTCCGTCCAAGGCGGTGCCGAGGGCTTCGAGCGTGGCGTTGAGATGGGCGGGTTCGACCTTCGCCAGGATCGCGGCCAATTGCTCGAACACCGTGTTGATCTCGACGGTCACCGCTTCGGCCCGGATGGTGGTGCCCGCCCGCATCGGCGTGCCCGTCGAACCCGGCGGGGCGACGAAGTTGACGTACTTGGCCCCGAAGATCGTGGTCGACCGGATGTCGACGAGCGCGTCGGCGGGTACCAGGCGCAGTTGCTCCGGGGCGATCTCGAGGTGCAGTATCGCGCGGTCGCCGCGGTGTTCGATGGCCGCGACGTGTCCGATCTCGACACCGCGCACGCGCACTTTGGCGTCGGTGTCGAGCACCAGGCCGCTGCGCGGCGCGTCCACGGTGAGTGCGACCGAGGACTGGAAGCCACCGGCGAACATCGCCAGGGACACGGTCACCACGGCCGCGATCACCAGCACCAGCGCGAGGCCCGCGACCTTCAGCCCGAAGGCGTTCCAGAATGCCGCGAGTCGGCGCGTGTTCGCGGTCGGGCGTCTCGAATCCACCAGTGCTGCCTCTCGGGCGGTATCCATGTCGGGGCCGTCGCGCTCCAGGCCGCGGGCTGCGCGGTCGAGCCCGCCGTCCCCGTCGCGGGCCTGCCGGGCGAACACCGCCCGGACAGGTGTCGATCATATGTCTGGACACTGGTCTAGGAAATGGTTTCAGAGAATTTGCCGAAAAGATGCTGATGATCGTGCGGCCAGGTGGCGACGCGAAACCGGCGGCCAGGTGCGATGACGGCCGTCACCTATTGGAGCTACCGAGGGGCGATCGCGCCCGCGCGCGTGACAGCGGGGCCGGTGCGCGTTCGCGGCCAGTCGTATCGGGGACGGACGGGCGTCCCCGGGCGTGCCTATCGCTCGCGGATCACGCCTCGCCGCGCATGAGCAACTGCGCGGTCTTCTCGATGCGGTCGGCGGTCTCCAGGAAGGAGGCGTAACCCATGCCCGCGCGCAGCAGCGCGCCGGAGTAGAGCAGTTCGAGGGCTTCGGCCAGATCGGGGGAGGCGGTCGCGCCGAGGGCGTCCTCGATCCAGCGGCGGATCTCCAGGCCGATGCGCACGCGCAGGTGGGCGACGTCGGGATCGCTGCCGAGCAGCGCGCTGGTGACGGCTTTGGCCATCTCGGGTTCGTCGCCGAGCAGGAAGGTGATGGCGCGCAGGGCCGCCACCGCCCGGCCCGCGGTGTCCAGATCGGGATCGTGTTCGGGGGGCGTGGCGCTCGCGAGTCGTCGCCACATCACCTCGGCGATGAGGTGGTCCTTGGAGGAGAAGTAGGTGTAGGCGGTCGCGGTGCCGACGCCCGCGGCGGTGGCGACCATGCGCATGGTGAGTCCGTCGAAGCCTTCGCGGCGCAGGATGTCCACCGCGGCGCGGGTTAGTCGGTCGACGGTTTCGGCCTGTTTGGGGTTCAGGCGACGCCGCGTCGACTCGACAGTGGCGGATAAGTGAGCGGACACATGTCCAAATTACGGTGCGTCCGCGTATGCGAGCAAATCCGTCCGCGCCGAAATGTCGCAGTTCACACCCTGGATGACGGGTGGGGCACAAGCGGTTCGGAAATCGTTCACCCGAGCGAGCATATGTCTGGAATGATGTCTGGAACATGTTCCAGTTCTGTGTCACGGTGATGGCCTGGCACCACGTCGAAGAAAAGAAGGCCCATGTCGAACACCTTCGCCGACCTGTTCGAGCACTCCGTCGACGCGATGCCCGAGCGCGTCGCGCTGATCCAGGGCGACCGCCGGATCACCTACCGCGAACTCGACGAACGGGCCAATCGGTTGGCGCACCACCTGCTGGCGCGCGGCGCGGGCCGCGGCGCCCACATCGGGTTCCAGATGCACAACGCGATCGAGACGATGGAAGTGCTCATCGCCGCGTTCAAGATCCGCGCCGTCCCGGTCAACGTCAACTTCCGGTACGGGCCGGAGGAGTTGCGCTACCTCTACGACAACGCCGACCTCGAGATCCTGGTCCACCACCGCGCCTACGCCCCCGTGGTCGAGAAGGTCCTGCCGCTCACCCCGCGACTGCGCCACGTGCTCGTCGTCGAGGACGACCAGTCCTCCGGCGAGATCGACAGCGGCGCCACCCCTTACGAACAGGCGTTGGCGCAGGCCGCGTCCACGCGTCCGGCGATCGACCGCGACGCCGACGACCTGTTCATGATGTACACCGGCGGCACCACCGGCCTGCCCAAAGGCGTGATGTGGCGGCAGGAGGACATGTGGCGGGTGCTGGGCGGCGGCATCGACTTCTACACCAACGAACCCGTCGCCGACGAGTTCCAGCAGTCGCGGGTGGGCGCGCAGTCCGACCCCGCGACCTGGCTGATCCTGCCCCCGCTGATCCACGCCTCGGCGATGATGCCCACCTTCACCGCGCTGTGGACCGGCAACGCGGTGATCTTCCTGTCGCGCTTCGACGCCGAGGCGGTGTGGCGGACCGTGGCCGCCGAACGGCCGCAGGTGCTGGTCATCACCGGTGACGCGATGGCGCGCCCACTGCTGGACGCCTACCGCGACCGCCCCGTCGACGCCACCTGTCTGGTCGCGTTGGCCTCTGGTGCCGCACTGCTGTCCCAACCGGTGAAGAACCACCTGCTGGAACTGTTCCCGCACGCGATCGTCTCCGATTCCATCGGCTCCTCCGAAACCGGTTTCGGCGGTATCGGTTTCGCCGAGAAGAGCGACGACCCCGCGCGCGGTCCGCGGGTGCGGATCGGGCGCGGCGCGGTCGTGGTCGACGACGAGGGCAGGCCGGTCGCCGCGGGGACCGAGGGCTGGCTGGCCAAGACCGGTTCGGTGCCGATCGGCTACTACAAGGATCCGGTCAAGACCGAGAAGCTGTTCCGCACCGTCGACGGCACCCGGATGGTTATCACCGACGACCGGGCGCGCGCCGAGGGCGACGGCGCCATCACCCTCATCGGGCGCGGCAACATGGTCATCAACACCGGCGGGGAGAAGGTGTTCGCCGAAGAGGTGGAGGCGGTCGTCAAAGCGCACGCCGACATCTACGACGTGGTCGTGATCGGCGTGCCCGACGATCGGTGGGGTCACGCGGTGGCCGCGGTGGTGTCGGCGTCCGCGACCTCGGTGGACTTCCCCGCGCTGACCGCGCACGTGCGCGCGCACTTGGCGGGATACAAACTGCCGCGCCGGATCTGGGTGGTCGACACGGTCAGCAGGACCCCGTCGGGCAAACCCGACTACCGCTGGGCCAAGGAGCACGCCGCGAGCCGGGAACCGGACCACCTCGTCGGGAGCTGAAGTCGTCCGTGCCGCCGAGACATTCGGCGGCACGGACCTCGGTTCGGAATTCGTGACGGCGCGGCCTTCGTGCGGCGCGGAGTTCGCAAAGGTGTGGAGTTGCCCTCGGCTTGTGCTGCGAGATGGCGCGCGGGTTCGTGTCGGCACGGACGAAAGCCGCCCCGCCTGTGAAGCGGGGCGGCTCGGGTGTCGGCTGGTGCGAGCGCGGATCAGGAAGTGCGCCGCCGGTAGCGGATCGTGCAGGGCTGCTGCAACTGCACGACCATCTTGGAGTGGTCGTTGCGGTAGGTGTCCGAAGGCTGGGCCAGCTCGAATTCCCAGTCCCGCAGCAGGATCGAGAAGATCGCCTTGAGCTGCATGAGCGCGAAGGGCGCGCCGACGCAACGGTGCCGCCCCGCGCCGAAGGGGATCCAGGTCCAGCGGTTGACCAGGTCTTCCTGGTTGGGATCGATGTAGCGGCCCGGATCGAAGGAGTCCGGCTCGGGGAAATCCTCGGGCAGTCGGTTGGACACCGCCGGGGTGGTGGCGACCAGGTCGCCGGGGGAGATGCTGTGGCCGACCACCTCGAAATCGCCCTGGGCGACCCGCATCAGGATGATCAGCGGCGGATGCAGTCGCAGCGTCTCCTTGAGCGCGGCCTCGAGGCGCGGGATCTGGCGCATCGCGTGGTGGCTCACGGTGGCACCGTCGGTGAACAGTTCGTCCAGTTCGGCGACGACCTCGGCGAGCACGTCGGGGTGACGCAGCAGTTCGATCACCGTCCAGGCGGCGGTGCCGGAGGTGGTGTGGTGGCCCGCGAACATCATCGAGATGAAGATGCCGGTGATCTCGCTGGCGCTGAAGCGCGGATTGCCCTGCTCGTCCGGGATGGAGACGAGCACGTCGAGCATGTCGCGATCCTCCTTGCCCTTCGGCGGATTCGCGATGCGGCCGTTCATGATCTCCTGGACCAACTCGACCAGTTTCGCGCGCGATTCGTCGCGGATGCGGAAGCTCTCGATGTCGGCGTAGGGGTCGACGTAGCAGTAGGCGTCGGTGCCGCGCTCGAGTTCGTGGTAGAGGTGGGCGAAGCGTTCGTCGAGTTCCTCGCGGAACTTGGTGCCGATCAGGCAGGCCGAGGAGGTGTAGATGGTCAACTCGGCGAAGAATTCGAGCAGGTCGATCTCGCCCTCGTCGTTCCAGCGCGCCAGCATCTGGTCGACCTCGCGCGCGATGGTCTCGGCGTGGCCGCGCATGTGTTCGCCGCGCAGCGCCTGATTGTGCAGCATCTCCTTGCGGCGTTCGGGGCTGGCGTCGAAGACGACGCCTTCACCGAAGATCGGCTTCATGAACGGGTAGGCGGCGGCCTGGTCGAGGTCGTCGTCGCCGGCCCGGAAGAAGAATTCGTTGGCTTCCGCGCCCGAGAGCAGGATCACGTCCTTGTCCGCCAGGCGGAACGAGCCGACGTCGCCGCATTCCGCGCGCACCCGGCGCATGAGGGCGATGGGGTCGGTGCGGAATTCCTCGAGGTGCCCGTGTTCGTGCTCGCCCCCGGAAACTTGTCGCGGTTTGACCAACGTCATTTCTGCAACCTTTCAGGCATGCCTGTCCGAAACCTGATCTGGACAACTGTCTGGACAGTACTACGGTGTAGGGAGGCGGGCAAGTCCCGCCGATCGGGAGAGGGTCCCCGCGGGGCCGCGAGGGAGAACGAATATGAGCAGGTCGGCTCTTGTGCGAGGGCGCGTCGCGGTGGGGGTCACCGTGCTCGGCGCGCTCGCGCTGGTCCGGCGGGGCAGCCGCGCGCACCCCGACCTCCGGGTGCACGCGGCACTGCTGCCCCGCGAACCGATCACGCCGCGCACCCTGCCACTGATCCGCGCGCTGACCCGGTGGACCGACGGTTTCCGCGCGGTCGAGGTGATCCGGGTCGACGCGCACGTCACCATGCGCGTGCACCGGCCCTCGACCGCCGCCGCGACACCGGCGCTGCTGTGGATCCACGGCGGCGGCTACGTGATCGGCTCCGCGAGCCAGGACGACGCGCTGTGCCGCCGCTTCGCCCGGGTCCTCGGAATCACCGTGGCCGCCGTCGACTACCGACTGGCCCCCGAACACCCCTACCCGATCCCGCTCGAGGACTGCCACACGGCGCTGCGCGCACTGACCGCCGCCGCCGATGTCGACCCGACACGGGTGGCGATCGGCGGGGCCAGCGCGGGCGCGGGACTGGCCGCCGCGCTGGCGATCACGGCCCGCGACCACGGCATCCCGCTCGTGCTGCAACTGCTGGCCTACCCGATGCTCGACGACCGCACCGGCGCGCGGCCGTGCCCTGCGCCGGGACCGGGCGCGCCGAATCGGTGGCGTCGCGGAATCGCGCGTCGCGACCGTGCCGATCATCGGTTGTGGGGTCCTGCTTCGAACCGTTTCGGCTGGCGCTCCTATCTGGGAACCGCCGACGCCGCGACCGCGGTCCCCGCCCGCCGCGACGATCTGACCGGCCTCGCGCCGGCCTGGATCGGTGTCGGCACACACGACCTGTTCCACGCCGAAGACCTGACCTACGCCCGCGCCCTGCGCGCCGCGGGCGTCGACTGCGCGGTCCTCGAAGTGCCCGGCGCGTTCCACGGATTCGACGCGGTCGCCCCGCGCGCGAACGTCTCTCGGCACTTCTTCGCCGCCCAATGCGCCGCCCTACGAGCGGCCTTCACCCGCTGATCACCCGAACCGGCCCGGGCGCACGATAGGTGCCACAACGACGCGGTGGGCACAGGCGTGCGGTCTCCACCATGCTCGCGGATTTCACGATCGGAATCACCAGGATGCGGGTGGATCCGGTCGTTAACCGTGTTTTCAGCGGACGACAAGCGGCGCGGTCGAGACTTCTGTCGTCACCTCCTCCGACGACAGGATTCCGATCATGGCGCTCAGCACTCTCCGTCCCGTCCGCACCGCCGCCCTGGCCTTCACCGCGCTCGCCGCGACCGCGTCGCTCGCTTTCGCGGGTGCGGGTTCGGCCGCCGCGGGGGTGCTCGCCGATGTGCATTTCGCGCCGGGGACCAGTGAGGCCACGTTGACGGGCGCGGTGGTGCGCGGTGACGCCGACAGCTTCTTCTTCGAGGCTCGCGCCGGGCAGTTGCTCGGCACCGGCATCGTCGCGCTCGAGGACAACGCGAATTTCAGCATCCTCGATCCCGACGGTCGCGTGCTGGTCGTCGAGGAGACCTGGACCCAGGTCCGGCTGCCCGCCGACGGGCGTTACCGGGTGATGGTCTGCCCGACCCGCGGCAACGCCACCTACACGCTGCACGTCGAGATCTACTGAGTCGAAGCGGGTTTCAGGCGGTCGAGCGCAGCTTGGCCTTGCTGATGCGGCGCGAGAGATTCGCGCGGTCGGTGTGCAGTCGACGCGCGAGTTCGGAGATGGAGTACTCCGGGGCGACGCCGTCGTAGGCGGTGCGCAGTTCGCGTTCCAGTTGGAACGCGGACTGGCAGGCCAGCGCGTCGGCGGCCTCGCGGTACAGCCACGCCTGGGCGATCCCCGGCCCCAGCGCCTGCGCCATGTCCATCGCGGTGCGGGCGTGGGTGGCGATGCCGTCCATCGCCCCCTGGGTGACGCGCACGTCGACCCGGCCGTCGGGGCGGGTGCGGAAGATCGTCCAGTCCAGGCCGCGCGTGGTGACCACGCAGTCCTCGCCCCATCCGCAGGCGCGGGTGATCGCGCCGCGTTCCAGAGCCGAGCCCAGGGCGATGCGCCGCGCGTCGTGGACGGCCGCGGCGTCGTCGGCGTAGTCCGTGTAGGCCGCCAGCACTTCGACCCGGTCACCGCGGCCCACGAGTGTCTCGACCGGCCTGCCGTCCTCGACATCGACGCCCTCGCGGCGGAATTCGGCGACGAGTTCCTCGAGGCGGGCCAGTTGCTCGGGGCCGTGGGTGTAGCGGACCAGCACCGTCACCGGCGGGCTCACGCTGTCGGGTGCCAGGGCCCAGGCCCCCACGCCGCGGCATTCGGCTCCGGACGTCTCGCCGACATAGCCGCGCGGGGCCCGCAACCGGCCGACCTCACGCCACGGGGCGTCCGCGCCGACGGCGGCGCGCACCTGTTCCATACGCGGGTCGTCGTCGGTCAGCGGTGTCCCGCGCGCGACGAGCAGCGGCACCAGATTGCCGAAATCGATCACCGTTCCCCATTCCCCTCGCCCTGCGCTGATCCGTGCTCGTGGCACGCGGTTGGCTCTACCGGCGGGGTAGTCGAGTGGTGACGGTTGGTGACCGCCGGGCGAACGCCTGTCCAATCGTGGTGTCGCGGTGCATCTCACCCGCCTCCGTCCGGTGTGTCGACGGCCGGACGGCCGCGCGGGTGGGGGTCGGCGCGCCCACCGTTACGGAGTCTACGGTGTTTCGGCGCGTCGCGAAAACGGACAGATCAGACAGGGCCGTCCTGGATCAGGCCAGCGTCGTCGAGCAGTTCGGCCTGGCCGGTGACCACCGTGGTCAGAATGGCCCGGGCGACCCGCAGCAGTTCGGCGACCTCCGGCGAAGTCAGCGCGTAGGTCACCGACAGACCCTCGCGCCGCGCGGTGACCAGGCCGGTGCGGCGCAGGATCGCCAACTGCTGGGACAGGTTCGCCGGTTCGATCCCGACCTCGGGCAACATCTCCGAGACCGCGTGGTCGCGCTCGCTGAGCAGTTCCAGGACCCGGATGCGCACCGGATGGCCGAGTGTCTTGAAGAATTCGGCCTTCATCCGGTACAGCGGAAGCCGCGCCCCGCCCACGATGCACCTCCAAGCCCGAACTTCTCTGCGACCGAACACTTTTCCGACGGCGAGCGCGCGCTGCGGCCTCGCGGGGGCGGCGCGCCCGCCGGGGGAGCGCCGTCGCTGGAGAGTACCGCCGCGCCGGGATCGCGGGCTCCGAATCGCCCGATTCTGGACCCGCCCGCCCCGGCGCTCAGACCTCGATCTCGGCTTCGATGTTCTCCAGTCGTCGCCGGGCCAGCGCCAGGTTGCCGCGCGAGCGGTCCAGCGCGAGATACAGGAACAGTCCGCGCGTCTTGCGGCCGCGGGTCGGGCGGATCAGGTGGTACTGGCTGCCCAGGGTGATCAGCACGTCGTCGATCTCCTCCTGGAGGCCGAGTTGTTCGATCGTGCGCATCTTGGCGCGCACCAGTTCGGTGTTGCCCGCCGCGGCGATCTCGATGTCGAAATCCTTGGACCCGCCCAGGGTGCCCAGCGGCATGCCGCTGCCGTAGTCGACGACCGCGGCGGCGACCGCGCCGTCGAGCATCATCATGTCCTTGAGGGCAACTTCCATGTCCGCCACTGTGTTTCCTCTCTCGCACCGTCCGTTCCGGTTCGGCCCGACGCTACCCACGCGCGCGGTCCGGAGGGCACGGAAAGATGAAGAATTCCGGAAGGTACGCAATTGCAGAATTGCGCAATCAGCTCGGTCGGCCCCTGGTCGGACGCCGCTCGGGCGGTCGCCGCGCCCGGGACGCGCCGTCAACCCGGCTGAACATCACTCGGGCGCGGACTCCGCCGGATCGACCAGGCGGACCCCCGTGACGATCGTGGGTTCGATCTCGACTACGGTGTCCATCACCCGGTCCACCCACGACCGCAACAGCACTTCGTAGCGGGCCACTCGCGCGGGATCGCGTACCGGCCGGGCCATTCCGGTCACCACCACCGACCAACCGGTCCGCCACGCCGGGTCGATCTCGTCGGCCTCGTAGGCCACGACCATCGCCGAATCCGCGCGCACCGCCTGCGACAACTGCGCGGCCAACCGCGTGCGCAGGATCACCATCCCGTCCTCGACCAGATGGTTGACCGGCCGGATCGCCGGTAAGGCGTTGCGGGTGAACACGACCCGCCCCACCGGGACGCTCGCCAGCAGTCGCAGCGACTCCGCGCGATCCAGCGTCCGCACCGTGCGGCCCGCTTGCGTCAGATCCTCGATCACGACGCCGCGCCCTGCTCGGACAGTCCCATCGATGACCACCTCTTCCGGAGACACGGAGACGACGGTTCCATGGCATCACCGCCGGGGGCCGGGCCGACAGGGCCGGAAGTCCTGGACGAACCGGTCGTTATGCCTTCAGCTCAGGCCGTGCGCGGCCAGCGTCGCCTCGTCGGCGAGGATCGTCGCCATCGGTCCGTCGGCGACGATCCGGCCGCCGTCGAGCACCACCGCCCGCTCGCAGATCCGCCCGGCGTAGGGCAGATCGTGGGTCACCATGATCAGCGTCGTCGGCAGCGCGGCCAGGATCCGCGCGAGCTCGCCCCGCGCCGCCGGGTCCAGATCCGCCGATGGCTCGTCCAGTACGAGAACCTCGGGCCGACAGGCCAACACGCCCGCGAGCGCGGCGCGCCGCCGCTCGCCCGAGGACAACCGCAGCGGTGACCGGTCCGCGCGATCGGTCATTCCCACCGCGGCCAGCGCCGCGCGGACGTCCTCGGTCAAGCGGTCGCCCCGCACCCCGAAATTCGCGGGGCCGAAGGCCACGTCCTCGGCGACGGTCGGCATGAACAACTGATCGTCGGGGTTCTGGAACACCACCCCGACCCGCCGCCGGATCTCGCGCAGCGTGTCACGGGCGATCGGCGTCTCACCGATCTCGACCGTCCCCGAACTCGCGATCAGCACGCCGTTGAGGTGCAGCATCAAGGTCGACTTGCCCGCGCCGTTGCGCCCCAGCACCGCCACCCGTTCGCCCGCCGCGATATGCAGATCGATCCCGTGCAGCGCGGGCGTGCCGTCCGGGTAGGCGTGGGTCACGCCGGTCAGTCGAACCGCGGCGGCAGTCACCGGCACCCCTCTCCGACGCGGACCATACGGATCGAGGGTATGCCCCGCGCGGGCGGCGGACGAACCGGGGCGCGAGCGCTCACGCCACGGCGGTGCCCTCGAGTTCGACCAGCAGTCCGGGAATCGCCAACCGGGTCACGCCGAGCATCGTGGTCGCGGGGGCGACCCCGGCCGCGCCCAGTCGCCCGGCCAGCACGCCGTAGCGCGGCAGCAGTCCGTCGACGTCGGTGGTGTAGACGGTGAGCCGGACCAGGTTCGCCCACGACATCCCCGCCCCGGCGAGTACCGCCGCGAGATTGTCGGCGCTCGCCGCCAACTGCGCGGCCATGTCGCCCTCGTGTCGGGGCCGACCCTGGGCGTCGGTCGCGGTCTGGCCCGAGCAGTACAGCGTGCGGGTGTGCCCGGACACCACCTCGCCCTGGTTGAATCCCCACTCCGCCGCCCACGTCACCGGATTCACGGCCTCGCGTCGCACTGTCACGTCCACTCCTCTGTTCGGTCTTCGGTACGGCCCCGAGCCTGCCGCCGAATCACGACACCCCCTGTCGGGTATTCCGAGTAGATTTCCGGCATGCGCGCCGACCGGTTGGTCTCCCTGGTGCTGCTGCTGCGTCAGCGCGGCAGGCTCACGGCGGACGCGCTCGCCCGCGAACTCGAGGTCTCCACCCGCACGGTGCTGCGCGATATCGAAGCCCTGTCCGCGGCGGGCGTTCCCGTGTACGCCGAACGCGGCCGCCACGGCGGATTCACCCTGCTGCCCGGTTTTCGGACCGAACTGACCGGCCTGCACCGCGACGAAGCACTCGCCCTGCTCGTCGCCGGATCACGGCGCGGCGTCGAGGTGTTCGGCCTCGGTTCGGCGCTGGCCTCGGCCATGCTCAAAGTGGTCGACGCCCTGCCCGAGAGCTACCGGGCCACCGCGGGCGAGGCGGCCCGGCGGCTGCTCGTGGAGCCCGACACCGATCTGCTGGAGCGCCGGTCGACGGCCGAGGAGGAGACGCCCGACCCCGTCGCCGCCGAGGTCCGGCGGGCGGTGCTGACCGGGCACCGCCTGCGTCTGCGCTACGCGGCGATCGAGCAGGAGCCCCGGTGGCGCACGGTCGACCCGATCGGTCTGGTGACCGTCCGCGGCCGGACCTACCTGCTGGCCACCGAATCCGGCGCGGACCGCACCTACCGGCTGTCGCGGATCTCGGCCGCCGAGGTCCTCGCCGAACCCGCCGACCGCCCGGACCACGTCGACCTGGACCACGCCTGGCGGGAGCGCGGCGCCCGGTTCCGCACCGGCGGTGACCAGGTCACCGTGCGGGTGGTGACACCCGAGCGGCTACGCGCGGTTCTGGTGGACACCGCCTTGGCGGTACTCGCCGAAGACACCGACGCCGACGGCCGCGCGCTGCTGGAACTCACCTTTCAGGACGCGCGCCACGCCGAATGGGCGCTCTGGCAGGTCGCCCCCGACGCGCACGCTTTGTCGCCCACGTGGTTGCGCACCGCGCTGCGCGAGCGCGCCGCCGGGATCGCCGAGCGCTACGCGGACCCGACCTGAGGCCGCCACGTCATCGCCCGTGCGTAGAGTCGCGCGCATGGCTCGAAGCATGCAGGTCTCCGACAGCGTCGTGATCGCCGTCGACCCGAACACCGCCTACGACGCCGTCGCCGACGTCACCGCGATGAAGCAGTGGAGCCCGGAGAACACCGGGGCCGTGCTCGACAGTCCCGGCCGCCCGGTCCGCGTGGGGGACGGTTTCGTGGGG